>CAYPET010000138.1:0-1503 GCA_964409905.1 uncultured Chitinophagaceae bacterium | reverse complement strand
AGGTGAGCCAATCGATGGAAACGGTCTCTGATCTTGTCTGCGTAAAGCTGCAGCGGCTGCTCAACAGCCCCACAAAACCCGAACGGAATCCCACTTCCCCAGCGATGCCCAATCAATTGCCGACAGAACCCGAGGAGTTCCCCCTGTCTCGGCCCAAGCAGCAGGCTGGCTGACATGACCTGCCCTGACATCTGCTGCTGCCAGCAGGAATCACCCCTGCCAGCCGTCGTGAGGCCACCTCGCCAGGCCATGACGCCAAGCCCACCAGCACTAGCGAGTGGCTTGAGCAGATACGAGCCATCAGCCGGCACGCCAGAAGGCGTACGGAAGGTTGCTGGAAACTGAAAACCAGCTCGTTTCGCAAGGACGGCAAGCCGATCAGGGTCACGAACAAGAACAGTCTGCCGGCCGGCATTTCCTGCAAGCGGACGGACCGCAGCAAGTTGATCAAGCAGATGAGGATGGTTTTCCAGGCCGCCTCCGTACACCCAGGGCCCCGGGGGCAATTGAGCCGCGGCCTGCAGGAAGCCGTGAGGATACTCATCTCGTGGCAGCCGCAGTGACTGCTGGCAGACCGCCACCAGATCACGATCACCAAACAGGTCAATCGCTGAAACGGTCATGCCGGCCCGGCATGCAGACTCCGCGAAGCTGCGACTGCTGGCACCAATCACGAGCAAATTTGTACACATGCGGCACCCTGCATCGATTCTATCCTGCGACGGCACACAGTCACCGCCGGCAACAGCCCGTCTGGTTTGCTGATATTCACGGAATCGGCTACCTTTTCGCCCAGCAGGATACCTCGTCTTGCTTGTTGATGAAGAGCTTCTACTCAAAACGATTTCAGGAGAAACAACGCATGTCGATGTTCATTGGTGAAGCCCTGGCCGGCGACGGAAATGAAGTGGCCCATATCGATCTGTTGATCGGCAGCAAGGACGGCCCAGTCGGCACCGCCTTCGCCAATGCTCTCGCTCGACAAAGCGAGGGGCACTCAAACCTGCTGGCCGTGCTGACACCCAATCTGGCGGTCAAGCCAGCGACTGTCATGGTGACCAAGGTCACCATCAAGGGCGCCAAGCAGGCGGTGCAGATGTTCGGACCAGCTCAGGCTGCCGTTGCCAAGGCCGTCGCCGACAGTGTCGACAGCGGCGTAATTCCCAAGGATCAAGCTGAAAACCTCGTTATCGTCTGCGGTGTGTTCATCCACTGGCTGGCTGAAGATGACAAGGCGATCTACGACAACAACTACAAGGCAACTGTTGAATCGATTGCCAACGCCATGGGCAGCAAGCCATCTGTTGACGAAATGCTTGCCGGCAAGGATGCGGCTCATCCCTTCCGCGGATTCTAGTTGTCTCGCAAAAATGCCATCCTGGCCATTTTTGCTTACGGGCGGGAGATGCGAAGCCAAGGTTCCCATCTCCCGCCTAGGCCCGGCTTCCATGCCGGGCGGGGCATCTTGTCGCGCAAAATGCCATCCTGGCCATTTTTGCTTAC
>CAYPET010000137.1:0-1514 GCA_964409905.1 uncultured Chitinophagaceae bacterium | reverse complement strand
GGATGATTTGCGTTTGGTCTATCTCAGTGGTGAAGACCCCAAGGAAAGAGATGCTGTCTTGGCCTTGCTGGCACCTACCAATATCCCCTATTGCGTTATTGATGATCTGATGGGCGGCGTTGCCTCTATCGGGAATATTGTTGAGGCGCTTTGATCTGAACTTTTACATCGGGTAAAATGGTGATCCCGACAGGATTCGAACCTGTGACCTACAGATTAGGAATCTGTCGCTCTATCCTGCTGAGCTACGGGACCACATTGTCATTTTAATCAACCCTTAAGCGGATGGCAATGGCGTTGGTCTCGCGCCGAGATACGCCACAATATACTAGATATCTTCAATGGTTTGAGGGGCGAAAATGGACGCCGTGTCCTCACCATTGGCGATGCGTTTTAACACATCGGCCTCAAACGCCAAACGTTCCTCGGCGAGTGTTTTGATCGCAGCAACACGTTCTATCGGGATGACCGCCACCCCGTCATCGTCGCCAAGGATCACATCACCGGACTTAACGGCAACGCCGCCGCATGAGATGGCGGTATCAATGGTTCCGCCCCAGCCCTTTGTTGGCCCAGCCGGGCTGACGCCACTGGCATAAACTGGCATATCACCGGCGCGCAATTCGGCGACATCCCGCACCGCGCCATCCAGCACAATTCCGGCAAGGTTCTTGCTCTTGGCCACGCTGGATAGAATATCACCCCATAACGCCCGATCCGTATGACCGCCGCCATCAACCATCAGCACTTGCCCCGGTTCAACCAATCCCAGCACCGCGTGAATGGCGCTGTTATCTCCTGCTATCACTGATACGGTTCTGGCCTGACCAAGCAGGTGATAATTCTGTCCAAGCGGACGGATGCTGCTATGGAGCAGGTTTTGCCGGTTCATGGCATCACCAGCGATAGCAACGGGAATAGCTTTCCACGCCGATAATTCCTCAGCGGATAATTTAGGGAAATGGGCCTTAGCGCGTTGGATAGCCACGGTTATGACCCATCACCAAAGCCAGACCCGGATTTGCGATATTCCTCACGCGGGGGGCTAAAGACATCAAGGATCACCGCACCATCGGGGCCGCCGATCACGCTGTGTTCTACGCCGCCGGGGGTGCGCCAGAAATCGCCCTTTTTGACAGCAATTTCCTCACCACCTTGCAGGCGAATGGCTGATCCTTCCAGCATCACTCCCCATTGTTCTTCGGGATGCTGATGCAGGGTTCCCGTTGCGTTTGGCGCCACCCGAACCACTGAAAGCATGGCCTGATCACCGGGAAAGATTCGAGTGCTGATCCCATTGGTCAGTTGACGAAAAATGCCTTGTTCCAAGTTATCAAGATCAAAAAAATGCTGGCGTTGTGAGGCCATGATATCTTCCCTTCTTTTTCTGACTACGATTTTGCAATAACCTCATAGCCGGGTTCTTCAGGTTCATCATCCACCATTTCAGCAGGGAAACCGGGCGCCAAAACACTAATGCCGGCGTCCTCCTCAAGCCTTTTGATGATATTAGG
>CAYPET010000136.1:0-1531 GCA_964409905.1 uncultured Chitinophagaceae bacterium | reverse complement strand
TCGCCGAATCCTTCAGGGATCGCTTCGCGGGCTTCAGAGAGACGTTCGCCCACCACCTGCCGGGCGAAGTAGATATCGGTGCCTTCTTCGAAATAGACACTTACCACGGAGAGTCCGAAGTTCGAGACCGAGCGGATCTCTTCGACCTTGGGTAGGCCGCTCATGGCTGCTTCTACGGGAAAGGTGACGAATTTTTCCACCTCCTCGGGGCCGAGACCGGAAGTTACGGTAAAGACTTGGACAAGCGCCGGCGAGACATCGGGAAAGGCGTCGACTGGTAGCTTCTTATAGCTCCAGTAGCCGCCCGTAATCACGGCGATGGTCAGCAGCACCACCACCAGTTTGTTGCGCAGAGCAAGATCAATTAGTTTTTGAAACATCCTGTTTGTCTCCTCGCTTAGTGGGCGTGTCCAGCGTGACCGCCGAAGGAGCCTTTGTTCATTTCCGCTTTAACTGAGATGGCATTACGCTTCACGTAAGTCTCGCCCGGGACGAGTCCGCTCACCACCTCGTGGGATACGGCGTCGCTATGGCCAAGTTCGACAGGACGCGGCTCAAAGCCATCGTCCGTTTGTACGAAGACGACCGTTTTTCCCTCATGCGTGAGCACGGCGCTTCGGGGGATGACGATATCGGCCCGATGCTCTTCGATGGAAACGCTGCCTTTTACAAATTGTCCGGGACGCCATTGACCGTCCGAATTTTCCACAATCACGCGGGCAAGACCCGTGCGCGTGTGTTCGTCGATGGTCGGGGCTATGTAGGAAATCGTACCGGTATACTGCGGTCCTTCGTGTCCGTTAACCACGACTACTCGCTGGCCCTTGTGGATTTTATTTAGATCGCGTTGGTAAATCCGCAGATCCGCCCAGACCGAGGATAGGTCGGCAACGGTGAAGAGGGGGATGCCAGCTTCGACCGTTTCGCCGGGCGTGATATCATAGGCGACAACCGTGCCCGTAAAGGGTGCTTTCACTTCGAAGGGCCGAAGGGTTTCAGTGCTTTCGAGAGTAGCGAGCACTTGTCCCTTTGTGACCTTATCGGCGAGGCGGGCTTTGATCTCGGTCACCGTTCCGGCATACTGCGGTGTGACATAGGCAAGTTGCTCCCGGTTGAATTGAATTTCCCCGGGTAGAATGACTTCTTCATGGAGAATTTCCGAACCAGCTTTGCCCAGTGAGATACCGAACTCCTGCAGAATGTCGTCGGAAATGGATACCGCGCCTTCCTCGTGGTCGTCATGACCTTCATGGTCGTTTTGAGTTTCGCCATGCTCGGCCTCTTCGGCATGATCATGACCTTCATGCTCAGCATGTAATTCCGCTTCTTCGTGCTGGACGTCGTGAGCCTCGTGCGACTCATAATGCTCCGTATCTTCGTCGTGTTTGTGCCCCTCGTGGCTGTCATGAGGCCCATGTTCGGCATGCGTCTCGCCATGCTCTGCTTCTTCAGCATGGCCATGACCGGGGAGGTCATGGGAACCATGCTCGTCCTGCCCGTAAGTGGCAGTCACCAAGGATGCGGTAATTAA
>CAYPET010000135.1:0-1537 GCA_964409905.1 uncultured Chitinophagaceae bacterium | reverse complement strand
GTCGATCGGGGTTCAAATCTCTGGGGGCGTGCTTTTTTAAATCTGGCCCGGTAGGCAACTGGCAGACCACTTTGGCTTAGAACCAGAGATGCTGTGGGTTCGACTCCCGCCCGTGCTACTGGATAGAAGACACACGCGTTGGCTGGGCATTGGCGAGCCCAGGTGGCTGTAACCCACCCGCTTCCTGCTGTGGCGGTTCGACTCCGTCCCAACGCACTTTATTAAACCACCTGGCCAGGTGGCGGAACTGGTAGACGCGCGACTCTCAGAAAGTCGTTCCTTCAAGGAGTGCGAGTTCGACTCTCGCTCTGGCCACTTTTTATTGACGCAGAGGGGCAGGTGCCCGGCCGACTCTCATAAGGTTGGAATACCCGGTTCGATTCCGGGCTCTGCTATTTCTATTTCCAGGGCTGGCATGTACCAAGGCGGCGATGGACTTTTGCAAAGTCTATGTGATGGGTTCGATTCCCCTCCGGTCCATTCTTTTTAAAATAATCAGAGACAATTCACCGATCGAGAAAGCAAAATGAGAGAGACCGATGAGACGCATTATCCAGGTGAGAAATTTCCTCAGCGCGACAGAATGTGCTGCGCTCATCGAACGTCTGGAACAGCAGGGCTTTAAAGAACAGCTCTCCGGCGATCGAGACCGCGTGGTCCGCGCCCGTTGCGTCTTCACGGATCAGGAACTGGCAGACACTTACTGGCAGCGTCTGCAGCAGCATGTTCCCGCTTTAACAGACGTTTATACGGATGGATTCACCCCGTATCCGCATCTGAGTTCACCCCTGGCTGAGTTTCAGCCGTGCGGTCTGAATGAAGTGCTGCGCTGTTACAAATATTTGCCGGGCGAACAGTTCCGTCGGCATGAAGACTTTGCCTACGAATGGAGCGAAATCCGTCGGACATTTTTCACGGTGCTGTTTTATCTCAACAACGAGTATACGGGTGGGGAAACCACGTTTGATCACAATCAGGTCGTACCGGAAACCGGACTGGCCGTGATCTTTCCGCACGAACTTTATCATTCAGGTAACATGGTGGAGACGGGCATCAAGTACGCGATGCGTTCGGATGTCGTCTTTGCCGTACCTGAGGTCTGTTAAAGTAACTGTTGTTATCAGGGTAATCACATGAATGAACACGTCTGTCTGATTGGATTCGACGAACCCGAAATTACCGTTTTGAAACAGCGGATTTCAGGTCGCGTCACGGCACATCCCTCTCTACCCGGTTACCGGGTTGAGGATGGGCAGCTGTACGTCGATAACGAACAGGGGGGCTGGCAGTCCCACGTAGATCGTGTGATTTTTCACGGAATCTTCGAAGAGGATCAGGAACTGTTTGTGGCGCTTGCTCTGTGGGGCGGCCCCTGTTTTCCCAATCCACTGGGAATGCTCGCCTGCCGTGATAAACAGGCCTGCCTGGTGCGTGCGCTGTCACAGACACGCTATCCCGGCAGGGGACGAGGTTATGTCCCCGCGGGAAGTGTGGTGAATCTGCAGTCAGAGCAGGTGGCCAAGTGGGGCAACTGGCA
>CAYPET010000134.1:0-1551 GCA_964409905.1 uncultured Chitinophagaceae bacterium | reverse complement strand
CTTGCAAACTCCATGCAGGATCAACTGGGCCATTCGGAGCGGTAAACTTGTTCTCCAGTAGGAAATTTGTGGCATACTGTGCACCGGTGCGGTCCTGGTGCCCGCACGTGCTCTCCATGACAGAAGTGTATTTTCCCTTTGCAGAGATAGCATCCAGCAGGTCACGCGAAGACATGGTTTCTGCTTGTGGCATGTGCGCACTGATCTCGACCTCCACATCCAGCACCTCGTCTTCAGAGTCTGAAGAAGGAAAGGCAAACTCATTGAGGGCGTCACGCCGCAGATAGCTCGCCACTTCATCTGGCCCTATGCAGCCTGCAGGAGTGGCTTGCACTGTCCGCGCGCAGTCACCAGAGCATGCGTTCACACGCGATTGAGGGATGCTGCCCTGGAACTCGCCGTCAAGGTAGAGGACGTCGAAATAACTGCGCCCAGTCACCTTAGATGTGTCGATGCTGGTGATTTTGCCTGGGAACCAGTTGGAGTTGAAGTCCCCAGCTACTCCAAACTGAACCAACACATAGCTGCCACGCATAGGCAAGGGCTGATCATGGTGCTGCGTTGGAGGATCACATAAACCAGCCAGGATCTCATAGGTCCGCACGTTCTCTTTGGCAGGTCCTTGGCTACATGTGAACTGCGGGTGTTGTTCTGCCAAAGCTATGAGCATGTAACCAGCAGAGATCATCGTGCACGAGAAAGCGTCGAGAAGGCATTGCACTCGCGCCGCGCTGCTCAAAGAGACCCGCTGCAAGACAACATCCCGTGGAGAACCCTCCATCGGTTCGTCATCATCCATTGTAGAAGTAACGGCACTTGAAGAGGTCGGTGCACTCGAAGAGGTCGGTGCACTCGAAGAGGTCGGTGCACTCGAAGAGGACGGCGCAGAGAGGCAAGCATTCACTAACTCCACGATGTGTTTGCCTGCAGCAACCCAGCCCGCGCGGGGGATACCGCTGTACATTGACGTCGCCACTAAAGGATAAGCACTCTCGGCAACCTTGCGACCACTCTCATGGCGTTGATCGCGTACGCCCAAGTAGAATTCCTTCAGCGCCACCACACCACGGTTTGGTGCCAGGCAGTGAGGCACGATGATGGATATCTGACGGGGGCTGCTACCCTCCTGCAGGAAGCTGGATACATACTGCAGCCACTTGTCCGAGTCGCCTGTAGCCTGGCCAAAAGGCCCATCCAGCCGATTGACGCGGCGCTGTGTTGTACTCAACGCGCCAGAACTCGATGATAAAGTGTTGGATGCTTTCTTGATTCCTGCGGAAACAAACATGAGGGCAGGAGGTTTGAGAAGAGGAGTCCAGTGAGTGAGAGAGAGAGAGAGAGTGAGAGAGAGAGAGAGAGAGAGAGTGACGAAGACGAAGAGAGGAAGCAAACACATACATACACGGCTGGAGCTTCTGGTATGCGTGAGCGGGGACAGTTTACCTTCGGTGCGGCGCATGGCAGATGCGCCGCGCGAGATGAGGAAGAGCTGGTCCGAGTCCTGCCTGTTCACTTTAGGAGCAGCGGGGAACCGTTTCTCGAATGCCTTGT
>CAYPET010000133.1:0-1551 GCA_964409905.1 uncultured Chitinophagaceae bacterium | reverse complement strand
CGAGAGACGTCAGCGGACGACCCCCGCTGGCAACAGTTTTCGGTGATGAGGTCAACATTGTCGGCAACAAAGCGGCGATCGAGCACAGAGGCCTCCGGGGCGGGGGTGCGAGTAGTGACTGAAGCCCCGCAAACTCTATACTGTCATGCTTCGGTTTTGAACCGCGGATATTTCACGGCCGCTTTGAGGGACTCATGACCGCCACGACTGCTGATCCCGACCGCACAACAGCCGAAAAGACGACAAAAAAGGCCCGGCGGTCTGGCCAGCCCAAGCGGCAGCCTCGCTACCACGTCATCCTCTGGAATGACAACGACCACACCTACCAGTATGTGGTTGCCATGCTGCAGCAACTCTTCGGCCACCCCGCCACCACGGGACTCAAGCTTGCTACCGAGGTCGATCGAACCGGCCGGGCAGTGATCCTGACCACCACACGTGAGCACGCCGAGTTGAAACGTGACCAGATCCATGCCTTTGGTGCCGATCGGCTCTTGGCTCGTTCAAAGGGTGCCATGTCGGCTTCCATTGAGCCGGAAGCCGAGTAACGCCAGCGGGCAGCTGGCAGGGCCTGCACAAATCAGCGACGGAACCAGCAAAGGTTGTCGACAAATGACAAGCGGCCCTGATCCTTCGATCCGGGCCGCTTCCATTTCTTTCGTGCGTGGGTGAAACCAGGCCACCCTCCGACAACTGGTCAGTTCTCAAAACTGCAGGTTGGCTCACAGCCGCAATTCGGTTCGCAGGGAACTTCCCGCCAGACGGTCTTGGGCACACAGCGGGTTACGGTGTAGGCCACCTTCTTGGGCACCATCCGGCAGACATCGATCGTCCGGGTGTAATGCACTGGACGAGTCACGCAATAGGGCACCCTGCGGATGCACGTTTCTTTGGTCATGGTGCAGACCTTATAGCATTCTTCGCGGGAGTGTTGCTCGCTGACCATCTTGCAGACCTGATAGCAGCAGGTCTTCACTCGCCGTTCGGGCACCATCTTGCAGACCTTGTAGGTTCGCACCCGCTGCTCAGGCACCATCTTGCAGACCTTGTAGCAGCAGGTCTTTACCCGCTGCTCGCGAACCATTTTGCAGACCTTGTAGCACTGCTTGTCGACAATCGTTTCCCGCTCGTAGCGGACGCAGGCGACCTCTTTTTCACAGATTTCGGGCACCCACACTTTTTTGCAAACCGTCCGCGGTGGGCATTGAACCTGGATCTTTTTCACTGGACCAGGGCGATAGCACCGGCGGCCAGAGCAGTCACTCTCCCAGCAGCCGGGTTCCCGTACACATTTCGTGACAACCGGCCCGGGAATCTCACAGCGTTCGGTTTCCCAATGCCCTCGGCAAACCTTAACCGTTTTGGTGAAGTGGACAGGCTTGCAGACGGTCCGGCAGATCTCCCTTTCGCGGGTCTCGTAGACTGGCTTGCAGACCGTGTAAGGAATCTCCTTCGTCCGTGTCTCGTACACCGGCTTGCAGACCGTGTAGCACTGCTCGCGGGTCTCGTAGACTGGCTTGCAGACCGTGTAAGGAATCTCCTTCGTCCGTG
>CAYPET010000132.1:0-1558 GCA_964409905.1 uncultured Chitinophagaceae bacterium | reverse complement strand
AACCCGGTTACCCCTCATGTAACCGAGGCCACCTAGAATCTGCATGGCTTCGCGGGCGCAGAACTCCATCACCTCGCTCGCTTGAACTTTCAACAATGCGATATCGCCCGGGTTGGGCGTACCCGCTTCAATCGACTCGTAACAAAAGCGGATATAGGCCTGGGTGGCGTTAAGCTGTTGCTTCATTTGCGCGATTTTGTGGCGGATCACTTGATGATCAGCGAGACGCTTGCCAAAGGTTTTGCGCTCCGTCGCCCAGGCAACCGCTTCCTCAAGGCAGACTCTCGCATAGGCCTCCATGGCAGCGGCCATGCCCATCCGTTCACTGTTGAAGTTAGTCATGATGACCTTGAAGCCTTCATTCTCGGTGCCGATGAGGTTGTCGACCGGCACACGGACTTCGTCAAAGTAGAGGGTGGCGGTATCCGATGCCCACCAACCCATCTTGCGGTCCAGCGGTGTCCGCGAGAAGCCTTCAGCATCAGTTGGAATCAACAGCATGGAGACACCGCCCGCGCCCGATCCGCCAGTTCTGACTGCGGTCGACACCCAGTTGGCGCGCATACCCCCGGTAATGTAGGTCTTGCTTCCGCTGACCACGTAGTGGTCGCCATCGCGCACTGCGGTGGTTGCGAGATTCGCCACGTCTGAGCCACCGCCGGGTTCTGTAATCCCCAGCGAGATCCACTTCTCACCTTTCAACACCTGCGGCGCAACCTCCGCCTGCATCCACTCCGGCCCCCAGTTAAGGACTGGCGGCAAGCCGATACCATGGACCATGAGAGAGGCGCTGATACCACCCGCACCGACCCGGGAGAGCTCCTCATTCACAATCCAGGAGTGCCAGCTGTCTGTAGGCGTGCCGCCGAACTGCTCGGGATAGCCCAACCCAAGAAGACCGACTTCAGCCGCTTTTGGCCACAGCTCAGTGGGAATCGCACCCGCCTCGTCCCAGTCATCCGCATAGGGCATGACTTCGGTATCGATAAACCTGCGCAGCGCCTCGCGCCATGCGTGATGTTCTTCGGTGAAATGCGGGTTGGGCAACCGAGCACTGTCAAAATCGAGACTCATGGTCAGCTCCTATTATTGCCTTGTGAGTACGCCGCGATCGGGCCCGGCGACCCCTCGTTTTACGCACTGATCAGAGACGAGTCAATTCGCGTATAAGGTACAATCGCGGCCCGTGTGATCTCGCGCTGGGGCGCGCAAATCAAGCCAACAGCGCTCAGGAACCCACTATGAAATACCTCGGCCAGTCCGATTATCAGCATGCGACCGTGCCGAGCATTGGCGTCCTGCTGACGAATCTCGGGACACCTGAGGCCCCGACCGCCAAGGCACTCAAACCCTATTTGAAGCAGTTCCTGTGGGATCCTCGCGTTGTAGAAGTGCCGCGACCCATTTGGTGGCTGATTCTGAACGGCATCATTCTCAATACGCGCCCCAAGCGCTCGGCCGAAGCCTATTCTGCGGTCTGGAATGAGCGTGGCTCACCCTTACTCGCGCATCTGGAGGATCAGGTAGCCGGCGTAGCGGAGCAACTCAAAAGCCAACA
>CAYPET010000131.1:0-1559 GCA_964409905.1 uncultured Chitinophagaceae bacterium | reverse complement strand
GAAGCTATCTATATGGCCAATGGCGGATATGGCGCGACCGTTCGGCAGTTGGAAGCCGCTTAAACGCTTCTGTTCCAAGAGGTTACCCGATATGGCGCGGCATTTCGCGGCAGCATTCGCGTGGGTGATTGCCCTGAAAAGAAAATTAGTTTAACGTCAAACTAATATTTTTGGTGCAGTCGTGAGTACGAGATTCCCGTGACCAGACCGGAGACAGACATGGCAGCTAAATCCTTTGATATGATCGTGGTCGGCGCAGGCCCGGGCGGCTATGTGGCCGCTATCCGCGGCGCGCAGCTTGGCCTCAACGTAGCGATCGTCGAGCGTGAGCACATGGGCGGTATCTGCCTCAACTGGGGCTGCATCCCGACAAAGGCGATGCTGCGCTCCTCCGAGGTCTTTCACCTGATGCACCGTGCCAAAGAGTTTGGCCTCTCTGCTGACAATATCAACTATGATCTTGAGGCTGTGGTCAAACGCTCTCGCGGCGTCGCGAGCCAGCTTTCAGGCGGCATTTCCCACCTGATGAAAAAGAACAAAATCACGACCGTCATGGGCGAAGCCACCGTGACCGCCAAAGGCAAGGTGAGTGTCAAAACCGAAAAGGGCACCGAGGAGCTGACTGCCAAGCACATCGTCCTCGCCACAGGCGCGCGCGCCCGCGAGCTGCCAGGCCTTGAGGCTGATGGTGATTTGGTCTGGACTTACAAACACGCGCTCACACCGCCGCGCATGCCCAAAAAGCTCCTCGTCATCGGCTCTGGCGCGATCGGCATCGAGTTTGCAAGCTTTTATAACACGCTCGGCGCCGACACGACGGTTGTCGAAGTTATGGACCGTGTCCTTCCCGTAGAAGACGCCGAAATAAGCGCCTTCGCCAAGAAACAATTCGTCAAGCAAGGCATGAAGATCATGGAAAAAGCCATGGTCAAAAAGCTCGACCGCGCCAAAGGAAAAGTCACAGCTCACATTGAGACGGGTGGCAAAGTCGAAACCCAAGAGTTTGACACTGTCATCTCCGCTGTCGGTATCGTCGGCAACGTCGAAGGCCTCGGCTTAGAGGCGCTCGGCGTGCAGATCGATCGCACGCATGTTGTCGTCGATGAATATTGCCGCACGGGTGTCGAAGGCCTCTACGCCATCGGCGATATCGCAGGTGCGCCTTGGCTTGCGCACAAAGCCTCCCACGAGGGCGTCATGGTTGCCGAAATGATCGCAGGGCAGAAGCCCCACGCCGTACGCCCCGAAAGCATCGCAGGCTGCACCTATTGCCACCCGCAGGTTGCCTCCGTTGGCTATACAGAGGCCAAAGCCAAAGAGCTTGGCTATGATGTCAAAGTGGGCCGCTTCCCCTTCGTAGGCAATGGTAAGGCGATCGCTCTGGGCGAACCTGAAGGCATGGTCAAAACGGTGTTTGATGCCAAAACAGGCGAGCTTCTCGGCGCGCATATGGTCGGCGCAGAAGTCACCGAGCTGATACAAGGCTATGTCGTTGGTCGTCAGCTTGAAACAACAGAAGAAGACCTCATGCAAACGGTCTTCCCACATCCGACGCTTTC
>CAYPET010000130.1:0-1569 GCA_964409905.1 uncultured Chitinophagaceae bacterium | reverse complement strand
GGACCAAGTCAATTAATCCGAAATCATATCGCGTTTTTGTTACGAGATATTCAAAAAATTGATGGTTCAAATTACCTCGATGAAACGCAAAAACTCTCGCAGCAAATTTTGCATTGTGTCTCAAGTCTGGAAGGTCTAGATGGTGAGGCTCAAAAAATATACGAAGCATTTATAAAGCTGATGCAAAAACAAAAAGATTCGTTAGCTAGAACAAAAGATAATAATAAGACGAAACTTCTATTTGAAGAGGTAATTGATAAAAAGATCGAGATTATATCTTCCAGAAAATTAGATGGTAATAATTATATCACGCAACTCAGGAAGCTGGGCAGCTCTATATCTGCCCTAAACCGAATGTATCTTGGTTCTCCCCTTACTGATGAAGAAAGTGCATCATCAATTGTCAGAGCAATTGAGGAAGAAATACAAAGAAATTTCGACATTAACAAAGATTATGTGGACCCGAATATCACTGAACCTGATATACGCTGTACCAGTAATGAAAATACCGGCAAAAAAACAAGTTCAGTTGATGACGTTAAAAAGAAATTAGGACATGTTCAATAATAATTTTCAATCATGCTAAGTATCTATTTAATTACCATACTAGCAAGCGCAGCATACTGCTCTCTATGGTGCAGTCTCTCGATATTTGGAATCCACAGTATTGTTTTTAGTTTAATTTGTTATTTGTGTAACCCAAGGGCTATCGCAGCAATTATATTTACCTCAATCATTGGTGCGGAGCTCCTAGTTTATACACCTTATACTGGCCTAGATGTTAAAATATGGGGGATTCAATTACTTACTGTTTTAAGTATTTCTCTTAGCCTATTTTTGGTGTTAAAATATTTTAGAAAGCTCTACCCAAAGATATCTTCATTTATAGAATTAGCTATTTTAGTAAATATTCCGCATCAGCTCATGGGAGTACATGAATCTCATCCGGTGAGGCCTTACTGGCTCGTAGATTGGAGTATTGAGAACCATATTGATGTTTCTCATGTCATTACTTTGATTTCAGTAATCATCTTGATCATCTGGTTGATAACTATCCCGGGGCTCTGGAGGAAAAGAAAATGGACCTACGTAATTCCTGTTCTCATTTTTCTATTGGTATCAAGTTCATCGCTACTAGAGCTTATAGAAAATAGTGATAAGCTTTCGCTAGGTCAGGAGCAAGCTCAACAAAATAGTTTAAATCATAATTCTGATTCTCAAGATCAGGATCAGGATCAGGATCAAGATCAGGATCAAGATCAGGATCAGGATCAGGATCAGGATCAGGATCGGGATCGGGATCAAGGTCCAATTACTTTGATTCGATTTTTAAAATACTATTCTGTTGATCAGAGTACAAACGCACTACTAGTGGCGACCGGAGAGTGCCATCAGCTTCCATTAAACTCATTAAATACAGGTGATTACCCCTGTCAACAAGAGGGCCTTAGCTACATTGGTGGTCCAAACGATGAACAGGTACCATTTGAGCGATATGACTTAAAACAAGGTCAAAAGACAGAACATTGGATGATACAAGGGCAGGTGAGCTCACCACGAAGAATAAAC
>CAYPET010000129.1:0-1577 GCA_964409905.1 uncultured Chitinophagaceae bacterium | reverse complement strand
ACAGTGGCAAAAAGCATATCAGCCGCTTTATTGGCGGCAAAGAGCACGGCAGGGTGGCTAGTGTTACTTATGTGAAAAACGCGGACCAGATTGTTGGAGAGCCTGATGTGAAAATCATGAGGCCCCGACAATACCCGCTTTATTTTGAGGTGAAGATTGGCCGCGACAAACTAAGCGAAGCTCAGAAGCAATTCATTAAAAGCGAGTGGGGCGATGTTTATGTGGTTGGTACGGTTGATGAATTTCTAAAAGTGTGGGATGCGTTATGATTAGCCAAGTAACAAACGAAGATTGCATGGCTTTAATGGCGCGTTATCCTGATGGCTATTTTGACCTTGCCGTAGTTGACCCGCCTTATGGGATAAATGTAAATATGAACGCGGGTAGAAAAAGGGACACTAAGTCAAAAAAAAGAGCCATAAAGAAATGGGATAATGAAACTCCAACCGCTAAATATTGGCAGGAACTTTTCAGAGTATCTAAAAATCAAATTGTATGGGGTGCAAATTATATGACTGAACATTTACCAATTAAAATGGGGTGGATTTTTTGGGATAAATGTGTGGCTACAAGTTGCTCTTTTTCTGATGGGGAATTAGCTTGGACATCTTTTGATATAGCGTTGAAAAAAGTCGTGATACCTTACAGCGGATTTATTGGAATGGAAGGCGAGAAATTCCACCCAACCCAAAAACCGGTCAAACTATACGACTGGATATTCAAAAACTACGCTAAAGAAGGCGACAAAATTTTAGATACGCATCTTGGTTCAGGAAGTAGCCGCGTTGCAGCACATAGGGCAAAGCTTGATTTTGTGGCCTGTGAGCTTGATGAAGACTACTTTAAGGCGCAGGAGTTGAGGTTTAAAAATTACGTTTCACAATTAACACTTTTCTAATGCAAAGCAAAAAACTATCTTTTATAGAGGCCGTGGTTAATACGGTGGTGGGGCTACTTGTTAGCTTCTGCATTCAACTTGTAATTTACCCTACCTTAGGCATTGCCGTAACACTGGGTGAAAATGTTATCATAACCTTTGTATTCTTTGCTGCTAGCATTTTAAGAAGCTATGTGATAAGGCGCATCTTTGCGCGTAAGAAATGATTTTTTTATCTTTGAACCGCTGCAATGGCAGTATCGTTTGCCGGAACGATGGAAGATTTTAGTTAAACAAAACCCTTTTGAGGAGTACCACCGGCATGGGAAACTCGAAAGGGTTTTTTTATTCTATAATGTTATGGAAGAAATGAAACCAGAAGAAAGTTACAGAGCAAAAATTGATAAATGGCTTGAGGCTTTTTTTCATATTGAAAGGGAAGTTAACAGCGTTCAAGGTAGGCGCATTGATTATGTTTTAACGTGCAATACATCAGGTGTTATGTTTGGCCTTGAAGTTAAAAAGAACGGTCAATTTAGAGGAGTTGAGGCAGGTAAGTATTTAAAGCAAGCGCAAGATTATACCACGCACGAATGGATCACTTCTAAAGGCGTGCAAAGACTGCCTATATTTATTGCACCTGCCATTTCTAATTCGTACAAAGAAATACGAATGGAAAGCCTGCAACAAGAATGGGAGA
>CAYPET010000128.1:0-1599 GCA_964409905.1 uncultured Chitinophagaceae bacterium | reverse complement strand
GTGCTGGGTTCGACGGTGGACGGCGCGCAGACGCTGGCGGTGAATACGGTCGGCGAATGGAAATCAAGCAACAGCTCCGACTCTCTCAGCAGTTGGTGATGACGCCGCAGCTGCAGCAGGCCATCAAGCTGCTGCAGATGTCCCGCATGGAGCTTGCCGAGATGGTCCAAGAGGAGCTTCTCGAAAACCCCGTGCTCGAAGACTCCTTGGACGGACGTGACCTCCGCGAGGTTCAGATTCCCGAGGAGTCGACCACGATCGACCGCCAGATCGCGTCGGACGACCGCGAGTTGACCACGGTCGAGAACAAAGAGAAGAAAGAGGACATCGACTGGGAGCGCTATCTCGAGAACCATTCCTTGCAGGCGCCAATGCCTTCGTTCCGTCGCGGCGGCGACGAAGAGTTGCCTGGAGTCGACCAGACGCTGACGCGCGGTGAAGACCTCAGTCACCACCTGTTTTGGCAGCTTCGAATGGGGGATTTCGTCGACGACGAGATCAAGTTCGGCGCACTGGTCATGGGGAACCTCGACGAGGTTGGCTACCTAAAGATCGAGGGTATGGCCGCAGACGAGACCGTGCCGAAGCTCGCGGAGGAAGCAGGATTGCACCCGGAGGACGCTGAAGAGGTCCTCAAGATGATGCAGCGCTTCGACCCGGTCGGCGTGTGTTCCCGTACCCTCGAAGAGTGTTTGCTGGTCCAGGCTGAGTTGATCGGCATGGATCAACTCGTGGTGGAGGTCATCTCCAAGCACATCGCGGATCTGGAAAACCGGAACTACAACCGGATCGCGCGCGACCTCGAGGTGGCGGTCGAAGAGATTTATGACGTGGCTCAGGTCATCGCTGACCTCGAGCCCCGCCCGGGGCGGAACTACATCTCGGAGGAACCTCGCTACATCACCCCCGACGTCTACGTTCATCGGGTCGGGGACCAATTCTACGTCGTGCCGAACGATGACGGCATGCCAAAGCTGAAGATCAGTGGGTTCTACCGGGCTGCGATGCAGGAAGACCCCAAGGCCAAGGAGTACATACAAGGAAAGCTTCGGTCCGCGCAGTGGCTCATTCGGAGTATCGACCAGCGACGCAAGACGATCGTCAAAGTGACCGAGTGCATCGTCGAGAAGCAGCGAGATTTCTTTGAGCTTGGGATTCAGCACCTGAAGCCGATGATTCTCCGTGATGTGGCCGAGACGGTGGGGATGCACGAGAGCACGATTTCGCGTGTAACCAGTAATAAATACGTCCACACGCCGCGTGGGCTTTTCGAGCTCAAGTTTTTCTTCAACTCCGCAATCAAACGCGAAGGGAAGGAAGACATCGCGTCAGAGAGCGTGAAGCAGGCCATTCAGAAGATCGTGAACGAAGAAGACCCGAAGAACCCCTGGTCAGATCAGCAAATCGTGGAGATTCTTCGCGACCAGCACGACATCAAGATTGCGCGTCGAACGGTCGCCAAGTATCGAGATATGTTGAATATTTTGAGCTCCTCCAAGCGCAAGCAGTACTTCTGAGGAGACGCGCTCTTACGAGGGCGGCGAGTGGCGGTGAAGCCTGACGCGGGACCGCGACGATGGATTCCAACGGCGCAGCGCT
>CAYPET010000127.1:0-1601 GCA_964409905.1 uncultured Chitinophagaceae bacterium | reverse complement strand
CCGTGGGCTGCCGTCCTGGAGCTGCCGTGATGGTGTACACGAAGCGGCTGCCGTCGGGGCTGATGAAGCTGGTGGCCTTTTGGCCATCGGGGTACGTGGCCGTGCCGGTGCAGTCGGCGCTAACGCTGTAAGTAGCCCGTTCGATGCCGCCCGCGCCATCGGAGCCGCGATAGCTCAACACGATGCCGCCCTTGCCGTCGTACACCTCACGACCGCTTTCGGCGTAGGGCTTCCCATTGAGGACCCCGCTCTCGTTGTAGAGGTACGTGCCCTTCAAGGTGGCGTTGCTGCAGGCCCGTGGGTTGGCGGAGGCTGCGCTACTTGCGGCTAGTGCCAACACAAGCACTGGGATTCGAGTGATCCAGCCTGAACGGCGTCGCAGAGTGGGCATGAGGCCAGGTCAACACCACAGGGATAGCAAGCTTGTGGGTGCCTTGAAGTAGCCAGTGCCAAGCCCAATGTTCGCCATGGCTCTGGAGGCTTGGACGGATCAAGCTCCCGTCCTGCGCCAGCAGCTTTTGCGTTGGTGGGTCATGGCCGGGCGCACAGAACCAGGCCAGAAGCCATGGATGGTCCATCCCAATGGCCGATGGCCTGGATCCAACGAGCGCATTGATCCCTACGGCGTGCTCGTGGCCGAGGTGATGCTCCAGCAGACCCAGCTGCAGGTCGTGCTTCCTTACTGGATGCGCTGGATGGATCGTTTCCCCACGCTGGCAACCCTGGCGGGATCCGAGGAGCACGACGTGTTGCTCCTCTGGCAAGGGCTTGGCTACTACGCCAGAGCCAGACGTTTGTTGGCTGCGGTTCGCCAACTTCAAGGGCAGATGTCCGCGCTGCGGGACTGGCCTGGAGATGTCGCCACCTGGCTCGCCTTGCCCGGCATCGGCCGCAGCACCGCTGGCAGCATCCTCTCGTCGGCCTTCAATCGGCCGTTCCCCATCCTCGATGGCAACGTGAAACGGGTGTTGGCCCGGCTCGTGGCCTGTGAGCGGCCGCCGGCACGCGCGCTCAGCCAGTTCTGGGCCCTCAGCGAAGCCCTGCTCGATCCCAACCGTCCGCGCGACTTCAACCAAGCGCTGATGGATCTCGGCGCCACGGTGTGCACGCCCCGTAACCCCCGCTGCGAGCAGTGCCCTTGGCAGCGCCACTGCGCTGCCTACGCTGCCGGCGACCCTGCCGCCTTCCCCGTGACAGATGCCCCCCGCGAGCTCCCCTTCCAGGTGATCGGCGTGGGAGTGGTGCGCAACGCAGAAGGCCAGGTGTTGATTGATCAGCGCCTCAATGAAGGTTTGCTCGGTGGGCTCTGGGAATTCCCGGGCGGCAAGCAGGAGCCCGGCGAGCCGATCGAGACCACCATCGTTCGCGAACTTCAGGAGGAGCTGGCGATCGAAGCGGAGGTGGGGGAGGAGTTGATCACCCTGGAGCACGCCTACAGCCATAAGCGGCTGCGGTTTGTGGTGCATCTGTGCCGCTGGATCAGCGGCGAACCTCAGCCCCTGGCCAGCCAGCAGGTGCGCTGGGTGGAGCCCACCGATCTCGGGGGTTACCCCTTTCCTGCAGCGAATGCGCGGATCATTGCCGCTTTGCTGGAGCGTTTG
>CAYPET010000126.1:0-1604 GCA_964409905.1 uncultured Chitinophagaceae bacterium | reverse complement strand
GCTCATCTGTTCCTTTGGTAATAAGGTCGTCAATTAAAACGCCTATATAAGCTTCATCTCTTTTGAGGGTAAAAGACGCTTTTTCCTGCACTTTTAAAGCAGCGTTTATCCCTGCCATTAGACCTTGTGAAGCAGCTTCTTCATAACCAGTTGTTCCATTTATCTGCCCGGCAAAAAATAAGCCTTCTATTAATTTTGTCTCTAAAGTGTGGGTGAGTTGTGTAGGTGGAAAATAATCGTATTCAATAGCGTAGCCTGGTCTAAAAAACTTCACATTTTCAAATCCTTTAACAGAGCGTAAAGCTTTGAATTGAACGTCTTCTGGAAGGGAGGTAGAGAAACCATTTACATAAACTTCAACAGTGTCCCAACCCTCAGGTTCTACAAAAAGTTGGTGGCTGTCTTTGTCTGCAAACCTATTTATTTTGTCTTCAATAGAAGGGCAATACCTAGGGCCTAGACTCTGAATAGATCCATTAAACATAGGAGACCTGTCAAAACCTTCTCTCAAAAGATCATGTACCAATGAGGACGTGTGTGTCATATGGCAATCCCTTTGAGTAGTAAGCGTTGTTGTGTTGGTATATGAAAATTTTTCAGGAAGGGCATCGCCCGGCTGAGGGATCATTACAGAATAATCTAACGACCTTCCGTCTACTCGAGGGGGCGTTCCCGTCTTCATTCTTCCAGACACAAAGCCAAGGGCAACTAATTGCTCTGTAATGCCGGTAGAAGCTTTTTCACCTGCACGACCTCCTCCAAGCTGACGTTCACCAATATGAATTAGCCCATTGAGGAAAGTACCGTTTGTTAGCACAACAGTCCTGCCGTAAATGGGAATACCTAAAGACGTTTTCACACCAGTCACAGTGTTTCCCTCTATAATAAGAGAAGAGACCATGTCCTGATAAAAATCTACATTAGGGGTGCGCTCCAAGGCCAAACGCCATTCTTCTGCAAAGCGCATTCTGTCGTTCTGAGTTCTTGGGCTCCACATAGCAGGGCCCTTTGATTTATTGAGCATTTTAAACTGAATGGCTGAGAGGTCAGAAACAATACCACTGTAACCGCCTAGGGCGTCAATCTCTCTCACTATTTGACCCTTAGCAATACCTCCCATGGCTGGATTGCAAGACATCTGACCAATAGACTGCAGGTTCATAGTAACCAATAGTGTGCTTGAACCCATATTGGCAGCCGCGGCAGCCGCTTCTGCACCTGCATGACCGCCACCTACAACAATTACATCATACTTATCTTGAAACATAACAACTATTGTTCCACGTGGAACATTTTAATTTTTTCATTTTCTTTATTAGACATAACCTCCTGATCCTCAGCGGTTTTGTCTTTATATCCCATTAAATGAAGGAGACCGTGGGCCATGACCCTTAAACGCTCTTCTTCAAACGAAACTTTAAAAATTGCTGCATTTTCTTTAAGGCGGTCTACAGAGATAAAAATATCCCCAGACACTACAGTGCCCTCTACATAATCAAAGGTAATAATATCTGTGAGGGTGTCGTGTGAAAGATAGGTTTGATTAAGGTCTAACAAATATTGGTCATTACAAAAAATATAGGTCAATGCAGATAAGCTATAGC
>CAYPET010000125.1:0-1620 GCA_964409905.1 uncultured Chitinophagaceae bacterium | reverse complement strand
ACTTCCAACGTGTAAAATACTTCAAGAGTGGACTTTCGTTCTACTGTAATGAGTGTAACAAACCTAAACCAAGAGATTGATTATGAACAACTTTGACTACAAAAAGTATTCTCTTGAAAATCTTGAGAAGTGGATTGAAGATGCAATCAATAGTAGTGAAGCATCACCGCAGGAGATTTTTGATGTCATTAAACATGTGGTGACAGATAATTACCATTGTTATAAAAATCATGCTGCAAGATGTTATGAACTTCTTGCACTTTTGAATGGTAATGTGTATGATAAAGAAGATGTTGATGCTATTCTTAAAGAAAGAGAATACTATGAAGGATGTGATAGTGATACTTCAGGTAAATCTAAACTAACTTGTGATAAAAATGATAAGTCTGCCGAGTGTGAAAAAGCATGGAGTGACTTCTGGGAAGAGAATTATTACCCTGAAGAACGCAAAGTGGAAGACATTATGCCTCCTTGGGGACATAGTGACATGGAAGCACTTCGCTACACTGAAGAAGAACTAAATGCAATGTGCGAGAAAGCAGAAATTGATGCTAATCAACCAAAGAAGTTGGCAACTTATGATGAAATGGTTGCTGATGGTTGGGAAATGACTGCTGATGGATTTTGGATTAAAGAACCAAAAGAAGATAAAGTAGTCAAGTGGCAACTACCTGTAGAAGTTGATGGTATCAGCGGAGAATATTATGTGCAGTTTCCTGATGATTTGATGGAAGCAGCAAGTATTAAAGAAGATGATTTGGTAGAATGGATTGATCGTGGCGATGGTAGTTTTGAATTGAGAAAAGTAACTAAACCTATTGGAATGGAGGAATGTTGAAATGGCCCTAAGCAAACAAACTTTGGATCATATTTTAGAAGCTGAGAGTCATCTTCGTGCTGCTATTAGAGTTGCATCCACATCAGAAAAACCTTTGGTAGTAAAGCAACTATCGCAACTTCTTCTTGATATGGAACAATGTAAAAAAATTGAAGAGTTGATGGATATGCTTGAGAATCGCAAACCCGGAGATAGTGGTTCTTTTGGATCATTCTTTAGAGATTAAGAATTATTACGACATTCTTAAATGAATATTAAGAAACTACACATCTTGCTTAAATAGTGTTATGATTTGCTGACAAACACGGGAGCAAAGGTATGACTCTTCCATCGAGAGGGCAAGATAATTTGAGTGAAGATGAGTGGTATGAAATGATTGCACTTAAAAACGTAATCAATCAAAGACCGCAGGCAGTTGTTCCTGAAAAAATGGAAAAGTTCACTGAGTATCTTGTAAGAAGTCTTCGAGAAAGAGGTGGTTAATCTAAATACTATCATCACGCTACAAAACAATGGAAAACATAGATAAACACATTCAAAGAGATGAAGATCTTTTGAGTGATCCTATGATTTCTCCTCAATCAAGAAGACATACTGAGGAAGAACTAAAAGCACTTAAAGCATACAAAGAGAATCATCCGAATAATGATCACGATCCAACACCTTTGGAACTTTATTGTGATTCAAATCCTAATGCTTTAGAATGTAGAGTTTATGAGGATTGATTGAGAGGGTCAGAAATGACCCTCTTTTTTTCTAAATACTTGAAAAAGTGTTATGAT
>CAYPET010000124.1:784-1629 GCA_964409905.1 uncultured Chitinophagaceae bacterium | reverse complement strand
AATAATACCTCCTAATTTAGCAAATTCAATGGCTTGTTCAAAAAGTTCTTTGGTACGGCCAACATGGGTTGGTGACATATGCTGAATGGGGAACTGATACTTGTTCACCAATTCAAACAGCACATCCATTTTAGTGTCTAAATTACCAAGATGAATATGTAATATCCCTTTTTTATTAGCCAGACTACCGCCAACGCGGATGTCTCTTAATTTCCTGAGTAGTTCTAAGGCGGTGGGATAAGACGAACGAATATCGCTGATGGCAATTTTACATCCTAACACCTTATCAATAAAAATCATATCACTCTGAATGCCATCAGTAATGGTGACTGAATCAACCCCGTAATAACCACAATACATATAGGCCGTAATGCCTTCTTGCTCTAAAGCCTTAGCTTTGGCATATAAGGTTCTGATACTTCGTAATGTGCCGTCGGTCCCTAATAATCCTACAACTGTGGTAGTACCGCATGCTATAAGTTCGCTTAAGCCAATTTCAGGAGTCATAGAGGCATAGCCATCTTTTCCGCCGGCACCGGTAATGTGAATGTGCTGGTCAATCAAACCCGGTGTAACAATGCAATCAGAAAAGTCGTGCACCTCGGCCAAAGATTTAAAACTATCAAGATTGCTGTCTATGGCAATAATAGTGTCGTTAGCAATTAAAATATCTTGGTTGCCAAGAGCTTCGGGCGCAAATAGATGAGTATTTTTAAGTAGTTTAAGCATGGACTATAGAAAGTGATAAATAAGCATAATAATTAACGCAACACCTAAGGGAATAAGATTGCGTTTTACAATTTGCAGGGTAGAAACACCTGCTATCTCAGACACGGCAATGATAA
>CAYPET010000124.1:0-774 GCA_964409905.1 uncultured Chitinophagaceae bacterium | reverse complement strand
AGGAGATACGGTTCGTCCCATAGAGGCCGATAGCTGCATGGGTAAAATCATTGAGGTACTGTCTACACCAAGTTTGGTCGCGATCTTTGGAACTAAGGGTCCGAAAGCAAAAAATGAAGCATTGCCACTACCCATAAGCATGGAAGCCAGAAAAATCATAACTGCCATAACAATACCAATTCCAACAGCATTTAATCCCAAATTTTGTGTCACGGAAAGAAGTCCGTCTATAAATCCCAGACTTATCAGACCCTTGGCAAAAATATCGGCGGCAATAATTAAGGTGACTACTGTTTTAAAAATATTACCCATGCCGTTCCAGAAAATTTTAAACGAATCAAAAACAAACTTTAAACTACGGGTTCTGATTAATTCGAAGGTAACCGCTATGAAAAGGCTAATAATCATAGCCGTGGTAGTATCCAGTTTGATTGGGGTTTTGAAGAAATTGAATAGTTCCGAAAAAACAATTAGTAACATAATGGGTAATACCGGAATAATAGCGTAAATAATTGGCGCATCGACTGTTTGCTCCTCTTGAGTATTTTTTGAATTGTCAAGGTTGTTTTTCTTGTCGAAATAGCGGTTCACAAAATAATAGGTAATCATCATCGATATACTTAGTGGCCAAACCAAAAGTATTTGATGATTCACAAAAAAGTTAACCGATTCCATCTCAATAATGCTGCTTGCGCTGGCGGTAATGGCCGAGGCCGGACCCATACCAAATGCAGTGGTGGCAGTAATTACTGAAGCAGCCGATAGCCTGCTAAC
>CAYPET010000123.1:0-1637 GCA_964409905.1 uncultured Chitinophagaceae bacterium | reverse complement strand
ACATCGAATTTTGTGAAATGGTCAAAGCCCTGCACAAAGCCGGCATCGAAGTCATTCTGGATGTGGTTTACAACCATACCGGCGAGGGAAACGAACAGGGCCCCACCTACAGTTTCAAAGGGATCGACAACACTACATATTACACCTTAACCAGCAACCCTCGCGATCCGTTCGCCAATTATTCGGGATCGGGCAATACGCTCCATACCGCCAACCGGGCTGTCCGCAAGATGATTGTCGACAGCATGCACTACTGGGTCAAGGAGATGCATGTAGACGGTTTCCGCTTCGATCTGGCAAGCATCCTCACCCGGCGACTGGATGGCAGCATCGACGAATCGAACCCGACCACGATTGGACAGATTGGTTCAGACAACACCCTGACGGACCGCCGTTTCATCGCGGAACCCTGGGATGCAGCGGGAGAGTTTCAGCTCGGCTCCCGTTTTCCCGGTCATCGCTGGATGCAATGGAATGCCGCCTACCGTGATACCGTACAACAATTCGTGCGGGGGGATGCCGGAAAAGTCGCGGACCTCATGACTCGCATCTACGGTAGTTGTGACCTGTTTCCCGATGACTGCCTGCACGCCCTGCGACCTTATCAGAGCGTCAACTATATCACTTCGCATGACGGCTTCACCCTGTATGATCTGGTCTCGTATAACAGCAAACAGAACTGGGCCAACGGTCACAACAATACCGATGGCACCAACGATTACAGCTGGAACAGCGGTTGGGAAGGCGGAGACGCACCTCCCGAAGTCGAACAGCTTAGAAAGCAGCAGGCCAAAAACCTGTTTGCGCTGTTGATGGTCTCTAACGGCTCGCCCATGTTTCGTATGGGTGACGAATTCCTGCAGACCCAGGGTGGCAACAACAACCCGTACAACCAGGACAACGAAACGACCTGGCTCGACTGGGATCGACTCGAGACGCACCAGGATTTCTTTCGATTCGTCAAACTGATGATTGCATTCCGAAAACGGCACTCGACGGTCTGCCGTTCCCATTTCTGGAGAGAAGATGTAAAATGGTACGGAGTTACACGCTATGTCGATCTGACGCCTGCCGCGAAAACGCTGGCGTTCTGTCTGCATGGTCAGAGTGAAGCGGACGTCGATTTGTATGTCATGATCAATGCTGCCGCCAACACCTGCATTTTTGGAATCCATGAAGGAACTCCCGGAGAATGGCAGCGGGTGGTCGACACGGCCCTGCCCAGCCCGGAAGATGTGCTGGAACCAGAGTCCCTGAAGCCGGTTTCCGCAGCAACCTATGATGTGCAGGCACGGTCGGTTGTGATTCTGATCAGACAAAAGCGAATCTTATAAATAATCACTCTTCAGCTGCGAAAGACGAGACGAAATATGGAAGGTTATGCTCAAGTCATCGGCAGTCTGATGATTCTCTTCGTCATTGTGATCATCTCCCGCCGAAGCTTTAAACGGAAACCTGTGTCAGACTCGCAGGCCCCACAGAATCAGGCGACCGAACAACCGCCGTCAGATTCGGATCAAAACGCAACTTAAATCTGCTTCGCGCTCAGTATTACCCGCCAGGATGCAATTCTTTTTACAGGAGGTTACGGGCCATGGATGAGTTTCAGCCACCGCCAAGCGGTGCTTCGATTACAA
>CAYPET010000122.1:0-1652 GCA_964409905.1 uncultured Chitinophagaceae bacterium | reverse complement strand
GTCTATGGGTGGGCTTGATTTGGCACCGTTGATTTTGATTTTAGGGCTGATGTTTTTGCGCAATTTGCTTTGGGAAGTCTTTGGCCCGACGGTTGCAGGGGTGTATTAATGGGCGCCGAAATTATCGACGGCAAAGCAATAGCGGCGGCCTTGCGCCAGCGTATTGCCCAAGCGGTGAGCCAGTTACAAGAAAACCATAAATTGACGCCGGGCTTGGCCGTGGTTTTGGTCGGCGAGGACGCCGCCTCGCAGGTCTATGTCCGCAATAAGGGCATTGCCACTAAAGAAGCTGGCATGGTGTCGCTTGAATTCCGCTTGCCGGCCGATACATCGCAGGAGACATTGCTTGAGAAAGTGCGCGAACTCAATAATGACCCGAGTGTGCACGGCATATTGGTGCAGTTTCCAGTGCCCGAGCAGATTTCACAACAAGCGGTGATTGACACGATTAGCCCCGATAAAGATGTCGACGGCTTGCACCCACAAAACGCCGGACGCTTGGTGTCGGGTCTTCCGGCCTTGACGCCGTGCACGCCGACCGGTTCGGTGATGTTGGCCAAGCAAACATTGGGAGATTTGACCGGCAAACATGCAGTGGTCATTGGTCGTTCTAATCTCGTCGGCAAGCCAGTGGCGCAATTATTGCTGAAAGAAAATTGCACTGTCACCATGGCCCATTCGCGCACCAAAGATTTAGCTGCCGTATGCCGTCAGGCTGATATTCTAGTGGCCGCAGTCGGCATTGCCGAAATGGTGCAGGGCGATTGGATTAAGCCTGGCGCCTGTGTCATTGATGTTGGCATTAATCGCGTGGCAGGCGCTGAGGCAGGCAAAACCCGACTGGTTGGTGATGTGGATTTCGCCGCCGCCAGCGCGGTTGCAGGCCATATCACGCCGGTGCCCGGTGGGGTCGGCCCGATGACCATTGCTTGCTTGTTGCGCAATACCATCACCGCTGCCCGTCGCTTGGCCGGTCTCGACGAGATTGAGATTTAGTTATTTGCCGCGCCGGCCCAAGAGTTTCAAACGCAGCGCATTGAGGCGGATGAAACCTTCCGCATCTGTTTGATCATAAACCACATCTTCTTCAAATGTGACATGGGCTTCTGAATAGAGTGAGTAGGGCGAGCTGCGAGAGACCACGGATACGCTGCCCTTGTATAGTTTCAACGTCACCTGACCGGTCACATGCGCCTGACTTTGGTCAATCGCCGCTTGCAGCATTTCGCGTTCGGGCGCGAACCAGAAGCCATTGTAAATTAGCTCGGCGTAACGTGGCATCAGCTCATCTTTCAAATGCATGGCGCCGCGATCAAGGGTGATGCTTTCAATGCCTCGGTGAGCGGCCAGCAGAATTGTGCCGCCAGGGGTTTCATAAACACCGCGTGACTTCATGCCAACAAAGCGGTTTTCGACCAAATCAAGCCGACCAATACCATTGGCGCCACCAAGTTCATTTAACCGTGTCAGCAGGCTGGCAGGCGATAGCGCTTGGCCGTCAATGGACACGGCGTCGCCAGCTTTGAAGCCGACTTCAACAAAGGTTGGTGTGTCTGGTGCTTGCTCAGGTGCGACAGTGCGCTGGAAAACATATTCCGGGCAGGCCTCAGCTGGATCTTCCAACACTTTGCCTTCAGATGAGGTGTGCAAAA
>CAYPET010000121.1:0-1653 GCA_964409905.1 uncultured Chitinophagaceae bacterium | reverse complement strand
CTCTCTCTCTACATCCTTCATGGCTAAGGGCATGATGACTAGGCATATTTTACAGCATAAGGTTGTTTAAGGATGTTAGGTAGTGTGTGTGTGTGTGTGTGTGTGTGTGTGTGTGGTAACCTACTTCTCTACACACATGTCACCTTCTTCTCCCCCTTTTGGGGGGGTTGAGGGGGGTTAGGGGCAGGTCATGTGGTTGCTGTTCAGGATGTTGATGTTGTAGCAGGAGGTCAGCCAGATTTACATTGAAAATATGACTGTGTGTGTGTGTGTGTGTGTGAAGGTTGTTAGACCATATGGTCCATTTGGACTTTATAACAATATTATCATTATTAATAAATGATGTATCATTAAGGATCTCAAAGGGTTTAGGATACCTTGTACATTGACACAGTAGTAACACAGTTTAATTTTAATCCAAGGATCTAAATTGATGTAAACAAAATTACTGTTAGATACTCACAACGTTATGAAACATCTATCTGTCTATCCAACTATCTTCTCCCTGCTTTTATCAAATTAAAATAGAATTTTGTCTACACATGGTTTACATACAGGCTTTTATGTAAAATATAAAATGTTTCTTTTTTTTTCAGTGGCCGTCTACTTCCTTGGACTTGACCTGTTCGGAACCTCTGCTACTGGAGGCGGATCCGGCTATGGAGCTCCCGCTGTAGGCTATGGCGCCCCCGAGGCTACATATGGAGCACCCGCTGCCTCCTACTCTGCCCCCGCTGCTGGTTATGATGCTCCTTCCTCCAGCTACTCCGCCGCCGGCAGATATTATGACACCTATGCCAATGGAGCTGCCGATGCCAGTCTCTCCTACGATGATTCTAGAAAGAAGAGAAGCGCTTTCTAAACAAATTAATTATCCTATTATATAATTAATTTATTTTAGCTGATTTATTTAAATTGATAATCTCACAAAGAATGTTTTGATATATATATTTCACCACTGTAATCTGCCCAACCCTTTAGTGGGGGAGGTGAGGTTAGGGGGGTGAAAGCAAAATGCCATGAAAAATTGTTTTTATTTTTGTTAACTGTTATAATTGTTATAGATTGGTTTTGTTTTTATTTATTTATATTTTAACATACATCAACTACTTGTAAAGGACAAACAAACAACAAATTAAGACATTTAACAACAGAGAAAAGAAAAAAAAATCAAATTGAACTTTTGTTGACCTTAGAATCAAAACACTGTGTTAACTGAATTACAAACTAAATACTTGATACTTTATAACATGACTTAAAAATCGCATTATTCTAGTCAAATTTAAACTTACAAAGAGACTGCTCAAATTATTTTTTTTGTTTAAACATTTTGACTTAAATCGAAGCCAAAATTAGTAATTTTTAAATTTTGACACGAAAAGATAAAAAAAAATTGTAAAATAAAAAAAAATACTGAAAACTCTACTACAGATCACAACGCATATTCCTACTGTATTACTACTGTCAGACTATGTTTTAAATTAATGTTACTCCCCTTTAAAGATTTTACCCCTCTGGGGAAAATTTTTTTGAGGAGGTAATTACTGAAATACAAATGACATAATATATATATATACAGCTCTCTGTGTTTCACCCCCCCCCCCAACCACATGCTTAATTTGACTTTGGTACGGGGACCTATAATATTTCCTT
>CAYPET010000120.1:0-1668 GCA_964409905.1 uncultured Chitinophagaceae bacterium | reverse complement strand
AGCTTCCATGCCAAGGCGTGCTCTCTACCTCCGCTACCTACAACTAAAACATTCATTAACAACTCCTTCGACGTAGGGCGAGATTAGTGGCGGAAGTGGCGCATACCCGTAAATACCATCGCCATCCCTGCTTCATTTGCGGCTGCGATCACTTCATCATCGCGAATTGAGCCGCCGGGCTGAATGACGGCCGCAATACCGCGCTCGGCGGCATTCTCAATGCCGTCGCGGAACGGGAAGAAGGCATCCGATGCCATGACGGCACCCTCGACGTGCAGATTCGCATGTTCTGCCTTAATCGCCGCAATGCGCGCCGAATTTACGCGTGACATTTGACCCGCGCCGACACCAATTGTTCGGTTGTTCGCTGCATAAATAATGGCGTTAGATTTGACGAATTTGGCAACTTTCCATGCAAATAACAGATCACGCCATTCCTGATCGGTGGGCTGACGTTCGGTGACAACGTTAAGATCTTCACGTGTAATCATTCCATCGTCACGATCTTGAACGAGTAGCCCGCCATTCACGCGCTTAAAGTCCAGAGAGCGAGCTGCTTCTGACCAGCTTCCTGTGCGTAACAAGCGCACGTTCTTTTTCTCGGCGACGCAAGCGCGGGCGTCGTCTGAAATCTCAGGCGCAATAATGACTTCGACGAACTGTTTATCGACGATGGCTTTTGCCGTGGGACCATCGAGCTCTCGGTTAAAAGCAATGATGCCGCCAAAGGCAGATTCAGGATCGGTATCAAATGCGAGCTGGTAGGCCTCGCCCAAATCCTTAGCAACAGCAACGCCGCAAGGATTAGCATGTTTGACGATTACGCAGGCTGGCTCGTCAAAGTTCTTCACGCATTCTAACGCCGCGTCGGTATCAGCGACGTTGTTGTAGGAGAGCTCTTTACCTTGAAGCTGTACGGCGGTCGAGATGCCCACCTCTTTAGGATTCGCTTCTTTATAAAACGCGGCCTTCTGGTGGGGATTTTCGCCGTAACGCATTTCTTGGACTTTGTGTAGCTGAAGATTGAAAGTGCGCGGAAAGTCGTCGCTACCGCTGCCTACAAGACGGCCGAAGTAATTGGCAATGGCCCCGTCGTAGGCCGCTGTATGCTCATAGGCCTTAATGGCTAAATCAAATCGCGTCGTGAATCGAGTGTGGCCGTCATTGGCATCCATTTCTTCTATTAGACAACCGTAGTCGCCAGCATCGACAACAATGGCCACGTCTTTGTGGTTCTTCGCTGCCGCCCGCACCATGGTAGGGCCGCCAATATCGATATTCTCAACGGCATCTTCGAGACTGCAATCGGGGCGTGCGACGGTTGCTTCAAAGGGATATAGATTCACGACGACCATATCAATGGGTGCAATGCCATGCTCTTCCATTACGGAATCGTCTGTGCCTCGGCGGCCTAACACGCCCCCATGTATCTTTGGATGTAGCGTTTTGACACGCCCATCCATCATTTCTGGGAATCCGGTGTAATCAGATACTTCCGTGACTGCAATGCCTGCTTCTCGGAGCATGCGGCAGGTCCCGCCTGTCGATAAAATTTCCACCCCGCGTGTGGCAAGAGCCTGGGCAAATTCAGTGACGCCAGTTTTATCCGAAACACTGATTAGCGCACGGCGAACGGGGGCGAGGGCGGTGTCATTCATTAAACGATTT
>CAYPET010000119.1:0-1684 GCA_964409905.1 uncultured Chitinophagaceae bacterium | reverse complement strand
CACGTGGTGAGCGTTTTGCATTAACCCTAAAGAGGATTCTTTATGGCACCTAACAGATCGTTTGGTGAATGTGCTGAGTACACGTTCAAAACCCGTGACTCATGGGTGAGAGAACGTAAGGCAATGGATGAGTGGAAACGCATCCAAGAACTGCCTAAAGAAGAGCGTCCAAGGCATGTCTCAAAGCCTTCGATGTTCAGGCACATTCAAGTTAACCATGTCGTTGCAATGCGTGGTGCTAGTTACCCAATCCAACGGCTTGATCAAGCTGCTGTAACCCAGTTGATCTTTGAGCTTGAGGATGAACGTAACTGGACATCAAAGGAGACTTGCAACAAGGTAATCGACACGATTCGCACGATTGTGAATCACTGTAAGCGGCACCGCTTCATTGAAGAGGCACCGTTTGAATACCTTGAATCCTTCTCTCCGGGTGAGTCACGCTTGACGTGGTTCACGATGGCTCAGATGGAGCAGTTGTATGAGGCATCCTGCAACGTGTTTGGCTATCCAGCACTCGGGGAGATCTTCCTGACGCTGGGACTCACAGGCATGCGATTGGGTGAGCTGCAGAAGCTGCGTGTGATGGACATCGACATTCCTAACCTACGCATCCACGTCGGTGGGCGTGACGGTTTCGTCACCAAGGCCAAGAACTGGCGGGTGATTCCTATTCAAGATCGGATCCTTCCTATCTTAATTGAACGCACCCGTGATCAGCTCCCAAAGAAGCATGTGTTTGCGGATGATTTCGGTTCGGTTGATTCCTTGCGGCGATCCTTCAACAAGATTCGCAACTACGTAGGAATCGATGAGAAGCACGTCATTCATTCGTTACGACACAGCTATGCGACGTTCCTGAATGAGTCTGGTGTACCGCCGATGACCATCAAAGACTTGATGGGTCACAAGCGGATCGAGACCACCCTCCGCTATTGCAAGATCTCGGATGTGGCTCGCAACCAGGCCCAGGAGGCGCTCAACCAGCAGCTCAACCGGGCCACGCAACCGGCCTCTGAACCGGTGATGCCGAGCTACGACCAGCTCTTGAGTCAGGTTAATGCTCTGCAACAATTGCTGGCGGCGATGCCGCAACTAACTGCAGGAGCCCGTATCTAACCGCGTCTAGCGGTGCTGTGATAGGCTCATTTCATCGGGTTCGGACGACCATCTCGGTTGGTCCCAATCTGAGATTGACAGGGTTCAAACCCTCCAATCATCCCTGAGATCGATTGCGAGAGTTGACCTTGTGCCACTTGCGGATGTGGCGGAATTGGTAGACGCGCTAGTTTCAGGTTCACGTCTCACGGCATTGCATTAAGTAGTTAAGGCGGGGCTAGTCCCCGTCTTTTCTTTTGGCTACAGCGCTGCACTAGTGGAGAGTTCTTTCTCACGGATCTAACCGCACACATTTCGTAAGACAACACATGGTTTCACCAGCTCTCACTGAGCAAGAGATCGAGCTTGAGAAGCGAGCTATCCACATCGGAGAAGAGCGCCTTCTCAACGACACACGCAAGCTGGAAGAGCGCTCCTACGCCTCTGCCAGCGTCTATGGCAATGCCAGCATCCACGCCGCCTTGCTGGACGTTGCACGGGTCATCGAGGACACGCTCAAGCGGATCCACGAAGGTCAGAACGGTAAGGACTTTGCCACCATCCACCAGTACCTGGAGGGCATCGA
>CAYPET010000118.1:0-1721 GCA_964409905.1 uncultured Chitinophagaceae bacterium | reverse complement strand
ATCGTAAAAAAGTCCCAATAAATGTATTTTCAGTAAATGATTTTTTAAAAGAAACGGGATGTTTAAACAAAATTGGGGGTACGAAAGTTTTATTAGAACTTCTAAATCAAATACCTAATTTAGTTTATTTAGAAGAATACATTCAATTAATTCAAGATAAATTTTTACGGCGTACACTAATCAATTTAGGTTATGAAGCAATTAATTCCGCATACATTACAAACATTCCATTAGAAAAAATTTTAAACGATTTCGAAAAAAAATCATTTGCATTAACAAATGAATTAACAAAGGAAAAACAATTCACTACTGCTGAACTATTTTCAACAGTTTTTCTAGAATTAAAACAAAAAGCTTTAAAACCAGACCTCCCAGGAATAGCATCTGGATTCTATGATTTAGATTCACTAACCCAAGGTTTTCAAAAATCAGACCTAATTATTCTTGCGGGACGACCCTCAATGGGAAAAACAGCATTTGTTTTGAATTTAACTGAGAACATACTTAAACAATATAAATTACCAATTGTATTTTTTAGCCTTGAAATGTCAAAAGAACAATTAATTTATCGGTTACTGGCAAATGAAACTGGTATAAGTCAAACTCGATTAAAACTTGGAAATTTATATAAAGAAGATTGGTATGAATTAAAAAAAAGTATTCAAGAATATTCTCAATTCCCCTTTTTCATTGATGACCAACCAAATCTAACAACATTGAATATTCGGTCTAGAATAAAAAAAATTTTGTTTGAGCAAAATAAAATTGGGTTAATTATTATTGATTATTTACAATTACTTCTAAGTTCAAAATCAAAATCTGAAAACCGTGTACAAGAAATTTCACAAATTACACGGACACTTAAAAACATTGCTAAAGAATTTCAAATCCCAATTATTGCGTTATCTCAATTAAGTAGAAATGTTGAAAGTCGTGTTAACAAAAGACCAGTTTTATCTGATTTACGTGAAAGTGGGTCCATTGAACAAGATGCTGATTTAGTACTAATGTTATACCGAGAAAGTTATTATAATTCAACAATAAAAAAAAATGAAAATATTACTCCTGCAGAATTAATAATTGCAAAACACCGAAATGGGCCACTGGGAATAGTAGACCTTTTATTCCAAGATGATCCTACGAAATTTTTTAATACTTTACCTAACTCTTAATATAATGGGGAGACCCAGATTCGAACTGGGGACACGAGGATCTTCAATCCACTGCTCTACCAACTGAGCTATCCCCCCTTAATATATATTATACAACATTCTCCCTAAAATAACAATATTAATATTGTTATTTTAGGGAGAATGTTGTATAATATATATTAGATATAGTAACTAATATAATTTACTTAATTGATCTACATATGTCAGGATTGTAAAATAGCAGCATAAGATTAAAAAAGTAAGTTAGTATTTTAACTATATCTACTTTTTTTATATTCAGTTATCACTTCTTTTCTTATTAAGGTGACAAAAAGATAATTTAAAATTTTGACATAAAATAATAAAAAAGAAATCTTGGAACTATCAATTATTCTTTTTATTTAGACTTAGGTAATTTAATGATAATTTTTTAATAATTAATTTACTAATCAAAATAATAATTGGTAAAATGATTGTTTTGATTAGTAAATTAATTAAGAAATAAAAAATTGTAATAACCGCATAATTTGGTAAATACTTCTTTGATTTATAGTATAAATTGGTATATTC
>CAYPET010000117.1:0-1757 GCA_964409905.1 uncultured Chitinophagaceae bacterium | reverse complement strand
CTGATTATTGAGTTGCCAGACTTCGCCTTCAGCAATCAGATTGGTGGTGTTTGCCATCAGTCTTAGCAGATCCAGATTGCCAATACCGACCATCAACTGAAAAGCACGCGAGTAGACGAAGTCACCCACCAGGACGCTTGGTGCATTCCCAAACAGCACGTTGGCGCTGGGTTTTCCACGGCGTGCTTTGGATTCGTCTACCACATCGTCATGCAGAAGGGTGGCAGTATGCAGGCACTCAATGACTGCGGCCGCCGCGATATGATCGGTATTCGCAATGGCCAGCGCGCGCGATGTAATCAGCGTTAACAGGGGCCGAACGCGTTTGCCGCCGGATTGAATTAAGTACTGGCTGATTGTTTCGACCAAATCAACTTCGGATCCGAGCTGATTGAGCAACAGATCATTCAGTGCATCAAAATCAGACTGAACCAGTTGGATGAGATCGTCTGCGGAATTCATGAGGTGCCTTTTTCTCGCGATAACTGCATTCTAGCGCGCCTGATTGAGATTTCACGCATTCTCTTCTGGCTCTTGTCTTTCCTTTAAAACTTCCCTATTATTCGCCGCCTTTCGGGTGGGAAAACCATCTTAATTATTGTGGAGTAGGACATGTACGCGGTCATTGAAACAGGCGGCAAACAACATCGTGTCGTCGAGGGCGAGCTCTTGAAAGTCGAAAAGATCGAGGCCGAAACCGGTTCGACAATCGATTTCGATCGCGTGCTGATGATTGGCGAAGGCGAACAGATTCAAGTGGGCACGCCAGTTGTCGACGGTGCAAAGGTATCCGCTGAAGTGGTTCAGCATGGTCGCGGCGACAAGGTCTACATCGTCAAATTTAAGCGTCGTAAGCATCACATGAAGCGTCAGGGCCACCGTCAGTGGTTTACTGAAATTAAAATTACCGCGATCAACGCGTCATAGGAGACAGAAATGGCTCACAAGAAAGCTGGTGGTAGTACCCGTAACGGCCGTGATTCGGAAAGTAAACGCCTGGGCGTGAAGAAGTTTGGTGGTCAACAAGTGATCGCCGGAAACATTTTGGTTCGTCAGCGTGGGACACAGTTTCATCCGGGCGTGAACGTCGGATGTGGAACTGATTACACACTTTTTGCCAAAGCAGATGGTGAGGTAAAGTTTGAAGTCAAAGGGCCGAATAAGCGCCGCTACGTGAGTATCGTCAGCGCGTAAGATCGACGAAATCACGTAGTAAAGGCCCCGCTCGCGCGGGGCTTTTGCGTTTTGGGGACTGCTATGAAATTTGTAGATGAAGCACTGGTCACGGTTGAAGCGGGAGACGGCGGTCGCGGTTGTCTGAGCTTTCGTCGCGAAAAGTTTATTGCCAAAGGTGGCCCTGATGGTGGTGACGGCGGTCATGGGGGCTCGATCCTGCTGATCGGGGATGACAGCCTCAACACCTTGATCGATTATCGTTATCAGCCTCGCTATCGCGCCGACAACGGTCGACCTGGCGGAGGTCGAAACAAAACGGGCGCGCAAGGTGCTGACACTGTATTGAAGGTCCCTGTTGGAACCGCGATTTATGACGATGAGACCAATACCCTGGTTGGTGAAATTCTCAGTAACGGGGATGTGATGTTGGTTGCCCAAGGCGGACGCGGCGGGTTAGGGAATACACGGTTCAAATCCAGCACAAACCGCTCCCCACGACGCACCACGCCGGGGACCCCTGGTGATGTGTATCGCCTTCGTCTGGAGCTTCGACTGATGGCTGATGTGGGCGTGGTGGGATT
>CAYPET010000116.1:0-1779 GCA_964409905.1 uncultured Chitinophagaceae bacterium | reverse complement strand
TGGTAAAAGTTATTTGACGGATACAGCTCGGCGCGGCCGGCGACTGTGTCAGCAGCAAAGGAACGTCTGATTTTTAGCGCAAATTACAGTTATTTGCAAGCGATCTGCAATCTGTAGCTTGTTTCAGATTGCCCCAGTGCAACCATGATATCAACAATAGACGGCGTTTGTTTCATGCCGGTGACAGCGGCACGCAAGGGCAGGCCAATATCCCGCATTTTTAGGCCTTTTTCGACAAGATAGCCGTTAATAGCCTCTTTTAGCCCATCCAAATCCCAATTGGCGGTCGCCAATGAAATATCTAAATCACGCAAAATTGCCTTGGCCTCATCGGTAAGAAGTTCGGCGGCGTCCGGGGCGATATCAACCGCGCCATCACCCAGCAAATAACCAATTGATCCGGCGATATCAAGATGGGTTTTGGCGCGTTCTTTTAACAATGGCATCAGCGTGATAATCCGCGATTTTGCGGCACTGCTTGTTGGCGCATTGCCGGATTGTGCAAGCGAAACGGCAATCAAGTCATAAAGCGCATCATCATCCATGATCTTGATGAAATAGGCATTCACATCGCGCAATTTATAGCTGTCAAAGCGGGCTGGTGATTTGCCGATACGGCCAAGCTCAAATAAATCAATCGCTTCGTCGCGGGTAATAATATCCATATCGCCATGGCTCCAGCCAAGCCGTAACAAATAGCTGAACATGGCGTCGGGTAAAAACCCCATATCGCGATAGGCATCAACGCCAAGCGCACCATGTCGTTTGGATAATTTTGCGCCGTCACTGCCATGAATAAGCGGGATATGGGCAAAAACCGGAATATCCCACCCCATGCCCTTATAAACCATATATTGCCGGAAGGCGTTATTCAGATGGTCATCACCGCGGATAACATGCGTGATGCCCATATCATGGTCATCAACAACAACAGCAAGCATATAGGTTGGGGATCCATCAGCGCGCAAAATGACCATATCATCCAGAACATGGTTCTGCACGGTTACCGATCCTTGAACGGCGTCGGTGATTGTTGTGCTGCCGCTAGTTGGCATTTTCATTCTGACGACATAGGGCGCATCCGATGGCGCATCAGCCGGATCACGGTCGCGCCATGGCGAACGCACCGCGTCACCGGTTTTTTTGCTGTCTTCACGGATTGCGGTTAATTCGTCATCGGTTAAAAAACATTTATAGGCGGCGCCAGCGGTAATAAGCGCAAGTGCCACCTCTTGGTGACGTTCGCTTTGCGCTGACTGGCTGATTGCGGGCTTGTCACCGCCAAGCCCCAGCCAATCAAGTCCATCATGGATCGCGGCAATCGCTGCATCGGTTGAACGAGCCTTATCGGTATCTTCAATCCGCAAAAGATAAGTGCCACCATGGTGGCGCGCAAACAGCCAGTTAAAAAGAGCGGTTCTTGCGCCGCCAATATGAAGGTAACCAGTCGGTGACGGCGCAAATCTCGTGACGACATTCATAATTTCTTAAGCCCTTCCTGATAGGCTGACAGCGTTTCACTCATAAAGCGCGCATGCTACACCAATGGCTTGGCAAATTGCACCCCTGATCGTTCCTGAACGCCGGATATTGATTTCGCTTTACCTGTTTATGGCTGGAATCATTCTGTTTCACTTAATGCCTGATATTTGGCATAGCGGGCGTTATCTCAACTGGCTTGTGACTGTGTTCCTATTGACCTCGATTTTGGGGCTGGGGGTGGCGATCTATACCCGCCAGTCTGCCGGACATGATCGGGGTTTGTTTCTATTTGTTGTA
>CAYPET010000115.1:0-1784 GCA_964409905.1 uncultured Chitinophagaceae bacterium | reverse complement strand
TTTATCCAGCAGGCCAAGCATACTCAACAATTTTTCAACCCCAGATAATTGTGCCTGCAAGGCCACCACGGCACAATTGGATGGCACTTGCCGTTGCACATCCGAAGTTGGGTCGACGGCTACAATAGTCACCTGCTCGAAACCAGCGCACAAATAATTTATTTCAGTTTCTAAAAACGTCTCGTGCGTTCCAAATGGAAAGCCGGCTGTAATTAACACCAATTTTTTATTCATCTTTAGCCTGATGTTTTACCTTCGTAAAGGTAACCAAACTAATTTAGTCTGTTGAAAAACACCTCTTCATCTACTATTTTATCCGCTATAAAGCTTTTCCATTTTCAGATGACTCTATTACTAAGGAATTGTACTTTATCTTCGTGTAGTTTTCTATGAAAAAAGTACTCATCATTTCTTATTTCGCACCACCATGCAATCTCACCGCAGCGCAGCGTGTGGGTGGATGGGCACGGTATTTACACGAAAGTGGCTATTATCCAATTGTAGTGACTCGAAACTGGGATAAACGAATCGTTCGACCTGAAGATGTGTTGGTATCGAGCGGGACAACATTGAAAGTAGATAAACAGAAAACCCATGAAGTACATTATGTTCCGTACAAAGCAGGGCTAAGAGATCGCGTTTTTACACGTTTGTCAAGCACTAAGCTGCAAGGATTGAGTAAAATATTTACCGCTATGGAGTTAATTATGGAGAACTTCTTCCTCCTTTTTATTCCGCATCGAAACATGTACCAACATGCCGACAAGATACTTGCCGAGGACCGCTCTATTCAACACGTCATTATTTCTGGAAATCCCTTTAATCAATTTGCATTTGGCTATCATTTAAAGCGCAAACATAATGTAGAATGGATTGCCGATTACCGCGATGATTGGAATACATCGGAGTTGGATATCAAGCCTTATGGTTCATCAAGGTTCATAGCGAAACTTCAAGCACGTAGCGAAAAAAAATGGGTAGGCACAGCAGCGTGTATCACCTCTGTATCGGACTACTATGTGCAAAAGATAGCTCAATTTGTAAATCGCCCAGGACATGTCATTCTCAATGGTTATGATTTTGAGTTACCTCATCCCCGTCCAGAACCAGAGACTGATGTTTTTCGCATTACCTATAATGGCAGTTTATATTCCAGTCAACCCATTGAGGTATTTTTGGAAGCCATCGAGAGTGTAATACGTTGTAATCAGCAAGTTATTTCTATTGAAGTACATTTTCCGGGATTAGCTTTTGACCCGGTACAGAAAAAACGTGTAGAATCTTTAACTAAAGGTATTCAAGCAGATGTTTTCATCACTCCACGCTTACCAAAAGAGGAAGTAATTGACTTGCAGTTGCGGTCGGATGTATTGTTAATGGTAGCACACAACAATATTAAAGGAATTCCATCCAGTAAGTTATTTGAATACATCGGATTGGAACGCACGATTTTGGTTTGCCCCACCGATAACGATGTCATTGAAGAGATGGTCACATCAACGGCTACAGGTCATACGGTGGCCTCTGTAGACGAATGTATTCGCGTTTTGACCGACCTTATACACAAAAAACGAATGAACGAACCCATCACAGTACAAAGCGATACAAAGGTAAGACATCAATACAGTCGCCGTCACCAAACTAAGGTGCTGGGGGCCTTATTAGATTAAATTAGCGCATACCACCAAACACAATTTTCTTTTTTCTCCGTAAATTTGTCGACAATCAGCACACATAAAACGATTATTGAAGCGGGGCGACGTTCTTTTTTGCCGGATTTCAAG
>CAYPET010000114.1:0-1883 GCA_964409905.1 uncultured Chitinophagaceae bacterium | reverse complement strand
GAGCGACGTCACGCCCGAGCTGCTGGCCCGCGATCCCGAGAACCGCTTGCTGGCCCGCGGTGCCCGTTTTCGTCTGCCCAGCTGGATGATTCATGATGCGGCCCTGCAGGCCAGCGGATTGCTGAACCCGGCACAAGGGGGACCGCCGGTGATGCCTTATCAGCCGCCGGGGGTCTGGGCCGAGATGTTCATGGGCCGCTTTACGTATGAACCGAGCCAGGGGGCGGCGCAGTACCGCAGGAGCCTGTATGCGTTCTGGCGACGTTCGAGTGCGCCGACGTTTCTGTTCGACAGTGCCCAGCGGCGGGTCTGCGAAGTGCAGCAGCGGCGGACGAATACTCCGTTGCAGGCGCTTACCCTGTTGAACGACGTGACGATTCTGGAATCCTCACGTGAGTTGGCACGGACTGCGATTCAAGTGGAGCAGACGCCGGCTGAGCGGATCAATTTCATCGCACAGCGGATTCTCTCCCGTGCCCTGACTGCCCGGGAGCAGACGGTGCTGGCGCGGGAGTATGAGCAGTCACGCGATTATTATCAGAGTCATCCCGAAGCCGCGCTGCAACTGCTTGATGTGGGACAGCCGCCGGCCACGAGCAAGGTTGCACCCGATGAGCTGGCGTCCTGGATGGTGGTCGCGAGCATGATCTTTAACCTGGATGAGGCGATTACCCATGAATGAGCCACTGGAACATTCGGCACTGGAAGTCTCCCGCCGCTATTTTCTGGGGCAGGGCGCAGGCGTTGGTCTGGGCGCGATGGCACTGGGTCTGCTGGAAGCGACACGCAGTCAGGCGGCTGAGAAGGCACCAGCGATTGGTCTGCCCGATCTGCCACACAAGCCACCCCAAGCGAAGAACGTGATCTTCCTGACGCAGTCAGGGGGACCATCGCAGATTGAGCTGTTTGACTATAAGCCCAACCTGATGAAGTGGGCGGGGAAGGAACTGCCCGAAAGCGTGCGGGGCGGGCAGCGACTGACGACGATGACCGCCAATCAGAAACAGCTGATTATGCCTTCGCGGACGAAGTTCAAACGCTATGGCGAGAGCGGGGCGACGCTGGGCGAGTGGCTGCCTTTTCATGGTGAAGTGGCGGACGAGCTCTGCTTCATCAAGTCGATGAACACCGATCAGATCAATCATGCGCCGGCGATGACGAAGTTTCTGACCGGGCATCAGCTGCCGGGGCGACCGTCAATCGGGGCCTGGTCGAGTTATGGACTGGGGAGCGAGAACCGGAATCTGCCTGACTACCTGGTGTTGATCTCCAAGATGAAGCGGCCCAGCGATCAGCCGCTATATGATCATTACTGGGGCAGCGGTTTCCTGCCGTCCCGTTATCAAGGGGTGAAGCTGCGAAACGCGAAAGAGCCGGTCTTGTATCTGCGCGATCCGGATGGGATGCCGCGGCCGATCCGGCGGGGGATGCTGGACGGCATTGCGGAACTGAACCAGATGCGACTCGAACAGACCGGGGATCCCGAAATTGAAACCCGGATCCGGCAGTACGAAATGGCGTGGCGGATGCAGTCGAGTATTCCCGAACTGAATGATTGGAGCGACGAGCCGGAATCGACGTTTGAGTTGTATGGTCCCGATTCGCGTCGGCCCGGCAGTTACGCGGCCAACTGTGTGCTGGCACGGCGGTTGATCGAGCGGGGCGTGCGGTTCGTGCAGCTGTTTCACCCTGACTGGGATCATCACAGCCGCCTCGGTTCCTGGTGCGTGGCCCGCTGTCGCGATACCGACCAGGCGAGTGCCGCTTTAGTGAAAGATCTCAAGCAGCGCGGTCTGCTGGATGAGACCCTGGTGGTCTGGGGCGGTGAGTTCGGCCGTGGTGTGGCGGGGCAAGGCAAATGGGACAGCCCCGAAGGGGGCCGC
>CAYPET010000113.1:0-1903 GCA_964409905.1 uncultured Chitinophagaceae bacterium | reverse complement strand
GAGAGCGACGCTTCAGGTTGTGGGTCTTGCAGTAGAGCTTCTCAAGTTCTTTGGCTGACTTGAACGTACCGTCTTCGTTGACCGAAAGTGGCCAGGGAATGTTGACCGCACCGGGAATGTGGCCGCCACGAACAGCGCCCTCGTTCGGATACTCCGGCATGTGCAGCCGCTCACCGCGATATTCCTCGGGGCTGCGGACATCCACCAGATTTTTGCCTGCCTTCTGGTGTTTCAGGACATCATCCCGCAGGGCCCGTACCGACTTGTCTTGCTCAGGGGCGGTGTAACTGGTCGGCGGATAGGAAACTCGCTCGGATGACCAACTGCGGCCATCGAGTTGCCACTTTTTGCGGCCCCCGTCCATGATCTTGCACCGCTCGTGACCGTAGAGTTTGAAGACCCAAAAGGCGTAGCAGGCCCACCAGTTGTTTTGGTCTCCGTAAAACACGACGGTCGTGTCGTTGCTGATGCCATTCGCACGGCAGATCTTTTCAAAGCCCGCCCGGTCGACATAGTCACGAATGTCCTGGTTTTGCAGGTCGATGAGCCAGTCGATTTCAACGGCACCGGGAATGTGCCCCTGTGTGTAGAGGGCACGGTCCTCGTTTGATTCGACGATGCGTACGGCAGGATCGTTCTGGTGTTCAGCCACCCATTCCGTCGAGACGAGGACGTCGGGGTTTGCATACTCGGCCATCAATATCTGCTCCTCTGGCGGGTGTAGAAAGGCTCCACTGGATCGTAGTGGATGCTCCGAAGGCCTGCAACGACCGGCCGTTGGGCCCCTGCCTGACCGCCGGCCGGCTGGCTGGCAGCGGCGGCATGGGGCGGGCCTCATGAACACCGTGCCAATGGGGTATCATGCCCTCGAGGCAGTCGTTGCCCATCTGAAGCGGCCGACCGCCCACGCACCGTGTCCAGCAGAGTCCATGTCTTTCAGGAATACCGATGGGTCCTCAATTCATCTTTCAGATTACTGATCTCACAAAGAAATTTGGGCAGCGTGAATTGCTCAAGAACATCAACCTCGCCTTCTACCCAGGCGCAAAGATTGGACTGCTTGGCCGCAATGGTGCCGGGAAAAGCACGTTGATGAAGATCATGGCTGGCATCGACAAAGAATACGAGGGCGAAGCCCGGCTGGCGGAAGGTTTTACGGTTGGATACCTCGAGCAGGAGCCGCAACTCGATCCTGAGAAGACAGTCTTTGAGAACGTGATGGACGGCGTGGAGCAGTCGCGGGCCATCCTACGGCGGTACGAGGAGATCAACGCGAAGTTCGCTGAGCCGCTCGATGACGATGAGATGGAGAAACTGCTCGCTGAACAGTCGACGGTTCAAGACGAAATCGATGCCAAGAATCTCTGGGATCTTGATCGTCAGGTTGAAATTGCGATGGATGCCATGAATCTCCCTCCGGGTGATTGGGGCGTGACCAATCTTTCTGGTGGTGAACGTCGTCGGGTGGCCCTCTGCCGCCTGCTCCTGGAAAAGCCAGATCTGCTCCTCCTTGATGAACCGACCAATCACCTTGATGCCGAAAGTGTGCTCTGGCTTGAGCACTATTTGGCTGATTACGCCGGCACGGTGGTGGCGGTGACCCACGACCGCTACTTCCTCGACAACGTGGCCAAGTGGATCCTCGAAGTCGATCACGGCCGTGGCATTCCGTTTGAAGGGAACTACTCGTCGTGGCTTGAACAGAAGCAGGCGCGGATGGCGCTGGAAGAGAAACAGGCCAGCGCTCGTCAGAAGACACTCACAAAGGAACTTGAGTGGATTCGCATGTCGCCAAAGGCGCGACAGGCTAAGAGCAAGGCGCGGGTGGCTGCCTATGAAAAACTTGCTGCTGAAGAAGCAGCCTCGCGTGATACTGAGGTTGAAATTGCCGTGCCGGCGAGCC
>CAYPET010000112.1:0-1918 GCA_964409905.1 uncultured Chitinophagaceae bacterium | reverse complement strand
TGGAATTCAAACAGTTTATCGCAGAAGCACAACAATATAAAGGAGCCATATTCCTCAACGATAGAACGGCGATAGTGGGACAGGCACACAACCAAACACCAGAACTTTCCCCAGAAACACTCAAACGAGTACAGGATATCGCAACCAAATACGGTGCCTACTCCGAGGGCAACGGCGCAGACGAACCTTATACAAAAGCAATAGGAATCACCAATTACAAAGGCAGTTGGGATGACTTGTTCGCGGGATCAATATCGGGCTATCCATGGCAATTCATCTATTCAATCATGGCCAATGTCAACGACAATAGGACCTGGGATCAAATAGGCGAAGATCCCAACAAAACTATATTCAATCAAATACTTGCCAGCCAACAAAACCACAATTTCTTTCCAGGTAAAAGGTATGACGGACAAACATTATTAAAATTTTTGGAGGCGATCAGCGAAGGCAATAATAATTTCGTTGAAATGGCGAAACTGCCGGCCACCAAAAAGAATGTGTATGAGTTTTTAAAGAAAGGTGAGTCTTTGATGTTCCCTTCCAACTGGCAGAGTTATCCCTACAAGGCAGGCAGGGTAGCGAAAGCGGCCAACGATGCTCGAGATAAATTTCTAGCGAAACGAACCCAAGGCGCATATTTCGTGGGTGACGGACACCTGCTCAATATCCAAACACTGGCGAATAAAAAAATAGAAGAAAACTTCGCTGACGGCAAGAAGAAGGGCAAGAGCAGACCAGGCAGGGTCAAGCGGGCGGGTGCCAGTTGCAAAGGGTCTGTGAGTTCGTTGAGAAGCAAAGCGAAGAAGTACGGTGGTGAACGTGGCCGGATGTATCACTGGTGTGCCAACATGAAGTCGGGTCGTTCCAAAAAATAATAATTACTGTTGATGCGACAGTTATTGATGCTTGGATTCTATTGCGAGGTCTATCGGCGAGAACCTAGATGCAGGGTGTATGTGAATGATATGTTGTTAGATGAATTCAATATTCCTCATACACCAAAAAAATACGTTGAAGATGGAAATACTTGGTTAAATCCAGAATATTATAATGGTGCACAGAGTTTTTTTAAATCAAACCCTATTTTTTTAAAATATATAGAATTCAACGATCGAGATGTCAATAACTTAGACATAAAAATAGAGATACAAAATATCGACAACAATCATACAAATGGTTTTATGACCAAGAGCACTCAAATCGTGTTGGCATCGACCTTTTTATTATCAAAAAAATTGTTAGGCAGGATTGATGATATAAAAAATAACTGGAAACTTTCACGTAAAAATTATAATATAAGCAATAAAAGTGACATTGATCTGTATTATTCTGGTAGAAGAAATGTCATTTTTGATAATTTTGCAGACTATATGCTATTAAATTTTCCAAATATTGTTCTACCACCGAAAGAAAAATTTAAATTATACTGTAATAATTGGCAGGACCTACCACTTCCGTTGCGACGGGATGGTTTAATATCTCGATGGTGGATCGGCTCCTCGGGCTATTTCCATTTGACAGTTAAGAAAAAATTAGGATTTTGGAGACACACTACAGATTATAGGAAAGGACTATGGCAATTGGGTTTGATAAATTTTGTAGGACAACTTTACGATAAATACAAACAATATGAAAATCAGAGAAGTTCTAATACGAGAAACAGCCACAGCGGGATCCACATCTGCAGGTAGCATAGCTTCAGTAGCCAATCCACATGTGGCGATAGGTCGGGACAGATTTAAAAAAAGTTACACAGGCACACCGGGTGTGTCGGGCACTAAAGCACCCAGATTGCCCAAAGTGATACAACCCAAGAACCCCAATGGCACTGCCAAAGGTGCACACGCACTGCCAGGTGTTAGCCTGTTTGGTGGACCGGGAGTGGTGAGACGATGATTAAAAAGTTTATTCTTCA
>CAYPET010000111.1:0-1921 GCA_964409905.1 uncultured Chitinophagaceae bacterium | reverse complement strand
TACCACCGATAGAAAGCTCAAGCTTTTCCATCTCACGAGCACGCATTAGTGCTTCTTTCTTAGTTAGCTTCGCGAAAGTACCGTCCTGAGACTGAGCTTCAAGATCACGTAGACGACGGATCGACTGACGGATAGTCTTGTAGTTAGTCAGCATACCACCCAACCAACGGTGGTTTACGTACGGCATGCCAGCACGTGAAGCTTCTTCTTTAACAACCTTAGCAGCTGCACGCTTAGTACCAACGAAAAGAATCTTGTTCTTGTTCGAAGCCATACCTTTAACAACGTCAAGCGCGTTGTTCATAGCAGGTAGCGTGTGCTCAAGGTTGATGATATGAATTTTGTTGCGCGCGCCGAAGATGAACTTCGACATTTTTGGGTTCCAGTAACGTGTCTGGTGACCGAAGTGTACGCCTGCTTTAAGCAGGTCACGCATATTAACTTTTGCCATTTTGCAATTTCCTTTAGGGTTTAAACCTCCACACCCCCCATATATCAACCCTTTCGGGCACCCAGATACACGTGACGAAGTGTGTGTGTTTTAGTTATGTGCCGAGGCACGAAATTTTGGAGCGCAGTTTATACCATAACAACCAAGTTTTGAGAAGTTATTTAATTCATTGCCCACCACAAAAACGGATGTCGGGCTGAAAGCCAGACACCACGAAAAACCCCACCTTCGGAGTAACGGTGTCTGGCCATCGACCTGACATCTGCTTTCATTTTACGTTACAAACATCGGTAGACCCTGCGCCTACCTCCTGTACAATAAGCACTATCAAAACACGCTTTAAATACCCAAAGCGTTACACACCGATTTAGATAGGATTTCCGATGACTATTATCATCAAAACAGCTGATGAAATTGAAAAGATGCGTGTCGCTGGCCGTTTGGCTGCAGAAGTACTCGAAATGATCGAAGAGCATGTTCAGCCTGGCATCACGACTAACGAGCTGGACAAGATCTGTCACGACTACATTGTTGATGTACAAAAGGCGATCCCTGCACCGCTTGACTACCATGGATTCCCTAAATCTATCTGCACTTCAGTGAATGAGGTTGTGTGTCACGGCATCCCAAATGATCGCCCACTTAAAGCAGGCGACATCGTTAACCTAGATATCACCGTGATCAAAGATGGTTACCACGGCGACACCAGCAAAATGTTCTGCGTAGGCGAAGTACCTCAATTCGCTTCACGCCTGTGTAAAGTTACCCAGGAGTGCATGAATCTCGGAATCGAGATGGTGAAACCAGGCACCGATCTTCGCGACATTGGCAAGGCGATACAGAAACATGCTGAAGCAAATCACTACTCCGTGGTTCGTGAATACTGTGGTCATGGAATCGGCGCAGGCTTTCATGAAGAGCCACAGGTGATGCACTACTTCGATCCAAAAGAGTCTCTATTTCGTGAAGCCGTTATTCTTGAAGAGGGCATGTGTTTCACGATTGAACCTATGATCAACCTTCGCAAACGTCAGGTCACGCTTGATAAGAACGATGGCTGGACAGTTCGCACCAAAGATAGATCTCTCTCAGCTCAGTATGAACACACTATTCTAGTGACTGCTGATGGCCATGAGATCCTAACCCTTCGTAAAGAAGAGCGAGCATAACTCGCCGCACTGACTAATCCGCTGCGTAAAGGAGCAGACCCATGCAGGTGTCACCCGTTCCAATCAAAGGTATTGAGCAGTTTTTGGATACCGATCTACTGCTTGAGAAAATCGCATCTGGCTCACTTACCGCAGCACTTAAAGCGGTCGTTAAAGATTCGACTCATAAGATGCACGAGGCCTTTAAGGCCAAAGAGGATATTCGCAAACTGATATATGGCCGCGCTTGGGTCATAGATCAAATTTTGCGCGTTGCTTGGGATAACTTTGAGTGGCCAAGTGAGGAAAAAATCTCCTTAAT
>CAYPET010000110.1:0-1924 GCA_964409905.1 uncultured Chitinophagaceae bacterium | reverse complement strand
GGAGTGGGCTGAGAGGCAAATTGCAAGCCCTTTAAAACTCCGGACCGCAGCGCAAGCAGGGCGATTTTCTGAAGTGCACACATTCTGTGCTTTACCAGACAAGCTTGGCCTAAACGTTTACAAGCGTTTAGTAAACGAATCTAGCTTGGAAAAGCCCCTGGATTGAAATCCGGGGATGGGCCAAGGGTGGGCATGGAGGGCTGCAAAGGATAAAAGCGCTAGATGCATTCTGTTTGTTGCATAGAAACCAAGCGCAAAGCTCTGCAAGAACAGCTCCATAGATACTCCAAGCCCGGATTTTAAGGTGGTCTCTTTTAATTTAAGGTACGCTGCCTCTTTGTTGGTTATTGACATGGTGTTTGGTTTACACACTTTTTGGGGAAAGTATCATCTTTTCATATTTATTGTGAATAAATAGCATAAGAAGCCCAAATAAAACAGCAGAAACAATAAGCGATGTGTTCACCAGGCCTTCGGTAGAAAATGAGATCCGTATTAGTATGGTTGAAATGATAAAGCCTGAATTCCTAATGACTTTATGAAACTCATCTGTATGAAAAAATGAAAACAACAACAATAATACTTCTGCAATGATTAAAATACTGAAGAACTGCTCGAAAAATATATTATTGATGTCCTTAAACGACACATGGTTCGATTCTATTGGACGAACAACCCCAATTCCCCAATCTATAAACGAATAAATAGCGGTTATTACTAAAATGGGCACCAAGGCGGTAGCTATCCATTTTTTTGCATTTATAAAATTGGTAAGACTTGGAGATCTTAGTGTGGTCTTCTTAACTCGATTATAAATTTTCATTCGTTGCGCATGGAATAAATAGATTAGATAGAATAACAACACCGAGGCTAATACATCAAAAGTGAATTGAAGATCCCCTTGGTTGGCAAACCAGTTGGATGTAAGTGATAAGTTTGAAAAGTCTTTAAATAACCTTCTAATGATAATCAAAGCAATAATTTCATATTGCTTCGAAATGTAATTTGATGTAGATTTTGGCAGAAAGTAGATCAGCAGATACACCTCATATACCAATATAAACGAGAAAGGGGTATAAATCGCTGCTATGGGATTGGTTAATAAGTTTTTTGGCTCATCTACCAGAATAACACCTAAATTAACCAAAAAAATGATTAAAAGGTGAATAACGAAACTTACAATTGCAACTAAAAGTATAACTCTCTCGCTCTTCTTTTTTGTTTGTTCGGATAAAAACTTATCAAACAGTATTTCAGAAATCTTATTCAAACGCATTATTTATTTATTTTAAAATAGGCTCTTAGTTTTCTAAAATAGGCCGAGAAGTAATACTTAAATTCGATCCGTTGGAGCAAACTTTCGGGCTGTATGTTAAGAAATAAAAGCATCGGCTAAATGAGTGCTAGGTGTTTTTTTAAGAATGTTAAGCCCACTTTGGACAGTTTACTATTGAGCATATTCCTTGGTTTAATCATTCATAACGGTACTCAATATTAACATGGGCCAAAGGCTTAACAAAGCTTTTCATTGCTGTTTTCCTATTGACCGCAAACGCCTGACCTGAATTGAAAGTGAAGCCTTAGATTGATATGCCATTAGTTTATCAACCTTAAAAACTTTCATTATGTTCGGCATGTATCCATTTAAACGAATTAAGACCGTTGACGTTTTCCACCAGGCACTGTATTGGTGCTTATTCTTGATTTTTCTGGTAGTGTTTAAAAAAGTGTGTGAAGGGTTTTCTTTAGAGTGTGTATTCAAATATAAGAAATCACTACTGACCGACTAAATTAAATCATCCTTTTTAGAAAAAAGTGAGGGGCTACCGAAAACGACAACCCCTCTCTGCATATTTTGTAACCGCTGACGCGTCATTTTAATTTAACAAGCTTATAAACAAATTATTGCAAGGCTTTTCGCCGA
>CAYPET010000109.1:0-1932 GCA_964409905.1 uncultured Chitinophagaceae bacterium | reverse complement strand
CCGAGCTCAACTCCCGCAAGGTGACCGTCGCCAAAGCCGCGGCTAAGACCACCACCGCGGAGCCCACCAAGGCGGCTACCGCGGAGCCCGTCCAGACCCTCAAGCCCGTGACGGCTGTCAAGGAGCCCGTCCAGACCCCAAAGCCGATGGCGGCTGTCAAGGAGTCGGTCAAGACTGCCAAGAAGCCCAAGTCGGCCAAAGCGGCCAAGGAGGACCCCGAGAAGCCCGTGGACTGGGACGCCGTGACCGATCAGGCGCACAAGTACGAGGAGACGGAGCGCGCCAACCGCATCCGCGAGGCTGCCGCGAACCAGGAGCTCATCGACAAGAGCATGTTCAACGCCGCCTTCGCCGCCGCTGATAAGGAGGTGGAGACCGCAGAGAAGGAGCTCAAGAAGGATGCCGACCGCATCAAGGAGCTCGAAAAGAAGCTCGCCGAGGCTGAGGCGAAGGCTGCTCAGGCTGAGAAGGCTGAGAAGAAGTACATGAAGAAGTACAACAAGGCTGAGAAGGAGGCCAAGGTAGCCGCAGAGTTTGAGGAGAAGTTCTCGGCGAGGGCGGCCTTCCCCGCTGCGGAGCTCGCAAAGGCTGAGGGTAACGAGGGTGCTGCCGCGGCCAGGGAGGCGCGAATCGAGGCCAGGCGGCAGGAGCGCATCGCCGAGAGGCAAGTGGCTCGCGCCGCCTCCCGAGTGTAACTTACTACTTAAGTTGGACAGGTGGAACCTGTCAGACAATACTCGCAACTCCATTTAATTTTAAGATTGAAGAAATCTCAAACCCTTCTCTCACGCGTCCGACAGCGTCAGCCTCGGGCATATGTTCATGCTCTGCAGCTCCTGGAACAGCAGCTTGCACGCGTACGGCAGCTTCAGCGCGCTCACCGTTCCCCCGTCCGCGCACTGCTGGCAAAGGTTCCGACCCGTCCCGTGGTGTTTGTACCCCAGCAGTCCGCAGTTTGTGCACACCTGCGCCTCAAACTGATCGCTGCTGATCATCAACCGCTCGAGAATCAGCATTGCCGCGCCGTAACCGATCAGGCAGTCGCGCTCCATCTCGCCCAAGCGCAAACCACCGTCGCGCGCGCGGCCCTCGGTCGGCTGCCTGGTGAGCACCACCCTCGGACCCCTGGCCCTCGCGTGCATCTTGTCCAGCACCATGTGCTTCAACTTTTGGTAATACACCGGACCCATGAAGATGTACGCCACCAGCGGTTCACCGGTGATGCCGCAATGCATAAGGTCCTTGCCGTTGTAGCTGAAGCCGTGCTCTACGAGTACCTCGGAGAGTGACGTCACCGTATCGCCACCAAACGCCGTGCCGTACTTGAACTTTCCGTCCTGCAGGCCAGCCTTGCCGCCCAGCAGCTCGATCATCTTGCCCACGGTCATGCGGCTGGGAAACCCGTGCGGGTTCATGATCAAGTCCGGGCATATCCCCCGCTCGCTGAAGGGTAGGTCCGACTGCTCCACGATCGTCCCGCAAACGCCCTTCTGCCCGTGTCTGGACGAGAACTTATCGCCAACCTCGGGGCGGCGGGTGTGTCGCACCAAACACTTCACGTTGAACTGTCCCTCGTCGGACGTGGTCAGCATCACCTTGTCAACCACGCACGATTCACCCTGAGGACCTTTGTACGACTGCGCGGTGGGCCTGTAGAACGAGTCGGGCATCGCCTGCGGGTTGGGCAGCGGATCGCGGGTGTTTCCCGGGCTCTGCTTGTTGATGTACACGTCGCCGGGTGAGATCTTCTCGCCGACGGCTGCGATGCCATCCTTATCGAGCAGCCTGTGCCTGCCGTTGGGCCCCGTCTGCGCCGGCGTCGGGGGCACGATCCTGTCTTGGGTCCTGTTCGAGTACTTCTTGATGGTGCACCCGTACTTTCGGAGCACGATGCACCGGCCGAACCCCCTGTCCAACGACGCGCGGTTCATG
>CAYPET010000108.1:0-1933 GCA_964409905.1 uncultured Chitinophagaceae bacterium | reverse complement strand
GGCGGGTTAAATTTGAATTGTTCTTTGAAACCACCTGATTCATTACAGGCAAATAGTATTGAGTGGTAACGCATACTAGAGACAAAAACGTGATATTATCAACACTATCCAAGAAGTGTTTAGGTCTGAATGAATGTACTCAACGTATTGGGCGTAAAACCTCGTTAGGCTCTGATTACTCCACAATTGGAGTGGACAGGTGGCTTTTTAAACCAAACAAACAACGACATGATGATTTTAGAGAAAACAATGGAGGAAATGCCAAGCTCATTTACTTCAAATGAGTTTAACAAAAGGGCTGTGAAAAACGGCTATCCACCCAAAAACCTAAAAAGAAAAGGTTTAGCAAGTTTTATAAGAAAGTATGCAGATAATGCATATGAGGGTTCAAAAACGTGGGTGAAAAAAGATAAAATCCAAGATAAAAAGATAATGACGGACGAGGACATGATAAAGCATTTAAAAAGTAAGGGTTATAAAATCATGAAACCAGTAAATGAATGGGTTGAATGTTAATGCATATCACAACTAAATAAACTAAACAAGCAACTATGACACACGAACTGAAAACAACGGCCAAGCTCATTCTCCGCTTCTCGGACGAAAACGAGATGCGCCAATACGTGCAGCGAAAAACCGAAAGCAAGCCCATAGATGTACACATGGCCTGCCTATACCTTTCCGAATGGACGGATCAAGCGCATACGGGTTATTTTTTCTATCCGCGAGGGAACCATGAAATCGAGGTTACTTTTCGCCCGGAGCTGCCTTATAAATTCCTACTCTAATGAAAGACCTACCAACAGTCTGCGTCAGGTTAGCTCATGACGATTATTTTCCAAGCGTGGTAACGGCCCGTTGTAAGGCAGCAGCGACCAAGGTTGGGTATACCATTTGCCAAAGCCCGTTTTATGCGAATTATGGCGAACTAAAGACGCATTTTTTTGCTGCTCCGGGAAAGTGGCGGTGCATGATTTTGAACCACCGGCCACCTGAAGCGACAAAAGAAATGAGCATTGAAGAATTTGAGGCGATGTGTTTGGAATTAAGCAAATAGTTGTATATTTGTACAGGCTGTGAGAAGCCAAACCAAGTAATTGAAAACTACTTAAAAACTCCCCGTTCAGGGATGCGTTAAACCGGAGGCAACTTGGCCAATTCTCACCCGGGGAGACCTTCTTTGCAGCGGGGTTTTGAATTTTATGGAAGGATATTTTAAATTTCCAACGAAGTTTCTTAAAGACCCTAATTTTAAGGACTCGATTGTAGTGCAGGTATTGACCTTAATCTTGTCAAATGCCGACAAGTGGGGTAATTATTCATCAACAACGCTAATAATTAGCCATAAATGCAAATTAGACACGCAGCAAGTGGAAGATGCACTTATGAAATTGCATCAATCAGGAACGATTAAATTCGTGTTAAGCCCTCCCCATGTACGGGTTGAAATTATTGACCAAGATTTTTTGTGGTAATGGAAGGTTATTTGAAAATAAGCAGGGAGCTTTTCACCGACGACCTTTGGGTGGAGGAAAAGTTTAGCAAGGCGCAGGCATTTATTGACCTGTGCAACCTTGCCCTGTATAAGGAAAAAACATACAGCATCCGAGGCATTAAAGTTGAGGCAAAGCCGGGGGAGGTGCATTACTCCAATCAAAAATTAGCCGACCGTTGGGGTTGGTCAAGGGGCAAAGTTATTGCCTTTTTAGACCGTTTGGAGCAAGAAAAGTACATTGAACAACACAGAACACCTGTATTAACGGTACTTAGACTCCGATTTGGCTTAGAGGATTGTACAACAAATTGTACACAAAATTGGACGCCAAATAGTACAACAGATTGTACACCAAATTGTACAACCTATAATAAAGGAAATAAAGGAAATAAAGGAAATATAATAACTGATAATATCCCCCCTACCCCCCAAGGGGGA
>CAYPET010000107.1:0-1958 GCA_964409905.1 uncultured Chitinophagaceae bacterium | reverse complement strand
AGATCTCGAGCTTCACGTAGGGCTCTTCGATCGATTCACGCTTCTGCGGATCAGGAAGCGTGGCGGGGTTATCCACCATCACGGTGGTTTCATCGAGCATGTTCACCTGGTAGATCACCGACGGCGCGGTAACGATCAGATCGAGGTTGTATTCCCGCTCCAGGCGCTCTTGCACGATTTCCATGTGCAGCAGGCCTAGGAAGCCGCAGCGGAAGCCGAAGCCCATGGCGCTGCTGGTTTCGGGCTCGTATTTAAGAGCTGCATCGCTGAGCTGCAGCTTGTCGAGTGCTTCGCGTAGATCCGGGTATTGGTCGGCATCAGTGGGGAACAGACCGCAAAACACCATCGGCTTGGCCTCGGTGTAGCCCGGCAGGGGCTCGGAGGCCGGGTTGCTCACCAGGGTGATCGTGTCGCCCACGCGGGCATCGGCCACGGCCTTGATCGAAGCGGCGAGATAACCCACTTCCCCAGCCTGAAGGCTGTCCACCTTGCGCTGGTCGGGGGCCATCACGCCCACTTCATCCAGTTCGTAGGTTTTCTTGCTAGCCATCAACAGCACCTTGTCTTTGGTGCTGATCGAGCCGGAGATCACCCGGAAATACACAATCACGCCCCGGTAGGGGTCGTAATAGGAATCAAAGATCAGCGCCCGCAGCGGTTCATTCACCCGATCGGGCGGCGGCGGCACCCGATCCACCACGGCCTGCAGGATTTCCGGCACCCCCAGGCCGCTCTTGGCCGAACAGGGAATAGCTCCGGAGCAATCGAGGCCGATGATCGCCTCGATTTCCTCACTGATGCGGTCCGGATCGGCACCGGGAAGATCGATCTTGTTCAGAACCGGAATGATCTCCAGATCATTCTCGATCGCCAGATACACATTCGCCAGGGTCTGCGCCTCCACACCCTGGCTGGCATCCACCACCAGTAGGGCGCCTTCGCAGGCCTGCAGCGAGCGGCTCACCTCATAGGAGAAGTCAACGTGGCCGGGGGTATCGATCAGGTTGAGGATGTAGGTCTCACCATCGGCCGCCTTGTATTCCATCCGCGCGGCCTGGAGCTTGATCGTGATGCCCCGCTCACGCTCGAGATCCATGTTGTCGAGAAACTGCTCCTGCATGTCGCGGGCAGCCACTGTTCCCGTGTCCTGCAGCAGGCGATCGGCCAGGGTTGATTTGCCGTGGTCGATGTGGGCAATGATGCAGAAATTGCGGATCCTCGAGGCGGGAACGTCGGTCATTCGCAGGGGAGTTCGCTGATGGGGTCCCGGCCGGGGGCGCTGGATCTCTGTGGGCTGATCCTAGGGAGACACGCCCAAGTCCCCATGCCCCAGACCCCTGCCTGGCTACTTCTGCTGCTCGCCATCGCCGCGGAGGTGGTGGGCACGTCCTGCCTCAAGCTCTCCGCCGGCATGAGCCGGCTGGTGCCCACGCTGATCGTGCTGGCGGCCTACGGCTGCTCGATGCTGCTGCTTTCCCGGGTGGTGCAAACCATCCCGCTGGGCATCACCTACGCCCTCTGGAGCGGGATCGGCATTGTGGCGATCGTGCTGGTGGGCCTGTTTGCGTATCGCCAGGTGCCCAGTGCGGGGCAGCTGGTAGGCATCGGCCTGATCGCCGGCGGCGTGGTGATCGTGAACCTCACCGGCGAGCTGCACGGCTGAAGTCAGCCCGCCAAAGCCCTTCTTAAGCTCAAGTCACCAGAGCCCGCCCCCATGAGCACCGACACCACCACCACAGCCGCAGACACCGCTGCCAGCGAAGCCAACGATCCCCGCGCCCTCACCCTGGAGAACGTGGAGCGCACCCTCGATGAGCTGCGTCCTTATCTGATGGCCGACGGCGGCAACGTGGAAGTGGTGGAGATCGACGGCCCGATCGTGAAGGTGCGCCTGCAGGGCGCGTGCGGCTCCTGCCCCAGCAGCACCATGACTCTGAAGATGGGCATCGAGCGCAAGC
>CAYPET010000106.1:0-1989 GCA_964409905.1 uncultured Chitinophagaceae bacterium | reverse complement strand
TGAAGTATTCAATCATCATAGCAGTTTATAATAGACTCGACGAAGTAAGGGAGTTGCTTTCTTCGGCTGAGAAAATGCCTTTTTCGCGAGAATCCTTTGAGATTCTCTTTGTTGATGATGGGTCTGAAGATGGGTTCAAAGCTTTTATTGATAGCTATGAATCAGCAAGTGAGTTGCAAATTCGGGCGATTTATCAACAGAATCAAGGGCCTGGAAGTGCGCGAAATTATGGTATGCAGGAAGCTAAAGGCGACTATTTTATTTTTGTAGACTCTGATTGTATGTTTCCGCCTGAGTGGTTGGAGGAAATCGATAAACATCTTGTCCAAAATGCATGGGATGCATTTGGTGGGCCAGATGCTGCGCATGATTCATTTTCTCCTTTAATAAAGGCCATTAATTACAGCATGACCTCTTTCTTGGGTACAGGAGGTACGAGAGGATCAAAGAATCATGTAGGCAAATTTTATCCGAGAAGTTTTAATATGGGTATCTCTCGAGAAGTTTATGAGAAGATAGGTGGGATGAATAAGTTGAGGCATGGTCAAGACATGGATTACTCAGCCAGAATTTATCAGGCTGGATTTAAAGTAGGACTGATTCCTGAGGCCTTTGTTTATCACAAAAGACGTACAAGCTTAAAAAAGTTCTTTAAGCAAATATTCAACTGGGGTGTGGCAAGAATAAATCTAGGGACAACACATCCTGAGTTGCTTAAACCCATTCATTTTTTACCTTCAACGATATTACTTGCATATCTTATCTTATTTATTCTTTCCGGCTTAACGCCATTCCTTCATTTGCTTTTTAAACTGGTGCTTTTGGGGCATATGCTGGTTAGCGTGGTGGCGTTTTTTCAGGCATTCAGTCAGTATAAACAGATAAAAGTTGCTTTATTTGCCTTGTGTACGCTGAATATACAGGTTTTTGCATACGGTGCAGGGTTACTATATGCAGTGTTGCAGAAGTTATTGGGTAGAAAAGAAGCGAAGGGCTTTGTGAAAAATTATTACGGAGTGAAAAAGAAGTAGGACATATGAGAAGTGAAACGATAAAAGATAGAATTCAAGCAAGTATGTCAGTCAAGCAATTGATATTTGAAGATCAAAGCTTGATAGCACAAGTTGATGATTTAATCATTCTATTGAGAGATGCCTTGAAACTTGGCAGCCAAGTCCTAATTTGTGGAAATGGAGGAAGTGCTGCGGATGCTTTGCATTTGGCTGCAGAATTCTCCGGGCGTTTCTATTTGGACAGACAAGCATTGCCTGTCGAAGCCTTGAATGTGAATGAGGCGGCCTTGACGGCTATTGCGAATGATTTTGGATATGACAAGCTGTTTGCCCGCTTGGTTCAAGCAAAAGGTCGGCAAAACGATATTCTTTGGTTATTGACCACTTCAGGGGCATCTCAAAATATTATTCAAGCAGCTATTGAAGCTAAAAATAGGGGGCTTAAAGTTATAGCTTTTACCGGTCAGAAGCCATCTGAATTAGACAAAATAGTAGATGTAGTAGTTAAAGTACCAAGCACAGATACTCCGAGGATACAGGAATGCCAGTTAATGCTTGGACATATTATTTGTGAGTTAATTGAAAAAGAACTTTTTGATGAGTAAAACGATACACGTTGATGAGACATGGACGCTATTTTTAGATAGAGATGGTGTTATTAATAAGAATATAGAGGATGGGTATGTTACATCCTGGGATGAGTTTGAGTTTTTACCCGATGTGCATCGAGCATTGCGTTATTTCGGAATGATGCTTGGTCGTATTGTGGTAGTAACTAATCAGCAGGGAGTTGGTAAGGAATTAATGACCAAAGATGAGCTGCATGAGATTCACAATAAACTGGTTGAGGTCGTGAAAGAAGAGGGTGGACGAATTGATCGAATTTATTATTGCCCCGACCTAGAAGAGGATGAATCGCCATGCCGTAAGCCAGAGATTGGAATGGCCATGTGGGCGAAACGTGATTTTCCTGAAA
>CAYPET010000105.1:0-2016 GCA_964409905.1 uncultured Chitinophagaceae bacterium | reverse complement strand
TTTATTTATAGATCAGAAATTAGCAGGAATTAATTCATGTATAATGACACACAAGGGTGGCACACTTAATTCAGATATTCAGGATGAATCCTGCCATACTAGAATTAGTGTTCATAAACCTTGGTTAGACGTAATAATAAAAGAACTTGAAAAAATGGACGAATCTGGTAAAGTAGAGATAGACGAAGAACATTTTAGTTTTTTATAGGTTGAAAAAATCAGGACTCTGCGGTAGAATAGTAGGAAGTTCTATCACTCAACAAAAGGATATAAAAATATGGCTAAAACAGTGTTGCTTACTGGCGGTGCGGGATTTATTGCACACCACGTTGTAGAATATCTTCTTAATAAAACTGACGTAAACATTGTAACCCTAGATAGACTTGACTATAGCGGAAATCTAAACAGGTTAAATGAAGTTGTTGCCGCTGCACCAGAGTCAGAACGCAAGCGAGTTAGAACTGTATTCCACGATTTAAAGGCAGAACTAAATCCACAGATTATTGCCTCTATTGGTCACGTTGATCAAATCGTACATCTTGCTGCCGGTAGCCATGTTGATAGAAGCATTGACTACCCAATGGAGTTCATTCTAGATAATGTGGTGGGTACAGCAAATATTCTAGAATTTGCTCGTAGGTGTGATAATCTAGAAAGATTTATTTACTTCTCAACCGATGAAGTATTCGGTCCAGCGCCAGAAGGTGTTAAGTATAAAGAGAATGATAGATATAATTCTACAAACCCATATAGTGCTTCAAAGGCTGGCGGTGAAGAATTAGTAGTGGCATACGAGAACACATATAAGTTGCCATGTTATATTTCACATACAATGAATGTTTTTGGTGAACGACAGCACCCAGAAAAGTATATCCCTCTTTGCATTAAGAAGGCTAGGGATGGAGAATCTGTAACAATCCACAGTGATCCAACAAAGACAAAGGCTGGATCAAGGCATTATATTCATGCAAGCGACGTTGCTGACGCTATGTGGTTTTTACTGAATTATGACTCTTCCAAGTTAACAGTAGATGATTTCGGTGGAGCTAAGTGTCACAAGTTTAATATCGTAGGATCGACAGAAATGGATAATCTTGAATTAGCAACATTTATTGCTGAATGTCAAGACACAGTGCTAAAATATGAAATGGTAGACTTTCACAGTCAAAGACCCGGACACGATTTGCGTTATGCTCTAGACGGTAGTAAAATGAAGGCTATGGGATGGGAACCACAACCCGTCAAGGATAGGCTAGCACAAACTGTTAAATGGACATTAAATAATAATAGGTGGTTAAAAACATGAGTAACGGAAAAGGCGACAAACAACGCCCCAAGTCAGTAGACCAAAAGACTTGGGATAAAAATTTTGAAGCTATATTTGGCAAAAAGAAAAAGAAAAAGAAAAAGAATGAACGTTGAATTAATTTCTATCACTCCAGATGCGGAGAAAACTATAGCATATTGTGCGAGAGTGTCCAACCCAATGGGGCAGGATCGAGATGAGTATGCTAAATTATTAAAGTACTGTATTGATCATGGTCATTGGTCAATTTTTGAAATGGCAAATATGGTCTTAGAAATAGAAACCACTAGAGGTATTGCAGCGCAAATACTTCGTCATCGTAGTTTTAGTTTTCAGGAATTTAGCCAAAGATATGCTGACGCATCTTTCTTGGGTGAAAAAATTAATCCACCACAATTAAGATCTCAAGACGAGAAAAATCGTCAAAACAGTATTGATGATATTGACATAGAAGCACAGATCAAGTACAATAGTCAGATAAGAGAATTATTCTCAAGATCTAAGGCTTTGTATGACGATATGATTAATTCTGGCGTTGCTAAAGAGTGTGCAAGGTTTGTCTTGCCTTTAGCGACAGGTACTAAAATGTACATGAATGGAACCATTCGTAGCTGGATACATTATATTAATCTACGTTCAGCTAACGGAACGCAAAAAGAACACATGGATGTAGCAAATAAGTGTAAGGAAATTTTTATTCAACAATTACC
>CAYPET010000104.1:0-2029 GCA_964409905.1 uncultured Chitinophagaceae bacterium | reverse complement strand
TCGACTTCACGGCGGAACCCGTTTCAATCGGGAACTTCTGAGTATCAGTATCGAATCCAACAACGTAGTGAAACTGCATGATTACTCCTTACGATGCGTAGGGCTGGGTCCAGTCCCAGGCGTAGTTCTGAAGAATATCCTCTACACGATCAAGAGCCTCAGACTCATCCTCGGCGTCAATAATAAAACTAACATTCTGAACCTCTACGGTAATATCCATCATGCCTCCTTCATAGAAGTTTCGCCATCACACTCTGGGCACCAAAGTGACTCAAAAGCGGTGACAATTTCATCTGTATTTACACTAACCAATGCGTCATATGCAATGTCGGGGGACTCACAAACAGAACAGACGTACATCATTCCTCCACAAAGTTGTAGTAGTAGCGAGTATATCCCTCTGGCCCCTCGGTATTCATGAATTGCAATGAACCTCGCACACCGTCAGACTTGCGATCAACAACACACAGATCATAGAAGAATCCAATAACGTGATACTCCTCTAGCATCTGATCTTTGGTCATGAGACTACTTGCCAGCATCTTCATCCTCCGCCATGGTCAAGGCTACAAGCATAGCCGCAATATATCCAGAATTATCAGCAGGAACATACTCGCCTGTAAAAATTTGGCGGGTACGGTCAAGAATGTCCTCATCAAACATCTTCAGCCTCCGTTAGATATAGACTCTGATCTACAACTTCCCAATACAATCCCTCGCGGGTGATTTCATTGAGATAGTCTAGTGCCTGATAGTACGTCCAGTCAAGGGCATCTAGAATCTCATAGAGTCGGTCGTCGTCCTCTTCACCGTCAGTTCGCAGCCACTCTAAGTCTCTGAGGAATGCTTCCCACTCTAACTCAAACCCATAGTCGTGTGCCATTTCGATAACGAGGGAGGCAAAGTCAATTGACGATCTATGCGATCCGTCGATATAACAACCAGTCTCAGTAATCATTGTCATCCTCAATTTCTGTTAGAACGGGGATAATGGAAATCTGCCCCATGATCTCATCATACAAGGTGCGGTCGGCACCAGTAGCAAGATCATCTGCCAACTCTTCCAATTCTCGGCGGGAGAGACCAAACTCCTCAAACTGATACTCAAAGTTCATGAAGTGACCAGTTCCCTCATAGATAAGTTCTACCTCAAAGTTCAGCGTTGCCATGTTATCTCCAATCGGAAGGGAGGGGTGATTTTCTTTCGGTAATAGCCTTATGCAGCATGATAAACTCAGATGCCAGAATATCTAGATTGCTGACCGCCATAAAATCTGGAAGGTCTGGATCAAGGGACTCTTTTGCTATATCTAGAATATTAGAGAAGGACTCATCAACCTCTTGCTGCGTCCAACTTCTATTGGTATCGAAATCAGCCATTACAAATCCTTTCTGTCATGGCTAGAGCCTACACCATCGGTCTGACAAAATCCAGTGAAATTTCCGTGATTCTCGTAAGATCGTCGTAAATGTTATATGTTTGTTATGCGACCGGCCACAAAATATTAGTTTTGTCAAGTGGAGCCGCCGATGGGATTCGCACCCACATAACAAGTTTTGCAGACTTGCACCTAACTATTCGGACACAGCGGCGTGTGGGCAGTTTTATATCATGCCCAGGATATGAGATTACGCGAACGCAATCTCCTTGACAGCCTTGAGAATCTTGTTCTTCTCAGCATTGGTGACAGGATCGAAACCGCTGGCAGCAGCGAGGACATTCTCCTGACCGCGAGAACCGCGACCCTTGCGGAACCAGTCCAAACGCTCCGTGAGTGCGTTGTACGCACCCCAAGCGGTGTTGGCAACACCCGCACCGTTCACGGTCTCTGAGGAGTAGATCTCCTCAATCTGATCGACCTTGTTTTCCCACTTCTTGATAGCACCCTTGGCATCCTTCTCAGGACGGGGGTAGATAGCCTCAACAATCTTGTCAAACTTAGCCTTGGTGATCTCCTTGGAGATAAGAGCCTGAGCCTCTTTCTCAAACTCGTCAAAGTAGGTGTTAGCGAGAGCCAACGCCTCACGC
>CAYPET010000103.1:0-2050 GCA_964409905.1 uncultured Chitinophagaceae bacterium | reverse complement strand
ACTCATCGATGGTGATGTCGCGGCCGATTTCGGTATTCAGCCGGAATTCAATGCCCATGCCTTCAAAGACCTCGCGGCGGCGCTCCATCACCTGCTTCTCGAGTTTGAACTGCGGGATACCAAAGGTCAGAAGACCGCCGATTTCGGGGTAACGGTCAAACACCACGGCCTTCACGCCGTTGCGCGTCAGGATGTCCGCACAGCCCAATCCGGCAGGGCCTGCTCCGATGATCGCGACTTTCTTGTCGGTGGGCACCACATCAGACAGGTCGGGCCGCCAGCCCATGGCCAGCGCGGTGTCTGTGATGTACTTCTCGGAGTTGCCGATGGTCACGGCGCCGAAGCCGTCGTTGAGGGTACAAGCACCCTCACAGAGACGGTCTTGCGGGCAAACGCGCCCGCACACCTCGGGCAAGGTGTTGGTTTGATGGCTGAGCTCTGCCGCTTCAAACAGGTTGCCCTCAGCCAATAGCTTGAGCCAATTGGGAATGAAATTGTGCACCGGACACTTCCATTCACAATAGGGGTTGCCGCACTCCAAACACCGGTGCGACTGCTCTGCGGCCTGCACCTGCGTATAGGGGTCATAGATCTCTACGAAAGCCTCGGTACGCGTCTCCATATCCTTTTTGCCGGGATCCTTACGGTCGACATCCAGAAACTGAAACGGATTAGCCAGTCGAGTACTCATGGGTCTTGCCTCAGTCTGTATCCCGCAAACGCGAGAGCAGCTGGTTAATGTCGGCAGCCTTGGGCTTCACAAGCCAGAACTTGCCAACGTAATCCTCAAAATTGTCGAGCAGGTGCGCGCCCCACTCAGAGCCTGTCTCGTTCACAAACTCGCGAATATTGTCACGCAGGAAATGGCGATGCGCCTCCATAGACTCGGCGGCCACCCGGTGAATCTCCACCAGCTCACTGTTATAGCGGTCAATGAACGCGCGGTCCTCGTCGAGCACAAAGGCCAAGCCGCCTGTCATACCCGCACCAAAGTTCACCCCCGTGGCACCCAGTACCGTGACCAGACCGCCGGTCATGTATTCGCAGCAATGGTCTCCCGCGCCTTCGATCACAGCGTGCGCGCCCGAGTTGCGCACCGCAAAGCGCTCGCCTGCAACACCCGCGGCAAACAAGCTGCCACCGGTAGCGCCATACAGACAGGTATTGCCAATGATGCTGGTCTTGCGACTTTCGAAGCGGCTGCCCTCAGGCGGCGCAATCACCAGTTTGCCGCCAGCCATGCCCTTGCCGACGTAGTCGTTGCAGTCACCGCGCAGGTACATGTGCAGGCCGCCGGCGTTCCAAACGCCGAAGCTCTGCCCAGCCGTGCCGGTAAGGTGAACGGTGATGGGGTTCGATTCCATACCGGTGTTGCCATGACGCTTGGCAATCTCTCCCGAGAGGCGTGCACCAATCGAGCGATCGCAGTTGGTCACCGCGTAAGAGAAAGCGCCGCCACTCGCCGCCTCGATGGCTGGCAGCATTTCCGCCACCATCAAATTGGCTTTCTCCGCCGTATCAAAGGGGTCGTTGCTGGCCACCTGACAGAACTGCGGCTGATCCGTGGCCTCCTCGTCAACCCAGAGGATAGGGCTCAAGTCGAGGCTTTGTTGTTTAGCCGTCTCGCCCGGCAGGCATTCGAGCAGATCGACCCGGCCAATCAGCTCTTCAAGGCTCCGCACCCCGAGCCTGGCCAGCCACTCGCGGGTTTCCGTCGCCACGAAGGTGAAGAAATTCACCACGCGCTCAACGTCCCCGACAAAGTGAGCCTGGCGCAGTTGGGCATTCTGGGTCGCGACACCGGTTGCACAGTTGTTGAGGTGGCAAATGCGCAAGTACTTGCAGCCCATCGCGACCATAGGCGCCGTGCCAAAACCGAAACTCTCGGCACCCAGAATCGCCGCCTTGACCACATCAAGGCCGGTCTTCATCCCGCCGTCAGCCTGCACCCGCACCTTGCCACGCAAACGGTTGCCGCGCAGCGTTTGATGCACCTCGGCAATGCCTAATTCCCAGGGGGAGCCGGCGTAGCGTATCGACGTCAGGGGAC
>CAYPET010000102.1:0-2095 GCA_964409905.1 uncultured Chitinophagaceae bacterium | reverse complement strand
ATTTGAAATCCAGGGTATTACTCTCATCTTTGACGTCAGCGGTCAGTGTTGTTTTGGTATTGTACTTTTCGGGAATCGGATCTTTTTCGGTTTTCTTTTTCTTGACGACACGACGTTGCGTCAAATCTCCATCTTCAGGGGGAGGAGTAGCAATATTCACCGTATCTTCCAGCGAAGCATTGGCCAGATCCGCTTCGCCGCTACTTGCCGAGTCCTGTCCGTCAGTCGCCTCGCCTGTCGAAATTCTTACTTTGTGGCGACCAACTATCGCCCCTTTAGCATCACCCACATAGACCAGTTCGTAATAACCGTTCGCATCGGTTTTACCCGAAGAGGGATTACCTTTCTCGGGTGAAAAAATCACGATGGCATTTTCCATTGGCTGACCGTCCATTGTGACCACTCCTGAGACCGGAGCCAGATCAACATCAATTCCTGATCCCGAGCACCCGCAGCAACAGGCAGCCAGAACAAGCAGACCGAGGCATGTCGTGATTCTTACGTTGCAGATCATGCTATCCCCCTTTAGTATCCATCCATCTCATCATGTGAGACTCTTGGCAGTTCGTAAAACAGATATCCCAGTTTCACCAGATTGGATGAAACCGGGAAGCGAATTCAACCTGAATTCAATTAGAATTCTCCTATTACATTTTTATCATTGATACCAGCCAGATAAACCAGAGTGTTACCGTCGGTATTTTCGCTGATAAATTTGACTGCTCCATCTCCCAACAGAAAATGGCAGCCACCGGTGTGCGAACTGCCCAGCGACCATTCATATTTGGTTCCGGTCGACTGGTTGATTCCGTTGATCAGGTAGATCGTGGACGGAGTCGGAGTCGCAGTCGCCCCCTGCCAGGTGCGGACCAGAGCCGTATGGTAAGGCCAGTTGGCGTAATTGTGCCCATAATTGGCGTTCGAGGCACCGATCCACAAACCACCGGCCGGAACCCCTTCAGTGGTTCGCTCACCTACCACGATCACGTTACTGGTACCATCAGTGAAATCACGCATACGGTTAACGTTATGATTGTTGAACGCACCTCTGTAACAGCGTCCCTGACCATTCGCCGGATTGATATCACATGGCGAGTATATACCCGGATAATTTGACTTGCCCCAGCTACCGATATTCGTGTTCAATCCGTCCATCGGGTCAGTCGGACAGTTAAATGCCGGGATGATGGTTTTGACAAGTGCCAATTGAGGAGGCGTACCAGTGTAGTTGGCTCGCCAGGGAGCATTCATATTGATCTGATTGTAGACAGTCGCCTGATCCATGAATGGCAAAAGCATGACCGTCCAGGCGAGATAGCTGTCGGTGGTGACATCATCGGCTGCTGTCCGTCGTGATTCCACATGCATCTGTGGGAAACAACGATGGGTTTCGTGATAATTGTGGAGTGCCAGACCGATCTGCTTCAGATTGTTTTTGCAGGTACTCCGCCGGGCGGCTTCACGTGCCTGTTGCACTGCCGGTAACAACAGGGCAATCAGAATGGCGATGATGGCAATCACCACCAGGAGTTCGATCAGAGTAAAACCTCTTTTAACAGTGACATGACTCATGGTAACCTCCGAATAAAAAAGTATAAGAGAACTACTGATAACTTATCTTGTACTCTGATTGTCTCCTGGAATGAACATAAACCGGAAGCGGAAGGTTCCACAGCAAATTTACCGTTATAAGACAGTCTATAGGGTTGTCAGATTCGCAAAGATAGAATCTGAGTTTGGATGATGCTGGGTTATGTGAGAATCAAGTATAAGTACAAGATTGATATTGAAGAAAAACAACTGCCAGAGAAGGCAAACTTTTCACAGTCTACGGAGAGGCGAAAGCCTGAAAGATTTTAATTTTGACGTCGTTTTGAGTAAAAAGAAGAGAAAGACTCATCCATAATTATATATAAGGATATGCTTATTTGAATGTCAATGCGGGAAACAACTGAAAGTATGCAAATAATCCATTTTTTTGCACCATAAAAACTCGTTTTGACTGACCTGCCCCCACGGACGGTACCAATTGTTATGTTACAGTTCCTAAGTGGTTATCAGTATCCTTGTTTGCCAGCTGTACCGGATGGGATAT
>CAYPET010000101.1:0-2124 GCA_964409905.1 uncultured Chitinophagaceae bacterium | reverse complement strand
ATTCTCGAACTCTGACACTACTTTGTATGTTGCTGGAGCACCTACACACTTCCCATCATCTGGAACTCTTCGTGTCAAGAGAACAACTGGATCGACAACTGGAGTTCAAGAATACATCAACTACACAGGTAAAACCGAATTTGTGCAAGATGTTATTAATGTAAATGCTGGTAACGTAATTGAAGTTGCATCAACAACTGGTCTTGTTCCTGGTGGTCAGCAGACAATTAGTTTTGATACTCCATTCTCTAACGTTGTTGCGAACAAAACATACTTTGTTGCTGCTGTTCCTTCTGCAACTACCTTCCAGATCACAACAACACAAGGTAGTTCAACTGGTATTACCTTAGAGCAACAGGTTGGATCTGCTTTGTCTCCTCTTGCTCGTGCATTTGCTGGTTCATTTACTGGTATCACTAGAGAGCAAGCAGGTGCAACTGGAGTCAATCTAACGATTGCTTCTGGTTCTTCATCTGGTACAGTAAGTTCTGCAACTGGTATTCAGAAAGGACAGAGAGTAATTGGTTCTGGAATTCCTGCTGATACATTTGTTCATTCTATTTCTGGTACTAGTGTTGCTCTGAGTAGAGCAGTTACTTCTGCCAACCCAACTGGAGTTATCTTCTCTCCTCTTGGTGCAGGTTCGGCACAAACATTTGCTTATGATCCTGTTCAACCAACAAGTGTAGAACTGATCGGTGCTACGTCAATTCCACAGATCTCACACTGGGGTTCGTCTGTTATCATGGATGGTACATTTGATGATGACCGAGCATATGTTTATACGGTTGGTACTAAAACACAGAGAACAATTGGCAGTGGGCAAACTAGAGCAGTTATTGCTCTACGTGTAGCACCTTCTGTTGATAATGGTATCCCTGGAAACTTTGGAACTAGAGAACTAATTAATAGAATGCAACTGGTTTTACGTCAGGTTGATATCTCTGCTACTGGTAAGTTCTTCTGTGAGTTGGTCTTGAATCCAGTTCCAGATGCTAATAATGCGTGGATAGATGTTGGTGGAACATCACTAGCACAGTATTCAGTTCTAAGTACAGATACTGATCTACTTGGTGGTGAGGTTATCTATGGTTTCTATGTAGATAACGATGTTAAAGCATACGATCTATCGGCAGTCAAAGAAATCTCTAACTGTATCCTTGGTGGTGGAACAAGTAACTATGCTTCAACTACTGCTCCAAACCCAACTGGTATCTTCCCAGATGGTCCTGAGGTACTAGCAGTTCGTGTTACAAACATTGCTGGTGGTCAGAGATCGGTTGATGCGCGTTTCTCCTGGACAGAAGCTCAGGCATAATGTATAATAGGAGAAAGACTCCTATTATATGTTTCAATCAAGACCTATTACTCCCAAGAATGATGGGTGGTTAGAAGTTAGGGTTCCCTCAGATATCATTCAAGATGTCTGGGGGATGGTTGATGATGCAAAGAAAGATGTAAAAGCAAAACTGGCAGGTAACATCAGCACTAGTAAAGAGATGGTGCCTACAGACATGTTTAATGGGTTTATTGATAAAGTTTGTAGAGAGTATCAACGCAAGTTTGATTACAAACCTAGGCAAACATCTGTCAATAATGCCAGTATTAAGTTGCATGATCTCTGGGCGAACTGGCAATACCAAACAGAATTTAACCCGTCACACATACATTTTGGTGTGTTTTCTTTTGTTATCTGGATGAAGATTCCTATTGATACTAGAGAACAGATGCAACTTCCTTTTGCTAGTAAAACTAGTAGTCCCTGTGTGTCATGTTTTCAATTTGAATACCAAACTATCCTTGGAAACAGAAAGACATTTAACTATCCTATGAGTCCAGAGATGGAAGGACTGATGGTGTTTTTCCCTGCAGAATTGAATCATCTTGTCTATCCATTCTATGGCACAGATGAACCTAGAATATCTGTAGCTGGTAACATGGCGTGGGTTTGATAAATAGTATTGCCTTACTCTATACCAATGCTAGGAAATAAATCCAAAGCAAAGGTAGAAGAGAAAGACGACCAGCATGAAGATAAAAGTGAAGTCCTTGGTAATTTAGTGAAAGTTGTTGTACTTATTTGGTCTGCTTCTCTCCTAACCTTTAGTTACGTTAGACTTCCAA
>CAYPET010000100.1:0-2157 GCA_964409905.1 uncultured Chitinophagaceae bacterium | reverse complement strand
CTGCAGGCTTTTGTAGCCGTGGGCACCGAGCAGCTTGGGCAGCGTTGGCCAGCGTTCCAGCCGCAGGTTCATCTCCTCACGCCCCTGCTCGAACAGCTTCCTGCCGGCCGGAGATCCCCGCGGCACGCCGGGCTGCTCCGGCGGATCATTGCCGGTAATCAGATGCTCATGCGGATAGTGACCGGTGATCAATGACGCCAGGCTCGGGCAGCAAAGGCTGCTTGGCACATAGCCACGGGTGAAGACCAGGCTCTCAGCGGCAAGCTGATCAAGCGCTGGTGTCCGCAGTTGCTCATGCCCCAAAAATGCATAGTCACGCCAGTGCTGATCGTCAGAGAGAATCAGCACGACGTTCGGCTGGGTGGGTTCAGCCGCCAGCACGCAGACATTCCACGAACAGCACAGCAGCAGCCAACCAACCAAACAGTTGACGGAATGTCTTACGGGCACCACGAATACCTTGAAGAGCATGAACAGGACCTTCTCGCGAAAGACAAACAAAGCCCGAGAAACACAAAGGCAAGAGAACCCGCCGGACCGCAGGCAAACACGCCGGGGGATGGCAAATCACCACCGCCCCACATTGGCCACGCACCAAAAACCTTTATAACCTACAGCCAAGGGTGACATGAGAACTCTTGCCCGCTCTTATCACAGGCCTCATCGAGATGCAGGCCAGTTCAAGCATCCAAAACGAGCCAACCTCTGCTCCTTATGTCTGCAAAAATCGCTTCCTTACCCCACAACCAACCAAATGCTGCTGCCAGATGAAATATTCTCTTTTTGCCAGTGCCCTTCTGAGCCTTGTCGTCCTTTCGTCGAGTGTGGCGATGGCCCAACCGGTCGGTCCTCTTGTTCCTGAGCAGCTTGCTCCGCGACCCTTCGGTAATGACTTTCCTGGTCTTGATAGCTGGGTCACCGGGAAATGGTGGACAAAGCCCTCAGCCTCACCGGAGATGGCCGCACAAGCGAACAAAGGGAAGAAGCAAAAGAGGAAACCCGTGCCCTTCCTGCTAGATGTGCCGCGCAGCGAAGTCATTGCCTTTGCGGTCTATACCGTCACCGTAAAGCCTGCTGAACCTCAAGACGCCATTCTCAAACTCTCGACACAACTCTTTCCGCTCAGGCCTGGGGAGGCCGGTGACGTTCGGCTGGAGGTCGATCGGGGTGACGGCTGGCAGGAAATTGCCAAAGCGGCTGTTCATTACCCAGGGTGGGATGCCACCTTTCGTGTTGACCACTGGGACGCCACCCAGACCGTGCCCTACCGGGTACGGCATGGGCAAGAGGCGACATTGACCGGCACCATTCGACCCGACCCAGCTGACAAATCGGCAATCGCTGTTGCCGTGATGTCATGCAACTCATCAAACACCCCCGGCCAGCGCGATGAAATGATTGCCGGGCTCCGGGCAGCCGACCCAGACCTGCTGTTCTTTGCCGGTGATCAGACTTATCGCCATACCGAACATACAGGTGGCTGGATTGAATTTGGCCTCCAGTTCCGGGACATCATGCGTGACCGGCCCACGGTCACCATTCCGGATGATCACGATGTCGGGCAGGCCAATCTCTGGGGCGCAGGAGGCGGTCGGGCAACCAATGCTGCCGGTGCCAGTGGCGGCTACTTCTATCCAACTGCCTACGTCAACATGGTGGAGCGACAGCAGACTGCCCATCTTCCCGATCCAGTCGATCCAGAACCGATCGAGGGAGGCATCGGGGTCTATTTCACTCGGCTCATTCTCGGTGGAGTCGACTTCGCCATTCTCGAAGACCGGAAATTCAAAACTGGCCCGGATGGCACGATTCCCAAAATGGGTCCTCGGCCCGATCATATTAATGACCCTAGTTACGACCGACGGGCAATTGACCTACCGGGTCTGACCCTCTTGGGCAAACGACAGCTCGACTGGCTGCAAGCCTGGGCGCATGACTGGAAGGGCGTGCGAAGCAAGTGTGCGTTGTCGCAAACAGCCTTCTGCGGTGCCGTGCACCTGCATGGCACACCAGAAAATCGCCTGCTGGCTGATCTCGACTGCAACGGCTGGCCTCAGACCGGTCGCAACAAGGCCCTCCGCATCCTCAAGGAGGCTGGGGCCATTCATCTTTGCGGTGATCAACATCTGGCCGTCGTCGTTCAGCATGGTATTGACG
>CAYPET010000099.1:0-2165 GCA_964409905.1 uncultured Chitinophagaceae bacterium | reverse complement strand
ACCCGCGGCCTCTGGCGTGACAGGCCAGCGCTCTAACCAACTGAGCTACACCCCCAAAAGACAGACGAAAAATCTGTGTCACAACGAAGTTCGGTTTACGATCGCTATGCATATCTGTCAAGAGATCAATGGCATTTGCATGCATTTTTAAAAAGCGCCCGCGCCCTTGACCAAGAACAGAGATCCTTCTGCGCCGACGCCACAGACACGCCTTCGAGACAAACCGCTCAATCGGTCGCAATAAATCATGATGGAGATCGTGCTGGGTAAGGAAATGGTGGGCGGTGACGGGATCGAACCGCCGACCCTCTCGGTGTAAACGAGATGCTCTCCCAGCTGAGCTAACCGCCCTTGAACGCGTGTATAGTGCAAGTGTAACAGAAATGCAAAAAGAAAACGCCGACCCAGATGTGGGCCGGCGTTTTAACTCATAAACAGACAATCCTAATTCAGAGCGTCTTTAAGAGCCTTACCAGCTTTAAATTTAGCTGCATTAGATGCCTTAATCTGGATTGTTTCACCCGTACGTGGGTTACGCCCAGTTGTTGCCTTACGGCGTGCAACGGCGAAGGTGCCGAAACCGACCAGGCGAACATCACCGCCAGCAGCTAGCTGAGACGTGATCGAGTCAAATACACTGTCAACGGCGCGTCCAGCATCAGCTTTCGATAGGCCGGTGTCTTCAGCTACTTTGTTTGTTAGATCCTGTTTGTTCATGGCTTCCTCTCATAGACAATCATTCCACAAACATAGCCTATGCGCCGATTCGACAGACCGTCAAAAGAAAAAAAGCGGATTTCTGCGGTTTTTTGGGAAACTAGTGCGGGATCACCGTAGCGCTTTCAGCCTGTCTAGCGGCCTGCGACGCGTTATAAGCTTCCTCATCCCAATCAATCGCAGTCGGCATAGATGCAAGCGCATGCTTAAGCACTTCGTCCATATTTTCCACGGGGATGATCTCCAAACCATTCTTAATATTGTCTGGAATATCCACGAGATCTTTCTCATTATCTTTTGGAATCAATACCTTAGAAATACCACCCCGCAAGGCTGCAAGGAGTTTTTCTTTCAAGCCACCGATCGGCAAAACGCGTCCGCGCAAGGTTACCTCACCGGTCATCGCAATTTCTTTGCGCACCGGAATACCGGTCATGACCGACACAATAGCCGTCGCCATGGCTGTCCCAGCCGAAGGACCGTCTTTCGGGGTCGCTCCCTCAGGCACGTGAACGTGAATGTCTTTTCTTTCAAATAATGGCGGCTCAATGCCAAAAATCGTGCTCCGCGAGCGGACATATGACGAGGCAGCGTTGATTGATTCTTTCATCACATCACCAAGCTTACCTGTGGTTGTCATGCGCCCCTTTCCAGGAAGCATGACGCCTTCAATGGTAAGCAACTCTCCGCCGACTTCCGTCCACGCAAGCCCCGTGACCACACCAACTTGGTCATCGCTTTCGGCAAGTCCAAAACGATGGCGCCGTACGCCAAGATAATCAGACAGATTATCCGTCGTCACAGTCACGGTTTGGCCTTTACCACGGACAATTTCAGTAACGGCTTTACGCGCCAAATTCGCAATTTCGCGCTTCAGGTTCCGAACCCCCGCTTCGCGCGTGTAATAGCGAATAATATCGCGCAGAACATCATCACCGAGCTCAAACTCGCCCTGGCGTAATCCATGCTCTTCGACAGATTGCGGCAGCAAATGTTGTTTGGCGATTTCAATTTTCTCATCTTCCGTATAACCGGCAATCCTGATGACTTCCATGCGGTCCAAAAGCGGCCCGGGGATGTTTAGAGAATTAGCTGTCGTTACGAACATCACATTTGATAGGTCATAATCGACCTCCAAATAGTGATCGTTGAAGCTATTGTTTTGCTCGGGGTCCAGAACCTCCAGCAAAGCAGATGAGGGATCACCGCGATAATCAGCTCCAAGCTTATCAATCTCGTCCAACAACATAAGCGGGTTGCTGGTTTTTACCTTTTTCATTGATTGAATGACCTTACCCGGCATTGACCCGATATAGGTCCGACGGTGGCCGCGAATTTCGCTCTCATCACGCACACCACCTAGCGACATGCGCACGAACTCGCGTCCTGTCGCTTTCGCAATCGATTTGCCGAGTGAGGTTTTACCAACACCAGGAGGGCCAACGAGG
>CAYPET010000098.1:0-2191 GCA_964409905.1 uncultured Chitinophagaceae bacterium | reverse complement strand
CCGGCGGAAATTGATCTTATGCTCGGCTTCCTTAAGTCACAGGAAAAACGAGTTTCCGCTGCAGCCGAAACCAAGCAGCAGACCTACGTTGGTCAGATCACGCAGACCGATGCGGAAGCGGTCAAGCTGGGTAAAGGCTCGACGCTGAATGATCTGCACCTGTCTCCAGCCGATGCGTTGCCTGATGAAGATTTCACAATCGAAGCAACCGTCAAACTGGATTCCATCTATGAGAATGCCGCCGTCAATACGATTGCCTCTCACTGGACCGGTAATAATAAACAGCAGGGCTGGTCGCTGGGAGTCACCAGTCAGAAGTCTGCTTACAAGCCGCGGAATCTGATTCTGCAGTTTGTCGGTAAGAACAAAGATGACAAACTGACTTACGAAGTTGTGCCTTCCAACATCCACCTGGAACTCAATAAGCCCTATTACATCGCCGCAACCGTCGACATCTCAGAGACCGGAGAGTCCGGCATTCACTTCTATGTGAAAGCCCTCGACTCGAAGGAACCTGTGCAGACTGCTGCAGTAAAACATCAGGTCGTCGGCGACTATCGTCCGGGGCATGATTTTATTCTGGGCGGTCGCGAGAAAACCTCCGGCAGTCGCTGGAACGGTATGCTCGACAATGTCCGGCTGTCTCGTGCAGCACTGAACCCGGAAGAACTTTTGATTAACAAGCCGGAACAGCGGCCCGAGTCGGTCGTCGGTTTCTGGCAGTTTAATACACAGCAGGGACTGCTGAAAAACAGTCTGGCTGATCGTCTGCATCTGTCTGCTCCCGCTGGTTTGGGAGGCGCCGATGCACGACAGCAGGCCCTCGTTGACTTGTGTCACGTGATGTTGAACTCCAATGGTTTTCTGTATCTCGATTAAGGATCAGACAGAAACGCGATCAAACACCCGTGACCATTAAACGCTTTTGCGGAAAGATAATCTCATGAATCAATATCAGGATATCAATACTGTCGTCAATCGTCGTCAGCTCCTCATGCAGGCAGGAGCCGGCTTCGGTGGGATCGCCTTGAACGCCATGCTCGCACAGCAGGCCGAAGCAGCTGCCAAGACGAAACCAAAGAAGCCTACGCAATCATTTTCACCTCTGTCAGCCAAGCAGACGCACTTCCCGGCAACAGCGAAGAGTGTGATCTTCCTGTTCATGGAAGGGGGCCCGAGCCACATCGACATGTTCGATCCCAAGCCGGCACTGCAGAAGCTCGCTGGCAAACCGCTGCCCGACAGTTTCGAGAAACCAATTACCGCTATGGGCGAAATCAACGCTCCCCTGCTGGCTTCCAAACGCAAATGGAAACAGCACGGCGAAGCCGGTACCTGGGTTTCTGACTGGCTGCCGAACATCGCAACCTGCGTAGATGACATCGCTGTCGTACGCGGCTGCTGGACCAACGGGATTAACCACGCCGGTGGTGTCTGCCAGATGAATACCTGCATTCCGCTCGCCGGCCGTCCCTCACTGGGCAGTTGGGTGACCTATGGACTGGGGACCGAAAACGAAAGTCTGCCCGCCTTCGTCGTCATACAAGACAACAACGGTACGGTGGTCAATGGTCCGCGTAACTGGGGAACGGCTTTCATTCCCGCCGTGTACCAGGGAACCCGCTTGAATACAGGTAAGGAACCTATCTCCAATCTGTATCGTCCCGATGATGTGTTTGTGACACAGGAGTCAGGCAAACTCGATCTGCTTGCCAAGCTGAATGAGCGACACGCTGCGTCCCGCAAACAGCAGTCTGAACTGGATGCTCGAATTGAATCCTACGAGCTGGCGTTCCGCATGCAGGCTGCTGCTCCCGAAGCTGTCGATCTGACTCAGGAAACCCAGGCCACCCGGGAAATGTACGGGATGGACGAGAAAGAGACCCAGGTCTACGGCACCAACTGTCTGCTGGCCCGCCGCCTGGTCGAACGCGGCGTCCGCTTCGTGCAGCTGTATAACGGTGCTGGTAGTAAGTGGGATTCACACTCCGGCATTGAAAAACGTCATTCGGCACTCTGTCAGGGTATGGATAAATGTGTTGCCGGCCTGCTGAAAGACCTCAAGCAGCGTGGTCTGCTCGATTCCACTCTCGTGGTCTGGGGCGGAGAATTTGGTCGAACCCCGATGAGTGAAAAAGGGGATGGCCGCGATCATAACCCGACCGGCTTTACCATGTTCATGGCTTGTGGC
>CAYPET010000097.1:0-2192 GCA_964409905.1 uncultured Chitinophagaceae bacterium | reverse complement strand
AAATTTGCCTCAGAAAAGCCCTTCCTCAAGCAAAACATGAAGCAACATCAAAAATATCTATTCGCTTTTTTAATGACAGGGAAGTGCGCGCGGTTTGGGATGAAAATGAAGCCAAATGGTGGTTTTCTGTTTTGGATGTTATAGCCGTGCTTACAGATCAGGATGATTATACTAAAGCGCGCAACTACTGGAAGTTTCTTAAGGCAAAACTCAAAAAAGAAAAAAGTCAAGTGGTTAGTGTTATTACCCCGTTGTAATTGTTAGCGACTAATGGTAAAGGCGGTTCACTGACATGCTTGATTTTAAGGGTGTGATTATGCTCGGAAAAACCTTTTCTTCAAGTAAAGCCAAACGGTTTATAGAGTGGTTTACATTCAGCGAAGAAACCAAAGATGGAAAAAGCAAAGCCGCACAGCCTTGCCCTTTGTGCTTATGCGGGCAGAGTATTACCTTAACCGGAGCAATTACAGTGAATTAAATGGTATGTGGCAAAACGTAGATGAGAGTTGGTATAGCGAAGGTGATATGATGGCCCTGCCACACTGGCAGAGCTATTACAGCACATTGGCAACAGCTTTTAGCAATGGCGAAAGTTATGTGGCATTAAGCACCGGTACACTGAGCAGTTTACAGAATATACAGTCCAATGCACCGGGTACCGTATGGCATGCTATTAACAACCTACTAAAACCTTTTGGTATGGGCGATGAAAGCTATATTGAACCCGTAGTGACTACTGTGCCAAGTAATAAACGTGCTACTGATTTTAATCGTGCGGTTGCCAGAACAACTGATTTTCAGGTATTGCCAAACCCTGCCAGCGAATATGTAGAAATAAGATGGAATTGGTTTGAAATGGACCTGGATAATGCGTTTACTGTTGAATTAATTACAACCAATGGCCAGGTGCTATTGCGTGAAGAAGTGACTGAGTGGCAAAACAATATACTCTTGCTAGATGTATCTAATCTACCAGCGGGTATGTATGTTGTACAGTTTAAAAAAGCGGACGGTAATGTATTAGATAATCAGAAGCTAACTATTATGAATAAATAGAGGCACACCCCCTGCCGTTAACAGCGGCAGGGGGTATTATTAATATGGGCAAACGTACAATTCTAATATTCTTTTTTTTGGCTTGCATCAGATTAATGGGGCAGACATACAATTTACGTATCTCCAATAATAGTTTGCTTGGTAATTATCTACAAGGTATCGGCACACAGTCTATATATGTGGATGACAATGATTCTTCAATCGTTATGATAACAGGTGCAAATGGCTCCTGGAAAAACATAACCGCAAGAAAATTTTCCAAAGACTTAACGCTTCTAGATTCTACATACTTTTCGTTTCAGGTCTCAGCATTTATTCATACCAGACCATTTTCATTTAATAAGATTTCAGACACGAAATCTGCTTTGTTACTAGATTTTTATGACACAACCAATTACATCAAACTATTTCTGCTCAATAACACCCTAGATACATTGAAGAGCGCCACAATAAAAAGTGATACCATTTGGCGTGTGTACAGTTATAATTTTTTGGTAGAAGACAGTACCATAACAGTAATATGCCAGCTAAACCGGCATTTGTATAATGACCAGCAACTGCTTATATCACAATTTGATACAGCCTTAAACCCGCTATGGCAAAGCACCATACCCGATTGGCGCGGCCAACAAGGGGGTTACTTCCCGGCTCGTATTATACGTTTGCATGATGCGTATTATGTTGCAGGCTATTGTCAATATCCCAATTGGATAGAGGGTTTTGTTGTTAAGACTGATCTGAATGGTAATAAAATTTGGGACAAACGTTACCGTAATGGTATAGGCAATACCTCTGTAAATGATTTGATTATGTCAGGTGATACAATTTACTTGCTTAATAATGATAACTCAAGCGCAGTCTGGGATATTACCATGTGGTTAACAAAAATAGATACTTCAGGTAATGTCCTTTCTGATACCATTTATGCCCCAATAAATGGTCTTCAATCAAGAAACATCATCCAAACCCAAGACGGCAACTTTGTAATAGCCGGCTACTACGATAACAATTTTACCTACAATGCCAACGGCATACTTTTTAAAATAGACAGAAACTTTAACATATTGTGGCAACGCAGTTATGTGCATAAAAGCAGTTATGATCAAAACCGCCTGTGGCGCATACACCAGTGGCCG
>CAYPET010000096.1:0-2197 GCA_964409905.1 uncultured Chitinophagaceae bacterium | reverse complement strand
ATTCCGCGAATTGGATGCTGCACGTGATGCTGGCAACCAGACTAAAGAAGCTGAAATCGTTGCTAAGATCGACAACTTCGAAACTCACATCGTTCCAATCATTGCCGACATCGATGCTGGTTTCGGTAACGCTGAAGCGACTTACCTTCTTGCTAAGAAGATGATTGAAGCAGGTGCATGTTGTATCCAGCTAGAGAACCAGGTTTCTGATGAGAAACAGTGTGGTCACCAGGACGGTAAAGTAACTGTTCCTCACTCTGACTTCCTAGCTAAGATCAACGCTGTACGTTACGCATTCCTTGAGCTTGGTGTAGATGACGGTGTTATCGTTGCACGTACTGACTCTCTAGGTGCTGGCCTAACTAAGCAGATCGCTGTAACTAACGAACCAGGCGACCTTGGCGACCTATACAACAGCTTCCTTGATGGCGACGTTATCAACGGCCCTGAAGATATCAACAATGGTGACGTAGTTGTTAAAGCAAACGGTCAGCTAATGAAACCTAAGCGTCTTCAGTCTGGCCTATTCCAGTTCAAAGCAGGCTCTGGTGAAGACCGTGTTGTACTTGACTGTATTACTTCACTACAGAACGGTGCTGACCTTCTTTGGATCGAGACTGAAAAACCACACGTTCAGCAGATCGCTGGCATGGTTAACCGTATTCGCGAAGTGATTCCAAATGCGAAGCTTGTTTACAACAACTCTCCTTCGTTCAACTGGACACTAAACTTCCGTCAGCAGGTATTTGATGCTTGGGCTGCAGAGGGCAAAGACGTTTCAGCTTACGACCGTTCAATGCTAATGAGCGCAAACTACGACGAAACTGATCTAGGTAAAGAGGCGGATGCTAAGATCCAGAGCTTCCAGCGTGATGCATCACGTGAAGCGGGTATCTTCCACCACCTAATCACTCTACCGACTTACCACACTGCTGCGCTATCAACTGATAACCTAGCTAAAGGCTACTTCGGTGAAGAAGGAATGCTTGCATACGCAGGTGGCGTACAGCGTAAAGAGATCCGTCAGGGTATCGCGACTGTTAAACACCAGGATATGGCAGGCTCTAACATCGGCGACGACCACAAAGAGTACTTCGCAGGTGACGCAGCGCTTAAAGCGGGCGGTAAAGACAACACTATGAACCAGTTCGCTAACGTATAAGCGAACTCTCATATCAGAAAGGCTCATCTCCGGATGGGCCTTTTTTGTTATTAGCCAATAGGTCTTAATATCAAACTAATAGCTGTAAATATTCTATTCTCTGCTAATCTTTAAGTGTTATTAAAGCCCTAAAAAACACTACACTGTGGCACGACTTTTGCATAAAAAATTGCAATTGATTCTAGAACTAAAGAGTAGTCACTTGAACATTAAATGTATCAACACCTATCCCAAATCGCTTCTAATAGTAGTGAGCTTGATGCTATTAGTTATCACTGACTATGTGATCGACCCTTTTGGCTTAGGGAAAAACAACCTTGGGGTTTCAGTTACTATTCTGTTAGCACTCAGCACCACTGCTTATGCCATCACTATGCGATCAAAAGCGGACTGCCTGAACGAAGCTGCGAAGCAAGCCACCCTCCGTTTTGAGAACCTAAGTCAAAGCATCAATATCGCGCTGTTTGAACAGAATATTAAAACGCAGGTGTGTTGGGAAAACGAACTATTTACCACCCTATTTCCTACCCTTAAAAACCAAGAAAAGAACAAGTTAAACAGCCTACTGCAGTTGATTGAACCAAAACGATCAAATGAAATTTTGGCCGCTATAGAAGCGTTGAACCCGGACGACCCTGCCATCACCGAAAACTTCACTATTTTATCATCTACTGAAGAAGATACCCTTTGGCTTGAGGGACGTTTTAGAAAACACCAAAAACAGGGTGAGAGCTATGTATCTATCGCTCTGATCGATAAATCCGCAGAAGTCAAAACTCAGTTAGCGCTCCAAACAACCGAAGCGAGTCTTATCAATAACAAACACAAACTCGCTGACCTTGACTACCTTCTTAGTGTCACTGCAAAACGAAGTGCCTCTGATATCTTGAGTTTAGATCTGCGCACTGAGAAAGGGCGTTTCGTCTATGGCGGCAAAACCATTGGTTTACCCTATGAAGAGTGCAGTTTAGCTACACTCAGCAGTACTGTGATGCCAAGCTATCGGCACCACTTCAAAGCCCTGGCAGATGGAAG
>CAYPET010000095.1:0-2208 GCA_964409905.1 uncultured Chitinophagaceae bacterium | reverse complement strand
AGGTCTTGGCGGAGGGTGCGGCGCGGAATGCTGCTGGCTGCCGCTTGGACTGGTGCCAGTCTGCTCCTTATTTGGGGTCTGCTGGGGCCGCCGAGGCTCATCTACCGGCTACTCTCATGGCTGTGGTAAGGCTGCCCCCAAGCCTCAGACAGCACCTTCATGGCTTATTCGTCAAACGGAAGTGTTCTCTGGAGATTGGCCGGCCGCTGCTGCTGGCAAGCCAGAATGCACTGCAGACTATCATTTCGAACACTGTTCACAAACGTGCTGACTGGATAGCAGACAGTGTCTTCAGACGGCAGGGGTTGGAGGAGGGCTGCGATTTCGGCGGCGGGAATCTCGCTCGGACTTAACCAGCGGTCATACTGGCTGGCGGGGATGACGACCGGCATCTGGTTGTGGATCGGTGCCACGCCTTGATGGGCTGCACAGGTCAGGACTGTGCACGACTCGATGACGGCTTCATTTTCCTCCCAACGGTCCCAGAGGCCGCCCATAGCAAAGGGCTGGCCGGCTCTATGTGTGATGTGAAACGGCTGCTTGCCAGCAGGTGTTGATTGCCATTCATAGAAGCCAGTGGCGACAATCAGACATCGCCGCGTTCGGAAACTTGCCTTGAACGCTGGTTTATCGCGTACGGTTTCACTGCGTGCCTGCGTGAGGCTGTTGGAAATTTGCGGAGTCTCTGCCCATGAGGGAATCAGGCCCCAATGGAGCAGAACCGCCTCGCGGGCCTTGGTGTTTTCTCGCGGGCGAATAGCGAGGACGCCTTGGCCCGGTGCAATGTTGTACCGTGGTGCCACGCCCCTTGGGCAGGTGATCTGAAAGGCACTGGTGAGTTCAGTGTCTGCTGCTGTGAGCGAATAGCGACCGCACATGAGAGTCGCAGTCTACAATATGAAAGTCGTGCGGGAATGGCGAAGTCCTCCTGAGGCTACACGCTGAAAAGCGAGCAGCTTCACAGCGGCCACTGGCATGAACCCAAAAAGCTGGAGAATACAGAAAATGAAATGGACGCAGGCTGTCGTGGTGGCTGCGGTGGCGTTGGCGTTTTTGAACGCAGGCTTGGCAGTCGCCGATCAAACAATCGCCGGTCAAGCACCAACCGATCAGACTCTCATCGACCTGAGGGCTCCAGACGTCGCCCGGCAGTGGCAGGTGGTAAACGACGGAGTCATGGGGGGTGTCTCTAAGGGGCAATTTCGTCTTTCGGAAGACGGAACGCTCGTGTTTTCGGGAACACTCTCTCTCAAGAACAATGGCGGGTTTGCCTCAATCCGTTGCAGCACGATTGGTCACACCTTGAAAGCAGATGACTCAATCGTCGTTACGGTGAAGGGAGACGGGCGAGACTATATTTTGAACCTCTACACAAAGAGTCGGCGGATGGCATTCTCGTATCGTGCGCCGCTGATTGTCCCTGCTGGCGACTGGGCTGATCTGGTTGTGCCGTTGTCGGCGTTCGTGCCCACCTCTTTCGGGCGACGGGTTCAGGGTATGGGGCCGGTTGATCCCAGCCAGGTCAGAGGCATTGGGTTCATGCTAAGCGACAAGAAGCCGGGACCGTTCCAGCTGCAGGTGCGGTCAATCAGCGTACGGCCAGCAAATGACTAGCCGGTTAGCCTGAGAGCCACCCGTCGGCTTTTTTCACCGATGCCGCGTGCAGGATTGCTGAGGAATTACAGGTGTGACCAATCGCCGCATGGTTTGGGGGCAAACCATTTCCGCTGTCTGCACGGGTAGCCCAGCGACGGCGGGCCTACTGGTAGCATTTTTCGGATGCGGTAGAATCGTGCGGTCGACGGCAATCACCCCGTGGTTCAGCTGTGGGGTGTGTCGACGGCGTGTTGGAGGGTAAGCGAATTGGCAAGCGGCCACATTGGAATTGTGGTGCCCCGCAAGGGGTTGTGGGTTCGAGTCCCATGCCCTCCGCTTCAGGAATGAACGGATCGACATTGGATTATCGACCTTGAATATTGTGTTGCGACCATTCAATTTCGCAGCATGCCGTTCTGGCGGCTGATCGCAGCAGATGGCAGAGGAGGCAAGTGGTGGAGGCCATTCGCTTGTGCCGCGTCTGACAGAGGCAGTCAAGCGGATCCTAGACGCCGCCCGCCTGTTCCCCTCCCCTTCCTGACCACCTTGTCTGGTCCTGCCGACAATACCCCGCCCTTGCCTGCCAGCAGGCTGCTGACGGTCGGCTTGTCA
>CAYPET010000094.1:1284-2245 GCA_964409905.1 uncultured Chitinophagaceae bacterium | reverse complement strand
AAATAAAGTAGCCTGCTGAAGAGATGGAACACAAACCTGGCAAGAACTATCAGAGCTGTTACATTCTATAACAGAAGCAGAAGTTACAAAAGTCTCTTCTTTAGGACGGAATTCAAGATTAATCTTGACTTCGTGATATTGAAGAGCAATTAATGGTAAAGCAAGACCAGGGTTACGGCAGAACCAGAACTGTAGGGGTACGTATAGAGTAGTAGTTTCTACAGTGTGATGTCCGGTACCTGTTAAGGCAACAGTATTACCGACCATATTGTCATAACCAGCCTGCTTACCTGGTTCCTGAGTAAGTTCATTCCAGATATTAAGCCAATCACCATAGTGTTTGTCAATACGCTGACCACCAATTTCAACTTCTACAGAGCGGATAAGAACATGACCGATGTAATTAGCCCATCTAAAGCATTTAGAGCATGAAGTGCTGTTGTCTGCACACGTAACAGCAGGTAAGACGACCTGTAAGTATACGCGATGAATTAAATCACCATTACGAGAGATAGTGCAGGTGACCTTGCGACCAAAATCAGCCTGTCCATTGAAAGTTTGTTCGATGGCTTCCATTGAGAAGTTAGTGTGTCTTCTGTAGACAACTTTAAAGAAAGTAATTTGAGGGTTTCCAGTAAGATAGATATCCTGAGCACCATAAGCGACTAATTGCATAAGACCTCCTCCCATTTTTATATATTATACATAGAAAAAAATTTTAAAAAAAAACTAATTAATTAATTTAAAAATTCTATAATTTACTATAAGATATTCCAAATTATAATTTTTAAATCACATAATTTTAAATTAACATAATTATTCTATATATTATATTAGTTTTAAGTTTTTATTTAGAAATTGAATCATATATATTATTTTTTTAGCAGTTATAAATTATATCTCTTAAATACTATAAATTTATTCCAAAATATATTTGTATTCTATAAACAATATTAATGTG
>CAYPET010000094.1:0-1184 GCA_964409905.1 uncultured Chitinophagaceae bacterium | reverse complement strand
TTTAACTAGAGTATTTTATTTTAAAATGAATTTATTATAAATTTAAATTATTTTTGACCATAAAGGTCTTTTACCACTCATCCTCAGCAAGACAACGCCTTTTCTTAACGACGAAGCCTCTCATAGCAACGCGCTTCTCCTCAGCAAGCTTCTTCCTTAACGTCGGCTGTTTCGTGCCACTTGACATACTTTGCCTTGGCATCCCGCTTCTCAGCAGCCCGCTTCTTAGCAGCCCGCTTCTCAGCCCACTTCTCAGCAGCCTTGTCCTTCTCAGCAGCCCGCTTCTTAGCAGCCCGCTTCTCAGCAGCCCGCTTCTCAGCAGCCCGCTTCTTGGCAGCTTCCAGTGCTTCTTGGTGTGCCTTAAGCGCAGCAGCCCGCTTCTTGGTAGCTTCCCGTGCTTCCCGTGCTTCCCGTGCTTCAAGGTGTGCCTGAAACGCAGCAATCTGTGCCCGAAGCGCAGCAATCTGGCCCTCCATGGCCAGCACCGCCTCCAGAGACATGCCTGTGAGATCCATTGTCTGGACGAGTGTGTGTGTGCGTGTGCGTGTGCGTGTGCGTGTGCGTGTGCGTGTGCGATCTAGCTGTTGTGCTTTCTTGCTCTTGCTCTTGCACTTGCTATTGCTCTTGCTCTTGCTTTTTCAACAATTAGATAATAATAATATTGTAATTTAAAGGTATCATTTTTTTTTTTATTTAATTAATTTATATGAATACTATATTAATGTTATTGATACTAATATTATTATTATGTTGTAACAAAGATAATTTTACAAATTATGTTAAAAATCCATTTAATTATAAAGAAGTAGGTACAACACCTTTAGTATATTATAATAAACCTCTATACAGAAAACCATATAGATATCCATATACATTTGATACTAGTTATCCTAGTTCTTATAGAAGATTTTATTAATTCTATTAGTAATATAGTTTTCATTAATAAAACTATATATTATTAATTTTAAATCATCGTTTAAAAGATTTAAATTTAAGTTTTTATTTAGAAATTGAATCATATATATTATTATTTTTAGCAGTTATAAATTATATCTCTTTAATACTATAAATTTATTCCAAAATATATTTGTATTCTATAAACAATATTAATGTGTCTTAATCATTATATTTTAACTAGAGTATTTTATTTTAAAATGAATTTATTATAAATTTAAATTATTTTT
>CAYPET010000093.1:0-2278 GCA_964409905.1 uncultured Chitinophagaceae bacterium | reverse complement strand
GAAGAAGAAAGAAAAAGACAAGAAGAAAGAAGAAGCCAAGAAGAATTAATAAAAAAATTAAGAGAAGAAAGAATAGAAAGAGAAAAAGAAAGAAATGAATTAAAAAAATTAGAAGAAGAAAGAAGAAGACAAAAAGAAGCAATAAAAAAAGCAGAACAAGAAGCAAAAGAACAAGAAGCAATAAAAAAAGAAGAAGAAAGAAAAAGACAAGAAGAAGAAAGAAAAAAAAAATATGCCTTAGCAAAAGAAGCTTTAGAAACGGAAGAAGAAACATTAAGAAAAGAAAGAGAATCTAGAGAAAGAGAAAGAGAATCTAGAGAAAGAGAAAGAGAAAGAGAAAGAGAATCTAGAGAAAGAGAAAGAGAAAGAGAATCTAGAGAAAGAGAAAGAGAAAGAGAAGCAAGAGAAAAAAAAGCAAGAAAAGAAAGAGAAGCAAGAGAAGAAAAAGCAAGAAAAGAAAGAGAAGAAAGAGAAAGAAAAGAAAGAGAAGAAAGAGAAAGAGAAGAAAGAGAAAGAAAAGAAAGAGAAGAAGCAGATAAAATAAATATTTTAATAAAACCTCTATATGAATTTAAAAAAGTATGGAATTTTTTAATTTCTAATGAAAAAAAAATATATTATAGTAATTTTAAAAAAAATGAAGAAAATAAAAAGACTCTAACAATAGATTTATATGATTTAAATTTAATTTTAGATGAAAAAGATGAAAAAGATATAAATGAATTAAATAATTATCTAAAAAAAAATTTTGAAAATTTTGAAATTAATAAAAATATATTACAATATGTTCATAAATATAATACAGGACAAGATGGTAATTCTAATAAAAGAAACGTTATTGATTATGATAAATTAAATACAGGTTTTTCATTAATTTTATTTAAAATTATAGAGTTTATTTTAAATAAAATTAATATAACAGATTATATATTAAAAGATGATATAAATTATAATAATTATAGTGATAAGTTTGAAATACTACCTAATATAACAAATTTAGAAAATATTAGTTATGAAGTGAAAAAAACTATTATTAATCTTTTTTTTGAAAAAACTAAAGAAGCATTAAAAAGAGAAAGAGAAAGAAAAGCAGCAGAAAAAGCAGAAGAAGAAAGAAAAGCAGCAGAAGAAGAAAGAAAAGCAGAAGAAGAAGAAGAAAGAGAAGAAGATGAAAGAAAATTAGAAGAATTAGAAAGAAAAGCAGAAGAAGAAAGAGAAAAAAGAGAAAGAGAAGAAGCAGAAGCAAATAAAATAAAAGAATTAAAAAAAAATTTAATAAATAAATTAATAACAGATTTAAATGCTGATAAAAAAACTATTAATGAAATAATTATTCCTAATATTATAAAAAATGATTATAAATTTGGAGAATCTGTAGTTGATGATGATACAGATTCATGGGATTCTATAAAATATATTGATAATGATGTAATAGTAGAGTATTATAATAAAATAGAAGAATTAAATATAATTATTAAAAAATTAGATATAAATGATCATTCTTATTATAATGATATTCTTAAAAATATTGATGAATATAAGAAGTTTAATTTTAATAAAGATAAGGAAGTTTCATTAAAATCATTTTATGATTTTAATAATCATATTAATGCAAAAGCAAAAGAAATAGAAGCAGCACGAGTATTAAAAGAAGCAAAACAATTAGAAGAAGAAAAAAAAAGAGACAGAAAATTGGAAAGAAAAAGAAGAGAAGAAGAAATAGAATTAAAAAAAAAAACTGATTTAAATACTATAAAAAATTTAATAACAAATTTAGATAATGATAAAAAAATTATTGAATTAATACTTGAAAATTATACACTTGATAATGATAATGTAATAAAAATAAAAAATTATTATAATGAAATAGAAGAATTAGAAAAAAAGATAATAGAATATTATAATGATTATTATCCAAATGATGATAAAGTTCCTATTAATAATATTATTTATGTTAATAGTAATAATTTTGTTGATGAATCAGAAATAGAAAATATACTTGATGATTTTAATGAATATAAAAAATTTAATAGTAGTGAAATACCTTCAAGTGATCGTTTTATTGAACTTGTTAAAGAAAGAGAAGCAGAAGAAGCAAGAATAGCAGAAAAAAAAAGATTAGAAGAAGAAGCATTAAAAAGAGAAAGAGAAAGAGAAGAAGAAAAAAGAGAAAGAGAAAAAGAAAGAGAAAGAGAAAGAGAAGAAGAAGAAAGAGAAAGAGAAAAAGAAAGAGAAAGAGAAAGAGAAAGAGAAAGAGAAAGAGAAAGAGAAAGAGAAA
>CAYPET010000092.1:0-2283 GCA_964409905.1 uncultured Chitinophagaceae bacterium | reverse complement strand
AATGCCCTGGCCGAGGTGACCGGAAAAACTGGCCAGGTAAAGATCGTTTTAAAATTTTAAAGGTAGCCGTGTCAATTTGTTTCACATAGTCAGAGATATTACTGAGGTCTGCACAAATAAAAGACCAGGTAGCTTTTTCAAGTTTTACGCCTTTTAATTTAGCTAGCTTTTCCAAGGCTTTATTGTTGGTAATATCACAACCAATGCCATAAACAGTATCTGTTGGGTAAATAATAAGCGCACCCTCTCTAAGTGCACGAACTACCTTTTCCAAAGCAGACTCCTGAGGATTTTCTGGATATATTTTAATTAATTGCCCCATATTTTTTAAGACATTACTTCTAATTTCGCAAAACGAAGGATCAGTTTTTTTAGACCACCAACCTCAAAGTCAATAGTAGCTTTCTTATCTGCTCCTACTCCTTCTAAAGAGATTACCTTTCCACCCCCAAACCTACTGTGTTTTACTAGGGAGCCAGCCACTAATTCTATGCCATCTTCTCCATTTCCAATAGGACTAGATAAATCTGGCTTAATTTTTCTAAGCTTTCTCAATTGGTTCTCTTTAGGTCTAAAAGAACTCGGTGGTGTGGTAGAAACTGGTTTGGTTTGTCGCAGTTTACTTTTGTCTACATCGCCAAAAATATCTGCATCTATCATAGGTTTATATCGGTAAGAATCAATTGGAACTTGCATGTCTAAGAAACTGTCGTCTATTTCCTCTATAAATCTAGAAGGTTCAGCGTCTACGAGTTTACCCCACCTGTATCTTGTTTGTGCATAAGTCAAGTAGGCCTTTTTTTCTGCTCTTGTAAGGGCTACATAAAAAAGCCTCCGCTCCTCCTCTAGTTCTGACCTAGTGTTCATACTCATCGCAGAAGGAAAAAGATCTTCTTCCATTCCCACTACATACACTACAGGGAACTCTAGACCCTTAGCCATATGAATGGTCATAAGCGCTACCCTATCTTCATCTCCAACTTCTTTATCTAAGTCTGTTGCAAGAGATACATCTTCAAGAAATTCAGCAATATTTCCTGTAGCATCGGCCAGCTCCTGCTGGCCATCGACAAAGTCCTTAATACCGTTGAGGAGTTCTTCTATGTTTTCCATTTTAGCAATTCCTTCAGGAGTCCCGTCTTTTTTGAATTCCAAAAGCAGGCCAGACTTTTTAGCCACATGTTCAGAGAGCGTAAATGCGTCTGCTGTCTCATTGAGCACCTGATAACTTTTGATCATGGTGACAAAATCTTCTAATTTACGCTTAGTACCACTGTTTATCTGAAGTGGAATGGTGTCTAAATGTTCCATCACTTCAAAAATAGACCTGCCGTAATGGTTTGCTGCAACCACCAATTTATCCAAAGTACTCTGACCAATTCCCCTAGCTGGAAAATTTATAATACGCTTTAGAGCCTCTTCATCTTTAGGGTTAATCACCAACCTTAAATAGGCCAATACATCTTTAATTTCTTTTCTTTGATAAAAAGATAGCCCTCCAAAAATTCTGTAGGCAATATCTCTTTTCCTCAGAGCGTCTTCTATGGCCCTAGATTGTGAATTGGTTCTGTAAAGTACCGCAAAGGAACTGTTTGGAAGTTGTTCTTGCATTTTAGTTTCTAAAATACTTCCGGCTACAAACCTTCCCTCCTCAGCATCTGTTGGAGATCTGTGAACAGTGATTAATTCTCCAGGATCGTTAGAAGTCCATACTACCTTGTCTAGTTGATTGGTGTTGTTAGAAATAATGCTGTTGGCGGCTTTTACTATATTATCTGTAGACCTATAATTCTGCTCTAACCTGTATTGGGCTACCTGATCGTAATCTTTCTGGAAATTTAATATGTTGTCTATATTGGCGCCTCGAAAAGAGTAAATACTCTGGGCGTCATCTCCTACAACACAAATATTCTGATACCTATCTGAAAGGGCTTTTACGATTAAATACTGCGAGTGGTTGGTATCTTGGTACTCATCTACTAAGATGTATTTAAACCTGTTTTGGTACTTCATAAGCACCTCAGGAAATCTGGTTAGAAGTTCATTGGTACGTAAAAGTAAATCATCGAAATCCATGGCGCCAGCCTTAAAACAGCGATCTACATATTCCTTGTAAATAGCACCGGTTTGAGGTCTTTTAGCCATAGCGTCTGCCTCGAGAAGGTCTGGATTGTTGTGATAGGCTTTAACGGTTATTAAACTGTTTTTATAAGAAGATATTCTATTCTGAATTTGCTTGTATTTATAGATATCCTTGTCCAGTCCCATTTCTTTAATAATGGA
>CAYPET010000091.1:0-2300 GCA_964409905.1 uncultured Chitinophagaceae bacterium | reverse complement strand
TTGGTGCCGTAACCACGGTCAACACCAGCAACGCCCGAACCAACGAACGAAACTTCGCCGTAAGCAGAGAGAGAATCGGTCAGACCGACGCCGATACCAGCCTTACCAGAAGGAACGGTGTCAGAAGCACCACTGTCAGGAAGCTTGGTAGTTACACCACCCTGAACATAGTAGGAAGCCTTTTCGCCAAGAGCGCCTTCGTAACCGATGTGGCTATCGATAGCGGTGCCGCCGTAATCAGAACCAGTCCAACCAGAGTTGGCCTCGACGTTCACGTAGGGACCTGCCATAGCAGCGGTCGCCATGAAAGGAGCAGCAGCGGCAGCTGCGAGTACAGATTTGATCATTGAAATTACCTCGTAAATTTTTACTTGTGGAGTGGTTACCCACAGATGAAGGGGGATTCGACAGTCCCCGCCAACTGTCACATGTGACAATTGTTATAAAGCGTTACATTAGTAACGTCCACTTATTTATACTAATTGATAAGTGGTTTTCTATGAAGGTGGACAGTTATTTTAGTGTCCACCAAGCGGGTGATCGGATTCGAACCGACGACATTCAGCTTGGAAGGCTGACGTTCTACCACTGAACTACACCCGCGGGATGGGGGCGGTCAAACCCCCGAGCACATGCACGCCACCTGTTTTATTATTTCAGTTGCTAAACAGGAAAACAACCACACGGAAGGGGTCTTTTGGATCCACCACTATATTTTTGACTGGAACATAGAAACCAGGCGGGAGTTATCCCATCCGCACCACTTGCTTTTAGGAAGCAAGAAACCCGAGGGGTCGATGACCCATCCCGACCAGGGCGCTTTTAACGTCATCCCGAGACGTGTATCAGACAGGAACTAAGTCTGCCTGAGCACCTTCAACAGCATCATCTAGAGTTGGAAAAGGACCTACTTCAGTGTCATTGTAGACATAGTAGTATCCGTCATCGTATTCTTCAACTTGAAAATAAGTAACTACTTCATCTCCATTGTCTAACTCTTCAACGATACGAAAGTTTTTCATGCTTTGTAATCTCCAAAAGAAATCACATCATTACCAAAACCACCGACAACAACATCACCAGCAGCAACAGAAGTAAAATCGTACTGAGTGCTACCATCAGGGAATCCTGTGGTACTAATTTTGATATTACCGAGAATATCATTAGTAGAAGGAATAGTAGGAGGAGTACGTAGTTCTTCGTAGAGTTTGAAGAGACGTGGAATCAAATCATCACGACGTTGATCAAGAGCATCAACCAAGACATCACGAATAAAGTCAAGGTCAGAACGGTTAGTATAATCGTTGGTTTCTTCAGTCATTGTAATCAATCAAATTTACGATAGGCACCCACTTCAGGGTCGGGATCTAACCACTTGGTATACTCAGGATCTTCTAAGCATACATCAAGTTGCTTCTGGTTGTCAAGCAAATACATATCAGTGTAACGCTTGGTCCATTCGTTAAACTTTTGAATACGGTAATCAGGTTTACCGTTGATCTCTAGTATACCACATTGAACATAACGATAAGGAGATCGTTCAAGAATAACAGTTGGTTTCATCAGAAGGAAGGTTCTCCAGGAACTTCGTCATCATACTCGATTGTGGGCATTATGTCAAGCAGCGGTTCTAACTCTTCTGTAATCGGTGCCGCCACTACAGCACTACCATCTTCACGACGAATCAAGAAGTATTCTCGGTCTTCTTCTATTCGTTTCATAATATCATCGAATTGATCCTGAAACTCTTGTTCAGTGATCTCTGTCATTTGGTCGGTCATAGTTTATTTGGTATGTGTACCAATCGGAGTGATAGGATTCGAACCTACGGCCCCTGCTTCCCAAAAGCAGTGCTCTACCAAGCTGAGCTACACTCCGTTAGAGACCCTATTATAGGGTCAACGTTCTTCGAAGTCAAGCCTTCTGACTTTTCTTTGTTTGCGAGTTTCTTGAAACTGCATATCCTCTCTACTAAGCAGCGGGAGTTTCTTCTCCTTCGGGTTGCTGATAATTTCCACTAGCGATAAGTTGTTCCCGCTTATATTTGTACCACGGATGCTCGTAAAATTCGGGCATTGGCAACTCTTTGTTTTCGTCGGGTGCCCCTCTAGTTGCTTCCCGCAGTTCTTGCATCTGATTACTAACATCTCCAATCATCCTTTTGATCTCGTCAAGTTCGCTACGAATTTTTAAATACCGATCTGTATCCATTAATATTTATTGTAGGTAATGGGAAATACTGGATTCGAACCAGTGACTTATTGCTTGTAAGGCAACCACTCTACCGCTGAGTTAATCTC
>CAYPET010000090.1:0-2310 GCA_964409905.1 uncultured Chitinophagaceae bacterium | reverse complement strand
TTGTTATTTCTCCAAGTCCGTGCCCATCGCCACTGCCACCTGTGTATTGGGCATAAAGCACTACAGAGAAAATGCTAAAAAGAATTGATAATAAAGATTTCATCTCATCTAATATTTTGATTTATAATTTAATTCTAAGGAGCTGAGCGAACGCCGCGGCAGCCAATATATGTCGCAACTGTAGTCGTATTATTTTCACCATGATTTCTGCACGAAATCTCAGATAAGTCTGCAGCAAATGGCCAAATACCACCTCTATAACAAGCCCCAGCAGCAGCTGAAATGCCACTAGTATAGGTAGAATTGGCACTGTTTACATCCGAATTTCCATTTATTCCTGGCCAGTAGTTAGGATTAGCTCTACCATCACTTAATAATTCACCATCTCCATGCGCACCCGTGAATGAGCGTCCAGCAACACACCCGACGGAAACACATGGTTCCCAAACATTATCAGCAAAGTTCATTATGCCATAGTAACTTGCTCCAGATTGAACACGGTTACTAAACGCATCTGCAAATGCGCCTGCTCTTGTAGGACCAGGAATCTGATTAAAAATATTGTGATTTGCAGATGGATCTGCACCGGTTTCGGAAAATGTCCCAATATTAACAAGGCCTATTGTGAGCGTAACACTTGAGCCGAGTGCCGTTTGACCCCAAGGCATTTCTCTAGAAACAGGACTCTGATCACCTCTACAAGCTTTTTCAAATTCTAGCTCCGTCATTGGCCGCAGACCTGACCAGTCAAGATATGAACATGCATATATCCAAGACAGTAGACCCATAGAAATCCATTCTCCATCATCTGATTGATTTACCCCTGTGGGTAATGTTGACGAAGTATTTAGGTCACACCCAAATACCAATGGCTCTGTAGGACCTGGATCTTCGACTATTCTTAATCCAATTCGTTCACCGGGAATGGCAGGATTGGTTATGGGTGAAAAAAAAGTCCCAGAGTTATTTGTAGTTCCATCAAATTGATAAAACGTTCCGCCAGCATAAGTACCTACATTACCGTCTGTAGTTATACAATTTGCTTGTTGATCACGCGTAAGCATGTTCAAGAAATCGCGATATTGACCTTGCGTAACTTCATACTTCATACAATAAAAGTCATCATATCCAGTTGGAAAGCCACTAGCTAAATTGGCGGTATTTGTACCTGTTAGATCAAATTCCTCACCACCCCTTGCACTTAAATTACTCGCAGAGGAGTTAACATCATTTCCTTGTAAGGTTGGTGGTAAAGGCGTAATTTGAAAAGGGACAGTGTTTCCACTAGTACTATTTGCTTGAGTGAAACGATTGACTTGATCAGATCCATCACCAACATAAAAACTACCCTGCGGCACATATACCATTTCTATGGCGAACACCTTTATTTGCACTTGTGCATTGTCAGCTACGCCATCGGTACCGTATTCCCAACGTAACCGAACGTCTGTAGCTGTAAAGGTGCCATTGCCATCGGCATCCCGGTAAATAAATACACCCCTACCGTCAGCAGGCACACTGATAGTACTTCCTGAAGGAGCGGCATGATTACTCGCAGTCGTATTCAGAGATGCATGCTGCCAATCTCCAGTACCAACTTTGTATTTGATGAATACCCAAGCAGCATCCCAGTTATTAAGGCCACTAGAAGTACGCCAACTATTTTCCCAAGTGATATCAAATTCGGCTTGTACATAATCATCGGTGACATTTTTATTTTTTAAGGACACGTTGGTCACCTGAATATTATTAGCAGTTGCACTAATAGCAACCACGAATAACATCATAAACAAAGCAAACCGTTTTATACATAAGGCATGCTTACGAGTTAGAAAAGAGTAGCCTTTTGCTTTCATAATTACATAAAGATTAAAAGATTTGGTTTAGAAATTAAAATTTGAGAATAAAGAGAACCTTGTTTTGAATTTAAGTTTAATTGTTGTTTAATCTAAAGAAGCGCCTTGAATACCTATGCTATATTTGTGCTATTAAAGAGGCACAATTATACAAATTATAAGAATAATTTAACACTATGAGTAGTTTTTAAGACATAATTTAACAATAGTCATACTATCATTTTGAAGGTGTTAAGCCTCGCCTTTTTGTAGTTATTTACTGTATTAATGAAAAATATGTTCCATGCAATTTGTCACACACAATTGTTAAAGTTTGTTGGACGAATGAAACCTCCTATTCAATCTTAATTTATTACAATCAGGCGCTGCACAACCATAGACAATTAAGCGCCTATGGTGTTTCATAACATGTATTAAAAGGCAAATGAGGAAATAGTCCCAGGGGGACGGCATA
>CAYPET010000089.1:0-2403 GCA_964409905.1 uncultured Chitinophagaceae bacterium | reverse complement strand
GGATTAGCAAGCACATTAGCTTGAATAATACTTGAGTTTAGTGCATAACCATTGGCATCTATTTGACTGTTTGCAACTAGCTCGTTATACATTGCAATTGAGTTAGCCACTGATATTCCAGGAACCCGTGCAAATCTCTCGGGATAAATTGGCTGTCGGTCGTTTTCGTAAAGGTCATTGCAAATTCCTCTTGATTGCAATTCGGCAATATTATCCATCGCTTGATTGAGTCCAACTGGATAGTTGTAAGAAGGGTTGTCATCATACCTTGCAAGCCTGAAAGCAAAAGGACTAAGTCTTAAATCAAAACCTGTATTTTGGGCTCGTGAGCAATAGCCCACACCCGTGAAATTCCAAATGGCTGATACAGCTGCAGAAAAGTTTGAGCCTGCACTCATACCAATTGAAAAACGGGGTGTGTTTGCGGTCATCCAACCTCTGCGGATAAATTCCTCAGTTATTATTTTTATGTTTCTGTAATCGACATTGTTAACAGTATCAATCGGCTGTGTCATAAATCTCCTTCCGCCATCTCCGTCAATATCTTGGTTTAATGTAATCTCTTCGCCCTCGGTAGAAATAATAGCATACCCAGAAGCAATAGCTGCATTGGTAAAGCTCCTCATTTCAATTCCACGTATAAAGCTTCCTGCATCTCCACCTGTACCGTGAAAGAGATAAACAACACCTATTGGATTTGTTGGGAAGAAATAGTAAACATTTTTAGGGTTGTTCAGCCCTGCCATCACTTCGTAAGTAATAGCGTATGTAGGCATATTGTCAATTACTGCTGTCACAGACACATTTTGATTGGGCATTATCATAGTAGTGTGCCACTCCTTAGGTCTATCCAGAAACGAAATATCGCCAGTCCATTCTCCAAATGTCTGCGTACTGTCATAGGCAACACTCCATATATGGACAGTCTCGCCAACTTGATAAGTTCCCGAGCCGTAACCATTATTTACGGTCAGATTAAATGTTTGGGCTGGCGTTACAATATTATCTTTACTACAACCTACTAACCCAAGTATAATTGATAATAGAAAATATATATAAATCACATTTTTTCTCATTATTTTTCAAGTTTTCTAATTTGACATCAAAAACGCTTAAAGGTTTAATTATTTTTTATCACTACCGTCAATGGTTTTTTATATGGTTGCCCATAACGGTTCTGGCTATGAAGCGTGGCGCGGAGCGACATGATTTATAGCCGTTGTTGTGGTGTCGTATTTTTTATTCATTAAACTCTTTCGGATATTCAACCATTCCATTTACTCCTTTCAGTCCGTTTTCAACCAATTCAATTACCATACAATTCTGTTTTGGAACTTCAAATGGCAATTCTATTCCGTATGTATCCGCTTGTTCGTATCCGAATCTTGGATAGTATTTTTCGTGTCCTAATAGAACGATTGATTTATACCCTAATTCTTTTGCCTTTTTGTGCGATTCAAGTATTAGTTTTCCACCAATTCCTTTTCCTTGAAATTCGGGTAATACAGAAACAGGTGCCAACGCCAATGAATCGAATTCAGTCGACTCGTTTTTGATTTTAAGTTTCGTCAATAGAATATGTCCAACTATTTTTCCGTCAATTTCCGCTACCATTGATAGTTCGGGTATGAAAGCGTGCGATTTTCTTAATCGTTCGACTAAAAACTGTTCAGTGTTGTCTGCAAATTCAGCGTCTTTAAAAGCACTTTCAATTACGTTGAAGACTTCTTTGTAGTCGCTTCTAATTTCTTGACGTATTATCATTTCCGTTTTTATATGCACCACAACTAGTTATAAATTACATTTTATTGCGGTTATTCGGAAACTGTGTCCGACCAAAGGAGAGCTCATCTAAACTTTTTTCGGGAATCCGAAACCGACTTACCATCAAATCAAGTGGACTCACCACATCGCTAATGTTATGGCTGCTAACATGGGTATATATCATCATAATTTTGCCTTAGAGTATTAGGTGTAACCGCTTTGCTGATGCAAACTAATTTACAACTTTGTTTTAAAACTGCACGAATACTACTTGCGAGGTAGCTCAGCTGGTTAGAGCGTCGGATTCATAACCCGGAGGTCGCGAGTTCAAGTCTCGCTCTCGCTACAAGAAAAACAAAATGGCCATACTTAAAAGTGTGGCCATTTTTTATTTATTGAATGACTTCATTTTTTAAATGCTCTTGATTTTCAGTAGCTGAAATTAATTGTTTCTCGCCATTACTGGCCACAGTCATTTTTTGGTCAACACCCTTATAGATTAAGCAGGTCTTTCGGGAATGTAAACAACATTAACATCTACGTCATTCCCATAGGTTATAACCAAGGAGCACAATACAGAAGTGCTTTCCCCATTTTGGGCTGCAGGTTTCATCACAGGGATTTTTCTAAGCACTCTCA
>CAYPET010000088.1:0-2416 GCA_964409905.1 uncultured Chitinophagaceae bacterium | reverse complement strand
GGCTGGTGGAGCCTACTGAGGCCAAAAATGGCAGGTTGGTTTCGAGCCGCTCGGTCTCTCGCATCGTGGCCACGCGCATAGCCCGCTTTGCACCTTCGAGAATAGCCTCCGTTTCAATATCGGACTGCATCGAGAGACGTGAAAACTCCTTAAAACCCGCCCGAAAGATGCTCTCGAGGCCAATCGGCAAATTGCCTTCGCTCACCGCCACATTACCCTCGCGATAGAGCTTTGCTAGGTCAATACCCGACCAAAATTGATCTTCAAAGGCTAAGGAGTCGCCATCGGTTCGACGCAATAACATGATGCGTTGAGCAATCATGTACCACGACACAAGAGACGTTAAAGCCAGCAGCAACATGACCGCTTGAACGGTGACGCTGGCACCCAGTATCAGCTCAAGAAAACCCAGTTCGTCCTTCACTCACTCACTCCATCTTGCTATCAGTGGCTGTACTATTTTTCGCTAGATTCAGAAACCAATGCTGTTCTTAGGGATTTCGGTAAACGCTTGGGACGTGCCGTATCGGCAGCGATCAGCGCTATCGTTACCGTTCCCTCCGCCAGACAACAGCCTTCTCGGTATACCTTTTGAGCAAATGCGATAGTCGCTGCACCCACCGCGTGAACGTCTGCAGATACCTGAAGCAGATCGTCGAGACGTGCAGACTGGCGATAACGAATGGCTACATCTGTGACGACAAAGAGCGCGTCACCACCCAAAAACGCCGCTTTTTCGTAACCAATGGTTCGCATGAACTCGGTTCTGGCTCGCTCAAAGTACTTGAGATAATTCACATAGTAGACGATGCCACCGGCATCGGTATCTTCAATGTAGACCCGAATCGGCAGGAGAAATTCCCGGTTCACTGGGCCCCACCACCACCGCCTTGCTCAAAATCTAATGGCAGTGTGTTAGGTGTATCTGCACGGGGCATAGGTATATTGAAGTGTGCATAAGCGCTGCGTGTTGCCATGCGACCGCGCGGTGTCCTAATTAAATAACCCTGCTGAATAAGGTAGGGCTCAAGTACATCTTCGAGGGTGCCACGCTCTTCCGATAAGGCAGCGGCAAGGCTATCTATGCCCACTGGGCCGCCATCAAATTTCTCAATAAGCATCAACAATAGACGTCGGTCGAGATGATCGAAGCCCCGCTGATCGACACTGAGCATATCCAGAGCCTGCTCAGCAACATCTGACGAAATACGTCCATCGGCTTTCACTTCAGCAAAATCTCGCACTCGGCGCAGTAAGCGATTGGCAATTCGGGGTGTTCCGCGGGAACGGCAGGCAATTTCACGGGCGCCGCCCTCATCCATCGCGATGTCGAGCAAACGGGCAGAACGGGCTACGATCTTGGCCAAGTCCTCAACACCATAAAATTCCAACCGCTGCACAATACCAAAACGGTCCCGTAACGGGGACGTTAACAGGCCTGCGCGGGTGGTGGCACCCACTAGGGTGAAAGGCGGCAAGTCGAGCTTGATTGAACGGGCCGCTGGACCATCACCAATCATAATGTCGAGCTGGTAATCCTCCATGGCGGGGTACAGGATCTCTTCAACATAAGGGCTCAGGCGATGAATTTCATCGATGAACAAAACGTCGCCGGGCTCAAGGTTAGTCATTAATGCTGCGATGTCACCGGCTTTCTCCAGCACTGGGCCACTGGTCGTTTTAAGTGCAACACCCATCTCGTGGGCAATGATGCTCGCCAATGTTGTTTTACCCAGTCCGGGAGGCCCAAAAATTAATGTATGGTCGAGGGGTTCACCCCGACCCCGGGCTGCTGCCAGAAATATAGACATTTGCTCTCGGACAACCGGCTGTCCCAGATAATCGTTCAGGGTTTTCGGTCGAATTGCACGATCGATTGCCTCGTCGGCATTACTCTGGGGTTCAGCGGCCACCAGCCGATCGGTTTCAATCATCGTTAACCTCTCGGTGCTGCGGCTTTAAGAGCGCGTCGGATGAGCTCAGCGCTGGATGTGACCTCGGCGTCATCAACCGCAGACAGCCATCTTGCGGCCTCCGCGGGCTTGTAACCTAGTGCAATCAACGCCTGTTCCGCCTCAGCGCGGTGATCGAGTAATGGCATTGCAGCCAACGACGCTTGGCCGGCAACCACGGGAGATAGCTCTTCGAGCCATTTACCCGCCTTATCTCGCATTTCAACCAACAGACGCTCGGCTGTGCGCTTACCCACACCAGGCAAGGCCACTAGCGCGGACAGATCATCTCGCTGTAAGCACTGTGCAAATGCCCTGGCATCCATGCCTGACAACAGGATCAAGGCGAGTCGGGGTCCGACACCGCTGACTTTGATGAGCTCTCGAAATAATCGTCTGTCTTCGGCCTCTGCAAAACCATAGAGCAATTGAGCGTCTTCGCGGACCACAAAGTGGGTGAGGAG
>CAYPET010000087.1:0-2485 GCA_964409905.1 uncultured Chitinophagaceae bacterium | reverse complement strand
GGATATGGTACCTACGGTTTCGCCCTCATGAGCTGCTCTGATATGGGCGCCGCCTTAGAGCTGTTCCTTCGCTATGGACACGCTTTTTTTCCACAAGCTTGCAGCTGGCGTCGATCAGTTAGCAAAGATGGGATAACCCTCCGTCTGCAGCAAAACGCCGGCACCGTTTACCAGCAAATGCTCGTCACAGAACTCGCTTTCTCTCAAATGAACTACGCAAATAAATTGCTAGTCGCAAAGCCAGCTGAAGGTGTCAGGGTCAGTTTCAGTTACCCCAAACCTGTGCACTTTGGCGTGTATCACAAGACCTGGCCATTCCCAATGAAGTTCGACCAAGAGTACACCGAGATATTTATGCCCGATCGGTGGTTACGCCAACGGGTAAGAACCGGAGACCCAACGACTAACGTGCTGTTCAGCCAGCAGTGCGAGGAATTGGTCAGCGGAATGACAGAGGCGGATGAAACCACCGTCCTCGTGCGTCGCTTGCTCATTCATTCAGCCGGGAATTTTCTCAGTATCTCTGAAGTCGCAGAGCAACTGTACGTTACCGAGCGAACACTCAGGCGCCGTCTGGCGGCTGAGGGAACAGATTTCCGGACAGTCCTCGATGACATCAGGAACACGCTTGCCCAAAACTATCTGCGCAAAACGTCACTCAGCATCGTGGAAATAGCGGACCTCCTGAACTACACCGAAGCCACCAACTTTCATAGAGCCTTCCAACGCTGGAATTCGACCACGCCCATCGATTATCGAGAGAGTGAGTCACCATGAGTACAGCTCTTTTTCAGAGGGTGGCTATTGACGAGACACGTGGCCTCGAGTGAGGAACTCCAAACGCAGCCTTTTAGATCTTAATCCCCATCTCTTAGCTTATTCTTTAACAAATACCGGAGTGCCTTTTAGATGAAACGTATTCTTATTACAGGCGCCGCGAGTGGCCTTGGGCTGGCTCTGGCGAAAAAGTATGCAAGTGAGGGCTGGTCCGTTTGTATTGCTGATATTCAGGATGAGGAGGGAATCAAGGTTGCCGCCCATCTAAATGAGGAATACGCCAACGATTGTTTTTTTCAGCACCTCGATATCACCAGTGATACCCAATGGCAGGAATTAGTCGTTCTAATTTCCGAGCGCTGGCAGGGACTGGATGCCCTGATCAATAATGCCGGGGTAGGAGCAAGCGGTGATATTGATACGTTTTCGATAAAGGACTTTCAGTGGACTGTGGACATCAATTTAATGGGGGCTGTGAAAGGCTGTCATGTCTGCGTACCCCTGCTGAAAGAAAGTAAAGGGCTCCTTATCAATGTTGCTTCTATGGCCGGGCTATTACATATGGGGAGCATGTCGGCCTATAACGTCTCCAAGGCAGGCATGGTGGCCTTGTCTGAAGGACTGCTGAGTGAGCTCGATCCCTATGGGGTAAAAGTATCAGTTGTGTGCCCTACGTTCTTTCAGAGCAATCTGGCTAAGGGTATGCGCAGTGACAATCCCGACGCAGCAAAGATAGCCGCCAGGCTCCATGCGGCAACTGGCATTACCGCAGAAAGTATTGCCACAACCGTTTACAACGATTCGCGTATTGGCAAGCACTATATTCTTGCCGGGACTCGCTTTAGCGATAGAACTATCTGGCGACTGAAGCGTTTCCTTCCCGCCTTATATCTCAGCATGATGAAAAGTAATGCGCGTATACAGTTTGCTGATAAAAACCCTTCGCACCGGGAAAGAGGGATCTTTGAGAGAGTGTTACGTTCTATAAGAGCGCGGGTTTTGTGATGAGGCCTCTACCAGGGCATCGCAAGACACTGACCCTGCTTATGCTGGCCTATACCCTGTCGATGTGCGACAGGATGATCCTGTCGATACTGTTCCCTGATATAAAAGCAGAGTTCGGTCTAAGCGATACCCAGCTGGGATTATTGGGTGGCATTTCATTCGCCCTGTTCTACGCCACCATGGGGCTACCCATTGCACGCCTTTCTGACCAACACAGCCGCAAATGGATCATCATTGTCAGCCTTGTTGTCTTCTCCATAATGACCGCCCTGAGCGGCTTCGCGGCGGGATTCATCAGTTTGTTGATACTGCGCATCGGCGTGGGTATTGGCGAGGCTGGTGTGAATCCTGCCAGCCACTCGATTATCGCTGACTACTTCCCGCCCCAGCGCAGGGCCTTTGCCATGGCGATACTGATGCTGGGGGGAAGCCTGGGCATGATGCTGGGATTTGTAGGCGGCGGCCTTATCGCCGAGGCTTATAACTGGCGCATTGCACTGATATCCGTGGGTGCACCCGGCTTATTACTGGCCGCTGTAATGGCCAGGTCATTGCAAGAGCCTGCAAGGGGAACCTTTGAAACAGAAACACCGCTGCCTCCCCCTCCCATTCTTACTAGCGCGGCCACCATGTGGGCTAATCCCGCCATGCGCCACCTGGTTGCTGGTTCCGTCGTCGCGGGACTGTTGAGCTACGGTTTCAC
>CAYPET010000086.1:0-2494 GCA_964409905.1 uncultured Chitinophagaceae bacterium | reverse complement strand
GGGCCCTCGTCATGCGGCGTGCTCATCACGCGCCGTGCTGATCACGCCGCACGCGAGCACACGTCGCCGAGCGCGCGGACCGCAGCCAGGCGGCGCTCTACCTCCACTGGCGCGAGCCCTGCCGCGCGCAGCTCGCGCTCCCATGCGTCGGGGTCGAGGCGCTCGAAGCGCAACGGGACTCCATCGCGACGCGCGAGGTGTGCGACGAGGGAGGCCAGCGCCGCGAGATCGACGACACCTCGAAGCTCGCGGCGCCAGAACTGAAGCTCCTCGGTCACGAGGGCCAATCGCAGGAGCTCGGGCTCAGCCCGCTCGCCGTGGCGTGGCTCCGGGGGGGCGATCACGCGCGCGCGGAGCCCGAGGCCGCGGCGCGCGCGCTCGATCGCGAGGAGCAGTCGGCCAAGCTCGAGTCCGTCGAGTAACCCTGCGCGCCAGACAAAGGCGTAGAACGAGGCAAGCAGCGAGAGCACGAGGCGGCGGCGCTCGGCGGGGAAGGCCCGCGTCGCGTGGGCGATTGAGCTCGGGTTGACGAGCTCCGCGCGTGAGCGGACGGGGTCGAAGATGCGCGTGAGCGCGCCGTAGATCGCGACCTGCGCGGCCTCGCTCGCGTGGGGCACCGCGTGCGCGAAGGCGCCGATGGCGTCGTCGATGGTCCAGCACGTAGGGTCGTGCAGGGGCGGGGGCGGAGGGAGTGAACCGAGCGAGGCGTGCGGTGCGTGCGGTGCGAGCTGTTGCATGGCGGCTTCATCGGTACGCCGCGGCGTGCTTTGCCTGCGTGGCTTCGGGCCGTTCGTGTCCGCATGCATCGAGGCAATTCGCGCGCACTGCCGTCCGAGAGGTGCGAGGCCCACCGACCCGTGGGCGCTCTGCCGCCGTAACGGCGCATGAAGTGCGTCGTACCCATCGGTGGTCGCCGCTGCCGCGTCGGTGGCCGGAGGGCCGGTGGCCGCGAAGTTCTCGAGACCCCAGAGAACGCGCATGGGCGGCACGGGGCGAGCCTGCACCGCATCGAACCGCACCGCTCACCGCACCGCACCGCACCGCACCGCACCGCACCGCACACCGCACCGCTCACCGCACCGCTCACCGCACCGCTCACCGCACCGCACACCGCACCGCTCACCGCACCGCACCGCACCGCTCACCGCACCGCACACCGCACCGCACACCGCACCGCTCACCGCACCGCTCACCGCACCGCACCGCTCACCGCACCGCACCGCTCACCGCACCGCCATGACCCGAGCACTCGTTTTCTTTCTCGCCGCGTCGTGCGGCAGCTCTGAACGCTCCGCCGCCAACGGCGCGACCCCTTCTGTTACCGATGAGGAGCTCGCCACGCGCGAGGCGACGTCGCCCCGCGAGGGCCTCGCGATCGCGGTCTTCGCGGGCGGCTGCTTTTGGTGCATGGAGAAGCCCTTCGAGCACACCGAGGGCGTGGGCGAGGTGCTCTCCGGCTACACCGGCGGTCCCGAGCGTGGGCCGAGCTATGACGCGGTCTCGTCGCACCGAACGGGCCACGTCGAGGCGGTGCGGGTCGTGTACGACCCTGGCCTCGTCTCCTACGAGCGCCTCCTTGAGCTCTTCTGGCACAACGTCGATCCCACCCAGGATGACGGGCAGTTCTGCGATCGTGGCGCGCAGTACCGCACCGCGATCTTCGTCGCGACCGACGAGGAGCGTCGCCTGGCGGAGGCCTCGAAGGCGGCGGCGCAGGCGCGCCTCGGGCGCCCCGTCGTCACCGAGATCCGCGAAGCGGCGCCATTCTGGATCGCCGAAGACTACCACCAAGACTTCTACCGCAGGAACCCGCGTCGCTATCAGAGCTACCGCCTCGGTTGCGGGCGCGACGCGCGCTTGCGCGCGCTCTGGGGCGACGACGCCGGCCACTGATCGCCAGGGAGCCCCATGCTACGCCGTCGCTTCGTTTTTTCGCTCTTGGCCACGCCGCTCGCGTCCGCGTGCTCGCGCGCTCAACCGAGCAACAGCCCTCGTGTCTCCGGCGCGCCAGGCGCGTGGCCGGGCCCCTCTACGCCGCGCTCGTATGTCGAGGAGGCGGCGCCGCCCATCGGTGACCGGCTCTCCCTCTCGGTCGAGGCGTGGCAGCGGCGGCTCACGCGCCAGCAGTTCCACGTGCTCCGCGAGGAGGGGACCGAGCGCGCGTTCACGAGCCCGCTCCACGAGGACCATCGGCCCGGCATCTTCTTTTGCGCGGGCTGCGGCGCGCCGCTCTTCCACTCGCGAGACAAATTCGACTCCGGCACCGGCTGGCCTTCCTTCACCCGTCCCATCGAGCGTGGGCGGATCGCCGAGCACGAGGACCGCTCGTATGGGATGGTCCGTGTCGAGGTCGAGTGCGCGCGCTGCGGTGGGCACCAGGGACACGTCTTCGATGACGGACCGCGCCCCACCGGCCGGCGATACTGCATCAACGGAATCGCTCTGTTTTTTCTAATTTAAGAACGTAATTCCAATAATACCGCGCTTGCAAACT
>CAYPET010000085.1:0-2536 GCA_964409905.1 uncultured Chitinophagaceae bacterium | reverse complement strand
CAGACCACTTTGCTGCTCTTTCCCATGGAAAACAGCAGCGCGTAGAAAACGGGCACGGCGATCAGGGCCAGCACCGAGCCAAAGGCCAGCCCGCCCATGATCGACACCGCCATCTCGCGAAAGAAATCATCTCTCAAGAGCGGCGCCATGCCGACGATAGTCGTGCCTGCTGCCAACAGCACCGGACGCAGGCGGCTCACACAGGCTGACACCAGTGCATATTGGCTCAGGCCCTGTTCAGCAGAGCGCAGATTGATCTCTTCCACCATGATCACGCAGTTTTTGATCAAGATGCCCACCAGACTAAGGAGACCCAGCATCGCGGGGAAGGTAAAAGAGAGGTCGGTCACAAAAAGCCCGACAAAGACACCCACCATAATGAGCGGCACGGTCATCCAGGTGACCAGCATTTGCCGCACGCTGCCAAACAGCATCAAGGTTGCAATGATCATCACCAGCAGTGCGATCGGGAAGCGCGAGATGACCATGTCGTTGGCTAATTTCATCGACTCGTACTCGCCGCCCCATTCAAGTCCATAACCTGGCGGTAGTGGGATAGATTCAATGTCGCCACGGATAGTATTGAACGCGCTGGTAGCGGTTTCACCCGGGGGCGCGTTCGCCTGGACGGTAATAGTGCGGACTCGGTTGCGCCGCATCAGGAAGCTGTCCTCCGCGCGGAGTGCAGCGGCTGACACCACCTGTCTCGCCGATACAAACGACTGGGTGCTCTCGCTCCAGAGATCGCGTTCAAGCAGGTCCGTCGCGGTTTCTGCCAGCGGCATGATGCGCGCGACAATGGGAACGGGCTTGTCACCATCGCGCAGTACACCGACAGGGGTGCCGACGGTGCTCGACTCCACACCCCTCGAGACGTCGGGTAACTGAATGCCTGCGCGTCGTGCCCGGGCGTGATCTGGAATCACGGCCAGTGATAGCCGTTGTTCACGCCAGTCGATCTTGCGATCAATCAGCCTATGCTCAATGAAGTGCCGCATGGTCTGCTCTGCGAGCCCGCGCAGTTCGGTGCGGTCACTCCCATAAAAGCGCGCCTCGATTTTGCTCGCGGTGCTACTGGTGAACTCGAGGCGCCGCACCATGTGATGAATTTCGGGAAATTCGGCCGCAATCAGCTCACCTGTTTGCGCCATCAGCCCCGTCACAGCTTCGACATCGTCGACGTTCACCACCAGCTGCGCATAGGCGGGGTCGGGGCGCTCGGGGAGCAGAATCATGGTGAAGCGAACGGGTCCTCGCCCCGCCCAGGTTGAGACTTCGGTCACGCCCTCAAGGCTGAGCAGCCGCTTGCGCACGCGATCAGCCATGCGATCGCTGGCGTGGATATCGGTACCCTGAGTTTGGTAAAGATCCACAAAGAACAGCGGCGTGCTGGTTGCCGGGAAAAACCCTTGTTTCAGCTGCGTGAAGCCGACAATGCTCGATAACATGACGGCCAGCAGGGCGAGCGTGGTCCAGCCGCGCCGGTCAATTCCCCATGCCATGAGTTTGCGGTATCCCGCGAAAACCGGCCCGGCGTAAAGGCGACTCTCGGGCACAGCCTCCTGCACGGCGGTCAGGAGTGCCAACCCGATGGACGGCACCAGCGTAATCGCCAGGACCCAACTTAATAGCAGCGATATGCCGCAAACCGTGAACAACGACCCCAGAAACTGACCCGTTGAGTCGTTCGACAGGCCAATGGGGGCAAAGGCGGCAATTCCGATAACCGTGGCCGCAAGCAGAGGGAAGCGCGTCGTGGCCACCGCAGCGATGGCCGACTCCCGGGGGCTGAGACCCTGCTTGATCCGGGTGATCATGCCCTCTGTCACCACGATGGCATTGTCGACCAGCATGCCCATCGCGATCATCATGGCGCCCAGCGAAATCCGCTGTAGCTCAATCCCTGCAGCGGCCATCACGCCGACAGTGCCGGTGACGGTCAGTAACAGCACTGCGCCCACCATCACACCCGCGCGCCAACCCATAAACAGACATAGCGCGGCGATGACCGTGGTGATGGAGGCGGTGAGGTTCAGCAGAAATTCACCGATCGATCGGTCAACCAGGCGATGCTGCTCAAAAAGCGGAATCATCTCGATGCCCACAGGCAGGAGCTGCTGCAGTTCAAGCAGTCGCGTTTCCACCGCCTTGCCCACCCGAACGACGTTCTGGGTTTCGTTGATGGCAATCCCGAGGGCGAAAATGCGCTGCCCTTCGTGTCGCACGATCAGTGAGGGCAGATTGGTCTCTTCGCGGGAGACGCTGGCCACGTCGCCTAGGCGAATCATGGACGTCTCGCCGGGCAGAGCAAGCAGCAGTTCCTCGAGCACTGCCTCGCTCCGCTCCAGCGGAATATCGATGCGCATCCGCTGATCACCCGACTCCATCATAGAGGCGGGGAAGAGTCCCGATGCGCTGTTGATGGCCTCGACGATGCGATAAAAAGGTACGCCGAGTTGGCGCAGCTGTGCGTAATCGAAATCAAACTGGACCTGTTCCTCCGGAACACCCTCGACCCGCACTTTGGCCACATGCT
>CAYPET010000084.1:0-2548 GCA_964409905.1 uncultured Chitinophagaceae bacterium | reverse complement strand
CTATTTTTTTCATCAGTAGTTTTTAAAGTAGATGCGCCAATTCCTTTTTAAAATACTGCGCGCTTTGCGCCACACTACTCATCGAATCTTGAGCAAAATTACCCCCCTGTTCAATATAGTGGTGCTTAAGACCCGCTCGATCGGGGTCCGGCATCAAACGTTTATAATCGATTGACCCATTTCCAAGTTCCGTATAATCTTGAGTTACCTTATCCATATCTTTAATATGCCAGAGTGGAAAGCGTCCTGGGGCAAGTTCAATTATTTCCTTGGGGGTATATACCCCTGCACGGGCTACCCAATAAAAATCAACTTCAAGTTTGACCTTAGCGGGATCCGTTTGTTGGATGATGTATTGATAGGGCATAAATTCATCGTATTGCACAAACTCATAACCAAAATTATGATAAGCAAAGCCCATACCCGCCGCTGAAGCCCGCTCTCCAATAATACTCAATTGTTCTGCCAACTTTTTAAACCCCTCAGAATTCCGATCGGCCTCGCGAACAATAGGCCATACAATAAATTCATCTCCAAGTCGCGAAGCCCCTTCAATGCAAGCATCTGTATAGGCAAGCAATTCTTCCTTCGAAGACCATAAATAATCAGCAAAGCCATAGTGGCCGCTATCCGTGGACAATTCGAGATCATCGAGCATATTCTTGAATTGTTCTGGACTCATCCCATAATAGGTTTTATTCAATGCGTCATACCCATATGATTCAAAATTAGTGTAGCCCATAACTTTGAGGGCTTTCAATGTACCCAATACATCACGCTCCATCGCATCACGGACCGTATATAATTGTAACCCCATTTTGGCCTTTGATTCATTCTGACTCATACATGAAAACGGCAAGAGACTCGCTGCGTAAGCGGCACTTCCAAGCTTTACAAATGTTCTTCTTTTCATCGGGCTGGAGTTTGAATTTTTATTGTTTCAGCACACACTGTTTTAGTTAAGCTTACTTTACATTTTTTAGGTAAAGCACACTTTACTCTTGAGATGTAAACAATGCTTTACACTAAAATCACTATATTTACAAAGCAATTTCAATACTTGAGCAGCATAACTTCATTTAAAAGTACAATATTTAAAGTGAATTCTTTATGATCTTTCGCCATCGCGTCAAAGAATACCGATTACAAAAGGATTGGTCACAACAAAAACTTGCGGATTATCTCAAGGTAAGTCGACAAACAATAATATCAATAGAAAGCTATCGTTATAATCCAAGCTTGGAACTCGGCATGAGATTGTCCATGGCTCTTGAGGTGCCTATGGAAGTCTTATTTTACTTTGACTTATACTCCGCCACATCAGACTCTTAAATTGGATGCATTATTTGGATAACATTGAATCATAATTCAATTAGAATAATAGCTAACTAAATAAAGTATAGAGTTTTAATAGTTATCCGAAAGTCAAAAAACATTGAAAACAATATTTTTTTACTTATTTTGTAAATTCGAATAATTAAATGCCCTAACCTGCCGAATGTTTACTGAAAATCAAATTAAATTGGCTGCTGCCGCTTCTGCGATGGCGCATCCTATCAAAGTAGCCATACTTGAGTCTCTGACCGCTAGTGATGATTGGCAGAAAAGTTGTCTAGCAGACCATCTCAAACTTCCGAAAGAAGCGGTTCAAAAAGGCATTCAAGAGTTACGTGCTTTAGGGCTTATCGAAGGCAGTATTTCTGAAGACCGCATGCGCTATCGACTAAACAAAGAAAACTGGCAAGAGTTTAAGGATTACATCAGGAGCAATTTCGATTAATCCCAGAAAAGCAGTTTATTTTTAGACATCACAAATCTCAACAGCCTTCACTAAAGAGGCTATTGGATCATCCGAGGTGGGGATAAATTCCTGAGCGACATAACCTTCAAAGCCTGTTGCGGCAATAGCTCTCATTATCGCAGGATAATACAATTCTTGTGAATCGTCGATTTCGTGGCGTCCGGGAACCCCTGCCGTGTGGTAATGACCAAAGTATTGGTGATTATTTTGAATTGTTCTTATAATATCTCCCTCTTGAATCTGCATATGGTAGATGTCATAAAGCAATTTAAAAGAATCACTGCCAAGGGCTTTACATAATTCAATGCCCCAATTGGAGTGATCACACATATAATCTGGGTGGTCTATTTGATTAAATAATTCCATTTGCAAAACAACGCCATGGGCCTCTGCAATTGGCAAAATCTTACTCAAGCCGGTGACACAATTGACTAGACCTTCTTCATCACTCATCCCGTCGCGATTGCCACTAAAGCAAATCAGATTGGTATAACCTGCTTGGGCAACCATTGGAATGAGTCGAGAATAATTTTCAATGAGCTGTGTATGATATTTAGGATTATTAAACCCCTTTGTTAAGCCTAATTCTGCCCCATTACACATGGAGCAATGAATATTATGCTTTTTAAGAAGCGGCCAATCCTTTGGCCCTACAAGATCAATGGCACCGATACCCAATCGCCGCAGCGTGATTAAAAAATCTTCTAAAGGAATCTGTTCAAAGCACCAATGACAGACACTGTGATT
>CAYPET010000083.1:0-2586 GCA_964409905.1 uncultured Chitinophagaceae bacterium | reverse complement strand
TCGGATTTGAAACCAAAATCATTGCTATTGCCAACAAAAGATATTTGGATGTAATCCTATCTGAAAGTGCAGAAGCTCTCGAAGAAGTACAAGTAGTAGCCTTCCAAAAGCAAAGGAAAAATAGTGTTATCGGCTCCATTAATACTATAAAACCAGCCGAATTAAATCAACCCAACTCAAACCTTACTGCTTCACTGGCCGGCAGAATTTCAGGTGTAATTTCGTATCAACGTTCAGGTGAGCCTGGCGCAGACAATGCTGAATTTTTTGTACGAGGCGTTACCTCCTTCGGTTATTCAAATAGCCCGCTCATCCTTATTGATGGATTAGAAGTAACCACAAACGACTTAGCACGCATTGAACCGGACAACATTGCCAGTTTTTCTGTCATGAAAGATGCTACAGCCACCTCTCTTTATGGTGCGCGGGGTGCTAATGGGGTTATTTTAGTGACTACAAAAGAAGGTAAAAAAGGAAAAGCAAAAGTAGCTTTTCGATATGAAAATAAGTTTTCAGCCCCAACACAAATCACAAGTTTTTTAGACGGCGTCAGTTATATGGAACTTTATAACAGTGCACTTCGCATGCGTGATCCTTCTGCTCCTCTTTATTACAGTAAAAATAAAATTGAGGCAACTCGAAACACCCCGGACCCTAATATTTACCCAAATCTAAATTGGTACGACGAATTATTTAAAAATAACACCATAAACAAAAAGTTCAACCTGAATGTTAATGGAGGTGGAGACGTATCACAATACTACCTATCCGTTTCGCATACAAACGACACAGGGCTGCTTAAAGTGGACCCTTTGAACAATTTCAATAACAATATTGACATTAACCGGTCTAACCTTCGTGCAAATGTGAATATAAACCTAACCAAAACAACCAAAATATCTGTAAAGTTCAATTCATTCTTTGAGCGTTATAACGGACCCATCGACAGCGCAAATGATATTTTTGGGAAAGTCATGCAGGCAAATCCTGTAAATTTCCCAAAGTATTACACTTTTGATAACCAATTTAGCCAATACAACCATACGCTTTTCGGGAACAAAGGAAATGGTGGGTTTCCCAACCCCTATGCAGATATGGTACGCGGCTATAAAGATCGATTTAGTTCTACCATTTTGTCTCAGGTGCAAATCAAACAAGAATTGGATTTTATTACTGAAGGACTGTCCTTTAGAGCATTAGTTGCTGTAAAAAGCTATTCTGCTACTGAAAACCAACGCAGCTTTAACCCATTTTATTATGGGATTTCGGAGTCAGAAACTGAGCTTGGATTGGTCAATAGAATATACCAAATTCAAGAAGGCACAGAATTTTTAAGTAACAATAGTACTTCCAATGCAGTAAACAGTAACTATTACTACGAGTTTACCACTCAATACGACAGATTTTTTAATGACAAGCATCAAGTGGGTGGCTTACTGGTGTTTAACTTCAATGAAGCGCTAAATAAGTATTCAAACAGTTCTGTATTTGCTTCGCTGCCTGCAAGAAATATGGGGATTTCTGGCAGGGGAACCTATGGATATGACGATCGTTATTTTGCAGAGCTAAACTTTGGATATAATGGCTCTGAAAAGTTTGCCAAAGACCATCGCTTTGGGTTTTTCCCCTCTGCAGGTTTGGGGTGGATTGTTTCCAACGAAAGTTTTTTCGAAAAGACATTCCCGTCTATTTCACTGCTAAAACTAAAATACACTTTTGGACTTGTTGGGAATGACAACATTGGAAGTTCTCGTTTTTTCTATTTATCAGATGTTAATCTGGGCGATGGTGGTCGTGGTTATGCTTGGGGTGCCGATTATAACAACTACTATAACGGATACAACATTAACAGCTACCCTAACGCTGATGTTACTTGGGAAGTTGCTGAAAAAACCAATTATGGTGTAGAACTGGGAATAAAAGAACGCCTTGTATTGCAGTTTGATTATTTTATAGAAAACAGAAAAAAAATATACGAGGAGCGTCCAGTTTATCCCGACACGGCAGGGCTTACATCTGTAGTTAGCAGTAATTCTGGACAGGTTCAATCCAAAGGTTTGGATATTGCCATTGACTACAACCAGTCTTTCGCCAATGGATTTTATCTCACGGCAAGAGGTACATTTACCTATGCAACAAACGAGGTTGTGGTTAAGAATGAGCCACAATACCCCTTTGGCTATCTAAGTGCAATAGGTTATCATACAAATCAACCTAGAGGCTACATTGCGGAACGTCTTTTTATAGATCAAGAAGATATTCTCAATTCCCCAGAGCAGTTTAACGGGCTTTCATCGAATGAGAATGCATATCTACCAGGTGACATCAAGTATAAAGATTTAAATGGCGACGGTAAAATTAGCGAGCTAGACAAAGCACCAATTGGTGATCCTTTTGTTCCTGAAATTGTATATGGTTTTGGAGCATCCATGGGCTATAAAAACATTGATTTTTCTTTCTTTTTCCAAGGGGCGGCAAAATCTTCCTTTTTTATTCAGCCAACCAATATCGCACCATTTATAAATGAAAGAAATGCGCTTAATATCATTAGTGACAACCACTGGTCTGAAAACAATCCTGATCCTT
>CAYPET010000082.1:0-2627 GCA_964409905.1 uncultured Chitinophagaceae bacterium | reverse complement strand
GGTTGTCGGGGTGAGGGCGGTTACCTCATTAACAAAGATGGCGAGCGTTTCATGGAGCGCTACGCGCCCAATGCCAAAGATCTTGCTGGTCGTGATGTTGTAGCGCGCTCCATGGTCCTCGAGATCCTTGAAGGTCGAGGCTGCGGTGAGCATGGCGATCACGTGAAACTCAAGTTAGATCACCTCGGTGAAGAGGTTCTGGAGTCGCGTCTACCGGGTATTTGTGAGCTGAGCCGAACCTTTGCCCACGTGGATCCTGTAAAAGAGCCCATTCCTGTGGTGCCGACATGCCATTACATGATGGGCGGTATTCCTACCAACGTTCACGGCCAAGCGCTCACCGTCGATGCCAACGGTAATGATCACATTATTCCCGGTCTGTACGCCTGTGGTGAAGTGGCATGTGTATCTGTTCACGGTGCCAACCGTTTGGGTGGAAACTCATTGCTTGATTTGGTGGTGTTTGGTCGCGCCTCCGGTATCTTTATTGAAAACGCGCTGCGTGACGGTATTGAAATGCGAGACGCCGGCTCCAGCGATATCGATGCCGCGAATGCTGCTTTGGTATCGCTGAATGAGCGAAAGGGTGGAGAGAACGTATCTGCCTTGCGCAAGGAGCTGCAGGGCATCATGCAGAACCACTTCGGCGTCTTCCGCAAGGGTGAGTTCATGCAGGCGGGCATCAAGAAGCTGGAAGCCTTGCGTGAGCGCGTCGAAAACGTAGCGCTTGACGACAAGTCGAAGGCTTTCAACACAGCTCGCATTGAGTGCCTCGAATTGCAAAATCTATTTGAAGTGGCAGAGGCAACTGCTGTTGTCGCCGAGGCCCGCAATGAGAGCCGCGGTGCCCATGCCCGTGAGGATTTCACCGAGCGAGATGACGAGAATTGGCTGTGCCATTCTCTCTATCATAAGGAAGGTAAGCGCGTGAGCAAGCGCGGTGTAAACTTTACGCCCCGAACCGTCGATACCTTCCAGCCCAAAATTCGCACCTACTAATCGTTGTTAGGAGAATCGAAAATGTTGCAGGTCAGCATTTACCGCTATAACCCCGAGGTTGATAGTGCCCCTTACATGCAGGAATTCCAGGTAGATACTGCCGGAAGAGACCTCATGGTGCTCGACGTACTTGAAATGATCAAAGCAGATCACGACAGCAGTGTTACTTATCGGCGCAGTTGCCGTGAAGGTGTGTGTGGCTCAGATGGCCTGAACATCAACGGCAAAAATGGTCTCGCGTGCATCACACCACTCTCGGAGACCGTGAAGGGCAATAAGCTGGTTATTCGTCCGCTGCCGGGGTTGCCCGTTATACGGGACCTGGTGGTCGATATGAGCTTGTTCTACGCCCAATACGAGAAAATTCAACCGTTCTTGCAAAACAACACCCCAGCGCCTGCCATTGAGCGTCTTCAAAGCCCAGAAGATAGAGCCAAGCTAGACGGTTTATATGAGTGCATTCTGTGTGCTTGCTGCTCCACCAGCTGTCCGTCGTTTTGGTGGAATCCCGATCGCTTTATTGGGCCGGCCGGGTTGCTACAGGCTTACCGGTTCCTCGCTGACAGCCGCGATACCGCTACAGATGCTCGGCTGGCTAAACTTGACGACCCCTTCAGTGTGTTTCGTTGCCATGGTATCCAGAACTGCGTCAATGTTTGTCCCAAGGGGCTCAACCCGACACGAGCCATTGGCCACATCCGCACCATGCTGCTAAACCGAGCAACCTGAATTCACTCAATTCTGTAAGGGGCGCTGCGGCGCCCCTTTTTGGTGCATCCCTAAAATCCATTCCTAAGGGTTATGGGATACAGTCTTCAAGTGACTATTGTGACAAATAAACGCTTAAAATCGTCGATCTTACCGATCGAAACCACCGTTATCCCTTAAATCCCGCTACCTCAGCAGCTACACTATCACTCAATTGATCGTTCGCTCGACGAGGTTCGTTATGACGAAAGCTTCCCCTATGCCCAGCATGTTGGAGCTCTGGAGCAGCTCCCATATTGCCGGTACCAACGCGGCCTACGTTGAGTCTCTTTATGAGACTTATATTAGTGACCCCAACGGCATTCCACCTGAGTGGCGCGATTACTTTGACCGACTGCCGAAGGTGGCGACACAAGCGTTGAGCTTGCAGGATGTACCCCACTCGGTGGTGCGCGATCAATTTGCCAAAATCGGCAAGATGCGAGTGCGTACCGAGGCGACGGTTGCCCATGATGCACAAGCTACCGAGTACGAGCGTAAACAAGTCCGTGTCCTGCAACTGATAGGGGCCTATCGTCAGCGGGGACATCAGAAGGCAAAGCTCGATCCTTTGGGCCTACAAGAGCGAGATCCCGTGCCCGATTTGGAGTTGGGCTTCCATCAGCTAAGCGCTGCCGATCTCGACACGGTATTCCAAGTTGGCTCGCTCTATTTGGGCACCAGCGACGCCAGTCTGAAACAAATTGTCGGTGCCCTAGAGCGCACGTATTGCAATACCATCGGTGCCGAGTTTATGCATATCGTGGATACCGAGCAGCGGCATTGGATTATGAGCCGCATGGAGTCGGTGCGCTCGGCCCCCGAGATGGCTCGAGAGCAGCGTATTCAAATTCTGCGTCGACTTATTAAGGCCGAGGGCC
>CAYPET010000081.1:2272-2628 GCA_964409905.1 uncultured Chitinophagaceae bacterium | reverse complement strand
ATTGATGCCGTGCCGGATATTACTAATAACCAAGTACAGGTCATCACACAATCCCCTAATCTGGGAACGGAAGATATTGAGCAATTCGTAACCTATCCCGTCGAAGTTGCAATGAGCAACTTGCCCAATGTAAAGGAAATTCGTTCGGTGTCTCGCTTTGGCCTTTCCGTAGTAACCGTCGTTTTTGACGATGATATGGGTACCTATTTACCGCGTCAACTTGTTTCTGAAAAACTGACCGAAGTACGTGAACAAATCCCAGAGGGTTTTGGACAGCCAAGTATGGGGCCAATTTCAACAGGTTTGGGGGAAGTGTACCAATATACCTTAAAGGTAGAACCTGAATTTGAAGATAA
>CAYPET010000081.1:0-2262 GCA_964409905.1 uncultured Chitinophagaceae bacterium | reverse complement strand
AAAAGCAATTATTATTAAAAGAAATAAATGATACTATGTTTTCTGGTAAATTTGACGAAGCAATACCAAGACCTGCAAAAGAAGCATTAACAGATACTTTAAAGAAAAAAGGTTTAAATCAAGAAGGCATTAATAATTTATTTCAAACAATAGATGATGCAAGAAATAAATTTACAAGTTTAATTGATATGAGTTCAAATGCACCTAAAGATGTTGCACAATTAAAATATATATTAGTTGAAAGAGTGAAAGAATAATTAGGAAATACAAAACAAATATTTGAAGATAAATATTCATTATCCGATTTACGTACAATGCAAGATTGGATTGTGCAACGGCAAATGGCAATGGTGCCTGGTGTTGTAGAAATTAATGCCATCGGCGGAAAAATAAAGCAATATGAGGTGGCCGTCGACCCTAATGAATTAAAGGCAATCGGCCTTACTATTACCGATGTGTTCGAAGCATTGGAAGCGAACAATAAAAATACAGGTGGTGCGTACATCGAGAAAAACCATCAGGCGAACTTCATTCGAGGCGAAGGTTTGGTGCGAAGCCTTGATGATATTAAAAAAATCGTCATCAAAAATGAAAATGGTGTGCCTATTACCATAAGTGATGTTGCAGATGTGCGCTTTGGTTCTGCCGTGCGCTATGGGGCTTTGACGCAGGACGGCGAAGGCGAGGTCGTTGGCGGTCTTGTTATGATGCTTAAAGGGGCAAACTCGAACGAGGTTATTGTGCGTGTGAAAGATCGGATGGCCGAAATACAGAAATCCCTTCCCGAAGGGGTTGTCATTCAGCCCTTATTGGACAGAAGTAAGCTTATAAGTGAAACAACCGGCACGGTGCGTAACAATCTACTCGAAGGTGCGCTTATCGTGATTTTCGTACTTGTTTTCCTTTTAGGAAACTGGCGTGGTGGTCTCATTGTGGCTTCTACCATCCCCTTATCCCTGCTGTTTGCATTTATCCTTATGAATGTTTTTGACGTATGGGCGAACTTGATGAGTTTGGGTGCTATTGATTTTGGCATCATCGTAGATGGTGCGGTCATTATCGTTGAAGCCAGCGTATTCTTAATGGGTAGCTATATCCTAAAAAAGAAGTCTTTAAACAAGGAAAAACGTGATGAGATAGCTGCCAATGCATCAAAAAAGATGATGAACGCTGCCTTCTTCGGGCAATTGATAATACTTATTGTGTTCTTGCCCATATTGGCTCTGGAAGGCATCGAGGGTAAAATGTTTAAACCGATGGCGCTGACATTCATATTTGCAATGATTGGCGCTATGTTTCTTTGCCTGACATACGTTCCAATGATGTCTGCCTTATTCTTAAAACCACCCAAAACAGAAAAAAAATCTTGGGGTGACCGTTTTGTGCATTGGGTACAGCGGAAGTATGAACCACTTTTGGTCAAGACCTTAAACAAAGGGAAATGGATTGTTGGAATTGCCGTCGCCATATTTGCCCTTACCGTTTTTATGTTTACAAGGATGGGTGGCGAATTCATTCCCCAACTGGATGAAGGCGATATTGCATTTCACACAATACTCAAGCCCGGAAGCTCACTTAGCGAAACGATTGAGACCACTACAAAAGTAGAGCGCATTATAAAGGCCGAATTTCCGGAAGTTGAGAAAATTGTAAGCCGTATCGGTGTGGCCGAAGTGCCCACAGACCCGATGCCAATGGATTTCGCTGATGTATTTGTCATTCTAAAACCCCAAGACGAATGGGTGTCTGCCGATGATAAGGATGAACTTATTGATAAAATGAAGGAAGCGGTAAGCATTATCCCGGGCGTAAATTATGAGTTTACCCAACCTATAGAAATGCGCTTTAATGAACTGTTAGAGGGTATTCGAGAAGATGTGGCAATTAAAATTTACGGTGAGGATATAGACGTACTTGCTGCAAAGGCCGATGAGATTACAAAAATCATAGTAGGTACTGAAGGTATAGGCGATATGAGGGCAGAAGCAACTTCTGGATTGCCCCAAATGACAATAAAATACAATCGAAACAAACTGGCACAGTATGGCGTGAGTATCGACCAACTCAATACAATGGTACAGTCTGCTTTTGCTGGCGGATATGCAGGGGTCATTTTTGAAGGCGAAAAGCGTTTTGACTTGGTCGTTAGGCTCGACGAGCAGAACCGAACTGACATAAATGACATCAGAAATCTGTACATCAATTTACCTAACGGCTCGCAGATTCCGCTTCAAGAACTGGCCACAATCGAATACGAACCAG
>CAYPET010000080.1:0-2643 GCA_964409905.1 uncultured Chitinophagaceae bacterium | reverse complement strand
TTTTAGTTGTTTTTAATTCTCCAACCTTAGATAAAACTACCTTTAGTTCTTGATTAACATCAAGATAATTTAAAGTAGATAAAATATGCCATCTATCCATTTGGCCCTGATTAATTTGCTGAGTTCCATGATATAAACCAGTTACATCACCAAGACCTACTGTATTTGTTGTAGCAAATAATCTAAAAGATGGATGTGGTTCAATAACTTTATTTTGATCAAGTAGAGTTAATTTGCCTTCTACTTCAAGAATTCTTTGTATAACGAACATAACATCTGGTCTTCCAGCATCATATTCATCAAAGACAAGTGCCACAGGATTTTGTATAGACCATGGGAGCAATCCTTCTTGAAATTCAGTTATTTGTTTTCCATCTTTAAGCTTAATAGCATCTTTTCCAAGCAAATCTATTCTACTTATATGACTATCCAAATTAATTCTTACACATGGCCAATTTAAGCGAGCTGCAATTTGTTCTATATGAGTAGATTTACCTGTCCCATGAAAACCTTGAACCATAACCCTTCGGTTATGATTAAATCCTGCAAGGATCGATAATGTTGTTTCTTTATCAAAGATATACCCCTCATCAATTTCTGGAACCCATTCGGTTTTCTCTTTAAAACCTTTAACAGAAATTTTTGAATCTATTTTAAAGACATCAGATACTTCTAATTTTTCGTTAGGTTTGGTAGGTAATTCAATACTTTTATTAATGGTCATTATTCATACTTTAGTAAATTAGGTTGACATCATACTTTTTGGTATATGAAAGTTCTAGTTTTTTTACAAACCATGTAAGATGAGTATCTATAATTAAAACACTAATCAAAATAATTTTATACCTGGAAAAACATAATGACTGAAAGACAAAACCTTCTTGAAAAATCTCTTAATCTCTTTAGTTTAAACAGAGTTGATAGGGATATTTATAGTTGGACCGGTAAAAATGTAGGATGGAAAAGGGTCTTTGGAGGTCAAGTAATGGCTCAAACTTTGATAGCTGCATATAAAACGATTGATGTTGAACATTATGCTCATTCTTTTCATTCTTATTTCTTAAGACCGGGTGATATGGATAAGCCGATAATTTTTACTGTCGATAGAATTAGAAATGGTAAAAGTTTTACAACAAGAAATGTTAAAGCTTTGCAAGATGGAGAGGCTATATTTAGTTGCTCCATCTCGTTTCAAAAAGATGAAGACAGTTTAGAGCATGAAATTTCAATTCCAGATGTTCCCGCTCCTGAGGATCTTAAAGATGAGATAGAGATTAGAGAAATATTGCTTAAAAAGCTAAATATTGACAGCAAAGATATGCCTATGTTTTTGAGGCAAAGAGAAATTGAAATGAGGCCGGTTGAGATTCAAGATTACTTTGAACCCAAAAGAATGCCTCCATACAAAAATACATGGATAAAACCTAACGGGGTTATCCCAGACGATCAAGTCATTCAACAAGCATTTCTTCTATATATATCTGATATGGGTCTATTAGCTGCAGCTAATAACTCCGTAGGCGTTAATTTTCTAACTAAAAATCTGCAAAATGCCAGCCTTGATCATGCAATTTGGTTTCATAAAAAACTTGATTTAAATGATTGGTTTTTGCACTCAATAGATAGTCCTATAACTAAAAATGCTAGAGGGTTTTCAAGGGGTTCTATATTTTCTAAATCAGGCGAGCTAATTGCCTCTTGTGCTCAAGAGGGCTTGATTAGACTTTGGCCTGAAAAAAACTAAATTTTTATTTAGACCTTATTAATTCAGTTAAAAATTTAATTTTATCTGGATTAATGTCAGGCGTAATTCCATGACCTAAGTTAAATATATAACCTGGATATTTCGAAAACATATCAAGCACTTTGTTTAACTTAGCCTCAATTAAATCATTATCTTCAAGAAGAACTTTTGGATTAAGGTTGCCCTGAAGAGCTACTTTTCCTTTAAGAAATGATTTATCTATTTTGTCTATGTTCCAGAAAAGGCTAAGACAGTCTGCATTTGATTCGGTCATTTTGTTTGTATTAAAACTTGGATCTCTTGCAAATAAAATTATGGGTGTATTTGATGTTTGCTCATCTTCTTTTAAAAGTGCAATGAGCTTTTTGATATACCGCATTGAGTAAACTTCATATTGATTTGCATTTAATAAATTGGCCCAAGAATCAAATATTTGTACTACATCAGCTCCTGCTTGCACTTGTTGTTTTAAGTAAAGAAAACAAGCATTCGTTAATTTTTCTAAAAAAAGATGCGCGCTATCATTATTTTGATTAATAAAATCCTTGGTGTAATTAAAGTCCTTGGAGGATCTTCCCTCTATTGAGTATGCCGCCAAAGTCCACGGGCTTCCACAAAACCCTATAAGAGGGATATTTTTTGGTAGAGCTCTTTTAATATTTGAAACAGCTTCATATACATAAGATAAGTCATCAGAATTAAATTCAGGCAAGCTAGAAATATCTTTAGGAGTTTTGATTGGGTTTTTAAAAACTGGACCTTCGCCTTCTAAGAACTCAACTCCCAAACCAAAAGCATCTGGTATTGTTAATATGTCAGAAAATAAAATTGAAGCATCCAAATTAAATGCATTTATTGGTTGAAGCGCGAGTTCACAACATACCTCAGGGTTTTTACAC
>CAYPET010000079.1:0-2666 GCA_964409905.1 uncultured Chitinophagaceae bacterium | reverse complement strand
ATACCGGCAACAAAAACCAAGTGAACTACTACCTCACTCAGCAAACCCCCACCGAAGCTGAGCGCGCGAGGATCGCGGCCGCAGGACAGCTGTCCGAGGGTATTTTGCGCGACATGCTGGCCGGCAATTGGCAGAGTGCTATGACGGCGCTACACGCGCCAGAACAAAAAGGCGCGACCACTCCAAGCGCCGAACACAATGACCAACAACATAAATCAGGGGAAAATGATGGGATTTAACTGCGGCATTGTCGGGCTACCGAACGTGGGCAAGTCAACGTTGTTCAATGCGCTAACCCAGGCCGGTATCGACGCCGAGAATTTCCCGTTTTGCACCATCGACCCCAATACGGGTGTCGTGCCCGTGCCCGATCCACGATTACATCAGCTGAGCGATATTGTGAATCCGCAGAAAGTGATTCCCGCCAGTATGGAGTTTGTAGATATTGCCGGATTGGTCGCGGGTGCCTCCAAGGGTGAGGGCTTAGGCAACCAGTTCCTTGCCCATATTCGCGAAACTCAGGCTATCGCTCATGTTGTGCGCTGCTTCGAAGACGACAACGTGATCCACGTTGCGAATAAAGTATCGCCCGCCGATGATATTGAAATCATCAACACAGAACTTGCCTTGGCTGATTTGGAGTCGCTGCAAAAGGGCATGGACCGTCTGAGCCGTGTGGCCAATGCCGGAGACAAGGATGCCAAGGCGAAGGTTTTGCTTCTTGAGCGTGTCGCCGAAGCGCTAGAGGCCGGCGACCCGGTGCGCAGCATCGATTTCAGCGTTGAAGAAAAACGCGCGCTGCACGAGTTCCACTTTATTACAGCTAAGCCCGTTCTTTATATCGCCAACGTCGCAGAAGACGGGCTGCAGGACAATCCGCTGGTGGATGTGGTGCAAAAGATTGCCGACGCTGAAGGTGCCGAAGTAGTCGTGGTTAGCAACAAAATCGAATCTGAGCTGGCAGAACTAGATGACGCGGAGCGGGCGGAATTTTTGCAAGAGCTGAACCTTTCCGAACCAGGTCTGCACCGGGTGATTCGAGCGGGCTACAAATTGCTAGGGCTGCAGCAGTATTTTACTGCCGGGCCATCCGAGGTTCGATCCTGGACCATTCCAGTGGGCGCCAAAGCCCCTCAGGCTGCCGGCGTCATTCACACCGACTTCGAAAAAGGCTTCATTCGCGCCGAGGTCATCGGCTTTGAGGACTACGTCGGTCTTGGCGGTGAGGCCGGCGCAAAGGATGCGGGTCGTTGGCGCCTAGAGGGCAAAGAATACGAAGTAAAGGACGGAGACGTGGTGCATTTTCGCTTTAACGTCTAGCCAGCCAACCCAGCTGTGAACAAAACAGCATGCTTGGGCGACGCGAAGACCTTGGCACAAAAAAGGGCGCGCCGCTAAAAAACGGAGCGCCCTTGATCATCCCTGATGCTAGCAGGCTGAGAACTTAGCTCGCGGCTTTGCGCTCTTTCACCTCTTGAATCACCTGATCCGCCACATTGGTCGGGCAAGGCGCGTAGTGCGAGAACTCCATGGAGAACTGACCGCGTCCAGAGGTCATGGTCCGCAGGTCACCGATGTAGCCGAACATCTCGGCCAGGGCAACATCGGCCTTCACGCGGACGCCGGTTAAGCCCGGCTCTTGCGACTTGATCATGCCGCGGCGACGGTTCAGATCACCGATCACGTCGCCGACGTGATCGTCGGGTGTGAACACGTCAACCTTCATTACAGACTCTAGCAACTGTGGCTTCGCCTTGGGCACCGACTGACGGTATGCGGCCTTGGCCGCCAGTTCGTAGGCGATGGCCGATGAGTCAACAGCGTGGAAGCCGCCGTCGGTCAGTGTGACCTTGACATCGAGCAGCGGGAAGCCAGCCAATGTGCCTTCATCCATGCTCACACCGAACGCCTTTTCTACCGCGGGCCAGAATTCACGGGGAACGTTACCGCCGGTTACCGTGGACTCGAACTCGTATCCGCTGCCAACTTCGCCGGGCTCAATCACATAGTCGATCTTGGCGAACTGACCAGAGCCACCCGTCTGCTTTTTGTGGGTGTAGGTATCTTCGATACGCTGGGTAATGGTCTCGCGGTAGGCAACTTGGGGCTTGCCCACATCGACTTCAATACCGTGGGTGCGCTTGAGAATGTCTACCTTAATGTCCAGGTGCAGCTCGCCCATGCCCTTCATGATGGTCTCACCAGACTCTTCGTCCGTTTCAACGTAGAAGGAAGGGTCTTCCTGAATCATTTTCGACAGTGCGATGCCCATCTTTTCTGCACCGGCCTTGTCGCGAGGCGCGATGGCCACTGAGATCACGGGATCTGGGAATACCATGGGTTCCAGTGTTGCTGGATTGTTTTGATCGCAGAGCGTATGGCCCGTTTGGGTATTCTTCATACCCAGCAGCGCGACAATGTCGCCGGCCTGAGCAACGTCTAGCTCTTCGCGAGAATCAGCGTGCATTTCAACGATGCGGCCGATGCGCTCGGTCTTGCCGGTATAGGTGTTAAGAACCGTGTCACCCTTGTTCAAGGTGCCGGAATAAATTCGGGTAAAAGTCAGAGCGCCGTAGCGATCGTCCATGATTTTGAAGGCCAGCGCGCGCAGTGGTCCATTAGCATCAACCGTCGCTACCGAGCCGGTCTCGTTGCCTTCCATGTCT
>CAYPET010000078.1:0-2690 GCA_964409905.1 uncultured Chitinophagaceae bacterium | reverse complement strand
CTCGCGTCGCGTGGTCGGTTGATCGATGCAACAACGAATGACCAAAGAGTTATTGCTTGATGCGCTCCTCATGGCGGTATGGCGGAGAAATCTCCAACAAATCGTTACCGTTTACTCAGATCAAGGAAGTCCGTATACGAGTCACGACTGGAGTACATTCCTTAAAAGTCATAATTTAGAAGGAAGCATGCGCCGTCGCGGAAACTGTCACGATAACGCGGTTGCAGAAAGCTTCTTCCAACTTCTAAAGCGTGAGCGTATTAAACGAAAGGTGTACTCAAATCGAGATGATGCACGTCGTGATATTTTTGATTACATCGGAATGTTTTACAACGTGAAACGCCGACATGGTTTTAATGATCAGCTTTCACCAGTAGAGTATGAGAAACGATTTAAAAACGAGGCTACTGAGTGTCTAGTGAACTAGTGGCGATTCATATCGTAGTAAAATTGATCCGCAGACAAAGGGGGGAAAGTGATCAATCTAACGATGCGGACGAATTTTTTGACTTATCTACTTTTGACTGCTATACGTTTTAATGTTTTTTGATATTAAATACTAATAAATCATTAAGAGATCTATTTTATGTTCAAAAACCTATTCAAGTTAGAGATAAAAAGGACTCCAGTCGAAGCAGTAGGGTTCTACTTTGCATATTTACTTTTTGTTATGTTGATAGCAGTGTTATCAGCTTTTCTTTTCACTGGTTTTGATTCTTCAATGAATTTTAATAAGGGCTTTCAAGTTGGTATGGTGATAGGGCAGTACATTGCGGTAGGCGTCTGCCTTCTTTTATCTTTTTTGATCTTATTTAAAAAGAAGCGAGCTCACAGCTTTGGGTTGGTATTAGTTGCTTTATTGTCGGGAGTTTTTGCTATTTTCCTTGGAGGTCTTTTAGGGCTTATTCCAGCAGCATACCTTACCACCGTAGACAAACCATGACGATGAATAAGAGCTTTACTAAGCAATACAAGCCACCAAATTAGGGGTATCATGATTATAAGTAAAGGAGATTGAAGGTGAAAAAAATTATTTTTATATTCAGTATTTTATTTTTTGTTATTGGTTGTTGGTCAGATCCTGCAGTTGATTCAGTTAAAAATGGAGCCCTTAGCAGTTGCCCTGAAAAGACAGTCGGTCAAATGGCAGAGGGATTTATGAGCTCACCTTCGTGGACTTCTCTAGTTGCTGACGATGGCAAAACTTATGTAAATTTGGAGGGAGGCATCACAGTGAGTGAAAAACCGGTGACCTCGCTCATTCAATTTTTGGTATCTGATGACCTCGATACATTTGAATTCAATGCCTTAGAGTTTAATGGCGTGCCGCAAAATACAATTATGGCAGTCGGTCTATTAAGTAAAATGTGTGAAGAATAAAATTTATTGGTAGTCGTGATTTAAAAACTGATTAACTTCAAATTGATGTGAGATTCAGCTAGATAAAATAACCACCAAACAAAGGTTGATTTATAAAAATCTGCGTGGTAAACATAGCTTTACATAATCAAGAGCAAACACATGTTAAAAAATTCGTTCGTACTTATTATTAACCTCCTCCTCGTGCGTCTCATCAGTCGCGCGGGAGCTCCCATTTGTGAAAGTTAATTAAGTAACGAAGCAAACAGAAAAAGCCCCGCCAACCGGTCGGGGCTTTTTTATTTCCCGACCTCGGCGGCCAAAAACACAGCAATAAAATGGCAAGCACGAGGACCAGCAATGACCAGCGCAATTGATGACCGTATATGGATTTTTGACACCACCTTGCGTGATGGCGAACAAGCCTTGCGGGCCAGCTTGAGTAAAAAACAGAAAATTCAAATTGCCGAGGCGATCAGCCGCTTAGGGGTTGATGTGATGGAGCTTGGCTTTCCGGCATCGTCACCGGGTGATTTTGATGCGGTGCAAACTATTTCTCGCAGTATCAAAGGTCCGGTTATGTGCGGTTTAGCTAGAGCCGTACCAAGCGATATTCAAGCCTGTGGTGAAGCGTTGCAATATGCTGAACGTAAACGCATTCATACCTTTATTGCGAGCTCACCGTTACATCTGCAGTACAAGCTTCGTAAGACCTTACAGCAAGCTACTGAGCAAGCCGTTGCCAGTATTAAATTGGCGCGCCAGTATACTGACGATATTGAGTTTTCCTGCGAAGATGCCGGGCGTACGCCAATTGATGATTTGTGTTATATGGTTGAACACGCCATCAACGCTGGCGCTACCACCATTAATATTCCTGACACGGTCGGCTACACCATTCCTGCCGAGTTTGCCAACATCATTACCCAGCTGAAGAATAAGGTGCCAAATATCGACAAGGCGCGCCTTAGTGTGCATTGCCACAACGATTTAGGTTTGGCGGTGGCGAATAGTTTAGCGGCCATCGAAGCCGGTGCGCGCCAAGTTGAATGCACTATTAACGGCATTGGTGAGCGGGCCGGCAATTGTGCATTAGAAGAGTTTGCTATGGTTCTGGCTACCCGCGCCGATAGCTATCGGCAGCACAGCGCCATCAACAGCAATGAAATTTATCGTACTTCACAGTTAGTCAGCCAAATTTGCAATATGCCCATTCAACCAAACAAAGCCATTGTCGGTAGCAACGCTTTTGTGCACTCATCAGGTATTCACCAAGATGGCGTATTAAAAGCGCAAAACACCTACGAAATTATTACCCCAGAAAGTATTGG
>CAYPET010000077.1:0-2735 GCA_964409905.1 uncultured Chitinophagaceae bacterium | reverse complement strand
CGCGCAGTGGTGGAGTAAATTTGGTGGTGAAATGCAAAGCTCGTTTGAGACGAGAGCTGGTCTTGATACCATTTTTACCGGTATTGCTGCACGACGCCCGAATCCTGTTATAGTGCAATCTTCCACAAAAGCCAAAATCCCTTAACACGCCTTTTCTCAATACTCCGTACCCACTACCCTATACTTCCTGCACAATCCTGACCCTTTATCAAAACGTCAAAAACACAAAGCTCTGAAAGAGCGCCATCTATCAGCCCGGGGTGCAACCCCGGGTCTGAGTGGTGATGACGATAGGTTCGGGCGTGACTTTTTGCCTATGGGCAAAAATCATGACGGAACCGGTGCGACCCGCGGAGAAATAGCGGTGTCAAATCTTATTGATAAGTCGTTTTGGATTTACCTTAGAATAAAGAGAAGGATGGCCTATATTTTTCGCACCAACTTCAGTGACACCACAATGTAGCTAAGCTATGATTGCAGACTTCCCTACATGGGCATGTGCGTGTTTGCTGAATCCATTGAGTGCGGGTTTGCCCTGAAGCTTCACAGGACATTGGCTTCCCATCATTATACCGCCGCAAAGTATTTCTTCTTCGTAATTTACAGAAACGGATATAGGAAGTCCCCATTTTTGAAAGATTTTTGAAATGTCTATTGTGTTTATTGCTTCCTGCAAATGAATAGAACTCAGCGGGCCTGCGATCATAAACTCCATTCCTGACATTATGCTCGATGTGCATATCAGTGCTTTTATTTTTGCAGGGAGTTGATGATGGTTTGACCCTTCAGGAAATAAACTCAATCGCTTTCTTTTGGGATGCTCAACATCCACCCCACCCAAAACGGTTAGAAATAATGCTCTCCAAGTATCAAGAGACATCACCATACTTACTTCAGTATGCTTACAACCATTTTCCAATAATTCTGCATAAGCGCAAAGGGTAGATGAGTAGCTGTAGAATATAGCTGCAATCAGTACATCGGGATTTTTGGATATATGATGTCTACTCGATTCCATTTTATTCACATGGTGTTAGAGCCATTTTAAAAGAGCATTCCCGCAGGTCGGGCTCCTTATCCCGTCCGAACGGGCTAATGCTTTGACCGTGAGATAAATTTATGGAGAGGAAAGGCGTACTATTTTACACTATATCGTTTTGAACTTGCATCTTTTGCCGCAAAAACCGACATCAAAAAAAAGCGGTACAGTGAATCACGTCACCGTACCGCCCCGTGGCTGATAGATAGGTTGTTAATGTAACTTCTTGGCCTCTTTTTTGAGCTGAGCCTCTTTTTCTAGTTTCTTTTTGTCGTCATCTCGCTTTTTAGACGCGTCAGCGGAAACGTGACCTTTTGGCGCATTTGCCTTTTTTTCTTGCTCAGATTTATAATCCGGCTTTTTGTTTTCACTCATAGTAGGGGGTATTTGAGCAACAGTGTTATTGCCATACGAAGATGAGGCATTCATCAGCGCTCTACCTTACAGAATTATCAATAAAGCAAGCAACATTGATGTGACAATGCCGCTTTAAAAAAGGTTTTTGAGCAATTCGGATGGCTTCCTTTAGTTATACCACATCTTCGTACCCGCTCTTGATCAGGGTTGAAATCATTTTAAACCTCTGGCTGGCATTGAATCGATGCAAGGTGTGTGCGGGAATCACAATACCCGAACCATGCTTGAGGTGGTGGGTTTTATTCCCAATGGTAATATCGGCTGAGCCGTCAATAATTTGAATGTACGTGTCAAAGGGTATGGTCTTTTCGCTAAGCTCCTCTCCCGCGCTGAAGGACATGGCAGTCACATTGCCGGTAACTTTTTTGAGAATGGTGCGGCTCATCACCGCATTGTCTACATACTCGACTATTTCGACTATGATGTGGTCTTCACCCTTGAGCAGTTCTTTGGAACTGTTTTGGTTTTGCGCCGGATTATTGAGCTTCATTTTTTTCATTCTGTTTTTGTAAAGTGTAAAGTTATTTGTTATTCATCATTTATAACTACACCAGCCCGTATATTCACTACATCATCTACAAATCTTCGAGCGCTTGTCGCTGCAGTCGCAGTGACTTAAATTGGGTAGGTGTAAGGCCCGTAACTTTTTTGAATTGATTGCTGAGGTGTGCAGCGCTGCTGTAATGCAATTGGAAAGCTATCTCCGAAAGGCTGAGGGAGTCGTAAATCAACAGTTCTTTCACCTTTTCAATTTTATGCAAGATAATATAGTGCTCAATGGTCATCCCTTTGGTTTGAGAAAACAGGGTGGAGAGCTTTTTGTAATCTACGCCGACTTTTGTACTGATATATTGGGAGTAATTCACTTTGGGTAATTCGTCAGCGTAATGCACCATTTCTATGATGACATTTTTGACCTTTTCGAGAAGCTTTGTCTTCCTATCGTCCATTAGCTCGAGCCCTGCACCGTTCAGAGAGGCTTTTAACTTATCGTATTGCGCTATGGTGAGGGGTTCTCTGATTTCCACTTCGCCAAGAACTAATGAGGCAAACTCGATTCCCGACTTGTCAAGCACGTCTTTAACGAAAAGTTTACATCTCAAGCTGACCATATTTTTAATGAATAGTTTCATCTTGACGAAATGTGAGCAAGTAGCTCGACCTATTAGGCTACTACCAAAAGGTACTTATAATCGCAGTCATTTCGGTAGAAAGTGTGCAATTATTTCGCGGCTCGGCGATTTACGTAGTTTTTTATCAAATTATGTAAGCCCCTGCT
>CAYPET010000076.1:0-2789 GCA_964409905.1 uncultured Chitinophagaceae bacterium | reverse complement strand
TGAAACGCCTTCGCGTCTTTCTAAAGTTGCGATCATAATAAGATTTTTATAATTTTAGTTCTTCCCAAGTTTATTACTTGTTAATCTTAATTATAAAACAAACTTAGTGCAGAAACAAAATTTAATTAATTATTTAACTAATTTTAAAAATTCTAACTCAAAATCAAAAGTTGCCCTTGTTGTATTACCCCCAATAAAAATTTTCTTTTTGTCTTGAACAAGCCAAATTTGGGAATACGTAATATAACTGATTAAAGTACTAACCATTAAAAATAAGAATCCTAAATATATTAATAAAATTCCTGGATCAGCTTTAATTTGTAAACCTGTAGAACTTAAAATATCTATTAATACAATAGGTGTTTCAGTGTTTAAACTTTCATTCAATTCTAAGTTTCCAATAAATTTACCAATTTTATTGTAAACTGAACAATAACCTTGTAGATTATCAATTAATATTGTTAACCCATCATTTAGTTCTGGGTTGTTGGAAACCCAAGTTAGCCAAATTTTTTCTTGACTGTTAGGTAAATTTATAAATGGGTATTGAGAAACTGAAAAATCTTTATTTTTAACTCTCAAACCAAGTATATTCCAATCTGTTTGGTAATAATCAATTCCATTATATTTTGCTGGGGAATTAACAAAAATTGTTTTTCGATGAATTTCATTACCATCTACATTTAAAACTGAGAGATCTGAATAGAATTGTGTAATTGTTGTTTGTTTTGTGTATGCAATCCAAAAATCATTTATTCTTATAGAAACTTTTGGAATTAATGTAAATTGTCCATTATTTAAAACATTTTGAATATGAAATGTTTCGGTTTTCGGAACAATTTCTTGCGCTTTGAATCCACAAACAGACCCAATAATTGCCCCCATCAATATTATGATCATACTAAAATGAACAATAATGGGTGCTATTCGCCCAATCAAACCTTTATAACAATAAATAATATTTTTTTGTTGAAAAATTGAATAATTATTTTCTTTGATTTTAAATAATAATTGTGGGAAAGAAAGATGTTGTAAATTTGTTGAAATATTTAATCTACAAAATTGCTGAGTTGTCCTAAAAAATTGACATCTACGGGCAATTTTTAAAGATGGAAATTGTTGAAGAAAAGTACAAGTTAATAAACTTATTCCAAATAATAAAATAAGAGTAATGAACCACCATGTTTTATAAACATGATCAAGCCCAAATTTTAAAATAATATCCCATGATAAAAAACCAAAAACTCGATTTGTTAATGGGTAATTTAATTTATAGGTTTCTATTGATTGATCTTGTTCAATAACAGTTCCAATTACACTGAAAGCTGCGATTACTAGTAAAATAAATATAGCAAACCTTAAATCTGCTATTGATTTAAAAATATTTTGTCTCATACTAATTCATAGGAATAATTTTTGATGATGCCAAACGAATTCGGCCTGATACTGCCCAATTTTTTAGCTTTAATGTTTGATCATTCTCTAATTGTGAAAGAGGGATTAATTGTGTTAATGCTAAACAAATATCTTCAGTTGTAAACTCTCTTTTTTCATAAAATGCATGGTACATAGCCTCAATAATACTTTGACGAATTTCAGCACCGGAAAATGAATCAGAAAGTTGAGCTAATTTTGAATAATCGAATGACTCCCAACGATTTGGTCGGAATTCTTGAATGTGAATTTTAAAAATTTGTTCTCGTTCCTGTTTCTGTGGTAAATCTAAAAAAAAAATTTCATCAAATCGACCTTTTCGAATAATTTCTAATGGTAGCATCTCAACATTGTTTGCTGTTGCAACTACAAAAACCGGCTTTGTTTTTTCTGATAACCAACTTATAAAAGTTGCTAATACACGATTACTAGTTCCACTATCGCCTGTATTAGCATTATTACTAAAGGCTTTATCAATTTCATCAATCCATAAAATACAAGGTGATATTGTTTCAGCAACTTCAATCATTTGGCGAAGACGAGATTCTGATTCACCAACAATTCCCCCAAAAAGTTTTCCCACATCTAATTTTAACAAGGGTAATTGCCATTCAGTTGCAATTGCTTTAGCAGTCAAAGACTTTCCAGTTCCTTGAATACCAACAAGTAATAATCCACGAGGTGTAGGTAGACCATAATTTGAGGCTTGAATACCAAAGGCTGTTTTACGTTTCTTTAACCAATTTTTTAAATTATCGACGCCACCTATTTTAGAAATTGTTTCATTTGCAGACCAATATTCTAAGATTTCTGTTTGACTAATAATCTGTTTTTTTTCATTTAATAAAAGATTTATACTATTTTCATCAATTGTTTTATACGTCGCGATAATTTTAGATAAAACACGTCTAATACGCTCTAGTGATAAACCCTGACATGCTCGTGTTAAGCTTTCTAAAACTTGCGGTTCAATTTCAATATTTAACGAGTCAATTAAACGTTTTAACTCATAATTAATTTCACTTTCTATAGGTAATTGGAATTGTAAAACTGTAATTAAATCATATAACTCTTTTGGAATATTTAAATCTGAACCAATAATAATAATTGTTTTTGGCTGAAGTTTTAAAACCCGACTTATATTTTTTAATTTTCTTGAAATTGAAACATCTGTTAAAAATCGATTAAAGTCTTTTAATAAAAATAAAGCAGGTGTTTGAGCTGTCAATCTTTCAACAAGCTCAAGTGCTTGAACAGGATTTCGCTTTGCAAACCCTTCATTGTTGGGATTATTTGTATACCCATCAATAAAATCCCAACTATAAATACTTCTATTTAAACTTGTTTTAATATAT
>CAYPET010000075.1:0-2844 GCA_964409905.1 uncultured Chitinophagaceae bacterium | reverse complement strand
GACCCAGCCAGTGAGCCGCAAACTCTCCCACCGCCTCGGGGCTGTCCACAAGCTTCACACCGCCTGCCTTGCCGCGCCCACCCGCATGGACTTGAGCCTTCACGACCCATCGCTCTCCGCCGATGTCATTGGCCGCCTTCACAGCAGCTTCTGCCGAGTCGACGGCGTGGCCAGTCGACACCGGCAAGCCGTAGTCCGCGAACAGGGCTTTGCCCTGGTACTCATGCAAATTCATAATTTCCCCCGGGATAACGCCCGATTAACCTCGCACCGCTCCAGCATCGGGCAACTGGAGCCACATCACTGCTTTGTTAACGCTTGGCGCGATTCACCATATGAATGGCTCTGCCATCCACCGCCAAAGCCGCCTCATGAACCGCTTCAGACATCGTGGGATGGCCAAAGACCATGAGTTGGAGATCCTCCGTGCTGGCCGCCATCTCAATAGCGATGACAATCTGCTGGACAAGATCAGCCGCAGAAGGCCCCACAACGTGAGCGCCCAAAATCTGGTCTGAGTCTGCATCAGACAAAATCTTGACCATACCGTCTGTCTCGCCCGAGGCCATTGCCCGACCGATTGCCGCAAAAGGGAATGATCCTACCTTGTAGTCAACACCTTCGGCTTTGAGGTCTTGCTCAGTCTTGCCGACCGCAGCGACCTCCGGATGGGTGTAGATAATAGAGGGGATCACGTCGTAATTGAGTTGCGCGGCCTTGCCATGGATGCGCTCAGCCACCATCACACCTTCTTCAGAGCCTTTGTGCGCCAACATAGGCCCTCGTACGATGTCCCCAACCGCCCACACACCGGGCGCCTCAGTCGCGCAGTAGTCATTAACGAACACAAAGCCGCGCTCGTCGACCGTCACGCCAGAGTCAGCTGCGAATAATTTTTCTGTACGCGGCGTTCGGCCCACGGCAACAATGAGCCGGTCGAATTCTACCGTCTCGCTGCTATCGTTTTGCGTGTAGGTCACCGACACGGCGTCACTGCTAACTGCAACATCAGTGACCCTGGCACCGAGCCGGATATCCAGACCCTGCTTGGCAAAGATCTTCGCGGATTCAGTAGCAATCTGTTCGTCCATATTGGGCAGGAATTGATCCATCGCCTCCAGCGTGATCACGTTGGCGCCAAGGCGCGCCCAGACGCTCCCCAGCTCGAGTCCGATCACCCCCGCGCCGATCACACCTAAGCGTTCAGGCACTGCCTCGAAACACAAGGCTCCGGTTGAATCGACTATGCGATCGCCGTCTACCGGCGCGGGCGGAATTGCAGCGGGCTCTGACCCTGCGGCCAGTACGATATTGCCAGCGGTATGGATACTCTTCTCACCCGAAGCGTCTGTGACCTCGACTTGCCGCCCCGCCAGGAGCACCGCAGAACCGGTGATGACCGACACGCCGTTGGCCTTAAGTAGACCTGAAACACCACCAGTCAACTGGGAAACAATCTTGTCCTTGCGCGCCATCATGCCTGCAACATCGAGCGAGACGCCATCCACACCGATGCCGTGATCAGAGAGATGCCCCGCAGCCTCTGCGTAGCGATGGGAGCTGTCCAGCAATGCTTTTGAGGGGATGCAACCCACGTTCAGACAGGTACCACCCAGTAACGGCTGAGCCTGCTCGTTCACATTTTGCTCAACTACTGCGGTTGTCAGTCCAAGCTGTGCGCAGCGGATCGCACACACATACCCGGCGGGACCCGAGCCAATAACGATCACATCGAATGGGTTGGACAAGGTATACCCCCTTTATCAAATTTGCAGAAGAATCCGCGCGGGATCCTCTATCAGGCCCTTAATCGTGACCAAAAATTGAACGGCTGTTTTGCCATCGACCAAGCGATGGTCATAGGAAAGCGCGAGATACATCATCGGCTGTATGACCACTTCGCCATCCATCGCGATGGGCCGCTCCTGAATTGTGTGCATGCCGAGAATGCCGGTTTGCGGTGGATTGAGGATAGGCGTGGACAGTAGTGAGCCAAAGACCCCCCCGTTCGATACCGTGAAGGTACCACCGGTCATCTCCTCAATGGTCAGTTTTTTGTCCCGGGCTTTACTACCAAAGCTGGCAATAGCGGCCTCGACATCGGCAATACTCATAAAATCGGCATCGCGCAGCACCGGCACCACCAGCCCCTCGTCAACCGAGACCGCCACGCCGATATCCTGGTAGCCGTGGTAGACCACGTCGTTCCCATCGATTGACGCATTCACCTCCGGGAATCGTTTCAAAGCCTCGCAGGCCGCCTTGACAAAGAACCCCATGAAGCCGAGTCGCGTGCCGTTGTGCACGGACTCAAACTCATCACGATACTGCCGGCGCAACTTCATCAATGGCGCCATGTTGACCTCGTTGAAGGTCGTCAGCATGGCAGTTTGCTGAGTAGCACCCAATAGTCGCTCCGCAATGCGTGCGCGCATCCGTGTCATCGGGACCCGCTTCTCGATTCGCTCGCTGGTAGGCCCATCTACGTTCAGCTCAACAGCCGCTGGAGATGCGGCCGGAGAGGATGGCGCAGACGGCTGAGACGCAGGCCGCTCAGGTGTCTGCTTCAGGTGTAAAAGCACGTCCTCTTTCAGTAGCCGGCCGCCCTTCCCCGACGCGGCGATACCCTCCGGCGAGAGACCATGCTCATCCAACAACGCTCTCACTGCGGGGCCCATCGGGATCGATTCAGCAGTGCCGCTCGCGGCGTCTGGGGCGTCTTCGGTCGATCCAGATGTTTTAGCTGACGGTGTTGGTGTGCTCACAGCCCCGGCAGTTAACGTGGCCAACACGGCCTCACTAGTGATGGTTTCGCCCTCTGCGACCATGATCGTCTCGATCACA
>CAYPET010000074.1:0-2934 GCA_964409905.1 uncultured Chitinophagaceae bacterium | reverse complement strand
AGCCGAGTTTACCTACGAGCGCTATCTCAATGATTACTTCCGAGTTTTTGGTGGTGTAAATGTAGAGAATGAAGGTGAGGACAGCCTTGAAGAAATAAACACAACCGCCATTGCTGGTGTACGATGGTTAATGCCATTGCTCATTAATTCAGATTTCAGAATTGACAGCAAACTGCGTCCACAGATAAGTTTTAGTACGGGCTTTATGATTTTTCCCCACCTTGGAATTTATGGCGAGTATGAATACCAGATGGACTTTGGCTGGGACGGCAAATTACCCGAAGGTCAGGACTTTGAAGAAGAAACCACGTGGCAAGTTGGACTTGAATACGTATTGAGCCGTGACTTCTCATTAATGGGAAGCTATGACAACCGCTTTGGCGCTGGTGGTGGACTCTCATTAAGATTTTAGAACAATTATTAACTTAAATAAATAACAAAAATGAAAACAGTAAAAAGAACAATAGGTACAATGGCACTTGCTGCTATAATGGTGTTAACGGTTTCCTGCAAGGATGGAAACAAAAATGAACCTGCTGCACCTATGAGCAACGAGATGCACCAAGAATCTATGGATGACAAAGACAATATGGCAATGAATGACAACCAAGATGCAAAAGCAGTCCTACAAGACTACTTTAAACTAAAAGATGCACTTGTCGAGACGAATAATGACAAAGCAAAACAATTGGGTGCCACGCTGGCAAGCACTTTAGGCAGTTTTGATGCATCGAGCTATTCAGATAACGAGCAACAAGAACTCAAGGATATTTTGGAAGACGCAATTGAACACGCAGAACACATTTCAGAAAGTGATATGGCACACCAACGTGAGCACTTTAAGATATTAAGCAAGGATGTTACCGATATGGTTGCCATTACCGGAACTGAGATGAAGATATACGAGCAATTCTGCCCTATGTATAAGAATAATGAGGGTGGTGTTTGGCTTAGTATGAACGAAGAAATTAGAAACCCCTATTTCGGTGACAAAATGTTGAAATGCGGTAAAGTACAGCGTGAAATCAACTAATTGAAGTTTATAAAAATCATAGCGTGGCTTGCCCTTGTGGCATTGATAGTGATTCAGTTCTTTCCAATAACCCTGAACGAGAGCGATACTGTACCGCAAAGTGATTTTATGGTCGAAAATCAAGTGCCTGCAACGATAAAAAATCGGTTGCAGGTTTCTTGCTACGATTGCCACAGTAATAATACAGATTATCCGTGGTATAGTAAGATACAGCCTGCGGCTTGGTATCTGGAAGACCACATACAAGAAGGTAAGGACGAACTTAATTTTAATGAATGGGCAGAATATTCAGACCGGCGAAAGAACAGTAAACTTCGGTCTATCATAAGCCAAATTGAAGAAGATAAAATGCCATTGGATTCTTATACACTCATTCACAAGGATGCAATTCTTTCAGATGAAGATAAGAGGGTGATAATAGATTATATGACAGCGTTAAAAGACAGTTTGGAATAAAGTCCTGATATGGGAAGGGAAAGTTGATGGTTGGTTAGTTAGTAGCCCTTCCCTTGTCAGGCACAATAAAAAATATTAGAAAAATGAATAATGACATAAATGAATTTGAATAAAAACCCTTAAAAACAAACAGGATGAATGCACTTAGAAAAACTACAATATTCGCATTAATTATAATAGCAACAAGCCAAGTGTTCGGACAAGATACAAACACAGAAAAGCAAGCCGTACTTAAAGTAATGAAAACCTATAAGGATGCGCTGCAAAACCTAACGACTGAAGGTACCTTTGAGTTGTTCACAAACGACTCGGAAGTTTTTGAGTCCGGTGGTGTTGAGGGTTCCTATGCGCACTATATAGAACACCATTTGGGACCAGAATTAGGACACTTCAAGAAGTTTGAATTTTCAGATTATGAAATTGATGCAGAAGTAGATTTGCCCTATGCATTTACTACCGAAACTTACGTCTATACCATAGTTCTCAATCCCGATGATAATGGCAATACCCGAACTATAAAGAAAAAAGGGGTGGCGACTTCTATCCTTAAGAAGATAGATGATAAATGGCAGATAGTTAAAACACATTCATCATCCAGAAATGTTAAATAATTTTTAGCCAATCATAAAATGACACACACCTATCACATACACGGAATGACCTGTAATGGTTGTAGAACGCACGTAGAAGAAACGCTCTCTAAAGTTGAAGGTGTTACCAATGCAACTGTCAATTTAGAAAAAGCCGAAGCGACCATTGAAATGCAATCCCATATTCCCATCGAAAAATTTCAAGAGGCGCTGAAAACGAACGGTGGGCAATACAGCATCCATCAGAATGGGGAACATCATCATACCCACGATAAGAAGAAAGTAGAGAAACCCAAAGGCAAAGGAACGGGAACGTTCTATTGCCCGATGCATTGCGAGGGCGACAAGACTTACGACAAACCAGGCGATTGTCCTGTTTGCGGGATGGATTTGGTTGAAGAAGTGAACCTTACGGCTACTTCCGACACCCAATATACCTGTCCGATGCATCCCGAAATTATTAAGGATGAACCGGGAAGCTGTCCAATTTGTGGGATGGATTTAGTTCCTATGGAACCCGATTTATCCGCAGAAGAAAAGACCTATAAAAAACTGCTTAAAAAGTTCTGGATAGCGGTCGCTTTCACATTGCCCATTTTTATCATTGCAATGTCCGAAATGCTGCCCAACAATCCATTATATGATGTTTTAGAATTAAACTATTGGAATTGGATTCAATTTGCGCTCTCTATCCCTGTGGTATTCTACGCTACTTGGATGTTCTTTGAACGTGCCTACCGCAGTATAAAGACGTGGAACTTAAATATGTTTACGCTTATCGGTATCGGTGCAGGTGTTGCTTGGCTGTTCAGCGTGTTCGGGATGCTCGTTCCCGATTTTTTCCCAGACCAATTC
>CAYPET010000073.1:0-2982 GCA_964409905.1 uncultured Chitinophagaceae bacterium | reverse complement strand
CTCAAGAGCCATCTTCTTAGGTAGACCACACTGGTGAAGACGCAGTGATGGACCTACCACGATTACAGAACGGCCAGAGTAGTCAACACGCTTACCTAGAAGGTTCTGACGGAAACGACCCTGCTTACCTTTGATCATGTCAGCAAGCGACTTAAGTGGACGCTTGTTCGAGCCAGTGATCGCACGACCGCGACGACCGTTATCTAGCAGCGCATCAACTGATTCTTGAAGCATACGTTTTTCGTTACGTACGATGATATCAGGCGCGCTAAGGTCTAGAAGACGTTTCAAACGGTTGTTACGGTTAATTACGCGGCGGTACAGATCGTTAAGATCAGATGTCGCGAAACGGCCACCATCAAGTGGTACAAGTGGACGAAGATCTGGTGGTAGAACAGGAAGAACCTTCATGATCATCCACTGTGGATCGTTGCCAGACTTGTAGAACGCTTCTAGCAGTTTAAGACGCTTAGAAAGCTTCTTAAGCTTAGTCTCAGAGTTAGTCGCTGGAATCTCTTCACGAATCGTTGAGATCTCGTGTTCTAGATCCAAAGAACCTAGAAGACCACCGATCGCTTCAGCACCCATACGGGCATCGAAGTCATCGCCAAACTCTTCAAGCGCTTCAAAGTACTGCTCGTCGTTTAGAAGCTGACCGCGCTGAAGCGTAGTCATGCCTTCATCGATTACGACGAATGATTCAAAGTAAAGTACGCGCTCGATATCACGAAGAGTCATATCTAGCATCAAACCGATACGGCTTGGTAGCGACTTAAGGAACCAGATGTGTGCTACAGGTGATGCAAGCTCGATGTGACCCATGCGCTCACGACGCACTTTAGTCATCGTCACTTCAACGCCACACTTCTCACAGATAACACCGCGGTGCTTCATGCGCTTGTACTTACCACATAGACATTCGTAATCCTTTACAGGACCGAAGATCTTGGCACAGAACAGGCCATCACGCTCTGGCTTAAATGTACGGTAGTTGATTGTCTCAGGCTTCTTAACTTCACCGAATGACCATGAACGAATCATTTCCGGTGACGCAAGTGAGATACGAATTGAATCGAATTCATCACTCTGAGTCTGAGTTTTCAACAAATTAAGTAAATCTTTCATTGTCTATAGCTCCTCGGGGGAGAAGGGGCTACATCCAGAGGATGCAGCCCGATGTTCAAATGGGCTCTTACTCGTTCTCTAGCTCGATATCGATACCGAGAGAACGGATCTCTTTGATCAGCACGTTAAATGATTCAGGCATGCCTGGATCCATGCTGTGGTCGCCATCGACGATGTTCTTATACATCTTCGTACGACCATTCACGTCATCGGATTTGACAGTGAGCATCTCTTGTAGCGTGTAGGCTGCGCCGTACGCCTGAAGTGCCCATACCTCCATCTCACCGAAGCGCTGACCACCGAACTGCGCTTTACCACCCAGCGGCTGCTGAGTAACAAGGCTGTAAGAGCCGGTCGAACGTGCGTGCATCTTGTCATCAACCAAGTGGTTAAGTTTCAGCATGTACATGTAACCAACGGTTACCTTACGGTCGAACTGATCACCAGTACGGCCATCAAATAGGGTCACCTGACCACTATCGTCCATGTCTGCAAGACGCAACAGCGCTTTGATTTCAGATTCTTTAGCACCATCAAATACTGGTGTAGCTAGTGGCACACCGCCTTTGAGGTTTTCTGCAAGTGTTAGAACTTCGTCATCGCTTAGCGACTTGATAGTCTCTTTACGCGCACACGCTAGACCGCTGTGATCTGCGTTGTATACCGCTTCAAGGAACTCACGAACTTCTTTAACTTTTTCAGCCTTCTTACGCTCTACTTCAAGCATAGCGTTGATCTTACGACCTAGGCCTTTAGCTGCAGCACCCATGTGAGTCTCTAGGATCTGACCTACGTTCATACGAGACGGTACACCCAGTGGGTTTAGAACCACATCTACTGGTTCGCCGTTCTCATCGTAAGGCATATCTTCAACTGGCATGATTACAGAGATAACACCCTTGTTACCGTGACGGCCTGCCATCTTGTCACCAGGCTGTACGCGACGCTTAGTAGCAACGTAAACCTTAACAATCTTCAGTACGCCAGGTGCTAGGTCATCACCTGTCTGCAGTTTAGATTTCTTATCTTCGAAACGCTTATCAAGCTGCTCACGACGCTCTTCAAGCTGCTTCTTAGCTGCTTCAAGCATCTCTGCTGCAGCAGAGTCAGATACGCGAATCTTGAACCACTCATCGTGTGCAAGGCCAGATAGGAATTCAGAGGTAATCTCTTCACCCTTCTTAAGACCAGCACCACCGTCAGCTTTGATACCAACAAGTGCACGCGCTAGACGCTCGAATGTAGCTGTCTCAACGATACGGAACTCATCGTTAAGGTCTTTACGGATCGACGCAAGCTCATCTGCTTCAATTGCAAGTGCACGCTCGTCTTTCTCAACGCCGTCACGAGTGAATACCTGTACATCGATAACTTTACCGATCGTACCAGTCTTAACGCGTAGCGAAGTATCTTTAACGTCAGACGCTTTCTCACCGAAGATCGCACGAAGTAGCTTCTCTTCTGGGGTAAGCTGAGTTTCACCCTTAGGTGTCACTTTACCAACTAGGATGTCACCAGGGCCTACTTCTGCACCAATGTGCACGATGCCTGACTCATCAAGCTTAGCTAGTGCTGACTCACCAACGTTTGGAATATCCGCAGTAATCTCTTCAGAACCCAACTTAGTATCACGAGATACACAAGTTAGCTCTTGGATATGGATAGTCGTGAAACGGTCTTCCTGAACCACACGCTCAGAGATAAGGATCGAGTCCTCGAAGTTGAAGCCGTTCCAAGGCATGAACGCGATGCGCATGTTCTGGCCAAGCGCTAGCTCACCTAGGTCTACAGATGGACCATCGGCAAGGATATCACCACGAGCCACACTCTCACCTAGCGTTACGATTGCACGCTGGT
>CAYPET010000072.1:0-2990 GCA_964409905.1 uncultured Chitinophagaceae bacterium | reverse complement strand
CTTGTCGATGAGCAAGCGGATGGCAATTGCCTTTTGTATGTTGATCGCCATCTTGTGCATGAGGTAACCAGCCCGCAGGCTTTCGAAGGATTGCGCATGGCCAATCGCCGGCCGCGCGCGCCGCACAAAACGCTGGCCGTTGCCGACCATAATATTCCCACCTCTGACCGCGCTGGTGGCGTGGCCGCCATTGCTGACCCAGAGAGCAAATTGCAAATCCAAACTTTGGAAGCCAATTGCGCAGAGTTTGGCATTGAATATTTGCAAATGGATGACATCCGCCAAGGGATTGTTCATGTGGCAGGCCCCGAACAAGGGTTCACCTTGCCAGGCTTGACGATTGTTTGCGGCGATAGTCACACCTCAACGCATGGTGCCTTTGGCGCTTTGGCGCATGGTATTGGCACCTCAGAAGTTGAACATGTGCTGGCCACTCAGACTTTGATTCAAAGCAAAGCGAAAAATTTCCGCATTAATGTCATCGGCGATGCGCCTGATTATGTGACAGCCAAAGATATTGCGCTGGCGATTATTGGCGAGATCGGCACTGCCGGCGGCACCGGCTGTGTGTTGGAATATGCCGGCCCAGCGATCGAAGCCCTATCTGTCGAAGGCCGCATGACTTTGTGCAACATGTCGATTGAGGCGGGTGCGCGCGCCGGCCTTGTGGCGCCAGATGAGAAAACTTTCGCCTATCTCAAAGGCCGCGCCAAAGCGCCAAGCGGCGATGATTGGGAAAAATCTGTCGCCTATTGGCAGACATTGAAATCTGATGATGACGCAGTGTTTGACAAAGAAATCATCATTGATGCGGCCAATCTGCCGCCACTGGTTACTTGGGGCACGAGCCCACAAGACGTGATATCAATCACCGGCAAAGTACCCGACCCATCAGCGCTGAGCGATGAAGGCCGCCGCCGCGCCACGGAGCGGGCGTTGGATTATATGGGGCTAACCGCTGGCACGCCAATGCAGGAAGTGAGCATTGACCGTGTGTTCATCGGCTCCTGCACCAATAGCCGTATTGAAGATTTACGCGCCGCTGCGCAGGTCGCGCAGGGCCATAAAGTTGCCGCCTCTGTGTCAGCTATGGTGGTGCCGGGTTCTGGTTTGGTTAAACAACAAGCCGAAGAAGAAGGGCTTGATAAAATCTTTATTGAGGCTGGCTTCGACTGGCGCGAACCGGGTTGTTCTATGTGTTTGGCAATGAATGCCGATAAGCTGGCGCCGGGCGAACGTTGCGCGTCGACGTCGAACCGCAATTTTGAAGGCCGACAAGGTCGCGGCGGGCGCACCCATTTGGTGTCTCCTGCCATGGCAGCAGCGGCGGCCATTGCCGGTCATTTTATCGACATTCGTGACTTCGGGAAGGACGCTTAATCATGGAAAAATTCAACAAACTTTCCGGCATTGCAGCGCCATTGAATATGATCAATGTCGACACGGATATGATTATTCCAAAGCAGTTTTTGAAAACCATTCAGCGTTCTGGCTTGGGCAAAAACCTGTTTGATGAAATGCGGTTTACGCCAGATGGCGTAGAAATTGAGAGTTTCGTGCTCAATCAACCGGCCTATCGCAATGCTGAGATACTGGTTGCTGGTGATAATTTTGGCTGTGGCTCAAGCCGCGAGCACGCGCCATGGGCGCTGCTTGATTTTGGTATTCGCTGCATTATCGCGCCGAGCTTTGCCGATATTTTTTACAATAACTGCTTCAAAAACGGCATTTTGCCGATTGTACTGCCGCAGGCCGAGGTCGACCGTTTGATGGATGACGCTGAGCGTGGCGCGAATGCGGTTGTCAGCATTGATCTGGAAAGCCAGAAAATCACCGGCCCTGATGGCGGCGAGATTGCTTTTGAAGTCGATGCGTTCCGCAAGCAATGTCTGATGGAAGGGCTTGACGATATTGGCCTGACCTTGAAGAAAGCGGCCTCCATCGACAGCTATGAAGCTGACTTAGAAACCCAACCTTGGCGCTAACCCGCCGCATGACAAGTGGTCGTGGCTGACGCCTTGTTGAACAAGTTGAAAGTATAAAATGGAAAATATTCTTATTCTGCCTGGCGATGGTATTGGCCCAGAAGTCATGGGCGAAGTGCGGCGCGTGATTGAATGGTTTGGCACCAATCGCGGTTTTGAAACCAATATTGATGAAGATTTGGTTGGCGGTTGCGCCTATGACGCGCATGGGGCGGCCATCTCTGATGCTGTCATGGAAAAAGCCTTGGCTGCTGACGCGGTTTTACTGGGCGCGGTTGGCGGCCCGAAATGGGACAATGTGGCCTATGAAGCGCGCCCTGAAGCGGGGCTTTTACGCTTGCGCGCCGACCTTGAATTATTCGCCAATTTGCGTCCGGCGATTTGTTTCCCAGCCCTTGCCGATGCTTCTTCTTTGAAACGCGATATTATTGAAGGCCTCGATATCATGATTGTCCGCGAGCTGACGGGCGGGGTGTATTTTGGTGAGCCACGCGGCATCGAAGACCTTGGCAATGGCCAGCGTCGCGGCGTCAACACGCAAGTTTATGAGACCTATGAAATTGAACGCATTGCCCGCGTCGCGGGTGATTTGGCGATGAAACGCGGCAAACGCTTGGCCTCGTCTGAAAAACGCAATGTCATGGAGTCCGGCCTATTGTGGAATGAAGAGGTGACGCGGATTATTTCGACTGAGTTCCCAGAAATTGCCCTCGAACATGTGTTGGCTGATAATTGCGCCATGCAGTTGGTGCGCAATCCAAAACAATATGATGTTTTGGTGACCGATAATCTGTTCGGCGATATTTTGTCTGATATTGCTGCCATGTTGACCGGCTCCTTGGGCATGTTGCCATCGGCTTCTTTGGGCGCACCAGATGCGGCCAGCGGACGGGCGAAAGCGCTTTATGAGCCGGTACATGGCTCGGCGCCAGATATCGCCGGTCAAGGCCTAGCCAACCCGATTGCCTCTATTTTGTCGTTCGCCATGGCACTGCGTTACACATT
>CAYPET010000071.1:0-3012 GCA_964409905.1 uncultured Chitinophagaceae bacterium | reverse complement strand
TTGCATTTCCCCCTAAAAGATTTAATAATTCCGTTGCACTTGTTGCCAAAGGTTACTTACCGCTTGGCAGAAAAAAACTAGTCGACAATCAGTTTCCTGATGAGGTTAAGAAAAAAGATGGTTTCACGCTGCGAAAACCTAAAGAATGGATTTAGTTTCATAAAAACTCCAAATTAACCATGACAATACCTCCAATCCCCAACAAATACCGTAGCCAGCATATAACTCAAATAGACATTCATAACCATCAAGAGCTATTTGCCTTCTTTGTGAGACAATTCTATTTCACTCAAAGGTGGAATGAAGCATTCACCTTTTTACAATTCAGCCAGTTGGTGTTTAAAGAAAAGAATAGCGATTTGATGCGTCAAATTTTAAGCGCATACCAATTATATTTTGTTGGTGGAATTAAGAAAAAGCTACTCATGGAAAAGGTTTTTGAGGAGCATCCTTACATTTGGGATGAAAAAACGCTACAACCCAAAACATTTTCGATTACAAAGCTGATTCTTGCCCTTGAAGATGAAATAAAGCAAATACAGCGAGCCAATAGACAGCTTTTTCTGCCCATAAAAAACATCACCCAAATTGCTGAGCGCAATAATCTTTTGCTTTACTCTGCTATAGTTTTTACTAAAAGTGAGGAGTTCGTAGCCCTTGATGAAGGCGCTATGGTTTCCATTACAGCTTCAACGGGCACTAAATATCGGGTAACGGTACTTGACTATAACAAAAAAACAGAAACCGTAATTTTTCAAACCACACAAAACCTTGACTTTACTGAGGGAAAAATAAAAGTCTCTAATGTGGCGGTTCTCTACAAATTGATGAACGCATTAGAAAACATCAAATTAGAAGGCGACCCTATAAATAAACTCGTATATGAGCAGGTACCGCAAGCAGTTACATGGGAAGGAATACCTTATTTAAATGGTTTGAGTGCTATACAAAAACATTGTATTGAAAAAGCACTTACGCATAATGTAAACTTTATTTGGGGGCCACCCGGTACCGGCAAGTCCTTTACGCTCTGCAGATTGCTGGTAAGCCTATACTTGGCTGGCGAAAAGACATTGGTAAGCTCTACCGCAAATGTGGCCATTGATGGTTTGCTTGAGAAAACGGCCAGTGTTTTAGATGATATCTACTTTAAAGAACGTAAAGATCTGGCTGCAGAAAAACGCATGCTACGTATTGGGTATTCACAAAGCGATAAAATACGTGCTAACGAATTATTTCAAATAACCAACGAGGCCATTGCTGATTTGAATTTTAAGTTGCAAAAGGTTAATGAGCAATTAGAAGATCTAGAAGAAAGCCCTGATGCTATTAAACTGGGTAAGCTTAAATCGCATCGTGATGAACTCAAGCAAAAACTTGATACCGAAAACAAGAAAATGCTCACTTCTGCTTTATTAATTTTTACCACATCTGCAAAAGTTGTTTCTGATGAAGCATTAAAATCATTTGAGTACGATAATTTGGTCATTGATGAAGGCAGTATGATGTCGCTGCCTTATTTGTTAGTACTAGCAGCTAAAGTTAAAAAGCGCATTATCATTACCGGTGATTTTATGCAACTAGGCCCAATAGCTTCTTCGCAAAGTCTACGCGCGGAAAGATGGCTTAAAGCGGATCTTTTTGATCTTTTAGGGGATAATCATGATAAGATAATTGGGCATAGCGCACTATTTATGCTCACCGAGCAAAGACGTATGGCCAAGCCAATTGCAGATTTAATAAACAAACCGTTTTATAAAGGCAGATTGACCACAGTCAATAATATTAGCCAAATGAGTGCTGTGGATTTAGGTCCTGCTCAAGGTCATGTTATTTTTATTGAAACCCCAAATATTCCAGAAAACAAGGCAGAAGTCGATCCTATTTCTAAATCAAAATACAACAAGTATTCTCGCAATGAAATCCATAAATTAATTTATCAAATACTCTCCACCAATTCGCGCAGCATTAAAACAATTGGGGTTATTGCTCCGTACAAACAACAAATTATTGATTATAAAAACGAAAGCGAAGTCTATCAAAATCAGCGTATAGAAGTAATCTTTGGCACTATACACACTTTTCAAGGTTCAGAATGCGACATTGTCATTTGGGATATGGTAGATACGCTTCAATCTAGAATAGGTTCACTTTACAGAGACCGTACTGGTGAACGTTTGGTTAATGTAGCCATTAGCCGCGCCAAGAGTAAACTCATTGTAGTTGGTCAATCGCGTTTATTTCATGAATGTGATGGTCGACAATTGGTATCTTCTAACCTAAGAAACATTGTTTCGTCAATAAAGTCACTTAGAAGTTAGTGAGTATACAATGCAGTTTTCCACTCATTTAAGGGCTATATGTAACAGTATACTTTTTGAAATACTACATCAACAATAGTCATTATAAGTGCGTAAAACCCGGTTTTCTTGAAAATATGAGATTTTACCTTTACGGCGGTTTTCATATTTGCGCACAATTGATGAAAACTCAACGGTAATGCAATCACCTTCTGCGTTGTTTGTTATAAACGCATTAACAAAGCTGATATCGCTACCGATTCCGAATAGTTTCAATCTAACAGCATTAGGCGCAGCTGTTTTTTCAGTTATTGTAAACTCAATCGACTTCCATTTATTCCCTTCCTTGGTCTCACCTTCTTTTATTTGAAAATCGCTAATCCAGCCCTTAATGTTAAAGTTGGTTTTCATAATATTTCAATTGATTATTTCTGTTTATAAAAAGGTCTTATTCCCTGTTTTTCTTAACCCCCAACACCTCCTCCTATATGCGCACACAGTGGCTGTTCAAATTTTATTGCAGCTGCATACAACAAATAAAAAGCTAGTTAAACCATCTCCACACTAATCCCACATTATTATCTGCCATTCAACAAGCTGTGGTTTGTTAGCCAATAGGGGCCGTTAACCACACTGCAGCCTCCTCAGGCGACACCCTGTTAGCACTCGTCATTTAACAGTTATGGAGTTTGTTTCGCTTTATTAATCCACC
>CAYPET010000070.1:0-3044 GCA_964409905.1 uncultured Chitinophagaceae bacterium | reverse complement strand
CTAAAGTTCCTAAAACAGAACCTTTAGTTAAACTTAAAGCATTTCCAAAACTAAAAACATTCATGAAAATATAAGTTGAGACTAACAAAACCAGAAGAATCTGATAACCCAAATCGTTTTGACTTGTTGTACCAACACAAAAAATGGTACCTAGTATAGATATTGGTACTCCAATAACCAACCAATAAACAAAAACTTTGGAGCCTATAATAAATGACAAATTTTTTTGTAAAATTGCATATTGTTCCAAGGTACCGTCATTAAAATCTTCTAAAAAGATATCCTCTGTGGCTAACATTATTACTAATAATGCAGCAATCCATAGTATTGAGAAAAAAGATTGACTTAATTCAACATCAGAAACTTCAACAGTTAATGGGTAAGCAACCATTATTAAAACAAAAATTAATATAGGCCCAAGCCAACCTCTAGATTTTTTCACTAGCTTGAGAAATTCAAATTTAATTAACTCCATTATTAAATTCCTAAACTATCCGAATCAAAGTCTAGCAATATATGTGATGAATATATAATACCCTTCCCATTAACTAACTCTTTTTTTAAAAAATCTACTAGAATTTTTTGTGAATTATTATCTAGTCCAACACAGGGCTCATCTAAAATTAACAGATCTGAGTTATTAAGAAATAATCTAAGAAGCGAAATTTTTTTTTGCTGACCGAATGAAAGATTAGCAATATTTATATCAAGAGATTTATCCAAATCAAAGATTGATAAATATTTTTGAACATCCTGATGATTATTTAAATTCATTAATGTCAGGTTATCTTCAATGCTAAGATATTGTTTTATAGCGTTCTTATGTCCTATAAAACATACTTCTTTATCTGTCTGGGTAAATAAATCACCTTTTGTAGGCTTTGTGAGTCCGCAAACCATTCTTAAAAGTGTTGTTTTCCCTGAGCCATTTTCACCTTGAATATGCAATGCTTTTCCTTTTAAAAGCTCAAAAGATATACCTTGAAACAGTTTCTTGTCATTAATTTTGTAGCTTAAATTATATGCTTTAACTAAGGGATTCATGCTCTAATTAAGTTGAAGATTTTTTGTTCTTATTATAAGTGCTGGCAATGGTTTTTGTGGATCTATTCTAGAATATAGTCTTTTTGATATTTCTGAAAAAATATTTGGTTCTATAGAGCCAAAGCCACCAACAGAAAAATATAATCTTTTTGAAAAATAAATCCCCTGCTCTAAATCTGGAATACTTCTTATTAAAGTATTAACTTTTTTAATATTTTGAACTAGATTTTTTCTTTTTGAATTATATTGAAACCAGCCCCAAGAAGATAAACCAATTAAAGCAATTTTCTTTAAAGCTTCCTTTGCTAGGTTATTTGGGTAAGACGAAGGTGGCAATAAAACTATTAATTCACCATGAGAAGCGGTAATTAATTGATCTAATTTTTCTAGAATCTTATCTTTTGAATCAAAATTTAACGATATATATTCTTCAAATTTATTGTTAGTAGGAAGCTTGATTCCTTGAAGTCTAGATTTTGAGCCAAGAACTATGTAAGTAACTAATTCTTGGCTCAAGATTAAATTATATCTTTGCTAAAGCTTGTTCAAAGTCGGCAATAATGTCATCTACATGCTCAAGACCAATTGACAGTCGTACATATCCAGGTGTGACACCAGCTGATAGAAGCTCTTCTTCATTTAACTGACTGTGAGTAGTACTTGCAGGATGAATAGCTAAACTTCTTGAATCACCAATATTGGCAACGTGATAGACCATCTCTAATGCATCAATAAATTTCTTACCAGCCTCTACGCCACCTTTTATCTCAAAGCCCATTAGAGCACCATTTCCTTTAGTTAGATACTTATCAGCTCTTTCTTTGGCATAACCATCCATTTTTGAGGGGTAGCCGACTCTTTCAACAGATTCATGGTTTAATAGATATTCAGCAACTTTTTCTGCATTGCTTGAATGCTCTCTCATTCTAAGTGCGAGCGTTTCTAAACCTTGAATAAACATAAATGCATTAAATGGGCTCATAGCAGCACCCATATCTCTTAGAATAGTTGTTCTGGCCTTTAATATATAAGCAATAGGTCCTAAGGGCTTTACAGCTTCAGTCCAAATAGCTCCAGCATATGAAGGGTCTGGATTGTTTAATGCAGGCTGTCTTTCAGGAAAAGCTTCCCAATCAAAATTACCACTATCAACAATAATTCCACCTATTGAGGTGCCATGACCGCCTATAAATTTAGTTGTAGAATGAATAACTACTGCAGCACCGTGATCGAAGGGCTTGCATATTACCGGCGCAGCTGTGTTATCAACAATTAAAGGTATGCCTAAAGGTCTGCCTATTTCAGCGACTTCAGAAATAGGAAATACTTCGAAGCTAGGGTTAGGTAAAACCTCGCCGTAATATGCTCTAGTATTATCATCAGTTGCATTTGCAAAGTTTTGTGGATCAGCCGGATCTACAAATCTAACCTCAATACCCATATCTGAGAACACATTTTTAAACTGGTTGTATGTTCCTCCATATAAATGAGATGAGGCAACAATATTATCTCCATTCTTTGCAATATTTTGAATTGCATAAGCTGATGCAGCTTGTCCGGATGCTACAGCTAATGCTCCAACACCGCCTTCTAATGCAGCTATTCTATCTTCTAAAACAGCACATGTAGGATTCATAATCCTTGAATATATATTTCCTAACTCTGACAAAGCAAATAAATTTGCAGCATGGTCTGTATTATCAAACTGGTAACTTGTTGTTTGATGAATTGGTACTGCTACTGAGTTAGTATTATCGTCCTTCCTCCATCCGGCATGAAGTCCAATAGTTTCTGGGTTTGTATATGTTTTGCTCATAATGTTTCCTTATGTTAAAAATTAAAACATCAACTGAGAGAAGATAAAATATTAAAATCTCTTTAGCCTATTTTAAAGCGCCGGCAAGCTGATATCAAAAAAACGCATACGTATTATATTTTATAAATTAATATAACAATAGGCTTAATCAGTATTTACTAGCATGTTTAATTTAATTAATTAT
>CAYPET010000069.1:0-3048 GCA_964409905.1 uncultured Chitinophagaceae bacterium | reverse complement strand
CCTCCACAATTTGCCATGTTTATCGGAGATGACATGCGCAAAGTGCCGGTCATGATGTACGATGAAACTAAAATTCAAAAATTACTTTAATATTATATGGGTAAAAATTCACGTGAACGTCAAGAATTTATCATAGATAATTTGCGCATTGAGATAGATGAAGTGGCACCCGAAGAAGTAACAGAACCGATAGAAGAAGATAAAGCATGATACACATTTTAGTAGGGGATGCTGCAGTCCAACAATTGCGGGCAGCCTTTGAATTAGATGAGAACTTACGTGGTGAGATATTGGTTTTAAAGGATACCTTAGGCATTGGCCCCATCGCTACAGACCAACATAGTCATGACGAAATCCGCACCGCTTTTTGGCAAAGCATAGCCGGCGAGTGTGCTGAAGTTGTGCAGGATAAAGCCAATATTGACAACATTATTACCAAGGCAAAACAGGAAGAAGAGCCGGTTTGTTTTTGGTTAGCACCCTGTGTAAGCGATGTCTGTGCCTATTACTTTTTGCTGGATTGCTTTCGTGGTCAACCCGGTATGTTGCATGTTATAAATATTGACTCCTTGCCTTTCTTAAATGAAAAAGGTGCCATGTTTTATCCGAAAAACTTTAGCGAGGTACCACCAAAAGAATTTATAAAAACTAAAAGGCTGCTAAAAGAAGTGTCTGCCGCGGATTACGAAACGGAGGGTGATACCTGGGAAAAACTACAATTCGAAAACGCCATGGTGCGCGTTTTCAAAGGAGGTAAGGAATTAGTGAATGCTGATGAAACTTTTTTTGATAATGATATTTACTATGCTATCAGCAAGGAGTGGCACAGGGGGAGTAAAATCATTCGAACAGCATTGCAACGCTCCAATCAAGCTGTGAGTGAGTTGTATTTATACCATCGACTCAAGCAAATGGTTAGCAATGGTCAAATACTATGCGAAGAAGAAGACCCCAAAGACGCTGCAAAAGCAAATTATAAAAAGCCCGGTGGGAGTGAGGATGAAGTGGCAGGGGAGTCTCAAAGCACTTCAGATCAGGAATAGCTGGCTATTTATTTTGGGGTTGATGTTGGCCTGTTCAAAAAATGATTCGAAAGTCACTTTATCTTCTACGAGTTTTTGCAGCTGCTATTTATCGAAACCGGTCAGCCATTCAATAACCTCATACAATTCATCTATGGTGCGACCTTTTTTCTCAATTTTGGTCACGTAATGCGGATAAACCGAGGAAAAGGTCATTTTTGCAATGCGTTCGTTATGTTCTTTGGAAGGTTGCACACTGAAAATTGGATTTAGTTCAAATGTTGCCCTCAAGATAACATCTTTCGGTAAGTTTGCCTAGACGGATACCTTTGCCCTGATAGCATCGTGGCACTGGTAATTCTGCAACTCAAAATCCTCATACACAAAATCATCTATCTCTTTGCGTTCAGGATTGATACTCATACTCGGCAACGGAAATGGCTCTCGACTCAATTGCAGTTTCACTTGCTCCAAATGGTCATTATAAATATGTACATCACCAAACGTATGCACAAAATCACCCAATCCTAAATCACATACCTGCGCCAGCATCATGGTCAGCAGGGCATAGGAAGCGATGTTAAAAGGTACGCCAAGAAACACATCCGCGCTGCGCTGGTAAAGTTGACAACTTAGTTTTCTACGGCCTTGCACATCCGTATCGGGACTTACGTAAAACTGAAACATATTATGGCAAGGCATCAGCGCCATTTTATCCAGTTCGCCCACATTCCAGGCGCTCAGTATTATGCGCCGACTATCCGGATTGTTTCTGAGTTGATCAACAACATTTTTCAACTGATCATGCACCTTGCCATCAGCGCCTACCCAGCTGCGCCACTGCTTACCGTACACCGGTCCGAGGTCGCCATTCTCATCGGCCCACTCGTCCCAAATACGCACCTTGTTTTCCTTGAGGTAGGCAATATTGGTTTCGCCTTTAATAAACCATAGCAACTCATGTATAATGGATTTTAAGTGCACTTTTTTAGTCGTTACCAAGGGGAAGCCCTCACTCAGGTCGAAGCGCATTTGATAACCAAACCAACTAATCGTACCGGTGCCGGTGCGATCGGCTTTTTGACTGCCCTGGTCCAAAATATGCTGTAAAAGGTCATTATAAGCTTGCATGGCTTAAAAGTACGCTCGCTCCAATTTCTTGAATAGCCATTTCGTAAGGAAGATACTGACTTTTTTTGCCCAAAAAGAAAAACACCCTCCAACTCGCTAAGCGGGACGAAGGGTGAAAAAAAAAGTAGCGAGACCGAGAGTTGAACTCGGGACCTCAGGGTTATGAATCCTGCGCTCTAACCGCCTGAGCTATCTCGCCAAAAAGGAGTGCAAATGTAATTAATCATGATGATATTTTTCGCCATTTAAGATAGAAAATGCCCGGTAAATTTGCTCCGTCAATAACAGCTTGGCAATGCGATGCGGCAAAGTGAACTGCGACAATGAAAGCGTAAAATTAGCCCGTTCGCGCAGGGCAGTAGCTGGCCCAAAAGCGCCGGCTATGAAGAAAATGAGGCGTTGCGTATTGGCGAGCTGCCATTGATTTATTTTCTCGCTGAGTTGCTCCGACCGAAAATGTTTACCCCGCTCATCCAATAAAACGATATAATCGCTTGGGCTAATCAGCTTTTCTACCAGCTGCCATTCTTTGCGCTTGACCTCTTCGGTAGCTAATTGCTTTGCCGACATTTTGCTGTTGTCGAGCTCTTTGATATCGAATTTTGTATATCGCTGTATGCGACCTGCATAATCGTCTATGATGGCCGAAAAATCACTTTTGCCTGCTTTTTCTATTGTCCAGAGTTCAATTTTCATTTTGCAGAATAAAGCTACATTAAAATGCATTTCTTCTATTTTCAATACCCTTTTTGTTCATCAGCAAACCTAAATTTTTATAATAGTTGGATATGCTTTGTACTTGTATAGACATGTATAATAGTTGTATATGTAGGCTTCCCTTTTTTAGTACAGATTGAAAGTAGACAATTTTATTCATTTTTATAAATTATTAATA
>CAYPET010000068.1:0-3137 GCA_964409905.1 uncultured Chitinophagaceae bacterium | reverse complement strand
CTTCGTACTCGCTGCCGTATTTCTTATACACAAACTCGTGGATACCTTGAATTTCGGTCTCGCTCAAATTGGGCTTCATGGCTTTCATGACTTCGCGTTGACCTTGTGCTGAAATTCTGATGGCCTTTTTAAGCAATACCAATTCTTCTTCGGTTTTTATTTCTCTTAAAGAAGCCATGTAAGTTAATATGCTTTTTGTATTAATGTTGGCTCTTTGAGCAATGACGCCTTGTTGTTTTAACTCTATATTAGAATTTTCAGTTTGCGTAGCCATATCAACGTGATAACCAACCTGGTTTTTAAACGATGCAATTAAGTCGTATAAATCGGCAGTGTCACTGGTGTTTCGGTAATCGTCAAAAAAATCTTTAAACAGCACTTGATCAAACTTCATAAAGTCAATACCATTGTTTAAAAAATCTTTTCCGTTAAAAATCATCTCGAATTGCAGTTGCTGCTTGGCACCTTCAACTCCAAGTCGCTCGCCTGTCCATTGCTCCATTCTTGGGTTTTTCTCTTGAACGTACAGCATTTCGTTAAAAGTCTTTCCATTGCTATCGGTTTGATATTCAGAAAATATGAGCAACACCGCATGAGGTTCGCGATAACCGCTTAAATAATAAAAATCTGGATCTTGGTGGTAAATATATTCAACATCGTTCGCTCGGTTTCTTACCGGATTTGCGAAAAAAACGGCCACACTATTTTCTGGCATTTTTTGTCGAAGTGCCTCACGTCGACTTTTATGAAACTCGGCCGATAAATAATCGGTTGGTTTCATATTTTGAGCAGATAGTAAGCCGCCCAATAAGAACACATAAAGCAAGACTAGTTTAATCTTCATAACACTTTAGTTTTGAATTTGAAAAGTAATCATTTAATAAAAGATGTCAGTTTGAAACTCGAAAATTAACAATATTTTATTGAATACATCTTCTCAGTAAAACAGATAATTTTCGATACTTTTGCCGGGAATTTAGAGTTATTGAATTAATTCATCTATACATATAACTAAAACAGATACTATTGAGCATGAAAAACACAGCACTTACACAAACTCATATAGCTCTGGGAGCAAAAATGGTACCATTTGCAGGATTCAACATGCCGGTACAATACGAAGGTGTGAATATTGAACATGACACAGTTAGAAATGGCGTAGGTGTTTTTGATGTGAGTCATATGGGTGAATTTTTAATTGAAGGCCCGAATGCTTTGACACTTATTCAAAAAGTGTCTAGTAATGACGCATCGGTGTTAACAGTTGGCAAGGCGCAATACAGCTGTTTACCAAATGATGAAGGCGGCATTGTTGACGACTTAATTATTTACCGTGTAAAGGAAGAAACTTATTTACTGGTAGTAAATGCCAGCAATATTGAAAAGGACTGGAATTGGATTAGTTCAAAAAATACCATGGGTGCAATTATGCGTAATATTTCTGACGATTACTCTTTATTGGCCATACAAGGACCAAAAGCGGTAGAAGCCATGCAAAGCTTAAGCAGTTATGATTTGTCAGCCATTAAATTTTACAATTTTGTGGTGGGCGATTTTGCGGGTATTGAACATGTCATTATTTCGGCCACAGGTTATACCGGCAGTGGCGGATTTGAAATCTATTGCAAAAACTCTGAGGTAGAGCAAATCTGGAATAAAGTATTTGAAGCCGGCGCAACTTATGGTATCAAACCAATTGGACTAGCTGCTCGCGATACCTTAAGATTAGAAATGGGATACTGCTTGTATGGTAATGATATAGACGACACTACATCGCCTTTAGAAGCCGGTTTGGGTTGGATAGTAAAGTTCAGCAAAGATTTTAATGCATCTGAAATTTTACAACAGCAAAAAGAGGCCGGCGTTACCAAAAAACTAGTAGCTTTTGAGTTAGATGAAAAAGGCATTCCCAGACATGATTATGAAATTTTAGACCTAGAGGGCAATGTTATTGGTAAGGTGACTTCCGGCACCATGTCGCCTTCACTTAAAAAAGGTATCGGATTGGGATATGTAACTATAGACCATAGTACTGTTGGCAGTAAAATAGCCATTCAAATTAGAAAGAATGCCGTACCTGCTACCGTTGTCAAACTTCCATTTTACAAGTAAAGGCACTACCGATGATTGATTTATGACGGAGGAAAACAAAAAACACAAAATTTTAATTTTAGGTGGTAGCGGCTTTTTAGGAAATGCTATTTATCGAGAATTGGCGCCCTTTTTCAGAACGTTTGCTACTTACAGAACACCTAACAAACTGTATGAAAACAACCGTCATTTTTTTCAATACCAAATGGAAGAAGATGATGTGATTGAAATTATTGAGGCTTGTAAACCCAGTATTATTATTTCAGTTTTAAGAGGTGATTTTCATTTACAAACAATTGTTCACGAGCATATTGCAGAGTACGTATTAAACCATCAGTGTAAATTTATATTTTTGTCTTCGGCAAATGTTTTTGACGCCTACAGTAAATTTCCGAGTTACGAGTTAGACAAAACTTTAAGCAACAGTATTTACGGGCATTTTAAGATTAAGATTGAAAATATGCTGCTTAGATTGCCAAAAAAAAAGATAGCCATCATCAGATTGCCAATGGTTTTTGGAGTGCAATGCCCCAGAATTAAAGACATTCAACTTGCAGTATCAAATAATGAAGCAGTTGAGGTATTCCCTAATCTGGTAATGAATGTGACTTTAGACACTAAAGTGACACAACAAATACATTACATCATTAACCGAAATAAACATGGCATTTTTCATTTAGGCAGCACCGATCTTGTGCATCACGACGATTTTATAAAAGAGCTCAGTCAGAAACTATTTTCAAATCCTGTAACCTTCAAACGTGTTTATACAACCAATGAAGAACGCTATCTTGCCGTATTGCCAAAATACAATTTACTGCCAAAACATTTACAAATTACAAGCGACAAGGTAATTGAAGAATTAAGTAGTTAAGTCTTTTTATTAACTTTATCAAAAAATAAGTATCATGATAACATTATCTCAACAACAAATAGAAGAACAATTATCGGCCTACCCAGATTGGGAATACTGCGACAACGCCATTCACGCCGAGTTTGAATTTGAAAATTTTAAAGACTGTTTCAGCGCGATGTGCCGAATTGCT
>CAYPET010000067.1:0-3219 GCA_964409905.1 uncultured Chitinophagaceae bacterium | reverse complement strand
CCCGACTTTCAGAATCGGAATCTGATGCTCTATCCACTGAGCTACATGCTTTGTGGTTTAACAAAAAGATTTCGAGAAAAAATTTTTATTTTCCAATTGATATATAAATACTTAACTTACAAACTGATCTATCATAACATTAAAAAACAAAATCTGACAAGAAGAAAACAAAAAATTCTTATAATTTAGATTTAATTATTAAAAAAAATAATTAAATCTAAATTGGAAAATTTCTTTATTAGTAATAAATTTTACCACCACCCCATTTTTCTGTAAGAATTTTCGGTGATAACATAATATGACCAGCAATAGAGTATAAATCTTCATCTGTTAAAGAACGCATCCGTGGATAAATATCTGCACTCTTAATACTTGGATGAACTTCAGCAATCGAATCTAAACCATCATATGTTGTAGGATTCTTAATATAATCTACTAACGCATTAATATTATCACGACGTGGTGTAGCTAAGCTTAATGCTTCAGGATCTAAACCAACATTTGGGTTTGTTTTTGTAATTCCACCTAAGTGACATGCACCACATGTAGCATTAAATAACCGTTTACCACGTTTTACTTGTTCTGGAGTTAATACAGTTGTATTTCCTGCTGAATCTACGGTTACTGTTCGAGTAGCCTCATCTAAATCAATAGCTGAAGCTGTTGTAACGAAGATATTAAAAATACCAAATAAAACTAACGCACAAAATTTAGAATATTTTTTAAACATAATTTTAAAACATTGTTTATAAAATGGAAACCAAGAAAATAAAAAGTTCTTACTACTTTTCTTTCTTTTTTTTTACTTTTGCCATATTTGCAAGTAAACCTCGTAATCGAATGTTTTCCCAACCTGCTACTATAAGCGAAGCAATAATTAAGACTTGACTAAAAAGTAAAATGGGATCTAATCGCCATCCATGAACCATTAAAATACAACTATAAAGTAAACCAATTGTGGCGAAAAAAATATCTTCATCACGGGCAATTTCTGGTTTAACAATTCGAAGAAAATATAATAGTATTACCCCAAATCCTAAAATCAAACCTAATATAATATTAGGACCAAAACCAATATTTATCATACTTAATTATTTGATGATTTTAATTAACTATAAATACTTAATTAGTAATTTTCATTAATAACGTGTTACACGATCACTTTTACTAATAATAACTAAAGCACCACCAATTACACCAATTACAATGGCACCGTATACTAAACTACTTAAAAAACTTGATAATGAAGCTGTCATTTCGAATTCCGTTTTTTTTAATTAAAAATAGTAAGATTGACTACAATATTAATTGTATCAGCTTTTAAAAAAAAAAACATAATTAATATTTTTGTCAAAATAGTTTATAGTCTAATTATAATAAACTTTATTACGAAATTATAAATTAAAAAAAAAATTTTAGTTTTAGATATAGTATCAATACAAATTTTTTAGTTTGACTTTATGCTGCTATCTTACGATTCTGACAAAATAAGTTGTTTAAAAATTTTATTAAATACTATACCCAATATACATTATACTAAATTTGAAGAAAATAATCAACAGTTAATTTATTTCTAAAAGTAAGATCTTGTCATTTTATTTCACATTTATTATAATAATTATTAAGCCCGGATAGCTCAGTTGGTAGAGCAGTGGATTGAAGATCCTCGTGTCACCAGTTCGAATCTGGTTCTGGGCATTTTTAATTTTACTTATTTGAATTAACATTTAAAAATTTTGTACACTTTGAATCAAATTCAAGTTCTACAGTTCCAATTGGGCCATTTCGTTGTTTTGCTATAATTAATTCAACAAGATTCTTTTCTGTCTGCAAAAAAGGTAGAGCATTAGGAGTATAATAACTTTCTCTATATAACATTAAGACAAGATCTGCATCTTGTTCTATCGAACCACTCTCACGTAAATCCGATAAAATAGGACGTTTATTTATTCTATTTTCAACATTTCTACTTAATTGTGATAAGGCAATAATTGGGACTTGATATTCACGAGCTAAATTTTTTAAAGACCGAGTAATTTGTGATAACTCTTGCGTCCGATTAGAAATGGAAAATTTTGGATTTTGCATTAATTGTAAATAATCAATAATGATTAAACCAATTTGGTTTTGTTCAAAAATAACTTTTTTAATTTTTGATTTAATATCTTGAATTGAAGGATTTGGTGTGTCATCAATAAACAGCGGTAATGCTGATAAATTTTGGATTGTATTGTTTAAAATCACCCAGTCCTGTTGATACAAATTGCCTGTTTTTAATCTAGTACTAGGAATCGTTGTTTCATGTGTTAATAATCTATACGTTAATTGTTCTTTTGACATTTCAAGACTAAAAAATAAAACAGGTAAATTTAAATTTTTACAAATATTTAAACCAATGTTTAAAGATAATGCTGTTTTACCCATTGAGGGGCGACCGGCAATAACGATTAAGTCAGATTTTTGAAAACCTTGAGTAAATGAATCTAAATCATGGAAACCGGAATTTATTCCTGATAAAATTGAATTTGTTGATTTTTGCTTTAATTCTAAATAAACATTAGAAAATAACTCAGCACTATTTAGAAGTTTTTGGGTTTTATTCCCATTTGTTAATTTAAGAATTGTAAATTCTAAAATATTTAAAACTTTTTCAGGAGAAATATTAGTTATATAAGCCGAATTAATAATCTCATAACCTAATTTAATAATACACCGCCGTAAAAATTTATCTTGAAGGATATTAATATATTGTTCTAAATAAAGTAAATTCGGAACATGATTAACTAAATCAATTAAAGTATTAATTCCACCAATTTGGTTTAATTTTCCATTATTTTCAAGTGATGTTTTTAATGTAAGAATATCAATAGAAATTTGATTATTAGACATTTCAATTATCGTTTTAAATAATTCTTGATGATTTTTAAAATAAAATGTTTCTACACGAACATTTCGAAAAATAATTTCAAGTGCCTCAGAACTTATTAATAAACTACTTAAAATAATTTTTTCTACCATGCGATTGTGTGGTAAATCGGTTTCACTGCTTAATTGTCTTGTATTTTCATTAAAAATGGACATAATTGAAAAGGATGAGACTATTTTTAATAGATAAAATTTTAAAACATTGCTTTTTTAATTAACTTTAACTAAAGTATAACATAAGCGTCCTTAGTTCAGTTGGTAGAACGCTAGTCTCCAAAATTAGATGTCGAGGGT
>CAYPET010000066.1:2182-3313 GCA_964409905.1 uncultured Chitinophagaceae bacterium | reverse complement strand
CCTCAAACATACTTTCCATGTTCTCCACATTGATCACCTTCCACGAGTTGAGCGGCTGGTTGAAGGAGGTGGCGTTGTAAAACATGCCTTCCATGTCCGCCACCTTGCCCACCTTCCACGAGTTGAGCGGCTGGTTGAAGGAGGTGGCTTTGTAAAACATGCCTTCCATGTCCTCCACATTGCTCACCACCCACGAGTTGAGCGGCTGGTTGAAGGAGGTGGCGTCTCGAAACAGTGCAGCCATGTCCCTCGCCTCGGACACGTCCCACCCTCCAATCGGCCCGTGAACGGGGTGCGGGGTGGCGCCGGTGGGGTCCAAGGCGAGCAGCTCGTTGACGGCGGCTTCTAAGGCGTCCCAGGACGCGAACGTTCCGGGACGGGACAGGAAGCCGGGCAGAATCGAGTCACGGCACTCCGGGCAGCGCGCATTTGGGTTCCTGTTTACCAGTTCTTGGATGCACCCTTTGTGGTACGCGTGGTCGTTGACACAACACGGCCCCGCGTAGGGAGCCGAGTTGGGAGCCCACGGGTTTGCCTCGCTGTCCTCTCCGAGCGGATCAAGACAGATTGGGCAGGGCTCCAACTGCCACTCGTCCGTGCCGTAGATGACGCCCGTGGCCGCCGCACGGCGGGGGCCGCACGGGCGGCAGGGGCCGTCGGGGGCGAGGGTGAGGGAGGAGAGGTCGGGGAGCATCGCTGGCTCTACGTAACAAAAAAATAAAAAGCATTATTCACAAACGGAAAAGGTGAACTTTTTCCAAAAAAATAAAGGGCTCAGGAAGACCTTGTTGCCAGTCGAGGAGCCAGGCCGGAGGCACTTCTACTTTTTTTCTACTTTTCTACTTTTCTACTTTTCTACTTTGCGAGCGACGCAACGGTCACGCTCTCGTCGCAGCTGTCGTACTCGTCCTCCACGTCGTCCTCGTCGTCCGCCTCCTCCACCGCGCTCGCCGCGTACTGGACGAGTGCGTCCGCCGCCTCGATGGAGCGCGCGGAGTGGAGAACGGGCGGCTGGTGCACCTCCGGCAGAGGCTGGAGAGCAGCTGGAACTTGAAAGGCCTCGGCCGTGGGCGGCTCGGCCTCCACGGCCTCCACGGCCTCCACGGCCTCCACGGCCTCCACGGCCTCCAC
>CAYPET010000066.1:0-2082 GCA_964409905.1 uncultured Chitinophagaceae bacterium | reverse complement strand
CGGCCTCCACGGCCTCCACGGCCTCCACGGCCTCCACGGCCTCCACGGCCTCCACGGCCTCCACCGCGTCGCACTCCACCTCCTCCTCGTCCGAGGACTCGTCCGAGCTCGAACTGTTGAGGTTGAACAGGGAGCTGTAGCGCTTTTTGACAGGCAGCTCCTCGGAAGGGGGTGGCGGCGGAACGGGCTTCTCCTTCAGGCGCAGCCGGCCAGACTCCTCCGACAGCGTCTCGTCAAAACGTGCATTCCAGCCGACGTAGTGGACTCGCGCCGTCCGCTCCACCACCCAGACGCTTGTCAGTTTGGCACGCAGCCAGAAGTTGTCGCAGTCGAGGGCCCACACATCCTGACCAACTGACAGGTCGTCCCACTTTTCGACCGGGAAGCCAGGAGGGTCCTCCGGCTTCTCCGGCTCCCTTGCCTCCTCCACAGCTACGTCTGTCTCTTCCGCGGCGGCCGCCGGTCCCTTGGACCGCGTGGCGTAGCAGGAGCCGCGTTTGACGGTGCAGGCCGCCAGCCGCACGGACAGCGGCGTCTCGTCCTCCGAGTCATCGGCGTCCCAAACTTGCACAGGCGGGGGCCGCACTTTGCAGTGTCCGCGGTGGTTGAACGACCGACAGCAGTGCTCGCACTTGACGCGCTTGCGACCCCTGGACTTATTGCGCTTTGCAAAGGTCGGCATCTCCTCTCCGCGTGAGAGTGCAGCGGCGCGCTTCTTTCCATACGCGCGCTCGTTGTGCGAGATGAACTTGCCCAGCCCCTTCTCGACCGGTTCGTACCGGGAGTTTTGTGCAACGCGAAGCTTGGACTTCTCCTCCTCCTTGTGGGGATGATAGTTCTTGGTCTGCCCGTTGATCAGGCCGTTGACGGAGGCGAGCATGAGCAACCACGAGTTGTCTAAAGCGTTGAGCTGAGGAGTGCCCACCCACACTCCCTCGCTCCGTTTCCTGGACCTCTCCGAGGCGCGGGTCACAAAGTAACGATACCGACCCTCGTCGTCGTCGTGCTCGTGGTACAGCAGCACGTCCGTTACGTTGATATCCGACGTTCCAAACAGTTGAACCACCGACACGAGAGGCTCGGCCATCGAGGCGCGCGCCTTGACAGTGTCCCACCCAACGCAACACTGTTGTAGAAGCCTCGCTTCTTGATCAACCTACCGACAATCGGAGCACTCTCCAGAGCAGTGCTATGGATTTTTGAGGATGCCTGGTTTTCCCTATCTTTTCCACCAGAGGCGCTCGCAAAAAAATCTAGATAAGGCTGCATGCAACACAATGATTGCAAAAAACGTGCGATATGCCCTTTGCATTCATCTTGCCGCGCATGGCCCAGCGCCAGCAGGACTCGATAGACGCCAGTCTCAATCCGAAAGACTACGAAGAGCGAGACATGCGTGCATTCGGTTTTGAATTCAGTTCCGAGCAGCTGCCCGAGGACTACAAGTTGAGCTTGGGCGGCTGGTCGGTGGCAACGCGCCTGGCACTTATTCGAGTCACCACAATGAAGCTTGTCGGAATCGGCATCGCAAGCGCGCTGTGCGCAATCAGTCCTCACACTGGAAGGTACACTGCGTATTCTTGCGCACTTTGCGCAGCTATCAACGCTGTAGCCGCGTACCACTACCGCATGATTTGGAGTGTGCGCAAGCAGACGTATGGCGGTGGAAAATACGTTCGTTACACGACTCAGGAGGGCGGAGATTGGGACCCGCTTGTTGGAGACCAGGAGACCAGAGAGAAAGTGGCCGTGTGGATGCAAGAGGAAATATCGGATTGGACACGATCTTCGGACTGGGTGGTGACGCTCGTCCTGATGAGTATTGACCTCGGGCATCAACGGGAATATATGTATTACGCATCCGGCGGAAAGATTCCCCTACCTCCCATCGCCAAGGAGTGGGCCGCTTTCTTCCAAGCGATGATGATGCTAACGTACATGGTGTACCGTTTTGGATGCAACGAAGCCCGCTCTTTTTATGACCCTTCAACTAAGACTTATACTCAGGCGCGAATGAGCACACGCTTATTGGCATTTATGTCCTTTGCGGTTTCATGTGTGTTTTTTGTGCTCGCAATCATC
>CAYPET010000065.1:0-3378 GCA_964409905.1 uncultured Chitinophagaceae bacterium | reverse complement strand
GGCGGGCTGATAATGAGGCATCGCCAATAAATTCGGCGCTGATACCGGCGCCGACCACAACCCCCATCACCAAACGTGCGCCTGTGCCCGAATTACCAAAATCGAGTGCCTCTTCGGGGCTGCGCAGTCCAGCCTGTCCGACCCCGGTCACTTGCCATGTACCATCGCCAAGCCGCTGCATTTGAGCCCCCATTTGCTGCATCACTTGGGCTGTCGCCAACACATCCGTGCCTTCCAAAAGGCCTGTGATACGACTGCTACCGGTTGCCATGGCAGAAAGAATAAGGGCGCGATGTGAGATCGACTTATCGCCAGCCATGGTGACGCTGCCGGCAAGCGGGGACTTACAAATATGTGCAATTGCAGGTTTTCTAGCCGGTTCCAAAGACCCGGAAGGGGGTTCTGTTTGAGACGTCATGCCATGGTTTTCACCAATTTAACCGAGCGCGTCAAGTGGGCCGTGTGCGGATATTTTACAAAAACCAATATTTGTTTTTGACACTTGTCCCGCTTCATGGCAATCAGACGAGTGTTAGGATATTAGGCTCTTTAAGGGAATGTAATATGGTTGACCCAAAACTTGGTACAAAACGTAGTTGTGAGGCCTGTGAGGCCAGATTTTACGACCTTAATAAGAATCCGGCTGTTTGCCCAAAGTGCGGTCACAGTTTCGACCCAACTGCGGTTATCGCCGCGGTTGCGACGCGCAAAATTGAGCCAAAGGTTGAACCAGAAGTCGAAGACAATGAAGATGAGTTGGATGACGACGAAGATGCGTTGAGCCTCGACGCCATGGTCGATGATGAAGTCGATGATGACGATGACGAGGATCTGCCAGCTTTCGACGATGCGCCAGACGATGATAGCTTGCTTGATGATGACGACGTCGATGACGACGATGATGATGACGCAGCCTTCCTCGATGAGGACGACGACGATATCTAGTTCGGCAGGCCATAATTTATTGGCCGCAATGAAATAGCATTTTGCGACAAATTTTTGTTGATTAGCGTGGCGCGTTAGATTAGCTTCCGCTCGCTACTCGATATTCGTGAAGCGAAGGGGCCATAGCTCAGTTGGGAGAGCGCTTGCATGGCATGCAAGAGGTCGGCGGTTCGATTCCGCCTGGCTCCACCATTTCCCCAAATTATAATAAATATGACGGCGCATTGTGTGATGCGGCGGCCTGTGCCAATTTGAGCACTCTTCAGATTGAAAAATTATCAGCGGGTCGAGTTGGGTGACTGTTAAGCCGAAAAAAATTCTGATTGTCGGTGCTGGCATAGGCGGGCTGACGACAGCGCTTGCCTGTTTGCATCATGGGTTTGAGGTGCAGGTTTTGGAGCAGGCGCCAGCTCTTGAGAACATGGGAGCCGGAATTCAAATTCCGCCCAATGCCAGCAAAATACTGGCCGCTCTCGGGCTTGAACAAGAGATTGCGGCGCACGCGTTTCGACCGCAGGCCCTGCAAACCCGCATGGGCCAAAGCGGACGGCAGGTTTTTTCTATCGCCCTAGATGCTCAAACCCTGAACCATTGGGGCGCTGCCTATTATCATATTCATCGGGCTGATTATGTCGCTGTTCTAAGCACGGCTTTGCAGGCGCGGGCTAACAATGCTTTGTTGTTGAATGCGGCCTTTAGCCATTACCAGCAAACCGCCGATGGTGTGTTGGCACATATGGCTGATGGCCGCCAAATCCATGGCGACATTTTAATAGGTGCCGATGGCTTGCGTTCGTCTGTGCGGCAGCAAATTTTGGGTCCCGAGCAGCCACGTTTCACTGGCAATATGGCGTGGCGCGCTGTCGTGCCCTTAGCGGCGCTTGAGTGCCCGCCGCCGACCAGTGCCTGCGTTTGGATGGGGCCGGGCCGCCATGCGGTCACCTATCATTTGGGCGATGGTTTGGTGAATTTTATTGGTGTCGTTGAGCGCCAAGATTTTCTGCAAGAAGATTGGCACACGACAGGCGCGCGCCAACAGGCGGCGGCTGATTTTGCCGATTGGCATCCAATGATTACCGGCCTTATTGACAAAGCCGAGGCTTTGCATTGCTGGGGGTTATACGACCGCCAAACACTCAGCACATGGGTTGATGGGCGCGTCGGTTTACTTGGGGATGCGGCGCATCCGATGTTGCCATTTATGGCGCAGGGCGCAGCCATGGCGGTTGAAGATGGTTGGGCGCTGGCTCGTTGTTTGGCGTCTTATGCGTCTGATACGCCTCGTGCCGCGCTAAATATTGCTGACGCTTTGGGTGATTATCAACGCCATCGTTTGCCGCGCACACAAGCCGCGCAGAATGCCTCACGGCGCAATGCAAAGACGTTTCACCGTTCAACGGTGGTCTCGCAATTGGCCAATTATGGGCCGATGTGGCTGGGTGGAAAATGGGCGCCCAATCTGGTACGCCAGCGTCTAGATTGGCTTTATTGCCATGATGAGACGGCGGTTACTGTTGGCTAACGTGCCATTTTTCCCGAGCCACGCTGAGCCCGGCGTAACGCGGCTGATGCATGGTTAGACGCTCCAATGCCGAGAGGCGCAAATGCGTCCATAGGCCAGCTGTCGACAGGCTCATCTGTCCGCTATACAGCGCTGCACATAGTTCGGCATGGCTGACGCTCAGCGTGGCCAAACGTTGTTTTGCCGCTGCCTCAAAATGCGGGCCATAATCAGTCATCCGCTGAATAATCGACAAAGTATTGGCGCCAACGCGGGCGTTAAACAAATGACTGCCAGTTTCGCGAGCCATTAAATCATCTTTTATCCAGCCGCTCATGGCGGTCAATAATTCACTGATCTGTGGCTCGGCCGATTGAACAGTGGTTTGCGGTAGATCAAAAGGCGCGTTCAATGGCCCACTGAGGCCAGCGTCGTCCTCCAGCATCAACAGCAAATCAAGCTCAACTTCTGATGCACGTGTGCCAATCAAGGCGCGCTCCATCGAGCGGTCGAGGCCGTTGCGCCAAATATCGGTCATTTTGAGTGTCATCATGCCCCAGCGCAAAGTCGCGTAGACCAGCCAGAAATTAAACCGTTGGCGGTCAATGGTTTGTCCGCTAACGCGTTGATAGGCGGCCAATAGGTCATCAATCTGACCGACCCCGCCAACGGCTCGGTCATAATTGCCAAACCGCCATGACGGCATACACAGCCAAGCCAAATCCTCAGCCGGATCGCCAATATGCGCCAATTCCCAATCGAGCACGGCCGACATGCCATTGTTGTCGATTAGTAAATTGCCCATGCGGAAATCGCCATGCAGCAAACAAGCCGGCACTTCGTCGGGTATATTTTTTTCAAGCCAATTTAACGCGTAAGAGTAGATGGGAATTTGCACGCCAAACATATCCAATGCGGCTTTCAAATTAGAT
>CAYPET010000064.1:0-3440 GCA_964409905.1 uncultured Chitinophagaceae bacterium | reverse complement strand
TTGCGAAGCATTCTGGTTAATCGCTTACCTAGATTATCTCGGTAGTAGAAAGCCATTGGCGTCAATGGAGAAGATGGTGTCTCTGGAATCAGCAGGATCAACGGCGGCAGCCATCCAGCGTTTTCTATGGATTTTGCAAGGCGGCTTCCAAAACATCGCAACTGGCGGTAACCTAGTGACAATTAGGGGGAACATTATGGCGTATTTAGGTTTATTGGCTGGTTTGGCCTTGTTAATTTTTCTCGCATTGCGTGGGGTAAATATTTTATTTGCCTCTTTGCTTTGCGGTTTGGTTGTCGCTCTGAGCAATGGTTTACCGATTGCCGAAGCGTTCTCACAACATTATGCGGTTGGCCCTTTGGGCACGTTTAGTTTTGCCGGTAAATTTTTCCTATTATTCATCGCCGGCGCGATTTTTGGCCGCATTATGGGCGAGAGCAAAGCCGCGTCATCGATTGCTTTGTCGCTGGTCGATAGGCTTGGAGCCGATCGGGCTTTATGGATTACGGTGATTTCCTGCGCTCTGCTGACCTATGGCGGTGTGGTGGTGTTTGTGGTGATTTTCGCCATGTATCCGCTCGGCCTAAGCCTGCTGAAACAAGCCGATATTCCAAAGCGCCTGTTCTGCGCCGCTTTGGCTTTAGGAGCCGGTACCTTTACGCTGGCCGCCCTGCCTGGCACGCCATCCATTCAAAATGTCATTCCAAGCGTCGCCCTTGGCACAGATTTATTCGCCGCCCCTGGCCTTGGCCTATTGGGGGGCGCGATTATGTTCGCCCTCGGCATGGCCTATCTGGAACGCCAACGCCGCGCCGCCAAAGCGGCTGGTGAAGGGTTTGAACCAGGGCCAAATGACAAGGTAGAAAATATGGTGGCCAGCGATGACATGCCGTCTTGGCACTTAGCGATTATCCCCTTGGTGTTTGTGCTAGGCACAATTCTTTTGCCACGGTTGCTGCTGACCCTAGGGCTGGCGCCGGAAAGCGGTGTCATTGCCGATATTATTCAATTCGCCAAAGGGCAGCCGATTTTCTGGCCAAGTCTGGCGCTAATCTTGGGCAGTGTGCTGGCTTATCTTTTGTTCGCCAATTTGCGTGGCCGTGGCCTGCAAGTGTTTGGCGACGGCACCAATGATGCGATTTTTCCACTGCTAAACACTGCGGCCGTTATCGGCTTTGGCGGTATTGTCGTGCAAACCATCGGCTTTCAGGATTTCTCATCGGCCATGCTGAACTCCGGCCTGCCACCTAAATTGTCAGCCTTTGCGTCGGTTAGCGTGGTGTCGGCGATTACCGGCTCGGCCTCCGGCGGCTTGCAGATTTTCATGAGCACCATGGCCGATGCCTATCTGGCGATGGGGATACCGGCGGAAGAATTGCACCGTCTGACCGCCATGGCCAGCGGCGGTTTTGATAGCCTGCCGCATTGCGGGGCGGTGATTGCCATGTTGACGGTCACCCAGCTAACTCACAAACAGGCCTATAAAGATGTCGGGGTGATTACTGTGGTCATTCCGGTGACCGCGACGTTAATATGTTTAGCCGTGAGTATGATTGTTTAATGAATAAAGGCTTAAAATTGAAGCGGACACTGATTATTCACCCATATTTACCCATGTTAAATGTAGATTATACTAATTTACATTTGCATGGGGGCGAATTATAAGCGACAAGCACCAGATTAGTTAAAAGGTGATTTGTGACCACACTAACCCATTTGCAACGGCTCGAAGCTGAGAGCATTCACATTATGCGTGAAGTTGTCGCCAATAGCGACAATCCCGTGATGCTGTATTCGGTCGGCAAAGACTCCGCCGTGATGTTGCATTTGGCTAAAAAAGCCTTTTTCCCCTCTCCCCCGCCGTTTCCCTTATTGCATGTTGATACGACGTGGAAGTTTCAGGCGATGTATCAATTGCGGCAAAAAGCGGCTGACGATGCCGGCATGCAATTGCTGGTGCATCAAAATCCGGAAGCTCTGGCAAAAGCCATCAACCCGTTTGACCATGGCGCCTTGCACACAGATATGTGGAAGACCGAGGGGCTCAAACAAGCGCTGGATAAACATCAATTCGACGTCGCCTTTGGTGGCGCGCGGCGCGATGAAGAAAAAAGCCGCGCCAAGGAACGTGTGTTTTCCTTCCGCTCGGCCAATCATCAATGGGATCCGAAAAACCAACGCCCTGAATTGTGGAAATTATATAATGCCCGCAAAGCCAAAGGGGAAAGTATTCGGGTGTTTCCGCTGAGCAATTGGACGGAGTTGGATATTTGGCAATATATCCATTTGGAGACGATCGAGATTGTGCCGCTGTATTTCGCCGCCCCGCGACCAACAGTAGAACGCGATGGGCTGCTGCTGATGGTCGATGACGAGCGCTTTCCTCTGCGCGACGGCGAAGTGCCGGTTGAGCGTTCTATCCGCTTCCGCACTTTGGGCTGCTATCCATTGACCGGCGCGGTTGAAAGCCAAGCCACCAGCCTGCCGCAAATCATTCAAGAAATGCTGCTGACAACGACCTCCGAACGCCAAGGGCGCGCCATTGATAAGGACGCCGGCGCCAGTATGGAGAAGAAAAAACAAGAGGGGTATTTCTAATGACCGATGCCCCGATTTACCAAACCGACGCGCTCATCAGTCAAGATATTGACGCTTATTTAGAGGCTCATCAGCATAAAACCATGTTGCGCTTCATCACCTGCGGCTCGGTAGATGACGGCAAGTCGACGCTCATCGGGCGGCTACTTTATGACAGCAAAATGATTTTTGAAGACCAATTAGCGGCGCTGGAAGCGGATTCGCAAAAACTGGGCACACAGGGCCAGCAAATCGATTTCGCGCTCTTGGTCGATGGGTTAGCGGCCGAGCGTGAGCAAGGTATTACCATTGATGTCGCCTATCGGTTTTTCGCTACGGAAAAGCGCAAATTTATTGTCGCTGACACGCCGGGCCATGAGCAATACACGCGCAATATGGTGACCGGCGCCTCGACCGCCGATTTAGCGATTATTCTGATTGATGCGCGCAAGGGCATCCTCACCCAAACCCGCCGCCACAGCTATTTGGCGCATTTGATTGGCATTAAGAAAATTGTTCTGGCAATCAATAAAATGGATTTGGTGGATTATGACCAGACGCGCTTTGATGAGATTTGCGCTGCTTACAATGATTTCGCCAGCTCTATTGGCATTGAGGCGTTTACCGCCATTCCAATTTCTGGTTTAGCCGGCGATAATATCACCGACTCCTCTTCGCGCACGCCATGGTATGACGGGCCGAGTTTGCTGAGCCATTTGGAAAATGTCGAGCTTGACCAAACACTGGCCGCCGACAAACCGTTCCGCATGCCGGTGCAATGGGTCAACCGCCCCAATCTCGACTTTCGTGGGTTTAGTGGTCAAATCGCCAGCGGCACCATCGCCCAAGGCGATATGGTGCGG
>CAYPET010000063.1:0-3579 GCA_964409905.1 uncultured Chitinophagaceae bacterium | reverse complement strand
AGGGCAACCTCGGTGGCAAGGGTTCAGACACCCACGCCGCGGCCGTCGTTGGGGACACCGTGGGTGACCCCTTCAAGGATACCTCTGGTCCATCGATGAATATCCTGATCAACGTGATGGCGATTGTCAGCCTGGTGATTGCACCGCTACTCTGATCACTATCACGAAATAAAAAAGGGGCTGTCAGGCCCCTTTTTTGTGCTCGGTCTTTCTTAGCTATTCCTAATGCTCTGGGTCACTCTCATATTGAAATACTTTGAGAGGGAACAGTGTTATCTATGGCGCCAGCACTTTCTCCCCGCGCGCCATACCCGCTACGCCAGAGCGCACCACCTCAAGCACTTCGGTTTCGCCGAGCGCCTGCAAGAAGGAGTCTAGCTTTTCCGAGGGTCCCGTAAGCTGCACCACGTAGGTCGTGGGGCCCACATCGATGATCTGCCCACGGAAGATCTCGGCGGTACGCTTGACTTCGTCTCGCTGCGCATCCACCGCGCGGACCTTCACCAGCAGGGTGTCGCGCTCAACGTGCGCACCCTCTGTGAGATCCACCACCTTCACCACATCGACAATCTTGTTCAGGTGCTTGGTGATTTGCTCAATCTTAAGGTCATCACCCGTCGTGGTCACCGTCAGTCTCGACAAAGAGTGATCGTCAGTGGGCGCAACATTCAACGTTTCGATGTTGTAGCCGCGCTGTGAAAATAGCCCCACTACCCGCGACAACGCACCGGACTCATTTTCCAGCAGTACTGAGAGTATCCGCCTCATATCAGGTCCTCTCCGTCTTGCTGAGCCACATATCCTTCATCGCCCCATTGGGCGCGACCATCATCGGATACACGTGCTCGTCAGGGTCGATATGGATATCCATAAAGACCAGCTTGTCTTTCAGGGCAAAGGCCTCCTTCATCGCAGGCAGCAGGTCAGACTGAGATTTGACCTCCATGCCAACGTGCCCGTAAGCCTCCGCAAGCTTGACAAAATCAGGCAGCGACGCAGCGTAGTGACTCTCTGAATAACGGCCCTCGTACTGCATGTCCTGCCACTGCTTGACCATACCGAGGTAGTCATTGCGCAGGTTGATGATCTTCACCGGGCAGCCGTACTGACTGCAGGTAGAGAGCTCTTGGATGTTCATCTGAATACTGCCCTCCCCTGTGACACAAGCGACATCGGCATCTGGCAGGGCAATCTTGATGCCCATGGCCGCAGGGAGGCCGAATCCCATGGTGCCGAGGCCGCCGGAATTAATCCATCGGCGCGGGTAGTCAAACTTGTAGTACTGCGCGGCAAACATCTGGTGCTGCCCGACATCTGATGTCACGTAAGCCTCGCCATTGGTCGCTTCGTACAAGGCACAGATAGCGTCCTGGGGCATGATCGATGCCGACTCGCCATACTGACGTCCGTGCCAAAGGCCGTGCGCCTCGCGCCAACTGTCGATTTGCTGCCACCATTGCTCTAGCGCTTCCGGGTCGGGCAATACCCGCTCGGCACTCTCCATCTGCAACGCAACCTGCTTGTCCAACTCCTCAAGAATGGTATCCACTGGCCCAACAATTGGGATGTCGACAGGCACGATCTTGGCGATCGACGCCGGATCGATATCCACATGAATAATTTTGGCGCCAGGGCAGAACTTGGAGACCGTGTTGGTGACGCGGTCATCAAAACGCGCGCCCACCGCAAGGATGACATCCGAATGGTGCATCGCCATGTTCGCCTCGTAGAAGCCATGCATACCCAGCATGCCGAGGAACTGTCGATCGCTGCCTGGATAAGCACCCAGGCCCATGAGCGTATTGGTCACTGGGGAATTCAACCGGCGTGCCAGCGCGGTCAGTTGCTCGGAGCCCTCGCCCTGGATAACGCCACCCCCCGCATAAATGACTGGCCGCTTGGCACTGAGAAGCATGCGCGCCGCCTTGCGAATCTGACCCGAGTGGCCTTTGGCTGACGGTTGATAAGATCGCATGCTGACCGTTTCGGGGTACTCATACTCGAACTTATGCTCGGGGTGCGTCAGGTCTTTAGGAATATCGACTACCACCGGCCCGGGGCGCCCGGTGGAAGCAATGAAAAAAGCCTTTTTGATAGTCGAAGGAATGTCCTCCGACTTCTGCACCAGAAAGCTATGTTTCACGATGGGGCGGGAGACGCCGATCATGTCGGTCTCCTGAAACGCATCTTCACCGATGAGATGACTTTGGACCTGACCCGAAATCACAACCAACGGTATCGAGTCCATGTAGGCCGTAGCGATACCCGTGATCGCATTAGTCGCGCCGGGACCTGATGTCACCAGCACCACGCCGGGTTTGCCGGTAGCGCGCGCATAGCCATCAGCCGCATGGGTGGCAGCCTGCTCGTGGCGCACCAGAATATGCGGGACTTTCTCGGCCTTAAATAGGGCGTCATAGATGTGGAGCGCTGCTCCACCGGGGTAACCGAAGATGTACTCGACACCTTCATCTTCAAGGGCGCGGACGATCATTTCGCCGCCGGACAGCATTTCCATGGCCACTCTCCATCTCGTTGCATCAGAGGGTGGCGAAACACTGTACGCAAAACGCCACCATCACCTGTCGCACGAGACACTGGCCGGATCGCTCCAGCTTCCCGCCAGATCGCGATCACGAAAGCCGTGTATCGGTGACCTGCGGGGTAGCGCAGTGTCGAGCCCGAGTGGCAGAGGCCATGCCTCGCCTGACGGAACCCGCAAACAGCCTGTGAAACTATCCCGTTTCAGAGGTAGGCCAGAGGATGAGGGTACTCACCAATAGCCGTTGCCGCTCGCGTGACGGAGCGAATTGTCTGGGTGCTGACTGCGCAAAGTCAAGGCATGTCGACAAATGACCATAATCAGCGTTGATGGCTCATGACCTGCGCGCTAGGGTTATGACTGCAAGCGAGGGCCATTCTATGGACAGAAAGCCAACGTTTTTCAATATCGTAACGTCTTCAATACTGTCGCTAATTTTGCAGGTACAGCCCGCAGGTGCGAGCCCCACCTATCGTTGGATCGACGACAATGGCAACCCCGTACTGAGCGATCGGCCGCCCCCGACTGGCACGCCCTACACGGAGATCGAAATTAAAACTGGGCTAAAGCGGTATCGCAAGTCCACCACTGCAGCACCCGAGCCACCGTCAGTCACAACCGAGCTGACAACGCAGCAGAGCACTGCCCTCGCAGCGGCGGATGTCGATGAGTCAGTATTGCCCTCTGCATCCCAGAGCGAGTGCGCAGCGCTTTACGCTGATATCGAAAGACTGACGAATTACCCGCGAATCATTGTGCGTGATGAAGTCGGCGAGGAACATTTACTCAGCCCGGAAGAACGTGCAACCCGCCTCGAGGAAGCGCTGGCATTTGCGGAAACATTTTGTCGCCGCTGAAGGGTTGATTCAAAATCGACCTCTCACTCCTCAGCTTTAATCGGCGCTGGGGTTGGGGCTATGCTTCGTGCAGCAAATACCCAGCTTGTCAACGCTGACTCCCGAAGCGACAACAGCGCGAAAGAGAGCAACAACAACTGGATCACGACCAGCGTGATCACGAAAAATCCTGTTTCCCTG
>CAYPET010000062.1:0-3649 GCA_964409905.1 uncultured Chitinophagaceae bacterium | reverse complement strand
CTATTATCTATCTAGCAGCAATGGCAACGCTTCTATGGGTATGAATGATGCCGGTAGCTATGGAGGTGAAACAGGCGGCACTAATAGCAGTGCAGGTGATCCTTTCCGTAATGGTTTGCCCTGGGGTATAACCAAATCGTGGAAAGGTGGAGCGCGCTATGCCAATAAATTTCCGAATAAAAACCAAGAACTGAATATAAGCGTTGGCAGTTCGCGCAGTACGCAAGACAGGCAAAAAAGTAGCTATACCGAAAATCTATTACCTAATACAACCTTGTATAAGGTGGAAGCAGAAAACAATCAACGAGAAGGCTTAGCGCATGCACTTAATTTGCGATATAAAATAAAAACGGACAGCACCTTGGCAATTGAATATGAAGCCAACATTAGTGTGAACACTGCCATTACTTTATTGAACAAACAATATCAGAATGCCCAGGCAGACCAACAACTGATTAGCTTTAATACTACAAATTTTTCAGCAGCAGAATCATCAACCAATACCCGCAACACGCTAAGTTTAAATAAAAAACTTGGCAAAGAAGGGCGTACATTATCAATTCAAACCACTGTAAATACTCGTCAAGCCAAAAGTAACGGCATACTTTCTAGCACAAATGCCATTGATTTATTAAATGGTGGTAGCACGATAAATTTATACCAACAAAAAGACAATTCCGGCCTCAGTCGAAACTGGAATTCAAGTGCAGTTTTTACAGAAGCCATTTCGGAAACCTTAAAATTGAAAGTACAATATCAATATACAGACTTGGTTAATAATACGCGGAATATTACCAGCGATACAATTGGATTTGGCATTGATAATTTTGATCGGCAGCTGGACAGTCTGAGTACTATCTTTAATACACGTCAAATAAGCCATCAACCTGGCTTTGAATTGCGCTATGAAAAAAATGACTGGCGCATTAGCCTTGAAAATGATGTTGCCTTTACCAGATTTATACAGAAGGATGCCTTGCGCAATAATGATTTTAATTATCAACAATTCAACCTTTTGCCGAGCATATCTCTGCGATATAATCTATCAAAATACAAACGTGTTAATGTTAGATATAACGGACGCACACAAATGCCTTCAGCTTCTCAGTTGCAACCTTTTCAAGACAACAGCAATCCGCTAAACGTAATTGTGGGTAATCCGAATTTGCGTATGAGTTATTACCAACGCGTATCTGTGTCATTTTCATCCTACGCACCCATAGAAGGGCACAATACATACATCGGTATTTCAGCAGGCAATGGCATTAATCAAATTGGCACTTCACGCTTTTTTGATGAAACAGGCCGCACCATTACTACCTATCTAAACTTACCAAACAATTATAATGCCGGTAGCTGGGGGTCTTTATCCCGACGCATTACAGGTACATTTTATACTTATCGTATTGGATTCAATGGCAATTATCAATACGCACCAAATGTAATTAATAATATTTCGGGGCAAAATGAGCAATATCAATTTTCTTTAACTCCAAGTTTACGGTATTTCAACAACGATTTATTGTCGTTCAATGCGAATTGTAATGTTGCATTTTCACAAAGTGTCAATACCGGTAATACTAATCGAAGTGTTCAGTTCTGGAGCATTTCGCCTGGCGCCGATATTAGTTTCTTTTTTCCGAATTATTTCACCTGGGATAATATTCTCACTTACCAATATACTCCTGCTGTTGGTCCTTACATCACTCCATTTAGTCGCTTGTATTATCACCCAAGTATATCTAAGCAATTATTGCCCGGTCGTAACCTGATAATCCACATTGAAGTGCTGGACGTCTTCAACCAAAATCAGGGCTATGACAGAAGCAACAAAGTAAATTACAACACAGAATCTTTTTATAATACGCTGGGGCGTTATTGGCAAATTGGCGCAAACTGGAACTTTTTTAATGGTCCGGCAAAAAGTCAACCAAAGAAAAAAAGTACAGATGGTGGTACAGGAAAAGGTTGGATAAAGAAAAAATCCCGTGATGAATAATCGCTAATATTGCTTCTTTAGTATTTGCTCAAATAGTTTTCGTGATATTAATTGAGCGCCCAAACTTGCCAAGTGGTCTGTATGGACCTGACAGTCCACCAATTGATAATTTTCTTGCCGCAATTGTTGCACCAAAATAATAAAGCCATATTTCGAAGCGTTTGGAACAAGTGAAAACATACTTTCACCACAAAATACATGGCCCAAATCAATGCCATATAAGCCACCAACTAATTTTGGTTCATTTGAACAATTATCCCAAACTTCTACCGATTTTGCCAACCCTATTTTGTGCAGCTCGGCATAAGCCTCCATCATTTCTTTTGTAATCCAGGTACCCTCCTGCCCTTCACGTTTTACTTGAGCACAATGGGTTATAACAGTATTAAAATTGGTATTAAAAGTGACGTAAAAAGTTTGATGGCGCAAGAGTTTTTGCATGCTCCTGGACACCTTCAGGTTGGCTGGATACAATACAAATCTAGGGTCAGGGCTCCACCACAGTATTGGTTCATTGTCGCTATACCAGGGAAAAATGCCTGATTGATAAGCAAGCCTGAGTCGCTCAGTAGATAAATCACCACCTATAGCTAACAAACCATCTGCATCCGCCAAATCAGTGTCGGGAAACTGTAGGGTATTATTTAAAATAAACATCTACAAGCTGTATACTTTGCTGATTATTATATTTTAGGAAATGTACTTACCGAATAATAGTTAAAAAAAGGCGTTAGGATATTAACTGTACATTTCTTATTTCATAGACAATTCTTCTGCCAGATACTGCTGAATTTGTTCTAGAGCATCAGGTATCACATCGCTTGAAATAACGATGAAATCACCTTTTTTTGCAAGCTCTTTAATAGCAAATTGGACCGCTTCAAATTCTTTTTCAATTACATGTATAGTAACATTTGTATTTGATTTTCTAATCCCCGTCTGAATTAGATCCATGATTTCAGCGGCGCTTCTGCCACGTAAATTTTTGTCTTGCCTGATAATTATTTCATCAAACATTTCACCGGCTACTTCACCCAATTCTATAGTATCCTCGTCTCTTCTATCTCCCACACCGGCAATGATACCAATTTTACGGTTAGCAGATGTTTTATCCAAAAATCCTTTGATGGCCCGCATACCGTGAGCATTATGTGCGTAATCACACATCACCGTAAAATCTTTAAATTCAAAAATATTCATCCGACCAGGCGTGGCATCTGCCCCCGGAATAAAGCTTAGCAGCGCCGCGCGGATTTCACTTGCTTTAATGCCATTGGTATAGGCTGCCAGTGTTGCACCCATCACATTTTGAATATTAAATTCTGCTCTACCACCAAAGGTGACAGGAATATCCGAAGCTTTAGCAACCCGAACTTTCCAATTTCCTTTTAGCAGGGTAATGTAACCATTTTCATAAACACATGCCAATCCATTCTTTTTGGCGTGCTCTTTAATTCGTTTACTGTTTTCGTTCATCGAAAATAGGGCTGTCAAGCCTGTGGTACTATTACGCATTTTATAAACCAAATCGTCATCAGCGTTTAGCACAGCGTACCCCTCTGGGAGAACGACCTTGGTTACTACAGCCTTAACGTGAGCTAGTTTTTCAATGGTGTCAATGCCTCCAATTCCAAGGTGGTCTCCCCCTAC
>CAYPET010000061.1:0-3806 GCA_964409905.1 uncultured Chitinophagaceae bacterium | reverse complement strand
TGTTATTATAGAAGTGAATAAACGCCCTACACTCCTTAAACAGCTCGTGGGCATCCTCTACTCCAATCAAATACAGCCTGTCATACTTCAAGGTCCTGAAGAAGCGCTCAATGTAAGCGTTGTCTGTAGCTCTTCCCTTGCCATCCATAGAAATAGAAACCGTTTCCAGGCTCTTCACGTATTCCAGGCACACTTCTAAAGTGAATTGGCTACCTTGGTCCGAGTTTATGATCTCCGGTTTCCTATGGTTCTCCACGGCTGCTTTGAGAAGATCTACGACCCAAGAAGCTTCCATAGTGTTGCTCAAGCTCCAACCAACGATGTAGCGGCTGTGTAGGTCTATTATTGCTAACAAGTACATATACCCTTTACCCATTGGTACGTAGGTGATATCTAAAGCCCATACCTGATTGCGTCTTTCTACCTTTAGACTGCGTAATAGATAGGGGTACTTGTAGGCAGCACTGTTGATTACCGTGGTCCTTGGTCTGCGGTAAATAACATCAATACACATTTTCTCCATCAGGCTTCTAACTCGGTCACGCCCTACATGTAAGCCTTCTTTTTTCAGGCATTCCAACATCCGCCTTGTCCCGCGAGTGGGGTCTTCGGTGTGCAACCGGTCGATTTGGTTCATCATTTCAATGTCCTTTGGTCTTTCCGGCACTGGTTTATAGTACATACTGCTTCGAGGCACGCTCAGCAACTCACACTGCTTGTACAGGCTGAGCTCTCCATCTTCCTTGTCAATCAGCTCCTTACGGATATCCTTTGGAATCATAGCACTTTTATTTTGAGCCAATTATTCTCTACTTGAAGCTTGCCTATTTGCTTGAAAAGGTCCTCACGCTCTTTTTCAAACTCTTTGGCTTGGTCAATGGAGGATTTTCCCTGATCAAAGGCTAGTTCAGCGCGCTCAATCAGCGCCTGTTTCCACGTCTGAATCTGATTTGGGTGTAATTCATACTCTGCGGCAAGCTCCGGAATGGTCTTGCGCTCTTTAATGGCTTCCAAGGCTACCTTGGTCTTGAAGGCCGAACTGAACGTTCTTCTTTGTTTGCTCATAAACCTAATTTATGCATTTGGGTTTTGTTGTCTAGTTTTCGCCGACCACTTCATCTTAACGCCAATTTCCAACTGGTTTAGCGACTTTTCGATATTTTGTGTATTTTAGTATACTGTCATCCGTCGCAGAATCAACTATAATTGGGCGTTTTGAGACGAACTGCGGTATGGATAATAAAATAAAATAAATATGATAATTCTTGTCAAAGTGAATAAAAGTCACACTGTTGGCGCTGATCCAAAGCTTGCTGCTTATCGATCATGGGGCTGTACCAGGTTAATAAATGATCATGATTTTAGAAATCAATTCAAGTATCTGGTTGCTTATTGTAAAGGCCACATAGTTGGAACATTCTGTATTCATGGAGTTTCGTTGGACTTTCCATTTCATGGTAATAGAAAAAAAGTAAAATTTCTGCTTGAAGAAACAGACGAAAAATGTGACCAGTATATTAAAAACAACATTTAACCATTAATTGATAATAGAAATCCAAAAATATTAAGAGCGATGTCATTTTGTTACTTAGGTTTTGATTTTTTATCCCAAAATAAAATAAATATTTAGACGAAAAGTGTATTTGTTGCCTTGTGTTAAAAGCAGAACATAAAACATTAAATGACAGCATTTATAATAATGAAGAGGTATGGCAACGGTATAAAGATGCTGGAATGAGAGTTTTTGATATCAAGAGTAACTATTGGGTTTGGTAAAATAATGTTTATCCACATTGATCTGAAAAATACAGCATTCACAGTAAAAAAAGATAAAAATGATTAGAATCAAATTGAAATGTGGAACAGAAGTTAATGTTGCCGGGTTCCAATTCGGATATACATATGGCGGCTTACTAGAAGGTTCGCCAAATGAAAGGCTGAATAAAAGTATTTTCGATAGGATTACTTACGCTTCAAATTGGGGCTCAAGAAAAGTTTTGAAAATCCAACCGGACATATATGATTTCATAACCGTTTTAAAACCATTATATTATATCGTTTGGCTGCATTCGAATGAGCCCATTAATCCAGAGTATGATGGCTCTGAGTTGGTTGTGATTTGGTTTGGGGATTTGCCCAACGGGAGGCTCGTTGAAGATATAATCCAAAGTGGAGTGAAAAATATAAATTGGAGCGAAAATGCCCAAGATTTCGATTGTTAATTAGTTCAATATGTGCAGTTTAACTCAAGCGACAAAAAAGTTATTTCAATTCGCCTTAAATAAGTAATTAAACAGAGACCGTTTACGCGTCATTTTAACATACAGCTTGTCGCAAGGTTTTTGCGAGTTTTTTCATATCCTGACCCAAAGTATGCTTGTACTCTCGTGGAAAATCTTTGGTATAGTCAAAAACCTTCAACACAAGTTTATTTACATCCTTAAATACTGGTAATTCGTAGTACAGCGACATAAATTTCAAAATTACGTATGTGATTTTGTGTCGTCATTCGGCAATTTACAAGCAAGCTTGACATTGCTCTCGTTCCTAACAAAATTCGACCGCTTCGCGGTATTAATTTATAAATTGTTAAATAATAGCTAAAAAGCCCGAACGGCACGTACACTATAAGTAGAGGCCTTATAGTTGATGTCTACGGTGCCCCAGACGAATCTGAAGGTGAATGCACCCACTGCATCGTCCTCCGTACTACTCCAATAGTCGGTATTAGTCAATGTCAATAATGTAAAACCACCGGCATTTAAGGCATTGTTAGCATGAAAACGGTTGTGCCATAAAATGCTTAACTCGTCAATAGAGGGTAGGTACCAGTCGGTAAATCCACCATCCGTTAACCCATTTACATAAGTTGCTGCAGGGCTGCCTGTCATTAAGCCAGTATTGTAAACTCCATCCCAGCTGCGTGTTGCATTGGTTATTGTGCCACTAGCTTGCCATTGTGCCGTACTTTCATTTTTATTTACAATAAGTCCGTGTTGGTTGCCATCACTACCTATGTAAATATAAAACACAATACCGCCCAAGGTGTCTTGCCCTAAGTAGAAATCATTAGATGAACCGCCTCCAACTGATTCGGCCTTTTTTGCGGTGAGCGCATAAGGCACACTTAACAATTGACTCGTGCCAGAAATTGAATAGCTTGCACCACCTGTTGAGTCTGTTTCTGTTTTAATAAAATATGGTCCATTTGCCCAGTCTATTGAAGCAAATGATCCTGAAACAACTGTTCCTGCTCCAATTTCTAAACTTGCCAAACCACTGACATTGGTAGTTGGGCTTTGTGTTTCTACATAAACGGCTGTTCCATTTGCAGAACCTTGCAAAACATTTAATTGCATACCAACAGCCTGATTGGCAACCAGAAGATTTGAATTGTTTCTGATTACTGCCTGATAGCTCATTTTTTCAGGAGCTTGAGCAAACACACTTGCTGTCATTAGTAGTGGTGCGCAAATGGCAATTATCTTTTTCATTTTTATTAGTTTTTGATGATTTTAAATGATTGAGGTTTTTTGTTTTCTTGGTTTACAACGTTTGTAAAGTAAGTTGCAGGAGGTAAACTTGCTGTGTTTATTTGCGTTTGCTCTGCCGTTACTTGTCCGTTGTTTACTAATTTTCCTTGCATATCAAATAGCTGATACGACAATTTTTCGTTGTTGTAATTACTTATTTGCAGGGTTAAATTATCGGCAGTAGGGTTGGGAAAAACCGAAAGTGAAATGTTCAGTTCGGTTTCTTTTATTCCTACTGTAAAAATTTCGTAAGCTTGTTGTACCCCTTGGCTT
>CAYPET010000060.1:0-3878 GCA_964409905.1 uncultured Chitinophagaceae bacterium | reverse complement strand
TCGAACCAGGGCAATCGGGCCTCAGGATTTACACCTCGCAAAGGGACGCGGCCTCCTCAAGACTCCAGATCTCCAGAGGTCATCATTAAGAACCTAATGGCATTGGATCAGCTTCAGGAGTCTCTTGAAAAACAGATTACAGATTATTCTCTAGAGAATCCTGAAAACTTATACGACACCAAGAGCAGCCTCATCCTCAGGAAACTTGAATTCTCAAAGGGTCTTAAACGGTCATGGGTCATCTTGAGTCCTGCTGGAATGATTTGCGCAACAAGCAGGCACTGTCCAGGACTATTGATTCTTCAAATTCATAATGCCCTCATTTAAAGCCCGATCACATCACTCACCAATGGAAAGCAATAATGGCAACTAAGCAGACAAAAACACATCAGGATAGAGTTATTCAACGTCTTCTAGAGGTTTATAGAAAGGCCCAGTATCGGACGACTGTTTCTGGGCGTCGGGTTCGCTGGGATGAGCCTGGCGAAGAGGATACGCCCGAAGTCAGATTTCACAATGCGCGCCTGGTCCAGCGACCTAATCAACGCAGAGATGGCAAAGCGCGCCTTAAGGCCAAAGGTATTGTGCCAACGAAGCAAGGAAAGCCTATTTTTGAGCGCGAGCACGTCCTTGATGAAAGCACCAATAGTTTGCTTGTCGCGCTTCGTAGAATGTATCATTCTAATCAGAGGCTGACGCTCAGAGAGTGGATTCATGCTCTGATTGAGTTGATGGAGAAAGAGTGAACGTCCCGCCGTGTCAGTCATCAATCAAGGCCAATTCAACTGCGCCATCGTCTCCACCTAAGACCCATGAGCCCGGTAACGTTCTTGCGTTTTTGGTCTGGCCGCTTGAAGCAGGGGAGAAGCTCTTGGAGGCAATGGGGGCAGCCAGCGGCCCATGTGCCGCCTCTGTACCTGATCGGCATCCATGAGGGGTGCTACGCTAAAAAAGGCTGAAAAGCCTTTCGGATTAATTACGCCTCCAATCTCTTGCCAGGCACAGAAATTTATTCTTATGCTTTTTGAGATATTGTAGGCTTCAAAGCATTTAGAGCATGAAAAGGTGGAGGCGTAGACGCGTAGCTGCGACTACTTACCTCCACCAGGCTTAGATCTTGGATCAGATCGGCTAACATTGTGTCTTTCAAGTTAATCTGGAAGACACAATGGCAGCATGTTTAGCCTAAGCCATACCTCTCGTCAACCTTTCTCGGCTCTTCCTCTGTGAGGTTCCTAAGCTCTTTAGTTCTCACGATAGAACCCAGCAGAAGCGCTTGTTCATAATTAGGATACGTCTCCCTAACCTTTTGCCTGTAAGTACGGAAGGCCTCTGTCTCTTTAGCACGACGCTTTTTAAGTTCATTACGTTGCGCTTCTACCCGAGACTGCCACTCTTCGGTTGTTTCCTCCTCTGACTTGGTCAGGCTTGGCAGTAGAGAGGGGTGCTCTATCCAATCATATCCATCATAAAGGCTGCCGAATTGTTTACGAGCAACTGTGATTTCATCATCTTCATATTGGCCAGTTTCATGATTCCAGCTCTGATTTAGCTCCTCTAGATTGCTCATTGGCGTGACTCGCAGATTTGAGAACATCGGAACACTTTTAGCTTCATCGGGATCGTAGACAAATGGGAGGTCGTTGGCGATTAGATCTTGAACCTCTTCAATGGTCATAAAGGCAGAGCGGACATGGCAAATCTCCAGCCGATCATAATAATCAACAAAGAAATATTCTTTGCCTGGATCGTACTGGGCTTCGCCCATTGTAAGCTTGGACATTGGCTAATTACCTCATATTTTAGGATTTAAATTATTAGAAGCGGCGACGCGCTTATGTTGCCTTAATTGCGCCTAGCTGTAGACAGGGGGCGCCAAATAAGTCGCTTTAAATAAGCTAGAATATTCTATTTGTACGCAAAGCGAGGTTTACGCCGTTGCTTTGACCGTTACAATATAGTCCATCAACGCAGCATTGTCAAAGGGGGGGGGTATGGGCGACTTGGGAACTTGGCCGTCCTATGAGCCTCGGTAGGCACGTCTACAGGTCAACCGGATCGGAGAATCAGTGGAATAGTCAATTACGGCGGGCACGAAAAGTCTGTCACGTTTAAACGCATGACAACCAGATCAGCCGACACGAACCACAAGTTTCTCGGGGCTATGCGATCCCTATCGGGTTAGCAGTTCTATACAAAGAGTCCATGCTAAGGGCTTGCCAGGAAGTAAGTTCTTCGGCGCTCACGCCGCCAAATGACTTGTGAACCTAGTTTGTATTTAATCGCCAGACCGGATAGCAAGGGACCAATTGCTTGGTTTTATGCGTTCTCTTGCCATCTTGGCAGTCGCTTCCTCCTCAATAAACCGTAGGTAAGTCCGCTGAAGCATCTCAGCCGAGGTCATTCCATTCTGAGCGAATGCGTAAATACCAGGAGGCCGTCCCAGTTCCGGTAGATCTTCTAGCGTCAGACGAAATGCCGTATGGCGAATATTAGTCATCGTAACTCCTTCCGACGGAATTGGCGGATCACAGTGCCTGAGAGCATATTTCAGTAGGTCATTGAGATTTTTCTTTAATGTTCCAGAAACATCAGACTCGGAACGCTTGATATGGGGAAAAACAAGAAATCCTTTTGGTCGTCTTAGAGTCATACGTCTCCAGTTGGCCGCGGCATCAGGGCGATAGTGAGTGGTGCGTTGAACGGGCCGATTGCCTTTAGTCTGCTCCAGCAGGCAGACGATCTCGTCGCCGTGGTCCTGAAACCACTCTGCTTTGAGTCGTGGGAGGTCTTCTGCCCGTAGATAAAAGAACCACATCAGATTCAATGTGTCGTAGAGATCAACCCAGTTTCTCTGGTTCAAGCGATTCACAGGTTTCCACTCCAGCACCTTGTATTGGTGTTGTGTGAGATCCGCCCTTGCTGCTCCGCCTGAGAGTTCAACAATTTTGCCCATCAGACGGTCCCACTCCTCACGCTTGAGGTGCTGAACCTGTTTGACCTGCTTGGAGATGGAAGGAAAATCAGGAATTGATAGATGGGGGAAGTCTGAGCGTGCCTCCTTGAGCAGTTCCCTTATCAAGGTCTTCTGCTGCGCCTTGGTCCCACCCATATCGTTGGTGGGGGTTCTTCGGGCATCCAGCACCGCCCAGTAATCCGCAAAGTCCGCAGCGGTGATCTTCTCCACTGATTTCTGTGCCCAGGGCTGGTGCTTGACCCCATAGGACTGTCCATCCCACTTGAGGCGGGTGTCCCTGCTCCATCGGGCGAAGTTCCGCTGGGGCTTACGCGTTGCGCTCTCACGGGCAAACCAGCGTTCCCAGTAGGTCTCCAGGGCATGTTGGTGCTCTGCCTCCGACTGCTCCTTGAGGACCCTCGCTGATTTCTGGACTTCCTGAACCCAAGCAACTGCCCTCCTCGCTGCTTCGTAGGGATCTGGCGTCCTCATAGAGGCCCGAAGAGGATCCCGCTTACCCGACTTGCCAACACGCCCCTTACTGGGTCTGTGGTCTTCCTCCTCCGAGGGCAACCAGGAAGCAGACAGGTTTTGCGTTCGGGAAACTTTACGAATCTTCAAATTATTGGGGTAAGAGCCCTTGATGCCCAGGTCGGAAACACCGATGACCGACCAGTCACTAGGCAGAGATTGAGACCCAGTTTTCACCTTCCGCCGAACCGCGCAAATGCGTCATAAGGAAATCCAATGATATCCCCTTCGGAAGGTGAGCGGAAGGTGAGTCGGCGCGAAAAACGCAGATATAGGGCCATAATTCCTGGTAAGCCACTAGATATGGTGTCTTTTAGTGAAAATCCAGGGGCTTGACCCAGTTCGAATCTGGGTGCCGCCTCTCGCTTCATCAACCAACTCAGCCAGAGCT
>CAYPET010000059.1:0-3898 GCA_964409905.1 uncultured Chitinophagaceae bacterium | reverse complement strand
ATGAAAGAAATGCGCTAAACATCATTAGTGATAACCACTGGTCTGAAAACAATCCTGATCCTTATGCCTTCTGGCCAAGGCTTTCTACAGAAGAGGTGAATAATAACAACCAAGATTCAACATGGTGGCTAAGAGACGGGGATTTCTTACGACTGAAGTCGATTGAACTAGGATATACACTTCCAGAACAATGGCTTAAGATTAAGAATTTACGCACACGTTTTTACGCCAGTGGACTTAACTTATTTACTATAAGCAAATTTAATTTGTGGGATAACGAAATGGGGGGTAATGGACTGGGGTATCCACCACAACGTGTCATGAATCTTGGATTACAAATAAACTTTTAACAATGAAGAAAACTATTAAACATATCGCGCTATACTCGTTTTTTCTTGTTGGGTTTTTAAGTTGTGATGATTATTTAGACATTGTCCCTGATAAAACACAAGAAGTTTCTTTGATGTTTCAACGTCAAGAAGCAGCCTATACCGCTTTAGTTACCTGTTATAGTTATTTGCCACAAAACGATGGCCTCTATGCGACCTTTACCTTGGCTAGTGACGAGTTAACAACTCCCTTGGCCAAAGAACCAAACTCGATCAAATTAATGAAAGGCGAGCAAGTAGCTGACGATCCTTTTATGAGTTTTTGGTCTGGTTATGGTGCCAGTGGTAGAGGACAAGGTTCTTTGTGGGATGGCATTCGAGCCTGTAATACGCTAATTGCCAATATCGACCAAGCCGTAGATATGACCCAAGTAGAAAAGAACACTTGGAAAGCCGAAGCAAAAGTGCTTAAGGCTTATTACCACTTTTTACTTCTTAATTACTATGGCCCTATTCCAATTGTAGATGTTAATCTTCCAATTGATGCTAGTGACGAAGATTTACGCGTTCACAGAAAAACAATTGACGAAGGAGTTACCTATATATTAAATACCTTAAATACTGCTATTGCTGATTTGCCAGAGCGCACTACAGGAAACAATGACTTAGGGCGCATGGATAAGGTTATTGCATATGCCATTAAATCAAAGGTAAGCCTGTATGCGGCCAGTCCGTTGTTTAATGGGAATTCAGAATTCTACAGCGATTTTGTGAATCATGAGGGTACTCCTTTCTTTAATCAGAATGTTGAAGTAAGCAAGTGGGAAATGGCTGCAACAATTGCAAAAGAAGCCATTGATATTGCTTTGGCACAAGGAGCAGCGATATATCAATTTACTTCAAGTCCACCAAAATATGACGAAACCAACTATGATAATCCATTCTACAAAACTTTTTATGATCTTAAGTTTTCTGTTTTAGAAAAGTGGAATCCTGAGCTTTTATGGGGCGACTCAAGCCCAGTAAACGACTGGTGGCGTTTACAGTCGGGTGTACTTATGAAAGACCCTACAGCTTCGTCGGTGCAGGCTGCTTGGCAATGGATAGCGCCAACAATGCGTATGGCAGAGTTGTTTTACACCAAAAATGGCCTCCCCATAGACGAAGATAATACCTATAATTATGAAAGAAGGTTCGGTACTACAGTTGTATCTAATGATAAAAAGAATTATGCGCGGCCTGGCTTAAGGACAGCAGAATTACACCTCAACAGAGAGCCTAGATTCTACACAAATATTGGCTTCGATTCTAGTGAATATAGAGGCTGGAATGAATTGTGGACTTTGCGTATGAAAAAAGGGCAAACACATGGACGTATAGCCAATACAAGCGATTACTTGATAACGGGTTTTTCTCTAAAAAAACTTGTGCATCCCGAATCTGAAGGAGACGCATACGATAAAATAATCCGTTATCCTTGGCCAAACGCAAGGTTAGCAGAACTGTACTTAAATTACGCTGAGGCTTTAAATGAAGCATATGGCCCAAGTCAAGCCGTTTATGATGCCCTAAATGTAGTCCGTGCCAGAGCAGGTATCCCATATGTTGAGGTCGTTTGGAGCGATGGCTCTTTGGCAAAAACATTAAATAAACATACCACGCAAAGTGGTCTGCGAGAAATTATACGCCAAGAGCGTATGATAGAGCTTGCTTTTGAAGGGCACCGATATAACGATATTCGAAGATGGAAACTAGCTGACGAATATTTTAATACCAATGTTCGCGGTTGGTCTGTTGACGAGAAAACGGATACGAATTACTACAAAGTAATTGAGGTTGGTATGCGTTCTTTTGCTACTCCTAGAGATTACCTACATCCTATCAAAACAAGTGAGCTTATCACAAATCCCAATTTAATTCAAAATCCACAATGGTAGCATCAAAAATACATGCCGTTAGAAATATACTTTATGTTTCATCACTTCTGCTAGTTATTTCGCTAATAGCTTCTTGTGAATCAGACGATAAAGGCGATACCACACCGCCAGGTGAACTTAGTGTAATAAGTACCGAGGCCACTTACGGCGGGGCAGTTATTACTTATACCCTTCCCGAGGATAATGATATTTTATATGTACGCGCAGACTATACCAATGGAAAAGGGGAGGCCGTTTTCAGAACTGTGAGTAAACATGTGAATCAAATTGAAGTTTCAGGATTTGTTCTTGAAGAAGATGTGACGGTAAGCCTAACGGTAGTTGACGAGAATCAAAACAGTTCTAAGGCTGTAGCACTTGAAATACGTCCGTTACGATCCTTTATTTTTCTGGTTCAGGAGAGTATTCAAATAGAGCCAGATTTAGGAGGTGTGCAGGTCAGTTGGGAAAATGCAACAGAAAAAACAGTATTTATTTATCTACATATTCAAGACGGTGAGGATGAGCAAATTCGAATTCTATCATCAGCTAATAAAAATGAAAAAATATTTGTGCGTGGTCTTGAAGCAAAGCCATTGTTGTTTTTGACCAAAACCGAAGACTTTGATGGTAACATTTCTGAACTACAAGAAAAAGGTACATACACTCCGTTATTTGAAGAAAAAATAAACAAAGACACATGGAAACTGGTCAGCAACCTCTCTATTGATGGAAATGCCTACGAGGGAGCTACAGTCAATTTTTGGGATGATGTTATTGATACATTTGAGACAAATTCAGACAACAGCTATTTCATCATCAACCGTAACGATAATGGGGGGATACTGCGTTGGCCGCTTGATATTGTTATTGACCTCAATAAAAAAGCAAAAATTAATCGGTTCAAAGTTTGGCAACGTGCGTATTGGTACAATGGTCCAGATGGTAAATCTTATTATTATCAGGAAGAGAATTTAAAGAGCTTTGACTTGTACGTAAGTATGAATAAAACTGATTGGGTTTTGTTAGGCAACTTCGAAATAGAGGGTCCCGCGGGAGGTACAGATGAAATTTCGCAAGCCTTATTAGATGAAGCTGCGGCAGGACACAACTTTAATTTAGATGAAATATCCCCAGAATTCAGGTATCTAAAGTTTAGTATAACCTCCAATTTTGGTAGTGATTCTTTTTGTCACGGGTCAGAAATCACATTGTTTGGAAGGGACAATTTATAGAACAAATATTTTAAAAAAATTAGATGGCTTTACATCAACTCAGGTTTAATTTGAGTAACTTCTTAATGTCTTTTTTGCTTGTGCTTAGCTGCTTTACGCTACATGCACAATACCTAACAACACAGGGTAAAGAAATTGTAGACAAGAACAATACGCCAATATTACTAAAAGGAATTGGATTAGGTGGCTGGATGCTACAAGAGCCTTATATGATGCAATCCATTGGCGGGGCTAAAAACCAACAAGAATACAGATCAAAACTTGAGGCCCTTGTTGGCGAAACCAAAACGCAAGAGTTTTATGATGCTTGGTTAGACAACTTTGTAACCAAACAAGATATAGATTCCATTGCCATTTGGGGGTTTAACAGCGTGCGATTACCTATGCACTTCAACTTGTTTACACTACCTATTGAAGA
>CAYPET010000058.1:0-4048 GCA_964409905.1 uncultured Chitinophagaceae bacterium | reverse complement strand
CTGTGCTGGATGTGTACAAGGACAAAGAAGGCAACGACAAGATCGGCAACGACATAAAGGTGCTGGTGAACCAAGTCGAACTGCTTGGCGGCTTGCGTACCGAAACTGGCGGTGGCCGTTTACCTGAACTGCAAACCGATGGCGACAACCTGCCATTCTAAGATAGTGTGTTAGGTGTGAAATTGCCCCTGCCGAAAGGTTGGGGCTTTTTCTTTTTACGGCCAAGTGTTAAAAAGTGTTAAAATAAAGGCAACGCTGATTTTCGTATTAAAAAAAGCCTTAATATTGCTTCATCAAACAAACACAAACACACATAGCCATGAACACAATTGAAAAGCTAAACAAAAAATTTGAAACACTAAACAAAAAATACGTTAAAATTTCAAAACAAATGGATAAGGTTGCAAATACACAATGCACTTGGGAAATGGAAGAGCAACTTGACAAAATTCAAACTGAGATGTCAAAAATTTCTTCTGAACTTGAAGATATTATGGATAACCAACAAAAAAACATTTGCCAACTTTTACAAGGATTTTAACATGAAGCCACTAATCGAAATCATAAACACCGACAACGAACCAAATATCATTGACCAAATCTTAACAACAAACACCATGATTTACGCTAACCACCTTTACAACTTGGCAACGAGCAAGCCAAGAATCACAATGGCCGAAATCGAAGATATCTGCCTTGAAAAAGCAAAGCAGGGCGACATGTACTGCTGGGTTTTCAACCCGATTGCTGAAGATGACATTGAAAAGCTGAGAACCAACGGCTTTGAAGTCGAACGGCACAACAATGCAAGCTACCGGATTGTCTGGGCGAAACCTACTAACCTTTAACCTTTAATTACACACACCATGAACACACAAAAATCACTAATCGAAATCGGCATCGCCTACAACCAAGAAAAGATGCAAGTAATGATGGCCATGCAAATGAACGGCAAGGGGCTTGTGGACTTCGTTTCACGCTATCCTAACCACGTTGCCATTGTGGCCTTCGACTATGCCATTAAAAGCTACCCATACGGTGCTGACACCGAACGGCACGAACAAGGGATCAGGCAAGGCACAACCGTAATCGGCGAAGATGTGTACCCACTTTCAACATTTTCAAATGATGAGTACAGACTTGAATTAAGCAATTTCGGCGGCGAACCGCAGCAAGATGTGGCTTGGTATTCATTTATAAGCGACAGCGACTTCATGCTAATTTACAGCGGCAAGCAATGGAGCATCGGGTACCAAGAAGATGACCGCTGGCTGGCAATCGAAGGCATGACCAAAGAAGTGGTAGACAATGCCAATGCGATGCCGTTTCACGATGCATTTGAATACTTGCTGAGGATGGTTTCGGCTATCAAAGTAGGTGCTGAATGGTGCGATATTTAAAAACAACAAAACAATAAAAAATGCAAAACATAATACAATCAATAGAAAGCCATATCTCAAATCTTAATTCATTAGATGAAAAGGTTGATTTTATAAACAATATACGAGAATGCTTACACTTTCACTCTCCATTTAAAAATGAGCCTGTAGATTTTGTAAAATGGGTTAAATCAGACAATGTTGTAGCAAATGATTATAACCCAAACAAAGTAGCACCGCCAGAAATGGAATTATTGGAAATATCAATAATGAATGACGGATACACTCAGCCAATAGTAACATATCCAAATGAGGGCAAAATAGAGGTTATAGATGGATTTCACAGAAATAGGGTTGGCAAGGAATCAAATATTATAAAAGAAAGAATAAAAGGCTACCTTCCTACCGTAATAATTAGAAAAGAGCAGTCAAGTAAAAACGACAGGATTGCATCTACCATAAGGCATAACAGGGCAAGAGGTAAGCATCAAATCAATGCCATGTCAGAAATAGTTATTGAGTTAAAAAACAGGAATTGGACAAATGACAGAATAGCAAAGCAGCTCGGAATGGATGAAGAAGAAGTTTTGAGGTTGTGTCAAATTTCAGGTCTTGAAAACTTATTTACTGATAGTGATTTTTCTAATGCTTGGGAATCTTCCGATTACGAAACAGAATATGTGCAACTAACAGACAATGTTGATGAATATATGTCTGAATACAAAATACCGAACGAATCAGACCAAAATAGGATTTTTCATACATATGATAAATGGGAGTGCCATAAATTTGGTTTCTACAAATCTAAAAAAGAGGGATTTTCAAACCAGCAATGCGAGCAAGAATACATTAGAATATTGTCAGATAAAGATTTGTTTTCATCAATATTGGAAAAGGTTATATCTGAATGGAAAAATAGTTGCGAGCATTATTTAACAAATTCATCAATGAATAGAATAGCTTGGCTTGGACAAGCAGCAGTATGCTACGAATCTGGCATACCTTCAAGGTATAGTTATTCTTGGTCTATGCTAACGAAAGAGCAGCAAGATTCAGCGAATAAGGTTGCCTTTACATACTTGAATAAGTGGCTAAAGGCAAATGGGTATAATGAGGAATCATTAGAAGAAGCATTATCGATTAACAGACAAATAGAACTTTATTAAAATGGCTACCAAAAACTATATTCTGCAAAATGTGTTAGACGCATCAACAGAAAGGGTATCATATATTTTTGACCATTTTGAAAAGATATATATTTCATTTTCAGGAGGCAAAGATAGCACAGTAATGATGCATATTGTAATGAAAGAGGCAATAAAAAGAAACAGGATTGTCGGCGTTTTAATAATTGACCTTGAGGCTCAATATAAATACACCATTGAACATTTAGAAGAGATGGTAGAAAAATATAGGGAAAATATAGACCTACATTGGTTTTGCGGTGAACTTTTATTGAGAAATGCCGTAAGCGATTTTGAGCCAAAATGGGTTTGCTGGGATTCCAATAAAAAAGAATTATGGGTAAGGAGTAAGCCAAAATATAGTTCAGACTTGAGCCAGTATGATTTTTATTTTCCTAAAATGGAATTTGAAGAGTTTATGGTTTTATTTGGAAAATGGTATTCAAATGGTCAAAATACCGCTGCTTTTATAGGCATCAGGGCTGATGAGAGTTTGCATAGATACAGGGCAATTACTGCAACCAAGAAAAACCTTACTTATAATGGACTAAAATGGACAACGAAAATTTCAAGTTCTTTATTTAATGTTTATCCAATTTACGATTGGAGAACTGAGGATATTTGGGTTTTTCATTCTAAGTTTAAAGAACTATGTCATAATAAAATATATGACCTAATGACTATGGCTGGAGTTAAATTCAGTAATCAAAGGTTATGCCAACCATATGGAGATGACCAAAAAAAGGGTTTATGGCTATATCACATACTTGAACCCGATACTTGGTATAAATTGTTAAATAGGGTTAGCGGAGTTAATAGCGGGGCCTTATATATTCAAGAAAAAGGGAATATCAATGGATACCACGACATTTCTAAACCAGATAATCACACTTGGGAAAGTTATACAAATTACCTTTTGAAATCATTGCCCAAAAAAATTCAAAATCATTATAAAGAAAGGTTTGTTAAATTTATAGTTGGTTGGAAAAAAAGAGGCTATAATACTATTCCGGATGAAGCACCACATGACCTTGAAATAAAATGCTGGGCTCCATCTTGGAAAAGAATGGCAAGATGTATATTAAGAAACGATTATTATTGCAAGGGACTTGGTCAAACACAACCAAAATCTGAAGCATATGAAAAATACAAGGCAATTAAATATAAGAGAAAAGTTTCAATTGAACTTAAAAGTGCAGAACAATTAAATTCTATTGATTAATTTTGTGAACGGCAGTAGAAAGCCAAATGAAAGAAAACATCGAAAATTAACCCGCCATTTGTTCGGGGGTAGCGTGAGTAAAGAGGCCACCTTTCAGCCAATTTCTACCTTTACTTACCGCCCCCCAACAGGTGGCTTTTTTGTAGAATTATGAAACAACTACCTTGGTTTAAATTCAGCCCAGCCGATTGGATGATGGGCAGAATATCCCGGCAATCTTGCGAGGTGCAAGTGGCCTTTTTAAGGCTTTGCTGCATCTACTG
>CAYPET010000057.1:0-4255 GCA_964409905.1 uncultured Chitinophagaceae bacterium | reverse complement strand
CTTGCGGCCGTAGTCTTTAGGCTGCTGATTTCATGCGTTAGCGCACTCTCTGAAACTCAAGCAAAAATATAATTGTGAAAAAATACTAAAGTATAATCTCACAAACCTTATAACAAGATGTTATAAGAAAAATTTTATAAGTATAATTTTTTTGTAAAATGTTGTTTAATATAAAGATCTAATACAAGCGCCCATACGCCCGCAAACCATCCATATAATTTAATATTATATCTAAATTATTGGAATAAATCTAAATTATATATTAATGCTTAACGATACCACCCTAACCCTGGAACCCTCCCTTTTTTTATTTGATTTTTATTTATTATGGTTAATAGATAAACGTTTTTTTAATATCTTTATATTATTTATTATGTTAAGTATTTTGTAATTAGATAAAAAAAAGAAAATTTTATATTTTTTGTAGAGGAAAATTTCATAAAAAGTTTGTAAACTTTTCATTTAATATTAAATAAAGGCAACATTAAAAAATGTTGCCCTTAATTTATCAAATTTTAATCATTATTTTTGTAAATGAGGAAATTTGGTTTCTTTAACAGCTGGAATTTCTTCAAATGTGTGAAATGGTGGTGGAGAAGTTACTGTCCATTCTAGTGACATTACAGAAGTTTCACCTTCTTCGAATTGCCATGGATTTTCATCTACCATATCATTACTTGTTAATGTTTTAAAAACAACATAAAAGAAGAAAATACTTGCAAGAATAGATAAATAAGATCCAAAACTACAAACTACATTCCATTGTGCAAAAGCATCAGGATAATCTGGAATACGACGAGGCATACCAGCTAAACCTAAAAAGTGCATTGGAAAGAATGTAAGATTTACACCAATAAAAAATAACCAGAAATGGATTTGACCAAGAGTTTCTGGGTATTGGTAGCCTGAAATTTTTCCAATCCAATAATAGAATCCTGCAAATAAACCAAAAACAGCACCCATTGAAAGTACGTAATGGAAGTGTGCTACAACATAATAAGTATCATGTAGAGCAATATCAATACCTGCATTAGCAAGAATAACCCCAGTCAGACCTCCAACTGTGAAAAGGAAAATAAATCCAATTGCAAATAGCATCGGTGTGCGTAAGTGAATTGAACCACCCCACATTGTTGCAATCCAACTAAAAATTTTAATACCAGTTGGTACGGCAATAATCATTGTTGCTGCTGTAAAATAAGCTCGAGTATCAACATCAAGACCCACAGTATACATATGATGAGCCCAAACAATAAATCCTAATAAACCAATTGATAGCATAGCATAAATCATACCAATTTGACCAAAAATAGTTTTTCGACTAAATGTCATAATTACATGAGATACAATACCCATAGCTGGTAAAATAAGAATATATACTTCAGGGTGTCCGAAAAACCAGAATAAATGCTGATATAAAATCGGGTCACCACCGCCACTTGGATCAAAAAAACTAGTTGAAAAGTTACGATCAGTTAAAAGCATTGTAATAGCGCCAGCTAAAACTGGAAGAGATAATAAAAGTAAAAAAGCTGTAATTAGTACACTCCACACAAATAATGGCAGACGGTGAAGAAGTAACCCAGGTCCTCGCATATTAAAAATAGTTGTAATAAAATTAATTGCACCTAAAATACTACTTGCTCCTGATACGTGTAAACTAAAAATAGCTAAATCTACTGCACCTCCAGAGTGACTTGTAATATGACTTAATGGTGGATATACTGTCCAACCTGTACCTGCACCCACCTCTACTAATGCTGAACTTAATAAAAGTAATAATGATGGAGGTAAAAGCCAAAAACTAATATTATTTAAACGAGGGAAAGCCATATCTGGAGCACCAATCATGATTGGAACAAACCAATTTCCATATCCACCGATTAAAGCAGGCATTACCATGAAAAAAATCATTAAAAAAGCGTGAGCTGTAATTAATACATTATATAACTGGTGATTTCCGCCAAGAATTTGATTTCCTGGTTGAGCTAACTCCATACGGATAAGAAGAGAAAAACATGATCCTAATACACCTGAAAAAGCACCAAAAATAAGGTAAAGAGTACCAATATCTTTATGGTTGGTTGAAAATAACCAACGATCAATAAAATGTTTCATAGACATTGTTTGTTTTTGCCGGGTATATGATAAATAAAATATAAAAGTTAATAAACTTTAGCTGAAATTAGCCTCTGTACTTTATTTTATTTTTATCATATTTTTTTTTATTTTTGATATTTTGTTAATGATAAACAAAAGATATACAAAAACTGTTGCCCATATAGGCATATATTGCTTTTTCCTGCGTGTCCCATGTTGCCATAGTATATACAGTGTATGTATGTTTCAAAATCGAAGTCAGTTTGGGTTCGGTTGACTATATACATACTTTAAAAAGCAAAAGTTTCAAGTATTTATTAGTTTTTGGTTTGGTGATCTCCACCAAACCAAAGTATTACGCTTTCTTTTTTGTTTTAGCCGATTTCTTTTTCAGTTTATCATCTGATTTTGATGTGGCTTGAACTTTTACAAGTTTGCGAGTTTTTGTATTGATTGTCTGAGCGGTACTTTTGCGTTGCATTGTACCTAACAGATCTAAAGCATTTTGCATACATAAATTTTGCATAGTTTGCTTTTGCATTTGTATTGCTTCTAGCATAACATGCTTATAAGAAGCACATGTTACATTGTGTAAATGACCTTGGACTGCATGTTGCTGAGAAATCATTTGTTGTAATTGTGTAAGTGTTTGTGAATGAATTGCGTGGCGTAATGCTAATGCACGTTGTGTATGAATAGCTTCTACATTAACTACAACAAGTGCGCCTAAAGCAAGAATACTTTGAGCTAATTTTTTTTGTATTTGTACATTATGTTTTACTTCGTGACATAATGTTTCTTTAGATACAAAAAATGCTTCTAGTTCATCTTGAATATATTTAGCACGTGTTTGAAAAGTTTCTTCAATTGCATCTTTCATTGTATGTGCACTTGTAACTACAAAAGCAACAAAACTTGCTGCAATAAGTAATTCTTCATTATAAATAAGAATATTTTTCGAGCTTAACACAAGAAAAAGAAGAGTTCCAGAAAGAATATAAAAAAGATTATTTGTTAGTTGTTGGATCATAAAAATCTATTTTTTTATTCGGTGCATTAAATACACACCGAATTAGATGTTATTTTTTAAATAATGATTTAATAACTGCTTTTTGAAAGACACGAGCTTTCTGTTCGTTTGTAGCTTGTACAAGCATTGTATGTGCACTAGGTGGTAAAGTAAGTTTTAAAGCATTTGCCATAAGTGCAAAAGTATATGTACTTGTTTGCATTTGTTTTGTATACTCTGTTTGTAAACTACTAAGTTGTGCTTTTTGAATATCTTGAGTTGCTTGCGCACCCCATTGTTGTGATTGTGTCACTGTTGATTCAAGTGCTTGTTTTGCTTGACTACATGCTTGAAGCATATGTTGAGAAGCATTATTTTGAATTTGTACTGTCTCTGGTGATTGGTTTTCTTCAGCCTGTGTAGCTTTATTTTGACGTACGTATAAAATTTTTGCAATTTTTGGAAGAATGGTTTTAGTTAAAACCAGGTAAAATGTGGTATATGTAATACATAACCAAACAAACTGTGTAAAGTAAGTGGTAGCGTCCAATTGTGGCATATGTGAAATCTGTTTTTTTAAACAATTCTTAAAGGTTAACCTTTTAATAAATTAATAAATTCTACAGCAACAGTTCCTCGTGCACGGTAATAAATTACAAGTAATGCTAAACCAATAGATGATTCAGCCGCGGCTACTGTTAAAATAAAAAGTGAAAAAACTTGTCCAAGAACATCGTCGATGTACATCGAAAAAACTAAAAAATTACAGTTAACTGCAAGTAACATTAGTTCAATAGACATTAGCATTACAATGATATTTTTACGATTTAAAAAAATACCCCAAATGCCTAATAGAAACAAACTACTCGAAAAACCTAGATAATGGATAGGATTCATAAAAAATAGTCTTTATTTAAAGGGTTTTTCAGGGTAGCAGGATTTGAACCTGCGACCACCTGTACCCAAAACAGGTACGCTACCAGGCTGCGCTATACCCTGTCGTATTCTAGTGGGTTCGAACCACTGACATTCAGCTTAGAAGGCTGACGCTCTTCCAACTGAGCTAAGAATACTTTTTAAGAGTACCATAAGCCGAATTTTGTCTATGTTATACATAGGTGTTCATTTATCTAACTTTTGCAATAT
>CAYPET010000056.1:0-4298 GCA_964409905.1 uncultured Chitinophagaceae bacterium | reverse complement strand
CCACAAATTATTTCCGGGAATAATAATTTATTCTTGGAAATAACTTTTTAGTAAAATGGTTAAGTCTTGACCGAAATAGTTCGATTTTACTCCCCTAGCTTCCACATTTGAAAGACTTTAGAGAGCGCATCCGAATAAATGGTACGCCAGTAGCTGAGGAATTTATTGTTTCTTTTGTGCAAAACAACAAGTCATTTTTTGAAGCCGAAGCTTTTTCGTTTTTCGAAATGACAGTAGCACTTGCCTTTGATTATTTCGCTTCTCAACAGGTTGATGTAGCGGTAATTGAAGTTGGTTTGGGTGGACGATTGGACGCTACCAATGTGATTTCCCCAGAAGCTTGCTTGATTACCAATATCAGTTTAGATCACCAGCAGTTTTTAGGGACTACCCGAGCTGAAATAGCGGCAGAAAAGGCAGGAATCATCAAACCCAGAACGACTGTGGGTGTGGTGGAGCTCGATGCTGAAACCTTTCCCGTTTTTGAAGCAATAGCGCAAGAGAAAAACGCATCCTTACACTTGGCTTCCCAGCGTCATTTTACCACCGATTTATTGGGTGATTATCAAAAACAAAATATCACCGGGGTGATTTCACTATTGCATGTGCTATCACAGTTTTCAGTTTCTAAGCTACACATAATAGATGGACTACAACGGGTTGTCAAAAACACAGGTTTGCGTGGGAGATGGGAAATACTCGATAATCAGCCCAAAATTATAGCTGATGTGGCGCATAATCCAGCAGGATTGCAAGCCGTTTTTGCACAATTAAAAAAGGAACAATCTGATAAATTGCATATTATTTTTGGAGTAGTTTCTGATAAAAAAGTAAGTGAAATAACAACATTCCTTCCCAAAAAAGCGCATTACTATTTATGTACCGCAAATGTTCCTAGAGCAATGAATACGTCTGAACTGGCAGTTGAATTTATTAAGAATGACTTCAGTTTTAGTACACACGATAGTGTACAAAAGGCTTTTGAGGCAGCCAAAACAGCAGCTTCTAGAAACGATTTGATTTTTGTGGGTGGAAGTTTGTTTGTAGTGGCTGAAATTTTGCCATAATCACTATTCAGACAGGAATTGGCTTATCCTTTATCATAAATTACGGACCCTTAGTAAGAGTTTTCCGGCTTGGTTCAAAACATTGGTTTTACTCCAATATTAATGAATCTTAAATTATTTTTTTCACAAGGCATTGATAAAAAACAAGTTGCATAAACACAACTTTTCATTTAAAGATTTTAAAACATTTGCATAACTATTTTCAAACACAAATAAAATTTATTTTTAACAATGAGATAGCTTTAGGATAATGTTATATGTCTTTATTGGTGTTTCAAATTTACAATATGAAACAACTTAATTTCTCACACAATAACTAAAACAATGAAAAAACTAATTACGACATTATTTATTTTGTCTTGTCTGGTTGTCAGTGCACAGACTAGCATATTAAAAGGCCAGGTGTTGGATAATGACAATATTCCTTTACCTGGAGCTACTGTAATTGTTAGTCCATCAGGAATAACAAGTATTACTGATATTGACGGAACTTTCTCCCTTTCAGTCCCTGAAGGTTCAGAAAAACTAACCATCTCTTATGTTGGCTTCCTTTCAACAGACATACTAATTGGAGAAAATACGTCTTTCAATATTTCACTTCAGAAAGATACGGAAGTGCTCCAAGAAGTAATCGTTGTGGGATATGGTTCTCAAAAGCTAAGAGATTATACGGGTTCAGTATCATCTTTATCTACTCAGCGTTTGGAAAAAGTTCCAAATTTAAATGTTACTCAAGCTATTCAGGGTGCAATTCCAGGAATTAATGTTACGACTAATCAGGCTGGTGCAGCCTCAGAAGAATCCATTATTGTTCGTGGGAGAAATTCTATCCTCGCTAATAATAGTCCGCTAATTATTGTAGACCGCATTCCATACAATGGTCAGCTTAGGGACATTAACGTAAATGATATTGAGTCCCTTCAAGTATTAAAAGATGCTTCAGCAACTGCAATCTATGGATCGAGAGGAGCAAATGGAGTAATTCTTATTACCACAAAAAAAGGTACAGAGGGTAAACCATTAGTGACTTTTGACAGTCGATTTGCTACTCAACAATACGATCGACTCCCTAACTACATGAATGCACAAGAATTTTTTGCATTTAAAGAAGCACGTGAGCCAGGCAACGTTACAACAACAGAGCAAGAAAATTTTGATAATGGAAACTTTGTTGATTGGCAGGAGCTAGGTGTTCGAACTGGCCAAAGTCAGCAACACAATTTATCAGTTTCTGGAACATCAGGACCGGTGAGCTACTACTTTGGAGGAAGCTACCTTGATGTAAAAGGGGTTGCAATCAACGATGATTATGAAAGATCGCTTGGTCGAGTTAATTTGGATGTTCAGGTTACCGATTGGCTTAGAGTTGGAACTCGTACACAGTTTTCAGCAGATGATATGAGCGGTTTAAGCCCAAGTTTCAGTGATTTAGGAAGAAAGAATCCGCTTATCAATCCATACCAGGATAACGGTGAGTTAAGTATTTTTCCTTGGCCAACATTCACAGATATTGGCAATCCACTAGAGCCTATTAACTATCAAAATACAGACGAGTCTAGACAATTAATTACAAATAATTACTTATTGGTTGATGTGCCATTTATTCAGGGCTTAAGCTATCGTCTTAACTCAGGTATAACTGAACGTGCTGTAAATCAAAGTACTTATGCTGGCCGTAATACACAGGTTGGCTTGGCTGCTGGCGGAATGGCTGAGGTGCAAACTTCTAGATTCACTTCTACAGTTATTGAAAATATTTTGGATTACAACCGCACATTTGATAAGCACTTTGTTGGTGTGACGGCATTATATAGCTACCAAAAGGACCAGTCAACTTCTGACATCCTAGAAGCACAAGGCTTCCCTAACGATATCACTAGTTATTATAATCCTGCACAAGCTTCATTTGTTATGCCTTCATTTACTTTTTTCCGTACCGATTTAATTTCTTCTATGCTACGGCTCAATTATGGGTTTAATGAGAAGTATTTTATTACCTTAACAGGAAGAAGAGACGGATATTCTGGTTTTGGAAACGATAATAAATGGGGGAAATTTGGAACCGTTGCTGGAGCATGGATTATTTCTAATGAACCCTTTTTCCCAGTAAGTAATACGCTCAACTTTCTTAAGTTAAGAGCCTCTTATGGTGAGAATGGAAACCAAGCACTAGATCCATATTTATCTATTGCAAAGTTTAAAGAGCAAAACTTTGTGGACGGTAGTACCTCACTTCCTGGTGTGCTTCCACAAAACCTTGCGAATACAGCGCTTAGTTGGGAGACAAGTAGATCTTTAAATATAGGAATGGATTTTGGATTATTGAACAACAGTGTTTCAGGAAGCGTTAACTATTTCCATACTAATACAACGGACTTGTTGTTGAATAGAACAATTTCACCTGTACAAGGAATTGGCTTCATTACAGACAACATTGGTGAAACAGAAAATTCTGGTTTTGAACTTGTGTTAACTACTACACAAAAAATTGCTGATGAATTTACTTGGAATGCCAACTTCAATTTTACGTCCATTCACAATGAAATTGTTTCATTGGGACTTGGACAAAATGGTGAGGTAGACGATGTAGCGAGTGGTTTGTTTATCGGCAAACCCATCACTGCCAACTTTGACTTTTTATTTGAAGGTGTATGGCAGCAAAGTGAGGCCGACCAAGCCGCAACCTACGGAAGTCAACCTGGCTATATCAAACTCAGCGATGTAGATTCTAGTGGAGATATTACTGCAGATGATAGAACCATTATTGGACAAACAGATCCAACTGAGCTTTGGGGATTCACTAATACATTTACGTACAAGAACTTAAGTTTAAGCTTTTTTGTTCATGGAGTACATGGAGTAACCAAATCCAACGAGTTGTTTCAGGATGCCTCATCTTCATCTGGTGTAAGAAGAAATGTAATCTTGAAAAATTGGTGGACTCCTGAAAACCCTACCAATGATTTTTACGCAAATGAATTAAATGCTCGTTCGATGCAGGGATTCACTGCTGAGCCCTATCAAGATGCTAGCTTTATCCGACTGAGAGACGTTACTCTTAGCTACGATATGCCAACGAAAATTTTAGATAAAATTGGACTAGGTCGCGCTACCGTCTATTTTACAGGTAGAAACCTTGCAACAATTACCAGTTGGAAAGAAACAGATCCTGAACTGGACTCAGGGCGTGGCACGATTCCACTACAGAAAGAGTTCGTGTTTGGAATTACT
>CAYPET010000055.1:0-4312 GCA_964409905.1 uncultured Chitinophagaceae bacterium | reverse complement strand
GGTTCCTGAAGTGTACGATCGACTCCCGGCAGAGGGCGCCCTGACACTTTGCGACAGCATTGCCGATGCCGCGACGGGTGCAGAATGGATACAGGAGTCCACGCCTGAGCGGCTTGAGATCAAACAGGCGGTACTCGTTGAGGTTCAGGCCAGCTGTGCGGCGGAAGCGATTGTCGCTTCATCAACCTCCGGCTTTATGCCCTCGGAATTGCAGGCAGGTAGCGCTCGGCCCGAGCAGATTCTCGTCGCCCACCCGTATAACCCGGTTTATCTGTTGCCGATTGTGGAAGTGGTTCCTTCAGCGGCAGTGCCCGAGGAGACGGTGCAGCGCGCGGAAGCGCTGCTGCGCGACATTGGTATGAAGCCGATTACGCTGCGGGCAGAAATCCCGGCCCATGTTGGAGATCGTTTGCTGGAGGCTGTTTGGCGCGAAGCGCTCTGGCTCATCAAAGACGGCGTGGCGACGACCGAGCAAATCGACGACATCATGACCCATGGTTTCGGTCTGCGATGGGCACAAAAGGGATTATTTGAAACCTATCGCACCGCGGGCGGTGAGGCCGGCATGAAGCACTTCCTTGAGCAATTTGGTCCTTGTCTGCAGTGGCCGTGGACCAAGCTCACCGACGTGCCGGACCTCGACGAAGAACTGATCGATCGCATTGTTGAGCAGTCCGATGCACAAGCCGCCGGGCGCTCGGTCAGCGAGCTCGAGGATGAGCGCGACGCCAATCTGGTGGCCATGCTCAAAGCGTTGCGCAAGGAAGACACTGCGGCCGGCGCGTTTCTCAATCGCCTCGGGGGTTCCGGTGCCTGATTTGATCACCCATCGACGCTAGCGATGAGCATCGAGTTGGCAACACCGAATTTTTCCAATGAGCAGATTTGTGCCCACCGGGGCGCCAGCGGAAGCTATCCCGAGAACACCCGCGCCGCCTTTGATGCTGCGGCCAGTGTTGGCGCCGGGTGGATCGAGACTGACATTCAATGCCTCGCCGATGGCGAGCTCGTGATCTTTCACGATGACCATCTGGGGCGCACAGCATCGGGGTCGGCAAAGGTTGCCTTACTGTCTTGGCCTGAGATGGCTGGACTGGATATTGGCGGCTGGAAGGGCGATGAATTTGCTTCAGAGCGACCCCTGCGCTGCGAGGATTTGATTGCCTGGCAGGCTGAGGCGTCGGACCGACCGGGCATTGTTTGGGAAGTGAAGTGCAACGATGACCCTGCGGCGGTGGATGCCGCCGTCACGGCTGTCACCCAGCGACTCGCCGATATCGGTGATCATCGTTGTATTGTCTCGAGCTTCAGTCGCGATGTCTTATTAGCGCTCAGCCTCCAGTTACCCGCTATACCAATGGCGTTGATCGCCGAGGAACTGCCGGAAGAGGGCGTCGCCTTCTGCCAGGAGCACGGGCTTGAGGGGATGCACCTCGACGGCCATCAGGTCACTCGAGAGTCGGCGCGCGCAGTGCTGGACGCCGGCCTTGCGCTACGCTGTTACACCATCAATGATGTAAAAGAGGCCCAGCGCCTCGCCGCGCTCGGTGCATCGATGGTCATGACCGATTTTCCCGAGCGATTTTTAAACGAGCACTAATGGCTCAGTCGGGCAGGGTGCCCAGATCAAAACCCGTTTCCTCTGGCACTGCCTCTGGCCAGTTTGTGCGCCATACCTCGCGGGAGACCGGCCCAACCGGGACCGAGGCGCGCTCAAACCCCGGCTGGCAATCGATCAAAGGCGCTACCACCACATCGTGTCGCGGTACGATAAAGAACGGAAAGCTATAGCGTTCCTGACCTGAGGCATTCACCACCTTGTGCGGTGTCGAGACAAAGTAGCCGCCTGACCACAGCTCAAGCAGGTCGCCAATGTTCACAACCATCGTGCCAGCCGGTGCTTCAACCTCGAGCCATTCGGATTGATCATGGGGTCGCAGCCACAGGCCACCCACCGCATCCGGGAAGAGCAGGGTGAGGGCGTCGGTATCCTTGTGTGGATGAATACCAAAGCCATCATTCGGACTGCTGGGAGGGTAGTGCAGCAGCGTCATGTTGGTCAGGGGTTGCTCAAAGTACGCCAGAAAATCAGCGACGTTCACTTTCATAATCTGTGCGATCAGGCTGAGCAGCCGTTGACCTGTGGCCTCGCAGGCCTGCCAAAAGGCTTCGGTGGTCTCTCGCAGCCCAGCAGGCTCGCGCGGCCAGCGATTGGGACCATACAGGTCACAGGCCGCGCACAGTGGGTCGTCGCCCGCGACCTCGGCGTGGAGCTTGTAGCCCTCGTACTGGTCGGGCGTCAGCCCCTCGGTGTTGGGTGAGAAAAAGCCCAGCGGGATGTAGCCCCGATAGTTATCGGGCGTGATGCGCTCAGCCATCTTGTCGGCCAGCGGGCGATCGAAGTAGTCGACCAGATGATGCCGCAGATCGCTCACCAGTTTCCCCGGTATGCCATGCCCCCGCACCCGTACAAAGCCGATGTCGCATAGCGCGCGCTCCAGCGTGGGCAGTATCTCTTCATCATCTCGTTCGAGATCAATCGTCGGGATGGCGAGCGATGAGGGCATCAGTCTGGGTTTCCTCGGCGATCTCATGGCGGGCACAGCAGTAGAGAGACTTCTGCGCGCATGCTGCGCATCTTCGATGACTGGGGGCGGGGCTGTAAAGCGCCTGGATTGCCAGCTGATTCACCCTGTGTCCGGGCTTTCCTAACGTCTCGATCAGTCGGCATAATCTCGTGCATCTTGAGTAGGAGTATCTCTTTATGCCGCACCCTTTTATGCCGCACCCTTGGCGCTTCAGCGCCGCACTGATCTGGCTGGCGCTGATATCTATTTACGGCGCGGCGCTGGCCGAACCGGTGCCGAGTCCCAAAGTGGTATTTGTGATTGTCGATGGCATTCCGGCGGACGTGATTGAGCGGGTGCCTACGCCGGCGATTGATGCCATTGCCGCGGTAGGGGGGTACGGCCGCGCTACCGTGGGCGGCCCGATAGGCACAGTGGGTGAGACACCCACGATCTCAGCGCCTGGCTACATGAGCCTAGTGACGGGCACCTGGGCGAATAAGCACAATGTTTACGACAACTACGGCATCAGCCCAGACTACGACTATTGGAATCTCTTTCGCCTGGCGCGTGATCAACAACCCGAAATGCGGTTGGGCATTTTCTCTACTTGGACCGACAACCGCACAGTGCTCCTAGGGGAGGGGTTGGCGGAGGCCGGCAACTGGCGATTTGATGTCGTGGTGGATGGCTTCGAAGACGACGAATCACGATTCCCGCCGCGACCGATGGATGCACAGATCTCCGATATCGATGATGTGGTGAGCCGCGAGGCTGGGAAGCTGATTGAGTCAAAGGGGCCGGATTTGTCTTGGGTGTATCTGCAATACACTGATGACGTGGCCCATGAGCATGGTGATAGCCCCGAGCTGGACCAGGCGGTAGTCGATATGGATGCGCGGGTGAGCCTTATCTGGGCGGCGGTGCGGGCTCGCCAAAAGGCATTCGATGAAGATTGGTTGATGATTGTCACCACGGATCATGGACGCGATGCGGAAACCGGCCTAGATCATGGTGGGCAAAGTGCGCGTGAGCGCACCATATGGATCGCCACCAACAGCCAACGGCTAACTCCCGACTTTTACGCGACGCCCGAAATTGTCGATATCTATCCTTCTATCGCCTCGCATTTGGGGATTAGTATCCCTGAACAGATCGCGCGCCACCTCGACGGCGCGTCATTTATCAAATAGGGATAGGCATGGATCGAGCGCGCATGAGCGAGTTTGACTACATCGTTATTGGTGCCGGATCGGCGGGTTGCGTGCTGGCCAATCGATTGAGTGAGGATCCCGCGCATTCGGTATTGCTCCTTGAGGCGGGTAAGGATGACCGTAGCCTGTTCATTCGGATGCCGACAGCGCTATCAATTCCCATGAACACGCCGCGTTTCAGCTGGGGTTACTGGGGTGAACCCGAGCCCGGGCTCGACGGGCGTCGTATGGATTGCGCTCGAGGCAAAGTGCTGGGGGGCTCTTCAGCGATTAACGGCATGGTGTATGTGCGCGGGCACGCCGATGATTTTGATCAATGGGTTGAGGCAGGGGCTACCGGCTGGAGCTACGCCGACTGCCTGCCTTACTTCAAGCGCGCAGAGCGTTGGATGGGTGGAGAAGATCCCTACCGCGGCGGTGAGGGGCCGGTCGATACCTGTAACGGCAACAATATGAAAAACCCGCTTTACGGAGGGTTCATCGCGGCAGGTGAAGAGGCGGGCTACGGTCGTACCCAGGACTTCAACGGTT
>CAYPET010000054.1:0-5200 GCA_964409905.1 uncultured Chitinophagaceae bacterium | reverse complement strand
GGCCGCTAGACTGTGCGGCCGCGAGTCAAGAATGCATTCCTTTGAGTGAGTTATCCCCTTCGTTAAATCCTTCTGGCGCCTCGTCAAAATGGCGTGCTGCGTTAGAGATCATGCGCTTTGATAAACCGATCGGCACCTTTCTGTTAGCGGCTCCGACACTTTGGGGTATTGCACTGGCCAACGAGGGTTTCCCGAGCCTGCGGCTGCTCGCCATCTTCTCGGCCGGCATCGTGGTGATGCGGGCGGCGGGGTGTATTGCCAACGACCTCGCAGACCGGAATCTCGATGGTCACGTGGAACGCACACGGCTGCGCCCGCTGGTTACCGGCGCACTGACCGTCAAAGAGGCGCTGGCACTCCTCTTGTTATTGCTGGCTATCGCGCTGGGCCTTGTGGCTCTGACCAACCCGCTGACCATTAACCTGTCCTTTGCGGGAGCCGGCCTGGCGCTGATCTATCCTTTGATGAAGCGGATCACCCACTTACCGCAGATCGTGCTCGGCACTGCCTTTTCATGGAGCATTCCCATGGCCTTCGCGGCAAGCATCAATGCCTTACCCAGTGCGCTCTGGTGGCTATTTGTTGCCAACTTGTTGTGGACGATGATCTATGACACCCAATACGCCATGGTTGATCGGGAGGACGACCTGTCGGTAGGCATCAAATCCACCGCCATTCTCTTTGGCAACCTCGACGTGCGGATCATTGGCCTGTTGCAGTGCGTCTGCCTGATCGCTTTTTGGCGCTGTGGGGTCGCTTTTGCACTGGGCCCGATCTATTACACTGCCGTCGCCACCGTTGGCATCCTGTTTGCCCGGCACCTGTGGCTAATCCGGGACCGCGACATCGAGCAATGCTTTGCGGCCTTTAACCAGAGCAAGTGGATAGGCCTGATTATTCTCATGGGTCTTTGCGGCCACTTCTGGATTGGTGTCAGCTCCGGCTGAGCACGATGGACGCCTTTGACGCCAAACTGCATCGGTCCATCGCGGATCTCGACCCCTCGCTGTGGCAATCCTGCTTTGGTGACAGTGACCCCTTTCTGCGCTGGGACTTCCTGCATGGGCTGGAAACCTCCGCCTGCACCACCGCCGAGAGCGGTTGGCAGCCGGCGCATATCACACTGGAGCAGAGCGGAACGCCGGCCGGGGTGCTGCCCGCGTATCTCAAGACCCACAGTTACGGCGAGTACGTTTTCGACTGGTCCTGGGCGGATGCGTGGCAGCGCATGGGGCTTCGTTACTATCCCAAGCTCGTGACGGCAATTCCTTTCACGCCGGCCACCGGGCGGCGGCTGGGTGACCTGACCGGAGACGCTGGTGCGATCGCCACCATGGCGACCTGTGTCAAAGCAATGAGCGAGGAACTTGAGATCTCCAGCTGGCACGTGTTGTTTCTGGATGAGGCCGCCTCAGAGCAGCTACGCAGCTGCGAGATGCCTCAGCGACTGACAACCCAATTTCATTGGTTTAACCGCGACTACCGTGACTTTCAGGACTTTCTCGATCGCTTCAGCAGTCGCAAACGCAAAAATCTACGGCGGGAGCGTGAACAAATCTCTCGACAAGGCCTCTCGCTAAAAACACTGAAGGGCGAGGAGATCGGTCCCGAACAGTGGCAATTTTTTCACCGCTGTTACCAAACAACCTACGCCAAACGCTCAGGGCACGGTGGCTATCTGACGGAACGATTTTTTACTGAGACCTGCCCGGGTTTGGGGCAGGTGCCGGTCATGGTCATCGCAGAGCGAGACCAACAGCCCGTCGCGGCGTCGCTGTTTTTTGAGGGAGAGAACACGCTTTACGGACGCTACTGGGGTTGCCTCGCAGAGTTTGAGTTCCTGCATTTTGAGGCCTGCTATTACCGCGGCATCGAATACTGTATTGATGCCGGGTTGTCGCGCTTTGACCCGGGGGCTCAGGGAGAACACAAAATTCAGCGAGGGTTCGAACCGATTTTGACCTACTCAAATCACTGGATTGTCGATGAGCGCTTGCGCGAAGCCGTGGCGCAGTTCGCAGAACAGGAGTCAGAACAGGTCCGCGCCTACCAGCGTGAGGCCTCGACCTTGTTGCCCTTCAAGCAGGAGAGTGATCAGCCTTGAGGGGGTGCGTCACGCAAGAATACCCAGTTGTTACCCTCTGAGTGCTCTTTGCTGTAGTAGTAGCCATCGCCCTTGAAGCGCTTGAGCCCTGCGGGTTCGTTGAGACCCTTCTGGATAATGTAACGGGCCATGACCCCGCGCGCCTTCTTGGCGAAGAAGGAAATCATTTTGTACTGGCCGTTTTTTAGGTCGCGAAACTGTGGCGTGATGACCTCAACGTCCAACAACTTGGGTTTGACCGCCTTGAAGTATTCATTGGAGGCTAGATTGACCAGAACCGGGCTACCGGTCGCTTTGAGGTGCTGCCCCAAGGTCTCGGTAATGCGATCACCCCAGAACTCATACAGGTTTTTCCCGCCCGCATTGGCAAATGGCAGGCCCATCTCCAGCCGGTAAGGCTGCATAAGGTCCAGCGGTCGCAACAATCCATATAGACCAGAGAGAATGCGCAGATGCTTCTGTGCGAAGGCCAGCTCGTCGGCACTCAAAGTCTCTGCCTGCAGCCCGGTGTAGACATCTCCCTTGAAGGCCAGCACAGATTGTTTGGCATTCTTCAGCGAGAAGTCGGGCTCCCAATTCATGAATCGCTCATGGTTCAGGGTGGCGATTTTCTCCGATACCCCCATCAAACCCTGAATATCCTCAGGGTCCATCTTGCGGGCGCTCTTAACCAGCGACGCCGCCTGATCGATAAACAAAGGTTGCGTTGATTTTTTGGTGGTCGGCGCCGTCTCGTAATCGAGGGTCTTGGCCGGCGACAGAATAGAAAGCACGGGTTCGCCTCTTCTGCAATCTCTTGAGTCAGAATGATAACCTTGCACGTCTTCGATAAAAACCGCGGGATTCTCATGCCATCCGACGCCCCACCGGCGAGCACACTGGATCAAGGCATAGTTTGGCTGGGGCGCACCGTGTCTTGGTGCGTCCCGATCATGGCGTTGCTGGTGCTGGTGATCGTCGTGTTGCGCTACGGCTTCAATACTGGCGCAATCGCCGCTCAAGAGACCGTGCAGTACCTCCACGCCGCCATTTTTATGCTGGGTGCGGCGGTGGCCTTGCAAGCAGATCAACACGTTCGGGTTGATATCTTCTATCGGCGCTTCTCGGAGCGTCAGCAGGCGTGGGTCAATGGGCTGGGTCATGTTGTCTTCACCCTGCCGCTGTGTGGTTTGATTGGCTGGGGCTCCTGGGACTACGTGATAGACAGCTGGTCTGCCAGAGAAGCCTCCCCCGAACCCGGTGGTCTGCCCTTCGTCTACCTGCTTAAGACGCTGATCCCGGCAATGGCCTTGCTGCTCGCCCTTCAGGCATTGGCGCAGATCGCTCGCGCGCTAACGATACTCCGGCAGAGAGGTAGCGCCTGATGGAAGGACAATTGGCGCTCACCATGTTTATCGTCGTCTGCGGCGTATTGCTGCTGGGCTTCCCCGTGGCACTGACCCTCGGCGGCACCGCACTGGGATTTGCGGCGCTGGGCATTCTGATCGGGCACTTTGATTCGGACTATCTCACCGCCCTGACCGGTCGCATTTTTGGCACGATGAGCAATGAAACCCTCGTGGCGGTACCCCTGTTCATTCTCATGGGCGTGGTGCTGGAGCGAGCAAAAATCGCAGAGGACCTGCTCGCCAATATGGCCGGTTTATTTGGTGAGCGGCCCGGCGGCTTGGGAGTCGCCGTCATTATCGTGGGCGCGCTGCTGGCGGCGAGCACAGGCATTGTCGGCGCCACAGTCGTAACCATGGGGGTGCTCGCGCTTCCTTCCATGCTGAGAGCGGGGTATCAACCGCAGCTGGCAACCGGCACCATCTGTGCCACCGGGACCTTGGGCCAGATTATTCCGCCATCGATTGCGCTGGTTTTGCTGGGTGACATCATGTCCAGTGCGTATCAGCAAGCGCAGCTCCGCATAAACATCATCAATACCGATACCGTTTCGGTGGGGGACCTGTTTGTGGGCGCCATAGTCCCGGGCGTCGTGCTGGTCATACTCTACCTGACTTATGTGTTATTGCGCGCAGCGTTGCAGCCTGCCAGCGCGCCCGCCGCCGTTGTGGATAAGACCGATGCCCGCACAGCCGTTCTAGCGGTGCTGCCACCCCTGGGGCTGATCGTGCTGGTCCTAGGCTCCATTCTCGCCGGTGCGGCCACCCCGACAGAAGCCGCAGGCGTTGGCGCCACCGGTGCTTTGTTCTTGGCCTGGGCGCGCGGCGCGCTTTCATTCAATGTAATGCGAGATATCTCACGCTCGACGCTCTACACCACCAGCATGGTCTTTTTGATTCTCATTGGCGCGGCAGTGTTTTCACTCGTCTTTCGCGGGTTCGGTGGCGACAGTCTGATTGAAAGCTTTTTTGAAGAACTTGGCGGCGGACCCCACATGGCGTTGCTGGTGGTCATGCTGGTCATGTTCTTGCTTGGCTTCATCCTCGACTTCATCGAGATTACGTTTGTGGTGGTGCCCGTGGTTGGGCCCGTGCTGCTATCGATGGGATTTGACCCCATCTGGTTGGGGGTCATGATTGCGGTCAACCTGCAGACATCTTTCCTGACACCACCTTTTGGTTTCGCGCTGTTCTACTTGCGCGGCGTCGCGCCGGACAGTGTCAGCACGCGAGCGATTTATTCGGGTGTACTGCCCTTTGTATTGATTCAGCTGCTGTTGCTGGTGCTGATGTGGTGGTGGCCCAATCTAGTGCTATGGCTGCCGGGGCTATTGGGGCGATAATAGGTTTTGTCGGCCGCGGGCGGTGTTACCGCCACCCCGCTCGGTATATCACAAACGGGCAAACCGCCATCAGGGGGACATCATGTCAGTAGAAGAGCTCGATACGCATCCACTGCCTTTCGGCGAGCTGGCACTACAAACCATTGCCATGCCGAAAGATACCAACGCCAACGGCGACATTTTCGGTGGGTGGTTGCTGTCACAAATGGATCTGGCGGGCAGCATTACCGCCTCAGAGCTTGCCGAAGGACGGGTGGCCACAGTGGCCATTGAGGGCATGTCGTTTCTTACACCCGTGCATGTGGGTGCCGTCGTCAGCTGCTACTGCGATGTGCTGGAGACGGGGCGCAGCTCTGTTCGGATTCTGG
>CAYPET010000053.1:0-5278 GCA_964409905.1 uncultured Chitinophagaceae bacterium | reverse complement strand
GATATTCGGATTTTTCAGTGGTGTGGCCAAAATGCCAATGTCCAGTTGATTGGTCTCTAGCTGGGATACTATATCCTCTGTATTGAGTTCGGTGACTTGCAGTTCCAGCTCGGGATAATGAGCAAATAATGTGGGCAGTATAAGCGGCAATAATGAGCTGGCTACCGTGGGTATAATACCCAGGCTGATGGCGCCACTCAGGATTTTTTGTTCGGCTTGGGTGGCATGTATCAGCTCGTCCCGCTTGCTGATGATTTCTAGTGCTAATTCAACCACCAATCGACCCGTTTCGGTGGTGAGGGTTGGCTGCTTTTTCCGGTCAAAAATAATGACGTCTAATTCCTGCTCTAATTTCTTTATCATAGCGCTCAATGTGGCCTGCGTCACAAAACATTGGTCGGCTGCTTTTCCGAAATGCTTTTGCTGATCCACGGCAATGATGTACTCTAATTGTTGAAAGTTCATTATAGATAATATCTATTGCAATATTAGATATATTAGTTTTAATCTAAGTTTTAATTAGGTTACATTTGACCCAACTAAAAAAGAAAATTATGGACAAGAACAATGGCGATATCAGCAAATGCCCTTTTATGAGTGGCTCGCTGCGTCAGACCGCAGGTGGTGGTACGACCAATAAAGATTGGTGGCCCAATGCACTCAAGCTCAACATCCTACGGTTGAACGATAACAAGGTGAACCCTATGGGCAACGATTTTAACTATGCAGAAGAGTTTAAAAAATTAGATTTAAAAGCGCTTAAAAAAGATTTGCATGACCTGATGACCGATTCGCAAGATTGGTGGCCGGCAGATTATGGTCATTACGGTGGTCTGTTTATCCGCATGGCCTGGCACAGTGCCGGTACCTATCGTATACAGGACGGACGAGGTGGTGCTGGTAGCGGTTCGCAGCGTTTTGCACCATTGAACAGCTGGCCTGATAATGGCAATTTGGATAAAGCACGCTTATTGCTTTGGCCGATTAAAAAGAAATACGGCCGCAAAATTTCTTGGGCTGACCTCATGATTTTGGCAGGTAATGTAGCCATCGAATCTATGGGTGGCAAAACCTTTGGTTTTGCCGGAGGTCGTGAAGATGTTTGGCAACCGGAAGAAGATATTTATTGGGGCAGTGAAACAACGTGGGGCGATAACAAAGCACGCTATGCTACCGAGGAATTAGAAAACCCACTAGCGGCTGTTATGATGGGTTGGATTTACGTAAACCCGGAAGGGCCCAATGGTAATCCTGACCCGATAGGCTCGGCCAAAACGGTGCGCGAAACCTTCGCCCGTATGGCTATGAACGATGAAGAAACAGTTGCCTTAGTAGCAGGTGGTCATACCTTTGGTAAAGCCCATGGTGCTGCTGATCCGGGAAAATATGTTGGTCGCGAGCCGGCAGGTGCTCCTATTGAAGAAATGAGTACAGGCTGGAAAAATTCGTACGGTACAGGAAATGGTGACTATACCATTACAAGTGGGATAGAGGGAGCCTGGACACCAAACCCCGACAAATGGGATCATGACTACTTCCGCGTGTTGTTGGATTATGAGTGGGAGCTAACCAAAAGTCCGGCAGGTGCCCATCAGTGGCGACCAAAAGACTCATCGAATCCTGACAAGGCGCCTATGGCACATGATGCCAGCAAAACGCAGGACCTGATGATGACCACAGCCGATATTGGTTTGAAAATGGATCCGATATATGCTAAAATTTCTCAGCACTTCCGTGAAAATCCTGAGGCTTTCGAAGATGCCTTTGCCCGTGCCTGGTTTAAATTAACGCACCGTGACATGGGGCCGATTTCGCGCTATTTGGGCGATGAAGTACCAACAGAGGAATTAATTTGGCAAGACCCTATACCTGCGGTAAGTTATCAATTGACCGATGCCGATGTAGATGGGTTGAAAAAAGCCATAACTGAATCAGGATTGAGCATTTCGCAGTTGGTTAAAACGGCCTGGGCTTCTGCTTCAACTTTCCGTGGTTCCGATATGCGCGGTGGTGCTAATGGAGCACGTATTCGTTTGTCGCCTCAAAAGTTCTGGGAGGCTAATAATCCAACGGAATTAGACAAAGTTCTTAGTCAATACGAGGAAATCAAGAAAGGATTTGATAATGGTGATAAAACAGTTTCTATGGCTGACTTGATTGTACTGGGTGGTAATGTAGGCATTGAGCAAGCTGCAAAAAATGCTGGCCATGCTATCCATGTGCCTTTTAGTCCCGGACGTGCTGATGCTACACAAGAGCAAACTGATGTAGAATCATTTGCTGTACTGGAGCCACAAGCTGATGGATTTAGAAATTATCAAAAGAAAAATACCGGCTTAACGGCAGAAGAAATGTTGGTAGACAAAGCACAATTGCTTACACTGACTGCTCCCGAAATGACGGTGCTTGTGGGTGGTTTACGTGTGTTGAATACCAATTATGATGGCTCCAAGCATGGTGTTTGGACCAGCGAAACAGATAAACTGACCAATGATTTCTTCGTGAATATGTTAGATATGAGCACCACATGGAAATCGGTGAACGATGATGATACTTTATTTGAAGGTAGTGATCGCAAAACAGGTGATGTGAAATGGACGGGTACTCGTGCCGATTTAATCTTTGGTTCGAATACTGAATTGCGCGCTATTGCTGAGGTATATGCAGCTGAAGATGCCACTGACAAGTTTGTTAGTGATTTTGTAGCGGCATGGAATAAAGTAATGAATGCAGATCGCTTTGATTTGTAATAATTAAATGCAGTATATTTTGTAATGAGTAGTGGTATATAAACCGTAGTATTTTCAATCAAGACTCATTATAAATTACCAACCCCAATCTGATTCGATTGGGGTTGTTTTTTTGTATTGCGGTTAAATTTTTTTCAATCTTACTTGAACGGATTGGAAAATGCCGGATTGTTTAAATAGTCTGTATCAGACAGTGTTTTCAAAAAGGCAATCAAATCAGCTTTTTCCTGCGGTTTTAAACGCACACCACCTTGATGAATTTGCTTCATGAGTGGGTCTATGGTGGGATTATTTTCTAAACCTTCACTGTAAAAATCAACAACTTCCTCCAGGGTAGTAAAGCGGCCATCATGCATATAAGGCGCTGTATATTCTATGTTACGGAGTGTTGGTGTTTTAAAAGCACCTTTATCAATAGGGTTGCCGGTTATGTCCATGCGACCATTATCCGGGTCAGCGTCTAAACCTGTATTGTGAAATAAATTATCGGTAAACAGTTGAGTGCCGTGGCAATGGAAACAATCGCCTTTTTCGGAAAAGAAAAGGGCCATCCCATTCAATTCACTCGTCGTCAAACCTGATTCTTTACGCAAATATTTATCCCATTTTGAATTACTGGATATCATGGTACGGATATATTGGGCTAAAGCAAAGCTTACCTCTTTTTCTGTGATGTAATCAACTCCAAATACTTTCTTGAAGAGCTTCTGATAAGTTTTGTCATTATTAATGTTGTTGATATTCATATCAAAAAAATCATCCACTTCAAAGTGCATTACATCCTCTACACTGCCCACTACTTCACCTTTCCATAGCCAGTTTTTGTGCCAGGCCAGATTGATGTGCTGCAGGGCATTACTTGAAAAAGTAGTAAAAGAGGCTTGTTGAACATGGCACGAAGCGCAAGATCGAGCTTGATGCTTATCAACAATAGAATCATAATAAAGCATGCGACCCAATGCAATCCCTTCTTTTGTTAACGGATTTTCTGGATTCAGTGGCATTGGCGGGAAACGGTAAGGTACATCGATTGAGTAAGGTGTAAGAATATTATCGTAGTCTACGACAGTGTAATCCTTAGAGCATTTGGAAAATCCGAAAATACCCAAAATTAGCAGTATGATGACGAGTGCTTTTTTAATAATTGTCAGTTGTAACTCTCCCAAAGTTAATCATAGTATTCTTATGTTTTGGTGAGCCTAGTCACAAAACGAAGGATATTAACTGTACGAATTAAATTATATTATACTTTTTATAAAACATCCTTTATATATTGGATAGCTTATTAGTAAGAGATAAATTTGTTTAAGTCATATTGAGCCCGTGAGGGCAATCGTAAGTATCTATGAAGTCAAATTATACCCTAAACCCATTTCAACATTTAAAAGACGATGTACCTGCCAGTATTGTGGTTTTTCTGGTGGCCATGCCATTATGTTTGGGTATTGCCTTAGCCTCTGGCGCGCCATTGATTGCCGGTTTGATAAGTGGCATCATCGGAGGGCTGATTGTTGGCGCCATAAGTGGTTCAGCATTGGGCGTTAGTGGGCCGGCTGCCGGATTGGCTATCATCGTATTAAATGCTATTTCAGATCTGGGCAGTTTCGAGATTTTTTTAGTGGCTGTAATATTGGCAGGCATTATTCAAATTACTATGGGTATTGCCCGGGCCGGTATAATTGCCTATTTCTTCCCATCATCAGTTATCGAGGGTATGTTGGCGGGTATTGGTATTATCATCTTCTTAAAACAAATCCCACATGCCATAGGGTACGATAAGGATCCGGAAGGGGAGGAGTCTTTTTTTCAACCAGATGGCCATAATACTTTTGACGAACTATTGAATAGTTTAGATTATGTGAGTCCCGGAGTCGTGCTTGTATCGTTTATTTCCTTAGCTATTTTAATACTTTGGGAGTTGCCAGTCATGAAGAAGTTGAAATTTACAAAAATTGTGCAAGGTCCTTTGGTGGCTGTCATTGTGGGTATATTGTTAAATCAATGGTTTAGTATGCTGCCAAGCCTGGTAATCAGCCCCGAACATTTAGTTTCGGTGCCTTTATTTGATAGTCTTTCAAGTTTTGTTGGGAATTTTAGATTTCCTGATTTTTCAGCGCTTCAAAAAACGGAGGTGTATATCACAGCCATAGTAATTGCAGTTGTGGCCAGTTTGGAAACGCTGCTATGTGTGGAGGCCTCAGATAAGCAAGATGAATTAAAACGTGTTACGCCTACCAATCGAGAGTTAATCGCACAGGGTATAGGCAATGTGCTAGCTGGGTTGATTGGGGGCCTACCCATTACACAAGTCATTGTGCGCAGTTCTGCCAACGTACAGTCCGGAGGGAAGACAAAAGCCTCCACGGTATTACATGGTTTACTCTTACTCCTTAGTATCCTGGCTATTCCGGCAGTTTTAAATATGATACCATTAGGCGTGTTGGCGGCAATATTATTGGTGGTTGGTTACAAACTGGCCAAGCCTGCTTTATTTAAAAAAATGTGGCGACAAGGCTTGTCGCAGTTCA
>CAYPET010000052.1:3607-5431 GCA_964409905.1 uncultured Chitinophagaceae bacterium | reverse complement strand
GCGGACAGCGACCCCTCTTCGGCGATGGCGATGAAATATCTCAACTGTTTTATATCCATGGCTCCCCCTCCACCCATAGTAATTTCTTCTAGCTGCGTGAGGAAGAGGGTATTTCCGTACAGTGCGCCAGTCGTGGGATACCAAGAAGAACACGACAAAGGACGCAGACCCATGCAGGATCTCGAAGGTATCACGGTAGTTGCTCTTGAACAGGCGGTTGCAGCCCCCTACGCGTCCGGGCGGTTGGCCGATGCTGGGGCGCGCGTCATCAAGATCGAACGCGCCGAAGGCGACTTTGCCCGTGGCTATGATGCGCTCGTCAAAGGCGAAAGCGCCTATTTTGTCTGGCTGAACCGGGGCAAGGAATCGATCTGCCTCGATGTAAAAAAACCAGAGGACCACGCCATTCTGGACCGTATGATCGCCAAGGCCGACGTGTTTATCCAGAACCTTGCCCCCGGCGCGGCTGCGCGGCTGGGTTTTGGCGCGGATGCGCTTCTGGCCCGTTTTCCGCGGCTGGTTCACTGCTCGATCTCCGGCTACGGCGAGGAAGGCCCATACCGCGATCAAAAAGCTTATGACCTTCTAATTCAGGCGGAAAGCGGCCTTTGCGCCATTAACGGAACAGAAGACGGCGTCGCCCGCGTCGGGGTCTCCGTCTGTGACATCGCTGCTGGAATGACGGCGTTTCAAGCCATGCTTCAGGCGCTCTTCGCGCGTGAACGGACGGGCAAAGGGCGCGCGATCGACGTATCGCTCTTCCATGCAATGGCGGATTGGATGAACGTGCCCTATCTGCAAACGCGTTACGGCGGAAAACCACCTGCGCGCGTCGGCCTGAAGCATCCCACCATCGCCCCTTATGGGGCATATGAATGTTCCGACGGCAAAGCAGTGCTCATCTCCATTCAGAACGAACGGGAATGGGTACGTCTTTGCGCCAATGTGCTTCGGGATGAGACCATCGCAACCGACCCCCGCTTTGTCAGCAACACCCGCCGCGTGGAAAACCGCCCCGCGCTGGAAGAGGTGGTCGCAGGCGTATTTGCGCGTGATACGCGTGAGCAAATGATCGAACGGTTGCAGCAAGCCCGCATCGCGTTTGGCAGGCTGTCGGACTTGCAGGACCTTCTGGAGCATCCGCAAAACCGGTTGATTTCGGTCACGACCAGCGCTGGCGACATTGAAATGCTGGCCCCCGGCGCCGTAATCCGCGGACAAACGCCGCAATACCGACCCGTTCCGACTCTGGGGGAACAAGGCGCAGGTCTTCGTCGTGAATTCGGCATTCCAGCGCGTGGGCTGCGTGCCGGCTCCTAGAGGATTTTTCTATAGCGTGAGGACCGAAATAGTATTCCCCCACGCTCTGGCCCAAATGATAGATTTGCAATCGCACGCCGAAGGTCGGCAACCCAAGGGAGGAAACACGATGTCCGACATCATTCTGCACCACTACGATCTCTCGCCCTTTTCCGAGAAAATCCGCCTTGCTCTGGGTTACAAGGAGCTGGATTGGACATCCGTAATCGTAGAAGCCGTCCCCCCGCGCCCCGCGCTCGACACGCTGACCGGCGGCTACCGCCGCGTTCCTGTGTTGCAGGTGGGGGCCGACATCTACTGTGACACCGAAGTGATCTTCCGCGCGCTTGAGCGCATCAAGCCCGAACCGACGCTCTATCCCACTGGCGAAGGCATGGCCAAGGCGCTGTCGCTGGGCTGGGACCGGGCAACGTGGAAACCGGCGATTGGCGTGCTGGTCGATCACATTGGCGAACACCTGCCCGAAGAATTCCTGCGCGATCGCAAGGATCACTACCTTGGCTA
>CAYPET010000052.1:0-3507 GCA_964409905.1 uncultured Chitinophagaceae bacterium | reverse complement strand
GTGATCGCCGAGAACGACAAGGTTCTGGTGCATCTTCGCTTTCGCGGCGTGCATTCCGGTCCGTTCGGGGATTATCCGGCCTCGAACAAACGCTTTGACGTGATGGTGCTCGATTTCTTCCGCATGGAAAACGGCCAGATTGCCGAACAATGGCCGGCCATCGACAACCTTGGCCTGCAGCAACAAATCGGGATGCTGTGATCCATGAGACTGCAAGGCAAATCCGCATTGGTCACGGGCGGCGCATCGGGGTTCGGTGCCGCCATCGCAGAAACCTTCGCGCGCGAAGGCGCCAAGGTCACCATCCTTGATCTCAACGGCGACGGCGCAGCGTCCGTTGCAGAGCGGATTGGCGGCGCGTCCGTTCAGGGAGACGTGACCAAGGCGGCGGACATCAACGCCTCCGTCGCAACCGCGCAGGAGCACGCTGGATCACTCGACATCGTGGTCAATAACGCGGGCTGGACACATCGCAACAAACCCATGCTCGATGTGACCGAAGAGGAATACGACCGCCTCTACGACATCAACGTCCGGTCCATCTTTCACATGACGCGGGCCTGCGTGCCGGTCATGCGCGCACAGGGCGGCGGAATCATTCTCAACATCGGATCCACCGCCGGCATCCGCCCGCGTCCGGGCCTGACATGGTACAATTCGACCAAGGGCGCGGTGAACCTGCTGTCCAAGTCGATGGCCGTGGAACTGGCCCCCGACCGTATCCGCGTGAATTGTATCGCGCCGGTCATCGGAGCGACGGCGTTGCTGGAATCATTCATGGGTCTGCCCGACACACCGGAGAACCGCGCGAAATTCATCGCCACGATCCCGCTTGGCCGCTTGTCCGAACCCAAGGACATCGCCGACGCCTGCCTCTATCTGGCCTCCGACGAAGCCGCTTTCATAACCGGCACCGTATTCGAGGTTGATGGCGGGCGCACCGTTTGACGCGATAGGCAGCCATGATGATGCCCGTAACATACCTGTTCGTGCCGGGCGACCGGCCCGAACGCTTTACCAAGGCTGTCGCCTCCGGTGCCGACAGGATCATTCTCGATCTCGAAGACGCCGTCCGCCCCGACACCAAGGCCGCCGCGCGTGCCGCCATTCTTGAGGCCGCGCTTGACTGGTCGCGCGTCGTTGTACGCATCAACGACGCGGCCTCCCCGTTTTTTGCCGATGATCTGGCCTTTCTGGCGGACTGCAAGGCTGCAACGGTCATGCTCTCCAAGGCCGAAACCATTGCCGCGATGGACACCGTGACACAAGCGGCCGGTCGCCGCGTGAATATCCTGCCCCAGATTGAAACGGTGCGTGGCCTCGAAGCCGTACCGGAGCTTCTGGCCCATCCCGGTGCGGATCGCGCGGTGTTTGGCCATCTGGATTTCGCCCTTGATCTTGGTGGGGCATCGGAATGGGAAGCGCTCCTCTATGCCCGCTCGCGACTGGTTGCCCTGTCCCGCCTTACCGGTGCATTGCCGCCGGTTGACAGCATCACCACGCACGTCACGGGCGAAACACGTCTTAGGGCCGATGCAGAGGCTGCGCGCAAACTGGGATTCGGGGCCAAGCTTCTCATTCACCCGGCGCAGGTTGGCCCGACCGCAGAGGTCTTCCACCCTTCGGACGCCGAAATAGACTGGGCCCGGCGCGTCCTGACCGTTGTCGCGGACGGCGCGGCGGGGGCGGTTGCCATTGACGGCAAGATGGTCGACAAACCCGTCGAAGAAGCCGCCCGTCGCATCCTTGCCCGTGCGGGAATGGCAGACACCTGAAGCTTTGACTAACTCTATGAACACGCACGGCAAATGTCTTGACCGCCTCTCGGAAGTGGTGTCCGCAACCGGCCTCAAGGACGGCGATACCATTTCGTTTCACCATCACCTCCGCAATGGGGATGCGGTGCTCAATACGGTGCTTGATACGCTGGCGCGCGCCGGATTGCGCGACCTGCATCTCGCCGTGACCTCGATCTTTCCGGTGCATGAGCCGCTGGTCGATCACATCCGAAACGGTGTCGTAACGCGGATTTCAGCGAGCTTCATCGTAGGCCCCGTGGGCGAAGCCATCAGCCGTGGCGCCCTGCCCAATCCGGTCACTCTGCGCACGCATGGCGGCCGCGCCCGCGCGATTGATCTCTGCGAGATGTCAATCGACGTGGCCTTTGTCGCGGCCCCGGCAGCGGATGAAATGGGCAATATATCTGGCCGGACCGGGCGCGCGCCCTGTGGCACGCTGGGTTATCCCATGGTAGACGTTGAAAGCGCGCGCACTGTTGTGGCCGTGACAGACACGCTGGTGCCGTTTCCGGTCACGCCCATCGACATCGCACAGGACAAGGTGGATTTCGTGGCGGTGATCCCTTCCATTGGTGATCCGGCAGGCATCGCATCCGGTGCGACCAAACCGGCCACCGATGCGCTCAGCATGTCCATCGCCGAAACCACCGCCGCCGTTATCTCCGCAAGCGGACTGCTGGAAGACGGCTTTGCGTTCCAAACCGGCGCCGGGGGGATTTCCCTTGCCACCGCAGACGCCGTTGGCCGCGAAATGGGCGCGCGCGGCATTACCGGAAGCTTTGCTTGCGGCGGGATCACGGGATTTCACGTCAAGATGCTAGAAGCCGGTCTGTTTCGCGCCTTGATGGATGTTCAGTGTTTTGATCTCGCCGCCGTCGCATCCTATGCCAGAAATCCAAAACACATGGCCATGTCGGCCGCCGCCTATGCCGGACCTCATGTTGGCGGAGCGGTAGTGGACCGCCTGTCGGCGGTGGTCCTTGGCGCGGCAGAGGTGGATCTGGATTTCAACGTAAACGTCACCACGCGGGCCGGAGGTGTATTGATCGGTGGCTCCGGCGGACATGCCGACGCGGCGCAGGGCGCAAAACTGACCTTGATCACAACGCGGCTGACGGCGGCGGGTTTTGCGAAAATTGTGCCGCGTGTGACCACGCTGACGACTCCCGGCACATCGGTGGATGTGGTCGTCACCGAAGCCGGACTAGCCGTGAATCCGTCACGCGAGGAACTACGCGAGCGGCTCGGTCATGCGGGACTTCCCTTGCTTGACATCAAAGACCTTGAAAGACTTTCTGCTATCGCCGCGAGCCGTCCAATTCCCCCACGGACGGACGGGCCGGTGATCGCCTTCTCGGAATACAGGGACGGCACGATTATCGACGAAATCCGCCTGATCAGCGTAAAATAACGCGTATTTTGGGGAAGCCTGCGGGCGCACTGGGACACAAAGAGTAAGTTCTCTGTATGACTTCGTGATCTACCGGATAAATTTAGGGGTTTAAGAAAAGGCCAAGTCTTGCTTCGTCGAAGCCAATATCTTTCCCCCTTTCACCCACCTCCCGGACAAACACCCGTCCCCCATCTGGCGCTTCCACGGGGAGTTCAACCATCCCCGGCATCTGCGCGGCCCAGTCCTCAAGGCCCTTGGTTGCAAAGCTGTGGGAGAGGGTGTGGGTGATGGCGGGGTTGCTGCGGCGCGCGGCCT
>CAYPET010000051.1:0-2500 GCA_964409905.1 uncultured Chitinophagaceae bacterium | reverse complement strand
GCCATGACTAAACTGTTTCTACATTTAAGGTTTTAGCAACACTATTTTTAGCGCGCTTTAAACGTTTTTTAATATTTCCTTGAACTACGTAATGGTCAATAGTAGGCGCAAATACATTCATTAAAAGAATGGCTAAAAACACCCCTTCTGGATAAGCAGGGTTAAATACCCTAATCAATACAGATATAAATCCAATGAAAAAACCGTAGTACCATTTCCCCTTGTTGGTTTGAGAACCCGTTACAGGGTCCGTGGCCATGTATACTATACCAAAAGCTAAACCTCCTACAATTAAATGTTGCCAGAAAGCAAAACTCATGAGTCCATAAAATTTACTGCTCTCTGTGATCCATCCTGCGTCTACCACACCGTTAAAAATTAATCCCATAGATAAGGCACCTAAGACAGCACTGAGCATAATTCTCCAGCTAGCAATTTTAGTGAACACTAAAAATAAGCCCCCAAGTAGAATTAGAAAGGTAGAGGTTTCACCTACTGAACCTGGTATAAAACCAAAAAACATATCAGAGATAGAATACGAGTATTCTGCACCCCTTCCTTGTGCCAAGTAACCCAGGATGGTTTCCCCTGAAATGGCATCTGGTGTTCCGGCTCTTTCTACGGCTTGGTGTACCCATACTTTGTCTCCACTCATCCAAGTAGGATAAGCAAAGAACAAGAAAGCTCTGATGGTTAGTGCTGGATTTAAAATATTCATTCCAGTACCTCCAAAGACTTCTTTTCCAATCACAACACCGAATATCACGGCAACGGCTAACATCCATAATGGCGTGTCTACAGGTACAATTAGTGGCACTAACATTCCAGTAACCAAATACCCCTCTTCTACTTCGTGGCCTTTTATCACAGCAAAAACAAACTCTACTGCCAAACCTACTCCATAAGAAACCACCACCAAAGGAAGAATCGTTAAGGCACCCATCCAGAAATTGTCAAAGGTGAGGAAGTTACCCAAAATATCTAGGTTTCTTGGGGTTCCATTAGCTGAGTCAATCGCTGAATAATGTTGGTAACCTGCATTGAACATTCCAAAAAGCAACACAGGAATAAGGGCTGTAATGACCGTATTCATGGTTCTCTTTAAATCATCTGCTACCCTAACATGACCACCAGAATGGGTCGTTTCATTAGGGGTGTACAAGAAAGTGTGCAATGCATTAAAAGCAGGAGCAACCTTCTTCCCTTTTAATTGCTCTTTAATTTCGTGTAATTTGTTCTTAAAGCTCATATTAACCTATTTCTTTTTGTAAAAAGTCTAATCCTTCTCTTATGATCTGCTGGTGTGGTTGTTTTGAAATACAAACAAACTCCGTTAAGGCAAAGTCCTCTGGTGCCACCTCGTATAAACCTAAGTTTTCCATTTCATCTAGATCTTTTACCAAACAAGCTTTAAGCAATTGCAATGGATAAATATCTAATGGAAATACTTCTTCATAACCGCCGGTAACCACAAATGCCCTGTGTTCTCCATTGGTATTGGTGTCTAAATCGTATTTTTTCTTAGGAAACAGCCAAGAGAATGTCAATGCTCTGGTGGTAGACACCTTATTAAAAACTGGTTTATTCCAACCAAAAAACTCATAATCATCTCCCTCTGGAAGTGCTACTACACAATTGTTTTTATAACCCAAGTGAGCTTCAGAAGGGCTGGTCTTTCCAGTGAGTACATCTCCATTTACCAGTCTAAAATTGTCTGAATTAATTCCGGCACTTTTTAATATTGGCGACAATTCTGCACCAATAAGCGCTGTAAAATATTGTGGGTTTTCTACTACCGAACCTCCTAAGGCAAAAGTTCTGGAAGCGTTAAAAATACCTGTTTCTAATAAGTTCCCTAAAATTAATAAATCTTGAGCCGCTACTGTCCATACCACTTCTCCTTTATTAATAGGGTCTATCTTATTGATCTGTGTACCCACCAAACCAGCAGGGTGCGGACCAGATACCATATGTACTTCACAATCCTTTAGGCCTGCCATTGGAGCATTGTTACCTGAAACGGACACATGAACTTTACCTGCTGTAAGGGTTGCTAAAGCAGTCACTGCTTTTTGCAATAAAACCTCTTGCCCGGCAAGTACATAATCTAAATCTGCAGCTAGTGGCGCAGTGTTATGGGCTGAAACAAAAATAGCCTTTGGTGATTGTGATGGGTCTGCCACCACATCGTAAGGTCTCTGCTTTACAAAAGGCCAGAAGCCAGTGGCTAACATAAACGCTTTAGTTTGTTCTGCTGTTGCTTTTGAAGCATCCAAAACAGTATGAGATACGGGTGATTGATCTGCACTAGCTGCGATGGTTAAAGAAATAATTCTTCTTCAAGCACCACGATCTACTGAGGTAAGCACCCCGCTTACAGGAGAAACTACCTGAACAGCCTCGTTGTTTTTATCAAAAAACAAAGACGCTCCAGCTTTGACCTCGCCACCTTCTTTAACAATTAGTTTAGGTGTTAAACCGTGAAAATCTTCTAATGAAA
>CAYPET010000050.1:4452-5825 GCA_964409905.1 uncultured Chitinophagaceae bacterium | reverse complement strand
GGCATGCATTCTTGGAAGGACATGCTTGATGTGCTGGAAGGAGTTGGCATGCCCGAGACGCTCGGCTTCCAGGCTGATCTGGCCCATACCTATCTCTATCTGCTGGGCTACAACGCACCAGAGTGTGCTCTGGTGCAACCAGGCTACTCAGAAGATGAGTTCTGGGCTGCCTACAAGCAGATGACAGACAAGCTGCGGCCCTGGACAATTGACTTTCACGTCGCCCAGAACGACGGCGAGGTCCATGGAGCCGGCTCCCACGACAAGACCGGTAAGCACTGCCCGGCGGATGATCCAAATGGCAAACTCGACATTGTGAAGTGCTCGGGTTACTGGCTGGAAGATGCTGCCGCCCGCTGCATCGAGCACATCTGCTGGGACGGCTGCATGTTCCCCAACGCGACGCTCGAAGACCCAGCCACCTGGAATACCATCCTCAAGACCATGATCGCCGTGCGGGATGCCCACGGCTGGAACTGAATCAGAACCACGAAAGGACTCCACGCATGGCCAAACCACTCCGCATCGGCATGGTCGGCTACGGCTTCATGGGCCGAGCCCATTCCAACGGCTACAACCGTGTCAAAGATTTCTTCGATCTGGAGTATCTGCCGGTGCTCCAGGCGGTGGCTGCCCGGGATGCCGAGAAGGCTCAGGCCTTCGCCGACCGCTGGGGGTATCAGCGAGTCGAGACCGACTGGCGGAAACTGGTCGCCTCTGACGACATCGATGCGGTCGATATCTGCACGCCGAATAATCTGCACGCGGAGATTGCCATCGAGGCAGCCAAGCATGGCAAGGCGATTCTGTGCGAGAAGCCGCTGTCGATGGATACAGCTGAGGGTGAGACGATGTGCGCGGCGGTGGAAGCCGCCGGGGTGCCCAACACAGTCTGGTACAACTACCGGCGAATTCCTGCGGTCACTTTCGCCAAGCAGCTGATCGACTCCGGTCGGCTGGGCCGGGTCTTTCACTACCGGGCCAATTTCCTCCAGGACTGGACCATCAACGCCGACCTGCCCCAGGGTGGGGCTGCGCTCTGGAGGCTCGACGCCAAGGCAGCCGGCAGTGGCGTGACGGGCGACCTCCTGGCCCACTGCATCGACACCGCGTTGTGGCTCAACGGGTCGGTGACCGACGTGACCGCGATGACCGAGACCTTCGTCAAGGAGCGGACCCACCAGGCGACCGGCAAGAAGGAACCGGTCGAGATTGACGACGCCTGCTCCTTTCTCTGCCACTTCAAAAATGGTTCCCTCGGTCTCTTTGAGAGCACCCGCTACGCCCGCGGCCACAAGGCGCTCTACACCTTTGAGATCAACGGTGAGAACATGAGCCTGAAGTGGGATCTGCACGACCTCCACCGGCTCGAA
>CAYPET010000050.1:0-4442 GCA_964409905.1 uncultured Chitinophagaceae bacterium | reverse complement strand
CCGGAGCGGGGCTGGAAGAGCGTCCATGTCACCGACGGCGACCATCCCTACATGGGCAACTGGTGGGTGCCGGGGCTGGCGATCGGCTACGAGCACTCATTTGTTCACCAGGTTGCCGATTTTCTCGCGGCGTACGCCAAGGGAGAGCCCTGCCACCCGACCTTCCGGGATGCCCTCGAAACCCAGCAGGTCTGCGACGCGGTGCTGGCCAGCGCGAAGAGCCACCAGTGGGTGCAGGTCGGCGGCTCCTGAGCTGGCCTGCCCCCCCCGGGTGAGTTGCTTTACGTTCGTGCCTGCTATAGGCTGAAATTCGGTATCGAAGCGCAAGAGGCACTGGTCGGAGCGTCGGTGACGTCGGTGGCGGCCGCGATCGAAAACTGCGGTCTTTTTTAAGAATTTGTGGCGAGATCGCCAGGGGAGTTGGTGGCATGTATTTCTCGATTGCCTGTCCACACTGCGGCAAAAACCTCAAGGTTCGCGACGAACTGATCGGGAACACTGCTCGCTGCCCGCATTGCCGCGGCTCGATCACCGTGCAGCGTCCCGAAGCACCGCCGCCACCCGCGGCTGGCAAGGCCGGTGGGACAGGGGTTGGTGGCAGTGCCGACACCACCGTTCGCCAGTCGGCTGCGAAGTCGCAGGTGCTCTCGGTCACGGCGAACACCAATGTCAACGTGGCGCTGTTCATTCCCATCGGTATTGCCGCCACGATTCTGTTCTATCTCATCCTCTGGCCCTTTGCCGGGCCGCCGAGTAGCCGGACGTATCTGGGCCGACTGTTCATGGGGGGAGAGAGCGCCTCGATGGCCACGGGATTGTGGGTCCCCTATGTCGAGGTCTTTCTGTTCTTCTGGGCGGTTGGAATGCTGATTGCCAAGCTTTTTAAGATCAGGCGGCAGCAGCGGGCGATGCTCTTTGATGTGCTGCCCAGTGACATCGGTGAGACGATTTCAGTCCGTAACATCGACAAGTTCCTCGCTTACATCGGTGAGCTCCCCAAGAATGCCGTTGGCAGCTTTCTGGTGACGCGGTGCGTGCGTGGGCTTGAGCACTTCCGGGTTCGAAAGAGTGCCGCCGACACGGCGACCATGCTCGCCAGCCAGTCGGACCTCGATGCCGGAAGTGTCGATTCCAGTTACACGATGTTCCATGTCTTCATCTGGGCGATTCCGATCCTTGGGTTCCTCGGAACGGTCATCGGGGTGAGTTCGGCGGTGGGTGGCTTCACCGACACGCTCAGCAACTCCAGCGATATGGAGGCACTCAAGTCGGGCCTCAAGAACATCACCGGTGGTCTGGGAACCTCCTTTGATACCACGCTGGTCGCCTTGGCGATGGCGATGATCCTCACCTTCCCGGTCAGTGCCCTGCAGAAACTCGAGGGTGATGTGATCGGTGAAGTCGATGAATACACCAACGAGTATCTGCTGCGGCGGCTTGAGGATGGGCGAGGCGGCCCTGATCAGCAGTCGTCGGTGAGCCGGATCGACATGCAGGAGGTGGTCAACACGGCCCTCAAGGCACATCGGGCAGAATTAGACGGGTGGACGACGCAGTTGAAGTCACTCGGGAAGACCGTCGCGGACGACCTGTTCGAGTCTTGGAAAAAAATCGATGAGACCCAGACTGAACGGATTGCCAAAACGGAGGACTCCCTGGGCCGGTTTATGGGCCAGCTTGACGGGATGGGTGAAAAGCTCGCGAGCAAGGTCGAGGAGGGCTGGAGCAAGGCGAGTGACAGCCTCTATGAAAAAAATGCGAGTCATGCCCAGCAGCTCAGCGAGATGATTGCCTCGACCCGGGACGAGATTGCCTCTATGGCAACCGCCGCCGAAGATGCCCGGGGGCGGGCTGCTGAGCTCATGGGCGAGGCAGCCTCAAACGTGCAGGAGTACACCCATTCGCTGCAACAAAGCCTCAGCGGTCTGGCGGAGACGTTGGAGCGGCTCAACGGTCAGACGATTACCGTTGAGATGAAGCGGAGCGGCTGGTTCGGCTTCGGGGGCGGTGAGAAAAAGCCCAAGGCCGAGACCAACGGCAAAGTCAAGTATCGCTCGTAACTTGGCGATCCAGCCAGTCATGCTTCGGGAAACACTTCCATGGCCCGTCGAGAAAAAAAGAAGCAGGAAGTTTCACTCTTTCCGTTTCTCGACATTCTTGCCTGTGTGATTGGGAATCTGATCCTGATCATCACCGCCGTCGTTCTTGAGCAGGTCGATACCAAGCCGATTGCCGAGGCGGCGGAACGCGAGGCACAGAAAAAGCAGGTCGAGAAGGATCTGCAGACAGTGGCCCTGCTGCAGCAGCAACTCGAAAAGTTGCAGCAGGAGAACCAGTCGAGTGATAAGCGGGTGCAAGAAGCAAAGGCCCGGCTGGAGAAGGCCGAGAAGGACAAACTGGCGGCCAAAAAGAAGTTGCTCGAGGTGCCCCCGCCCCCGCCTCCGCCGGACAAGGAGGATCTGGCCAGCGTGAAGAAGCGGCAGCTTGAGATCGAGGAACTGATCAGGGAAATCAAGGAGGTCGAGGGCAAGATCGCCGAACGCAAGAAAGAGCCTGAGCAGTCAATCACGATCATGCCGGCGAATCGCGGTGGCGGCATCCCCCGGGAGCCGATCTTCGTTGAGGTAAATTCCGAGGGCATTGTCATTCAGCCCGACGAAAAAAACTTCAAGAAAGTCTTCGGTGACGAGAAACCCCGACCGGTTCCGGTCGATAAGGTTGCCGGTGATCCCGAATTTAAAAAACTGCTCAACCACGCGCTGGCCGATAAACGGGCGATCATTACCTTCCTGCTGCGACCCGACGCCGTCGATAATTACAATAAAGTACGAGGTATTGTCCTCGGATTTGAAAAGCAAAATCAGAACAACCTCGTAGAAGCCATTCTGCCCAGCGGTGACAAGGTGCTCCGTTCACTCAGCGGCAAGGTGCCGCTTCCGGGTGAGGGTGTGCTCGATTTTTCAAAGGCGAACTGACCGATTCTAAAATTGGCGATAGAAGAGTATTGAGGAGGTAACCATGGCGAGACGACGTTCCAAAACATCTGCCACCGGCGGCAATATGGACTCGCTGCTCGATGCCCTGACCAATGTGGTGGGCATCCTCGTCATCGTGCTGGTGGCCGTACAGATTTCCAGCCAGGAAGCGGCCAGGCGGATGGAGGAGATGATCGAGAAGGTCGATCCTGAAGAACAGAAAAAAATCGAGCAGCAGGCCCAGGAAGCGAAAGCCAAGATCGACCAGGTCACCCAGGCGATCGCCCAGGAGAAGAAGCAGGAGAAGATCGATCCTGAAAAGCTGCTCAGGGCACTGAAGGATGACATCGAGGCGGCCGAAAAGAAGGCGAAGGCCGACCGGATCGCGGCTGAAGCCGCCGAAAAGGCAGCTGAAAAGGCCAAACTCGAGGCCGAGAAACTCCGGCAGCGGTTGATGGCTCAACTGGCCAAGCTCGAGGAGGAAGCAAAGGAATACACAGTTTCTCGTGACGACCTCATCGCCCAACTCAAGAAGACCAGAATTCCTGTGCCACCGCCCCCCAAGGAGGTTCGGCCGCCGACGCCACGGCCGCCGATGATCGACCCGCAAACCGGGAACCCCCAGCTTCAGCGACGTGATGTCTTCGTCAAAAACGGCCGGGTGATTCCAATCATCGATCCGGGTGACGAAATGAAAGACGCAGTGGTGAATCGGATCAAGTACATCATCGGTTCCAGGCGACTGCCGGTCACGCCTGATAACTGGCTGCCGAATGAAGAGGCGGCCAAGGTGGTGATTGATGAATTCAACAAGAATCCACCTCGGCTCAAGAATTTCACGGCTGAACTGAAACTGACGGGGAGGGTTCCCGAGCAAACGCTGCAGGTCGTGCTGACCCCAACTGACGAGGCTGGTGAGCCACCGGACCAGGCGCTCCGGGGCTGGTTTCGGCGAACGGTCTTTGGAACGCAGCGAAAATATTATCTGAATTATCGGGTGGCGACAGATTCGTTCGAGGAGTATCTGGCCATTCGGAAGGTGACTGACAACGAGCAGTTCTTTGCGGGCTGGCGACCGGAAACGAACTTTGTTTTGACGCAGAGTTCTGGCTTCCGGGCCGGGGTAAAGCCACCACCGAATAATAAACCACCGGCCCCCCGGAAACCCGGAACCGTCTCCAACGTGCTCGATTGAGCGGCAGTCGGTCATGGGCACGGGGAGGACGATCACCGGCCCAGTCCGGAAGAGTTTCGCGTTGGAATTGGTTGGCAGCTTCAGCCGCTTGTCTGCTGATCGCGGGGAGCAGTGGCTGCCGGAGGGTTAACCGCGAAACCACCAGCCGGGTTGCCGGCATGTCGATGGCTCCCGGTCTGTTTAATGGGGATCAGATCTGCTGGAAGCCGATTGGCACGAGGCTACCCGACCGTCTGGACCGAGTAGTCTGCCAACTCCCCAGCGAAGGCGTC
>CAYPET010000049.1:0-5942 GCA_964409905.1 uncultured Chitinophagaceae bacterium | reverse complement strand
AAATGGCTAATACAAAAGAAGTAAGAAAGCAGATTGCGAGCATAAAAAGCACGCAGAAAATTACTTCGGCTATGGAAATGGTTGCTGCAAGCAAAATGAAAAAAACTCAAGACACCATGCTTGAGGGCAGGCCTTATTCTTTAAAAATTAAGGATGTCATTTCTCATATAGCTTTAGCTAATTCCGAATATCCGCACCCTTTTTATGAAGAAAGAACTCCTAAAAAAGCATGTTTTATTGTTGTTTCATCTGACAAAGGGTTATGTGGCGGTCTAAACATCAACTTATTTAAACAAGTTATAGCCAAATCAGCAGAATTAAATGAGCAGGGTATTGAGTCCTGTTTTGCTTTAATTGGAACCAAGGCAGCCGGTTTCTTTAAAAGTGTTGGCGGTCAAGTTATCGCTGTGGCAGAAAAGCTTGGCGACAAACCCAACCCAGACGACTTAATAGGATTAACAAAAGTAGTTTTAGATATGCATAAGAACGGTGATATAGATCAAGCCTATTTATGTTCAAATGGTTTTGTTAACACTATGACTCAACAACCAAATGTTGAGCAACTTATTCCACTAGCGCCTGAAGAGAAAGAAGAATCTTTGCCCACTCAGTGGGATTATATATACGAGCCTGAGGCTAAAGAATTATTAGACGGCCTTTTAACCAGATACATAGAGTCACTCGTATATCAGGCAGTTATTGAAAACAATGCTTGTGAACAAGCAGCAAAAATGATTGCTATGAAAAATGCCACAGATAATGCGGGCGATTTAATCAAAGAATTAGAACTTTTATATAACAACGTTAGACAAGCAGCTATCACTCAAGAGCTCTCTGAGATAGTTGGCGGTGCAGCAGCAGTTTAAGGAGAAAAATATGAGCAATGGAATAGTTACACAAATCATTGGAGCGGTTATCGATGTCGAATTCGACAAAGATAATATCCCAAAGATATATGAAGCTTTAATGGTAGATGAAAGTGGGACTACACTTGAAGTGCAGCAGCAACTTGGTGATGGGGTAGTTAGAACTATTGCAATGGGTGCAACAGAGGGTTTAAAAAGAGGTTTAACAGCCTCAAGAACAAATGCTCCTATTTCAGTACCTGTCGGCCCTGAAACTTTAGGTAGAATTGTTGATGTTCTTGGTAATCCAATTGATGAAAAGGGGCCGATTGGCGAAAAAGAAAAAATGCCCATTCATAGAAAACCACCAAGTTATACAGATCAATCAGCATCAAATGAAGTTTTAGAAACAGGCATTAAGGTTATTGATCTTATGTGTCCTTTTGCCAAGGGTGGAAAAATTGGTTTGTTCGGAGGTGCAGGTGTTGGTAAGACAGTGAATATGATGGAGCTAATTAATAATATTGCACTTCAGCATTCAGGTCTCTCAGTTTTCGCTGGTGTTGGTGAGAGAACCAGAGAAGGAAACGACTTCTATTACGAAATGCAAGAATCTGGAGTTGTTAATATTGATAACCTAGGCGAATCAAAAGTTGCCATGGTATATGGACAAATGAATGAGCCCCCAGGAAACAGACTAAGAGTTGCCTTAACAGGTCTAACAATGGCTGAAAGTTTCAGGGATGAAGGCAAAGACGTTCTATTATTTATTGATAATATTTATCGTTACACATTGGCAGGTGTTGAGGTGTCAGCGCTTCTTGGAAGAATGCCGTCTGCTGTGGGTTATCAGCCAACACTTGCAGAAGAAATGGGTGCTCTTCAAGAAAGAATTACCTCAACAACAACCGGTTCAATTACTTCTATCCAAGCGGTATACGTTCCAGCTGATGACTTAACAGACCCTTCTCCTGCAACAACCTTTGCTCACTTAGATGCAACAGTTGTGCTATCAAGACAAATTTCAGAGCTTGGTATCTATCCTGCTGTTGATCCATTGGATTCAACCAGTAGACAGCTTGACCCATTTGTTGTTGGTGATGAGCACTATGAAGTTGCTCAAGGCGTTCAGCAAATTTTACAAAGATATAACGAGCTAAAAGATATTATTGCAATTCTTGGTATGGATGAGCTTTCTGAAGAAGATAAAGAGTTAGTAGCTAGAGCAAGAAAGGCGCAAAGATTTTTATCTCAACCTTTCTTTGTTGCAGAAATTTTTACTGGTACACCAGGCAAGTATGTTTCATTAGAAGATACTATTAAGGCTTTTAAAGGTATTCTAAATGGCGATTATGATCATTTACCTGAACAAGCTTTTTACATGGTTGGCACCATAGAAGAGGCAGTAGAAAAGGCTAAGACTTTATAGAATGAGCACTATCAAGATCAACATAGTTTCCTCAAGCGAAGAAATATATTCTGGCGAAGCCACCATGGTATATGCGACAGGAACTCTTGGTGAGCTTGGCATAGCTCCCGGTCACACACCTTTGCTGACTGGACTAGCCGCTGGTCCTGTAAGAGTACAAAACGGCTCAGATGAAGAAGCATTCTTCTGTTCGGGGGGTTTTTTAGAAGTACAACCAGACCTTGTAACAGTTTTATCTGATACAGCAGAAAGGGCTGAAAGTCTTGATGAATCTGAGGCAATCAAAGCAAAAGAGGCGGCTGAACAAGCATTAGCAAATAAAGATGCAAGTCTTGATTATGCAAAAGCATCTGCCCAGCTAGCCGAAGCTGTAGCGAGACTAAAAACTATTCAAAAATTACGAAAAAACCAGTAAGGTATCTATTTAACCTTATATAACTGTGAACATTCATACTATAGTTCTTGCAGCCGGAGAGGGCTCAAGAATGAAATCAAATAGAGCAAAACCCCTCCAAAGGATCGGGGGAACCTCCATGCTTGAAAAAATATGTTTAACAGCTGGATCAATAAGCCCAAAAATTACGCTAATTGTTGGTTTTGATAAAGATTCAGTTATAAAAGAATCTAAGACCTATAATCTTGAAATTTCTATAGCAGATCAACCAAAGCCAATTGGGACAGGAGATGCTGTGAAGTGCGGAATAAACAAGGTTGAAGACGGCTCTACAGTTTTAGTTCTTTACGGAGATGTGCCTCTGATAAAAAAAGAGACCCTTGTAGAATTAATAAACAGTTCAGATGACGGATTGTCAATATTAACCACTACACTTGAAGATCCCTATGGATACGGCAGGGTAAAAAAAGATGATTCAGGCAATGCCTTAGCAATAGTAGAAGAAAAAGATGCATCAGCTGATGAAAAAAACATAAAAGAAATATTTACTGGAGTGCTTTGTGGGCAAAAGGACCTTATCAATGAGGGATTAGCCAAACTAGATAACAATAATGCTGCAGGAGAATTTTACTTAACTGATTTAGTTTCTATAATAAGCAATAAGGGGTTTAAAATTAAAACATACAAGGCATCCAACGATGAGGTTAAGGGTGCAAATAGTAAAGCTGAGCTGTCTCAGTTAGAAGGAATATACAGAAAAATGAAAGCAGAAGAGCTTATAAATAATGGCGTTACGGTTGCTGACCCAGCGAGGCTTGATATAAGAGGAGAGGTTATAGCAGGCAAAGACTGTCTAGTCGATGTTAACGTTATACTAGAGGGCAAAGTTACTTTGGGTGATAACGTCCACATCGGCCCCAATACAATTTTAAAGAACGTAACTATTGGAAATAATTCAAAAATAGAAGCTTTTTCACACCTTGATAGCGCCACAGTAGGCGAGGATTGTGTAATAGGACCATATGCAAGATTAAGGGAGGGAAGCAATATTGAAAACTCAGCCAAAGTAGGCAATTTTGTAGAAACTAAAAATACAACACTAGGAAATGGCTCAAAGGCCAATCACTTTACCTATCTTGGTGACACAGAAGTTGGCACATCAACAAATATTGGAGCTGGCACTATAACCTGTAATTATGATGGCACCAACAAACACAAAACAATAATTGGCGATGAAAGTTTTATTGGAAGCAACACATCATTAGTTGCCCCAGTTACAGTTGGATCAAATGCAACTGTTGCTGCTGGATCTGTTATCACTAAAGATGTTCCAGATGGGTCCCTTGGTGTTGGAAGATCAAAACAAACCAATAAAGAAAACTGGTCTAAGAAAAAGGATTAACCATGTGTGGAATCATAGCTGCTGCTTCAAATAGAAATGTCGGAAAGCTCCTGGTCCAAGGACTCCATAAAATGGAGTATAGAGGGTACGACTCGGCAGGTATTGCTCTTCATCAAGATGATGGCATAGCCCACCTTCGAACCCTTGGAAAAGTTCAGCTCCTTGAAGAAAAGATGATTGCTGAAAAACCAAAAAGTAAGCTAGGTATTGCTCACACTAGATGGGCAACTCATGGAGAGCCATCAGAGATTAATGCTCATCCTCACAAATCTCAAGATTCGGTTTATATTGTCCATAACGGCATTATTGAAAATTATGTTGAACTTAGAGAAGATCTTAAGAAAGATGGTTATGAATTTGTATCTCAAACGGATTCTGAACTAATCGCACATTTACTAGATTTATATATCAATCAGGGTCAATCAATGATCGAGGCAATGTATTCTGCAAAAGAAAAACTTGAAGGCGCATATGCAATCGCAGCCATTGATATAAAAGATAATACCAATTTGGTTATAGCAAGAAATAAATCACCTCTTTTAATAGGAATTGGAACCGATGAAATGTTTGCAGCTTCAGACCCACTTGCTATAGCACAGCAAACCAATGATTTTATTTTTTTAGAAGACGGTGACGTGGCAGAGATCTCTGCTAATACCTACAAAATTTTTGATGAATCTAAAAACGAAGCTAAAAGAGAAATTACTCGTATAGATATATCTGCTCAAGCTACCTCAAAGGGTGATTACAAGCACTATATGGAAAAAGAAATATACGAACAACCTGCGGCTGTTTCAAAAACAATAGACGGAAGAATAGGCGGCGAAGATGTTCTTGATAATATTTTCGGCTTAGGATCAACCGATTTATTTTCAAAAGTTGAGCGTATTCAGATAGTTGCATGCGGGACAAGTCTCCATGCAGGAAGAGTTGCCGCTAATTGGTTTTCATCAATAGCTGAACTTCCATGCCAAATTGATTATGCCAGTGAGTATAGATATAGAAACCCTCACGTAGATGAGAATTCATTATTAATTACCATCTCCCAATCAGGTGAAACAGCCGATACCTTAGCTGCATTAAACTATGCAAAAGAAAAAGACTATCTTTCTACCCTGACTATTTGTAATGTCCCCACAAGCTCATTGGCTAGAGAGTCCGACTTTTCACTTTTTACTAATGCTGGTCCTGAAATAGGCGTTGCTTCAACTAAAGCTTTTACGACTCAGTTGGCTGGACTAATGTTGCTTGCATTATCGCTTGCAAAAAGCAGAGGACTAAATCCAAAACTTAGGGGAAGAATTATTCAGGCATTAAGACTGCTACCAGAGACCATTGCAGAAGCCTTAAACTTAAAGGAACAAATGGTAGAGATAGCTCCAAATATAGCTAATAAAGACAATGCTTTATTCTTGGGCAGAGGTATTTTTTATCCTATTGCTAAAGAGGGTGCGCTAAAGCTTAAAGAGATTTCATATATCCACGCCGAAGCCTATCCGGCTGGTGAGTTAAAACATGGCCCACTTGCACTGATAGATGAAAACATGCCGGTTATAGCATTAGCACCAGAGAGTGAAATAGCAGAAAAATTAATTTCTAATCTAGAGGAGGTAAAGGCAAGGGGTGGAACCCTTTATGTCATTGCCGATCCTTCAGTCAATATGGATGTTAAGTCCGGGAAATTGATTCACATGCCTGAGTGTGATTTTTTCATGACACCAATTGTTTATAACATTCCTCTACAAATTCTTTCATACGAAGTTGCTCTTTTAAGAGGAACAGATATTGATCAGCCAAGGAACTTAGCAAAATCAGTTACTGTGGAATAATTGGGTGACGAATTAAATGGAGTTCCTCATTTTAATTTTTACT
>CAYPET010000048.1:0-5992 GCA_964409905.1 uncultured Chitinophagaceae bacterium | reverse complement strand
AATGAATAAAATTGTCTACTTTCAATCTGTACTAAAAAGGGGAAGCCTACAAATCCGGTGATAAACATCACCCCAAAATTTGATAATTATCAATTAAATATTAATGCAATAGAACAGTGATACGCGTAGTTTGAATAGCTTATGCTAGAGTAAATTGCTACTATATCAAGGTCTCCAGTATAAAGAAACTTCCCATTACGATGATGCAATCCGCCTCATCCGCAGCATTTTTAGCAGCCTGCAAAGCGAGCACAGGGGTTAAGTAGGCATGCCCATTTAATTGTTGTTCAATAGCCAATGCTACTAAATCATTCACATGCATTGCCCGGGGCACATCGGCCTGGGTAAAATAATAAAAGGCATCTTTGGGCAATATTGACAAGACATTGCGCACATCCTTATCAATTACACATCCATATATAATGTGTAACCGATCAAAGGGAATTTTATCTAATGCATATAATGTTTGTTCCACGCCTTCCTTGTTGTGAGCCACGTCATAAACAATGGTTGGATTATGGCCTACTATTTCAAATCGAGCTCGAAGACCCGTGTTGCGTTTTACATGAGCAAAACCATTTGCCATGTGTGATTTATCAATGCGAAACTGTTTTTGATTTAAAATATCTGTAGCCAACAAAACAGCCCGTGCATTTTTTAATTGAAACTCGCCGTTCAAATCGAACTCCATCGTAATGGTTTCCATAGTAGATTGATTTATAAACACATACTTGCCATTAGTCTTGGCGCAAGCGAAAAGACTATCAGCAAATAAGATTGGCGCATTAAGACTGTGTGCCTTCTGAAAAAAAACCTGCTCTGTTTCGGCTTGTGTCTCGCTAATAATAACCGGAGTATCTTTTTTAATTATTCCAGCCTTTTCAGTGGCAATTTTTTCTAAGGTATCACCCAACATATCCATGTGATCATAACCAATGTTAGTAATAATAGAGAGCATAGGCGAAATTACATTCGTACTATCCAGCCGCCCTCCCAGACCTGTTTCAATCACAGCAATATCCACCTGCTTCTCGGCAAAATAAGTAAATGCCATGGCAACAGTAATTTCGAAAAATGATGGTTGCACATCTTCAATCGACTGATGATGTTTTGTTACAAAATCGGCCACCCATTCTTTATCAGCCTCCACACCATTTATGCAAATACGCTCAGTAAAAGATTTTATATGAGGCGATGTGTACAGTCCTACCTTATAGTTGGCCTCTTGCAATACCGATGCCAGCATATGGCTAACAGACCCCTTACCATTCGTGCCTGCTATATGTATTGATTGAAATTTATTTTGAGGTTGCCCTAATGCCTCACATAACAATAAGGTGTTTGTTAAATCCTTTTTGTAAGCTAGTTTCCCTTGCCTGGAGAACATGGGCAATTTTTTATATAAAAAATCAAGTGCTTCTTCAAAACTCATAAAATCTGCCGTTTTAAGAAATCATCAAATAGCTGCATTTCGTACTCATCATATTTATGAAACACCTGTTGTTGGGCAAAATTATTGTCCTTAAATTCTATGGTTAACAAGTTATATTTCAAAATAACATTTTCAATATTTTGCCACGGAATGCGTCGCTTAAAGAACAATTGGGGTAATATAATTTCTCTTTCATTTAACTCAATAAAACGCTCAGAAAACATTTGATATTCTACCAAAAGCAAAACTAATAGGAAAGCGCCAACAGCGCCAAATAGCAATGCACCGAGCCAAAGTTGCTGATGATAAAAAAAAGAGGAGGCAATTCCTAAAAATCCGATTTCGAATAAACGCAATACCTGATTTACTTCAACTTGTTTTAAGAGTTTACTACGCTTCAACAAAATCCAAAGTGTTGCCAAAGTTGCTGGAACTAAGCCTGCCAACTCCATCCAATTAGCCGCCCAATCGGCAATAAGGTATACGGCGTATATAAGTAGTAAAATACAAGCCATAAAATGCATGGCTAACATCTGTAAAAAATACTTCCTGAATTTTTCAGGAATCATTATAAAGAAAAATTGATTCTTCAATTTAATATATGAATCGTACTGGAGTGATTTAGTTAATAGCAATACCCTTTTGACTCTTCACAAAAATATTACACATTTTGTAAAGAATATGTGCCCCTACATTCGCATCTAACATATCCTGAGCTAATTCACCACAGGCCACTTCTACCAAATCAAATCCAATAATCTTTCGACCACTATCAACTAGCTTTCTGAACAAATACATAATTTGCTCCACTTCGTATCCACCATTAACAGGAGTTCCGGTGTTGGCGCACAATTTGGGATCTAGACCATCTATATCAAAACTGATGTACACATTTTGAGGCAATTGCTCTATAATATCGTCACAAATCATTTTCCAATTATCACCTTCATATAAGCGCTCTTTTACATCTTGGTCAAAAAATGTTTTGACACGTTCACCCTGCGAACGCATGTATTCAACTTCCTCATCACAGTAATCTCTTATTCCAAGCTGCACCAACTTTTTTACCTGTGGTATTTTTTCCAGCACATTATACATAATGCTGGCATGACTATAGATAAAACCCTCGTAGGCATTTCGAAAATCAAAATGCGCATCAATATGCAAAATGCCAAAATTGTCATATTTATCAGCTACTGCTTTAATGAGGCCTAAAGGTGTGCTATGATCACCACCCAACAGTGCAACCATCTTACCCTTATCCAGGTAACTTTTTGCTTTGGTATATAAATTTTCAACCATTTCCTTACTACCCTGATTAATGCCTTTTAGTTTTTTAGTAAGCTGTTCATTATCTGCAGTCAGGCCACCTGATGACAAATTTGATATAACCAATTCTGCACAGTGACGCAAAAAATCATTTTTCCTATCCAGTTCATTGTCCACTTTCTCCATATAATACCCATACTTCCACATATCATGGGCACTGACGTCATACAAATCAATTTGTCTACTGGCAATAAATATTTCTTCAGGCGCACGAGCGGTGCCATTTCTATATGAAACGGTTACTTCCCAGGGCATTGGAATGATAATTAATTCGGCATTTTCAGCAGTTGTGGGCAACCCAAAAACATTATTGTCAGCTAGGGCAATATCGTTGGGATCAAAATTTTCTATCATGCTATTTTATTAAAACGATGGCAAAGTTACATTCAGGATTTGCCTAATCATTAAATTTTGTGTTTAAACAATGTAATAATCGCCCAACGGGCAACCCAACGACATTATAATAATCGCCAATGATTTTTTCTATACCTACTGCACCAATATACTCCTGAATGGCATAAGCCCCTGCTTTGTCTAAAGGTGGAAAATTTTGCAGATAATAGTCTATTTGTTCTTCGGTCAATGTTCGAAAATATACTGTAGATTTTTCAGCAAACACTTCAACTTGATGATGTTGACAAATAGCTACTCCGGTAATAACCTCGTGTGACTTTCCACTTAGTTGTTTTAATACTTCTTTAGCTTCAATAAGATTATTCGGCTTTCCCAGAATGGTCCCTGCCAAAACAACAATCGTATCAGCGCCAACGGTTATTAAATCACCGTTTGCATCATGCACGGCAGTTGCCTTTTTTTGGGCCAATCGTATAACAGTTTCTTCCGCTGTCCAAGTTGGCAACACCTCTTCATCCACATTGCTTATCTTGATGTCAAAAGTGACCCCTGCCAAATTGAGTAGTTCTGCGCGCCTTGGTGAAGCGGACGCTAAAATTATTTTTTTTGAAAACATATTTAAAAGTTTACCAACATCATAGATAAAATTCCTGTTAGTGTAAGCCACTTTATCCAACTACTCAAACGGGCAAAATCTGCTGTGCCCTTGGCTAATCGTAACTTATACATAATAACTAGGCTGGGAGCAACTATACCTAACAAGAAATATGTACTACTTATGGGATTTGAATTAAATAAACGAACGGCAAAAGCCATCACAAGTCCCAGAAGCAAAAAGTAGATTACAAAAACAATTTTTTTAGTTTTGTCTAGTCCATAGACAATTGGTATGGTGCGACACGCTTCAGAAAAGTCACCTTTCATATCTTCTGCATCCTTTACTATTTCGCGTATCAACGTAATTAAAAATGCAAAGGCTGTATACAACCAAAGTAATTTTTGACGGTTACTAGCCAAGGATAAAACTTCAAATTGGGGTTCGTAAATACCGACAAGCAAAACACTAAAGCCGATTAATAGTCCAACCAACAAATTACCAACGAACAATTTTCGCTTAAAACTGACAGAATAAATTACCAAAGCGACAATGCAAAATAACTGAAGTAACAATAACCGTAATTGATTTTGCCTTGCGAGGTTTAGAATAATCAGTAATGCCATGACATTAAAAATTACATGCCAAATGATAATTGCCCGACGTGAGATAATCTTACTCAAGACTAAACGCTGTGGCTTATTTACGGCATCAATCCGTATGTCAAAATAATCATTAATCATATAGCCTGAACCGGCAATAAGTACGGTGCTGCTAATCAACAAAAGCACATCGGAAATTGACAGCGACAAGGTTTTTGTTGGCGCCAATCCATTCTGTAAAATAAAAAGGTAAACCAGCATTTGCGTAAGTGCAATAAAGACCAAATTGGGCCAACGCACTAACTTTAATAAGGCCAAAATTTTCACCATGATTATTGCCAATCATCATTCAGTTTCAACACTTTTTCAATAACATCTCGCACACAACCTTTACCACCTTGTAAGGGTGATACATAATGGGCAACCTCTTTTACTTCATTACAAGCGTCGGCCGGACATGATGAAAGTCCGACGCTTTTCATGATCGCAAGATCCGGCATATCATCCCCCATATACAATGCATTTGCTGGTTGTATATCACTCGATAGGTTTTGAAACACTTCTAGTTTATTTTCTACGGCCATATAGACATGTTTTAAACCCAGACTTTTCAGTCGCTTTTCAACTGCGTTGGAAGTTCCTCCAGAAATAATGACTATATCATACCCTTTTTTTATGGCTAATTGCATGGCATAACCGTCACGAATGTTCATTGTTCTGGCAAAATGCCCGTCAGACTGCAATAACAAGCTTCCATCTGTAAGGACGCCATCTACATCCAAAATAAAATGTTTTACTTTTCGAAATTTGCTTAATACGGTTTCCATTATTCCTTCACATTCTTGATAAAGTTGCCGTTCTTATCAAATGTTTTCCAGACTCCAACCTTCTTCCCTTTCTCATATTTCCCCTCGCCCTTAATTTTACCATTAACATGATACTCTTTCCATGGGCCATCTTTTTCATTTTGTTTAAAGTTTCCGGTTGCGGATACGTAACTAGTTTCTGAGTAAAAAGTGGCTAACCCTTCCTTTATATCATTCATATAGTTATACACAGCGGCTCTCTTGCCGGTATCAAAATATAAAAGAAACTCCCCTTCCTTTTTACCATTGGCATAGCGCCCTTCTTCTTCCAATCGTCCATTTTCATAGTAGGTCTTCGAATAACCATTACGTAATCCAGCCGTATAATGTAACAATGATTTTAGATTACCATTGCTATGATAATATCTGCATGGTCCATGAAGCTCACCATTTTGATAGTTCAAACTAGCAGCAACAACTTTAGTTTCGTGAAATAAAATTGTTTTACCATTGAGCACGCCCCTCATATAGCTACGCATCTCAATAATGTCAGCATCTTCTGTTGAGTAAGCTGTCCAAATCCCCGTCTTTTTATCTTCTAAAAGGTAACCATCGGCTATGATTTTTTTGTTTTCGTCATATACTTCCAAAAAAGTCATGCCCGAAATGCGGTTACGAACAGTATCCATTTTTTGGCCACTAGCGTTAATTTGCAGTTGTGTGACCATTACTAACAGTATAAAGGCTTTGCGCATACCTTAAAACTACAAGTGTAGTTTGTCTTTTTTAGCAAGCAACTGCTCAGGTGTTTCGACAATATCCTCATTAGGCACACAACAATCTACAGGACAAACAGCAGCACATTGGGGTTCTT
>CAYPET010000047.1:0-2500 GCA_964409905.1 uncultured Chitinophagaceae bacterium | reverse complement strand
ACTGAATGCTTTTAATGCTGACTCACCAAAATGTGGATCCCAAATTGAGTGTGCAATTGGTTTTGTTTTTAAGGGTTTTGTTACCCATTGTTCAAAATTCCCTTGCCATGCAACATGGAATAAGTTTCCAGCGGTCCAAAGGAAAATAATAGCTAAATGGCCAAAATGAGAAGCAAAAATCTTTTGGTATAAATTTTCTTCTGTCATACCATCATGTGCTTCTAAATCATGAGCTGTAGCTATACCGTACCAAATTCGTCGAGTTGCTGGATCTTGTGCAAGGGCTTGGCTAAACTTTGGAAATTTAGTTGCCATAATCTTCAGATGCCTTTTTATATAATTTATAGTTGTAAATAAAATGAAAATTTTCGAGACTTTGTAAACTTTAACGTTTTTAGAATTTTAGTCCTTAAAATTAAAGTTTAAGTAATTGATAATGAACGTGCTAAGAAGAACGCCCAAGTAGTACCAATACCACCTAATAAATAGTGTGCTAAACCAACTGCTCGACCTTGTGTGATGCTTAACGCACGTGGTTGAATTGCTGGAGCAAAGTTTAATTTATTATGTGCCCATACAATTGATTCAATTAATTCTTGCCAGTAACCACGACCACTAAATAAGAACATTAAACTAAATGCCCAAATAAAGTGTGCTCCTAAGAAAATTAAACCATAAGCTGATGATGCTGAACCATATGATTGAATTACTTGTGATGCTTGTGACCATAAGAAATCACGTAACCAACCGTTAATTGTAATTGAACTTTGAGCAAAGTTTCCACCTGTGATATGTGAGATACTTCCATCAGGTGTTACTGTTCCCCATACATCTGATTGCATTTTCCAACTAAAATGGAAAATTACAACTGAAATTGAGTTATACATCCAGAATAAGCCTAAGAATACGTGATCCCAACTTGAACTTTGACAAGTACCACCACGACCAGGTCCATCACACGGGAATCGGAAGCCTAAATTCGCTTTATCTGGAATTAATTTTGAACTACGGGCATATAGAACACCTTTTAATAAAATTAATACTGTTACATGAATAGTAAAAGCATGAATATGGTGTACCATAAAATCAGCAGTACCTAATTTAATAGGCATCATAGCAATTTTACCTCCAATTTCAACAACATCCCCACCAAAAGCATAACTTGTAGTAGCTAAAGCATTTGGCGCTGTTGTTCCAGGTGCTAACAAATGAATATTTTGAATCCATTGTGCAAAAATTGGTTGTAATTGAATAGCTTTATCTGAGAACATATCTTGTGGTCGACCTAAAGCACGCATTGTATCATTATGGATATAGAATCCAAAAGCGTGACAACCTAAGAAAATACAAACCCAATTTAAGTGAGAAATAATTGCATCACGGTGTCTTAAAACACGATCTAATAAATTATTATAATTATTCGCCGGTGTATAATCACGTACCATGAAAATTGCTCCATGTGCAGCTCCACCAGTAACACAGAAGCCACCAATCCACATATGATGTGTAAATAATGATAATTGTGTTGCGTAATCAGTTGCTATATATGGGTATGGAGGCATTGCATACATATGATGTGCTACAATAATACTTAACGAACCCACCATTGCTAAGTTAATTGCTAATTGAGCATGCCATGAAGTTGTTAAAATTTCATATAAGCCTTTATGGCCTTCACCTGTAAATGGACCTTTATGAGCTTCTAAAATTTCTTTCATACTGTGACCAATACCCCAATTAGTACGGTACATATGACCTGCAATAATAAATAAAACAGCTAATGCTAAATGGTGATGAGCTATGTCACTTAACCATAAGCCACCTGTCACAGGATTTAACCCACCCTTAAATGTTAAGAAATCAGAATATTCACTCCAATTACCACTGAAAAATGGTGCTAACCCTTTTCCAAAACTAGGATATAATTGTGCCATTAATTCACGATTAATTAAAAATTCATGAGGTAATGGAATTTCTTGAGGTGAAACACCAGCATCTAATAATTTATTAATTGGTAATGCGATATGAATTTGATGACCTGACCATGATAAACAACCTAAGCCTAATAAACCAGCTAAATGATGATTCATCATTGATTCCGCATTTTGGAACCATTCTAATTTTGGAGCAGCTTTATGATAGTGGAACCAACCAGCAAAAAGCATTAATGCTGACATAATTAATCCACCAATAGCAATCCAGTATAATTCAACTTCACTTGTAATCCCTTCTGCACGCCACATTTGGAACCAACCAGATGTTGTTTGTACACCTTGGAAATTTCCTCCAACGTCTGCATTTAATATTTCTTGACCTACAATTGGCCAAACAACTTGTGAACTTTGTTTAATACCAATTGGATCTGATAACCAAGCAGAATAGTTTGAGAAATATGCACCATGGAAATGCATACCACTAATCCATAAGAAAATTGCAGCTAATTGGCCAAAATGTGCACTAAAAATTTTACGAGAAACTTCTTCTAATGAGCTTGTTTGAC
>CAYPET010000046.1:0-6697 GCA_964409905.1 uncultured Chitinophagaceae bacterium | reverse complement strand
CACTCCTGCAACTTTACTTGTCAGGGGTGTGGTCATTATACTAATGATGGGTATAAAGAAGATATTAATATAAAAACCTTAGAGAAGTGGTATTCTGCTTGGAATACTAGAATACGTCCAACACAATTGTGTATGTTGGGTGGAGAACCTCTTCTTAATAAAAATCTTGTAGATATTATCTACATGACAAAAGATATTTGGAATATACAAGATGATCAAGAATTTGAACTTGTATCCAATGGACTCTTATTTGATAAAGTTCCAGAATTACCAAAGGCACTTATAGATACTCAGTGTATACTTACAATTACAAAACACTCAGAAGATCCTAACTACGTTATACTATTTGATAAAGCAATAAACTGTATTAAGGAGTCTGGAGTAACATATAGAATTCATGATGCTTCTAACTATTGGTTAAAAGTATACACTGGGCATGGATGCTCTATTGAACCTATAGGGAGTGATGATTACAAAGCATCTTGGGACAATTGTCCAGGTGGGCAAGAGAATTTCATTCTTCAAGATGGTAAAATATATAAATGTGCAGCACTTGCTTATCTTCCTTTGCAGAAGAAAAAATATGGAGATAAGTTATCTTTTAAATGGGACCCTTACCTAAAGTATGAACCTTTATTACCTACAGCATCTGATCTAGATATATTAGAATTTTTTATTAAAACTGCAGAACCAGTTTGTTCAATGTGTCCTAAAAATAAAAACTTTTTTACTAAGAAATCTCCACTCCATTCACCTAAGTATGTGGGAAAATTATATGGAAAGAACTGAAGATAGATTGATAATAGATAACTTTTTGGATGAAGATGTGCGGAGAGAAATATTCATAGAAACGCAACTTCATTTTAAAAAAAATTTATATGCTAGTGATAGGATTTCAAATACAAATTGTATTATAGATTGTCATGGTTTAGCATTATCTAAATCAAAGTACTTCCCATATGAAGTTAATTGTTGGAATATATTTTGCCTTAAAATAAAAGAACAAGTTGTTAAATATGTTTCAAAATATGGTTATGATAATTTTGATGTAATTCCATATTCTTGTTTTGCCGAAAGATATGATCCTAATCCAAATCAAAATATAATTTTAGAACATCATCATAATTATGATTATGATTATGATTATGATTATGATTATGATTATGATTTTTTATTTTTAGAAAGAGATACATTTCACAATACACCAAGAACAGCAATAGATGAAACTGGGCAAGTTAATAAACATATGATTAGATGTGTTTATAATCTATTGAATAATCCAGAATTGTCGGGAACTATCGTTTACTATGAGGATAATGTGGAAACAAAAATTTCTGGTAAAGATAATAGTCTCATAATTTTTGATGGAACTTATCCAAGTGCAAATGTATATGCATTATCAACAGAAGAATTTTTATGTAGAAAGTATTGTATAATATTTGATTGGTATATAAATGAACCTTTTGAGGTTCCTGACTGGATCTTGCCTTAACGTAATAAATTTCTTTTGATAATACAATCAAGAACTATAGTAATTCTTGGACCCTCATCTAAATTTGCAGTATTTGGATATAATCCAGTATGATAGAGTTTGGGGTTGAATATTAATAGACTATTTTCTTCTCCATCATTTTGAAATAGTTTATTATCCTCCAATTTAACGATAGTTCCATACTTTGGACTTGGATTTTTTAAATAAAATACAATTCCAATTTCATTATCTTTATGTGAATGCATATTTGAAAAGGTATTATGCTGATCCAGTCTCCTATGCAATTCTTCCTTAGTGTGTCCAGGTATTTCATTATTAGCAATTCTTGTTATCCAAGAAGAGTGTATCTCTAAGTATTCGTTATTATTTAAATCTGGGAATACTATCTGACAATATTTCGCAATGTGTTTTTTTATTTCACTATAAAAGATACTCCATATATCAGTTTTTGCCACAATTGGTAAAATGTTACTAGTTGCTTCTGGTGGATAAACTTCCTCTTTAAAATTTTTGCGAGTGGTATTTAATAATTCATTAGATGATTCATATAGATCATCTAATATTTCTTTAGGTATTGCTTCAAAAACTTTGTAAAAATAATTATCCCCATATTTCTTTACCTGGATTTTTTTCGACATCATTAATTTTTACTCGGTAGTAGTATTTATTTGGCGAGTGTGATATACTGTATTGATACAATGCCTAAACTATGAAAACAGCACTTATTACTGGAATCACTGGTCAAGATGGATCTTATCTTGCAGAGATTCTAATTGAGAAAGGGTACATGGTTCATGGGATTGTCCGTAGGGCATCTCTAATTAATACCCATAGAATTGATCATATTTTTAATCATCAACAATTGAAGTTGCACTATGGGGATCTTACTGATGCAACTAATTTGATTCATGTAATACAACAAATTAAACCAGATGAAATTTACAATCTCGCTGCTCAAAGTCATGTAAAAGTTTCTTTTGAGATGCCAGAATATACTGGTAATGTTGATGGTCTTGGAACACTTAGGATTCTTGAAGCAGTAAGAATTCTTGGAATGGAAAAGACTTGTAGAATTTATCAAGCATCTACCAGTGAACTTTATGGTTTAGTTCAAGAAGTTCCCCAAAAAGAAACGACACCATTTTATCCACGTTCTCCCTATGGTGTAGCAAAACTTTATGCATATTGGATTACCAAAAACTACCGTGAGTCATATGGAATGTATGCCTGCACTGGAATTTTGTTTAATCATGAATCCCCACGTCGAGGAGAAACATTTGTAACTAGAAAGATCACTAGGGGATTATCTAAAATTAGTGCAGGATTGCAAGACGTTCTTTATCTTGGTAACCTTAATGCTAAAAGAGATTGGGGACATGCTAAAGACTATGCTGAGGCAATGTGGTTAATGTTGCAGCAAGATGAAGCAGAAGATTATGTGATTGCTACAGGAGAACAGTATTCTGTTAGGGAGTTTGCTGAAAGGGCAGCATCTTATTTTGGAATTAATCTTGTTTGGGAAGGTGATGGAGAAGACGAAGTTGGTATTGATAAGAATACTGGTAAAGTGATCATTAGAGTTGATTCTAAATATTACCGCCCAGCAGAGGTCGAATCTTTGTTGGGAGATGCCACAAAGGCAAAAGAAAATCTCGGATGGGAACCAAAAATTACTTTTAATGAACTAGTTGAGGATATGTGCATTTATGGACAGTAATTCTAGAATTTTAGTTGCTGGCGCTCGTGGATTGGTTGGATCAGCAATCGTAAGAACTTTAAAAGAAAATGGATATACCAATATCATTGAGGGAACTCGTGATGATATTGATTTTACGATTCAAGAAGATACTTATAAGTATTTCTCTTTAATGGAACCTGAATATGTGTTTCTTGCTGCTGCAAAAGTTGGTGGTATTATGGCAAATAAGAATTATCCTGGGGACTTCATTTATGATAACCTGATGATTCAATCTAATATTATTCACACATCATATGAACATGGTGTGAAGAAGTTAGTGTTCTTGGGTTCTTCGTGCATTTATCCTAAGCACCCCAATATTCCAATTACTGAAGATCAGTTAATGACTGGACCTTTGGAACCATCTAATGATGCATATGCAATTGCTAAAATTGCAGGAATTAAAATGTGCCAAGCATATCGTCAGCAGTATGGATTCAATGCAATATCAGTGCAACCAACTAATTTATATGGGGAGAATGATAATTTTAATCCAATGTCTAGTCATGTGATTCCTGGAATCATGCGTAGAATGCATGAAGCAAAACTATCTGGTGATACTGAATTTGTATGTTGGGGAGATGGTACACCATTAAGAGAATTTCTTTATGTTGATGACATGGCAGAAGCATGTTATACTTGTATGATGCAGTATGAAGATTCTGAAATTATTAATATCGGCACAGGTTCTGATATTTCAATTAAAGAGTTAACAGAACTTATTGCCAATGTTGTTGGATATACTGGTGATATTAAATGGGATACTTCTAAACCAAATGGTACGCCAAGAAAAGTAATGAATGTGGATAAACTTTTGGGTCTTGGTTGGAAACCAAAAGTAGATATTGCAGAAGGATTAACAAAAACTTACGAATGGTTTAAACAAAATTATGATCGGATTTAATAACCTAGGAAAATTAGGAAGACTTGGTAACCAGATGTTTCAGTATGCCTCATTGAGGGGCATTGCTGCCAAGAATGGATATAATTGGATGATTCCACCTCCATCAGAAAATCCCAATTCATATAATGAATGGACTGATCATCAAATTTTTTATCCCTTTACTTTGACATCACTTGAGAATTTAAATGTTCAATATGTTTGTGGTAGGAGACCGACAGTTAAAGAGGGTACGTTTGGATTCGATGAAGAATTATATAATAACTGTCCAAAATGGGTGAACCTTGAGGGTTACTTTCAAAGCGAAAAATACTTTAAAGAAATTGAAGATATTATCAGAGAAGATTTTACATTTAAATCACAGTTCCTTAGACCTTCTCGTTCTATGATTACTTCATGTGAGGAACCAATCTCACTGCATATTAGAAGAACGGATTATCTTGAGTTGTCTCATCATCATAATAACCTTGGACTAGAATATTATGAAGAGGCGTTGACACATTTTGATGATGCCAGAACAGTAATTATCTTTTCTGATGATCCAGAATGGTGTAAGGAGCAAACTTTGTTTGAGAGTGATCGATTCTTAGTTGCAGAGGGTAATGTTAATTATGTTGATTTGTGTTTGATGACCTTGTGCAAGTCTCACATTATTGCAAACTCGTCATTCTCCTGGTGGGGAGCATGGTTAGCGAAGAGTGATAAAGTTATTGCTCCAAGCAAGTGGTTTGGTCCTGATAATCAACACCTAGATACTACAGATCTTTATTGCCCAGATTGGATTGTAATTTAATGAAAGTCGCTATTATTTTTATTGGAACAGAGAAGTATCTTAACTTCCTTCCAGCATGGTATGAGAGTTGTGAACAATTCCTGTTGCCAAACATTGAGAAAAAGTATATAATCTTTACTGACGGTGAGATTCCAGAATCTCCAGATAATGCTATTGTATATCATCAAGAGCATTTAGAATGGCCATATATCACTTTGTATCGTTTTAAGATGATTCAAAAGTGCTTTGATGACATTCAAGATTGTGATTGGTTGGTATTCCTAGATGCGGATATGCGTGTTGTTGACACAGTAAATCCTGAAGATTTACTTGATGATAATAAGAAGTACATTGGTGTTCACCACCCATGTCACTATCTTAATATGCCACCACACAATGAACTGCCTGGGGCATTTGATGTTACAATGCTATCAAATGCTTGTGTATCTGAAGATGATGATCTTTCGGTTTATGTTCAGGGATGTTTGTGGGGAGGAAAACTTCCTTATGTTCTTGATATGATTAAAGAACTTGATCGCAGAACAACAGAAGATGAATCAAATAACATCATTGCTACTTGGCATGATGAGAGTCATCTTAATAAGTTTTACATTGAACATCGGGATGAAGTATTTGTTGCTTCACCTAGTCTTGCATACCCAGAAGTGTTTGCTAAGGCGTGTACCTTTGAACCAAAAATTGTTCACCTAGCAAAAGATAATAGTAAGTATCATGTCTAAAATTGCTATGATTTACTCGGGTCAACCGAGACACCTAAAAGAATGTTATGAGAATCATCTCCAAACGTTTTGGGAGGCAAATCCCGATTGTGAGATTGATGTTTTTGCTCATATTTGGTACGATGAAGCATGGGTTGGAACTTATTTCTGGGATCAGTATAAAGATCGTGGTCGCTGGGAAGCAGATCTTAAAGACTTTATGGTAGAGAAGTGGCAACCAAAGGGTCTTGTATTTGAAGAACCAAAAGAATTTGAGGCAGAAGATATCCATCCTGACCCCAGATTCCCACATCCAGTTAATAACATCATCTCAATGTTTTATAGTTTGAGTGAAGCAAATAACCTCAAGAAAAAATATGAAGATGACAACGGATTTAAGTATGATTGTGTTATTCGTTTGAGAACGGATGAGTATTTTAATACTCCTATTGGTCCTATTTCAAACTATGATTTGAATACTGTTAACGTTCTTAATGAATGGGCACATGTAGAGCACGGCATCAACGATCACTTTGCATTTGGATCCTCTGAGTTAATGGATAAATATCTTGACGTATTTGACAACTTTGTTGAAATATGTGAGATGGGTGCAGAGATCAATCCAGAATGTTTGATTGGTTTCAATGCACAAAAGAGGCATAACCTTCCCATCACTAAAAACCCCTGGCACTATGTACTTTGGAGAGACAAAAAATAATGACTAAACTCGTTATCTTTGATTTGGATGGAGTCCTAATCGACAGTAAAGATTACCATTACGAAGCATTAAATCAAGCACTCGGGGATGAATATGCTATCAGTAGAGAAGAGCATGTTAGCATTTATGATGGTCTCCCCACTAAAGCAAAACTAGAATTACTAACCAAGAATAAGGGTCTTCCTGTAGATCTTTATGATCAGATTTGGAGAGATAAGCAAGAGGCAACTCTTAAGATCTTTAATGATTGTGTCGCAAAAGATTATGAGTTGATGGGTTACTTCCAACAACTTGTAAACGCAGGATATAAGATTGCCGTTGCATCTAACAGCATTCGTAATACTGTAAAGATTATTC
>CAYPET010000045.1:0-7460 GCA_964409905.1 uncultured Chitinophagaceae bacterium | reverse complement strand
CACTCTTTCTCGCATATCATATAGCCCCCAATATTGACCATTTACAAAAAGTAAAACTGGTCGCCAACGACGAAAATCCATTTCCAGTCCATATTTCTCAGATAGTGTTTGAGCAAATACATCGCGGATATGTGCGCCATTGCTAAATCCTGGCCGCAAATTATCCGAACCGGCTGCTTTAAACATGATGCGGTCGAATTTATCTCGCAGCGTAGTGCCAAACAATTGTTTATCAAATTGAGCACCTGTGCCTGTTTCATCAATAGCTTCAAAATCAATACCTTTCTGCTGGTATGCCCAACTGTCATTACCATGTCTTGAGGCGCGACCTTCTAATTCCAGCTGGAAATTAAAATTGTTGTCAAAGTATTCTATTGAACTATATATATTCGGCGCAGCATTAGAAAAAAGCCAAGACCCTGTTGTAGAGGAGGCCGCCGTATAAGGTCCGCACACACTCACAACGTCAAAATTTGAAGATTCATTAATAAAGTATGTATTGGTTTCTATCCGACTTGGCAATATTGCGGGGTTTGAGCTCATTACAATGGCCCTGATGGCCATATTCGCCCCAACAGCAATCGGGCCGGTGTAGGGCGTTGAGGCAGCAGTTGGAATAGCACCATTCGTCGTATAAAAAATAGTGGCTCCCGCAGATGGAGTACTTAACGAAACGGTTTGAGCAGTAGCATAATTTCCGGCGGCCAATGAAAAGACAGGCGGAACTTCATAACCTTGAAAAGCATTGGCATTTGGGTTGTTAGGAGTCGGGTTTGTAAAAACTCCCCAAGTACTTGCACCATCAGAGGTTCTGCCATGAGAGTGATTTACCTGGGTAATACGACCGGCAAGATGAACACTGTCCACAATCACACCCAATGGAGTAGACAAAATAAACCACTCGCCGTTAGATTGACGCAATCTGAAATTAGTATGAATTTGTCCGGCTTGTACAACAGCTCGATCACTACAAAAAATCATTTTACGGCCGTTAGCGGCGATAGGGGTAACTGTAGGGATTTGGTATTTCTGAAGATCATTAGGGTCATCGCTTAAAAAGTAACCTGAAATATTCATAGCAGCGGGACCTGTATTGTATAGCTCTATCCAATCTTCATAGTCTCCAAAAGCATCTTGAATCGTTGTCATGTTGGAACATGAAAACTCATTAATTACAACTTGGGATTTTGAAGATGTTACCAAGAATATGAATGCTAAAATCCAAAAGGTTTGTTTCATGTAAGTTATTTAAACGTAATAAAATTACATTGGAAATATGCCAACATCAAAAATAATATGGATATAAAAATCATTTTTCGGTAATATTGTACGAACATGACTATTTAATATGAAAAAACGGATACTTTTTCTAACGGCAATGTTGCTAAGCCTTACAGGTTTTGCACAGTTTTCAAGTAATCTGCCTATTGTGAAATTACTGATCAACCAATCCATTGTTGATACCTACCGGCAAGCCACTTTATTAATAACGGATAACAGCTCCGGAATCAATAACGTATCAGATCCGGCCACGTTTACATCAAATGCCGCAGTCAAATTGCGTGGTAATGCTCTTGCTAAATCATACCCGAAGAAATCCTATTCGTTGGAAACGCGACTAGGTAATAATTCGAACAACAATGTATCTGTATTGGGTTTGCCGGCAGAAAATGATTGGGTGTTGCTTGCAGCCTATACAGACAGATCACTGTTAAGATCAAAATTATCATTGGAGCTTCATGACGAAATGGATCGTTATGCACCAAGAATGAAATATTGTGAACTTTTTCTTGATACAGTTTATGCCGGAGTTTACTTGTTTGGAGAAAAAATTAAAAGGGATACAGCTAGGTTGGATCTGGCCAACCTTCGCGTGATAGATAATTTTGGTGATGAGTTGACCGGGGGATATATCTTTGGTATTGATGATGAAGCAGGAGGTGGTTTTACTAGTAAGTTTGCACCACCTTATGCCGCAAGTTCTCAGCAAATAAAATACCTATATGAGCATCCGGATAATGGAACAATAACGCCGGCTCAAAAAGCTTATATTCAATCATATATCGACAGTTTTGAAATTGCCCTAAATGGTAGCCAATATCAAGATTCATTGTTAGGATGGCGACCTTTTGCTGCAGATAATTCTCTCATTGACTTTCTAATCATTAATGAGGTTACAAAAAACTATGATGCTTACAGAAAAGATATGTTTTTGTACAAGGATAAGTTAAAGCAAATGCGGCCAGGACCTCTGTGGGGATTTGATAATTCATTTGCCAATACAAGCAATTGTGGTGTAAATGCAGTTTCGGGTTTTGCTTATGATTTGGGCTCAAGTTGTAATACTCAAAGTAACCTGCCTTCTTTCTGGTGGAGTAAGCTTTTATCAGATACAGCTTTTGAATCCACCTTAAAATGTCGGTATTCGCAATTCAGAATGGCTGGTAATGTATTGGATACCAGTCACATTTTTATGTTGATAGATTCATTTGTTAATGAGTTGAGCCAAAATGGCGCTTTGGTCCGTAACTTTTCTAAATATCCAATTTTTGGTGTACCCATTATCAACGAACCTCAACCAATGGCAACAGATTTTGCTTCTGAGGTGTCAAACATGAAAACCTTTATCCAAGGTCGGTTGGCATGGCTTGATATGCAATGGTTAAGTACGAATTGTATCCCCCTTAGCAACAGTAATTATGAGTATCAGCGTGACTATAAAGTATATCCAAACCCATCAAACGGTTTGCTCACAATTGTTTGTCCTACAGATCAAAAACGACTCTATACCATCAGAAGCGTGAATGGACAAATGCTTATGCAAGGGGTACTGCCATCTCAAAAAAACATGATTGATGTGCAACATTTACCTAAAGGGCTATATCTCTTATTAATTGACCAGGGAGAGCAGCGCTCAATGCATCGATTAATCATTGAATAATCCTAAAGACGATTGTTGATTTATTATCTCAATTTTATCTATCATTTTATCGTCAATCTTTTTATAGGTTAAACAAATATTTAAGTTTTTCAGATTGTCAAATTACATTGCGTAGTATATTTAGCAATTAAATTCTTAAAATGAAAAAGATATTTTCATACCTTATTTGGGCATTGGTTCCCTTTATTGTATTCAGTTCTTGCCAAAATCAGGACGATGTTAGACTGACTAAAAAAGATCGTATGGATTTAGCCATGCAGCAAGAGTATGAAATGACAAAGGATGATAACGGCAATGTGCCCAGAGAGCGACTGATAGAGGCTGTAGAGCTAATGAAAGTCAGCAACAAAACGACTGCGGCCATTCCGAATATTAGCTGGACAAACATAGGGCCTACAAATCAGGCCGGACGATCGAAAACAATGTTGCTCGATGCAAATGACCCAACCGGCAGAACTGTTTTCTGTGGTAGTGTAGGCGGTGGTATCTGGAAGACTACGAATATTTTTTCTAACAGCCCAAATTGGGCACCGGTGAATGATTTTATGCAAAATATTGCTATCACCTCTATAGATCAAGACCCAAGTGCACCGAACATACTTTATGCTGCCACTGGCGAACCTTATGGTAGTTCTTCATCAATTAGAGGTCTTGGCGTTTTTAAAAGCACAGATGGTGGGAATACCTGGAATCAACTTGCCGCAACTAATAACAGCAATTTTTATCAGTGCGCCAAGTTAATGGTATCCTCTTCGGGGCATGTATATGTAGCTACCACGCAAGGCCTTTATTTGTCATCTGATCAGGGAGTAACTTTTACCAGAGTTCTTTCTTCTACTTCTCCAGGAGCTTCATCTAATCGTGCGCACGATGTTGATGAGGCTGCTAATGGTAATATTTATGCATCATTAGATGGCTCGCTGCATCGTTCAACCGATAATGGTTTGACATGGACTCCAATTACTTTGGGATTCACTTGTGAGCGAATTGAAATTGCTTGTGCTATGTCGAATCCATCGGTACTTTATTTGTTGACTGAACGAACTAACAAGGTTGAAAGAATTGTAAAAACTACTAATGGTGGTACAAGTTGGACAAATTTGCCTGAACCTGCCGATGACGATCCTGGTATTCCAAGCAGCGATTTCAGCAGGGGGCAGGCATGGTATGACCTTTGTATAGCCGTAGATCCAAATAACGAAAATGTGGTATATGTTGGTGGCATAGATTTATTCCGTAGTGGCAATGGCGGAACTAGTTGGACTCAAATTAGCCATTGGTATGGAGGTTTTGGTCATCAATATGTGCATGCAGATCAGCATTTCATAGGTTTTCGAAAGGGGAGCTCTGATACTTTGTTTTTCTGTAATGATGGTGGTATTTATAGCACTGTTAATGGCAGCAGTGCCGTCCCAAGTATTGATGAACGTGGGCGCAACATGGTTACACTGCAACTTTATGGTTGCGATATGCATCCTGTAAATCCTCATTATTTGGGCGGAGCACAGGACAATGGTTCTCATAAATTTTCATCAAATGCTTTAGCGGCAACCGTGGAAGTGACTGGCGGGGATGGTGCATTTTGTAATATTGATCAAGATCAACCGAATTATCAATTTACACAATATGTATACAATCAATATCGTGTTAGTTCAAATGGGGGTAGTTTCTTCAGCTCGGTTAATTTAAGTAGTTCACTTGGTCGTTTTATTAATCCTAGTGACTATGACGATGCAAATAATATTATGTATGCTGCAAGCAGTACTAATAAATATATTCGTTGGAACAACCCTCAAACCGGAAATAATTATGACAATGTCACTGTTTCATTAGGAGGTGGTAAAGTTTCTGCAGTACATGTTTCGCCAAATGTGAACAATCGTATTTATCTTGGTGATGATGATGGCAATATTACAAGAGTAGATAATGCCCATGCTAACCCAACTGCAACAAGTATCTCAACCGGTTTGCCTGCTAATAAATATGTAAGTTGCATTGCCGTTGAAAAAGGCAACGAAAATCATATTATTATAACCTACTCAAATTATGGCACTAATAGTGTTTGGGAAACGGTAGACGGTGGTACATTATGGACATCAGTTGAAGGTAATTTGCCGGACATGCCTGTTCGTTGGGCAGTTTTTAACCCAAATGATGGCGATCAGGTATTTCTTGCCACAGAACTGGGAGTTTGGAGTACAGACAATCTAGATGGCAATAATACTAATTGGGCTGCCACCAATACAGGTTTAGCTAACGTCCGTGTGGACATGATAAGAGTTAATAACAACAAAGAACTCATTGCTGCCACACATGGCCGTGGAATGTACTATTCAAACTCACTGAATGCAGGACCTGTGAATATTCCTGTAGCCTCTATTAATGTATATGGTCAGGGGAATGTTAGTGTGATAACTACGCAAGGAGGATCCTTGCAAATGATAGCTGATATAATACCAACCAATGCAACTAATCAAAATGTTATTTGGAGTGTAGCACCTGGTACTGGTACAGCAACTATAAATGCTACCGGAGTACTTACCGCACAAACAAACGGAACTGTAATTGTCACTGCTACGGCCACAGATGGAAGTAATGTAAGTGGATCTACCGTAATAACCTTGTCAAATCAAGTGCCGATGGCATTGGCAGACTCTATTGACGTCTATGGCCAAGGTCGCATTTTTACAATTACTCAGCCGCAAGGAAAGTTGCAGATGTTGGCAGATGTATACCCTACCATTGCCTCGCAAAATGTGCTTTGGAATATGTTGGTAGGTGGCACCGGTGCAGCTGCACTTTCGACCAATGGAGAATTGACAGCGGTAGCCAATGGTACTGTTATTGTGCAAGCTATAGCAACAGATGGTTCTAATGTCAGTGGTACGGCCGTTATCACAATTACCAATCAAGCCGCTCTTGGGAATGCTGATATATCATTAAATCATATTCAGTTATTTCCAAATCCTACCAATGGAATAATCAAAGTGACTGCTGAAAATTTGGTAAAAAATGTGGCCATTTTTAGTTTAACAGGTCGGTATATCGACACCTATAAGGCGCAAGGCGTTATTGATTTAAGATCTTTGCCTAAAGGGAATTATGGAGTGGTAATTACACTAAATAATGGTAAAAGAAAATCACAATTGATTACGGTAAAATAAATAAATATTTAAATCATTTTTTAGCCCCTTGAATACGCAAGGGGCTTTTTTATAGGGCTGTTAAAAAAAGCATTGTATCAATACCATCAGCAAAATCATCTATAGCTGGGTTTTGGGCACTACCAAATGGAGTAAATTTATTTCCAATAATGGCTTGAACTTCCGGAAGGGTATGCATGACATTAACAATATCAGATTTGCTTTCATAATGTTCATAATGAAGTACTGAAATAGGTGCATGAAAATTAGTGTTTTCAACTAAAAGTAAAGCTTTGGTGCTCATATACATTTGTTGATTTAACAGCAGTAATGATAAATTGTAGTCCAAATTATTTTTATATTTTGTAAAATCTTCCAGGTACTCATACTCTTTGAAAGCATTGACCAGAGGTTCGAAATTGTAGCCGTGTGGCACATAAATCTTACTTACGTTTCTACAGCCTAACCCAAAATAGTAATGAACGTCTTTCCCCAGATTAACAAGGTCTTCCGCTGTTTCCTTACCAGTCATGATGGCAATTGAGCTTCTGCTTTTTCGGAGTATATTGGGATATTTTCCAAAATACTGATCAAAATATACATTACTTTGGTTACTACCGGTGGCTATATAAGCATCGCACGCAGTTAGGTTATCCGCTATTTCAATACTATTTGCCAAATCAGAATGCATATCTCTTAAATTTTTGATTACATATGGCATCAAAACGTTATCTTTTGATGAGCATTTAATTCGCAGCTTATGTCCGCTTAAAATTCCACATAGCAGGTCATGAAATCCCACTAAGGGGATATTCCCAGCCATCACAATACCTATTTTCTTTGGATTTGATGGAATTGTATATTGGTCAGCAAAATTTTTAAGCTTTTCCTGACTCAAATAAGACTCAGTAATATTTTGGACACTTAATCGGATGAATTGCTGTGTAAACCATCGATTTTCCAGTTCTGCTCGTTGTGCAATCTCGTTAAATTCGGGGTTGCCCTCATTCAGCACAGATTTCAGTTTTAAAAGACTTTCAATTCTATATTCCAACATTTTTATTTGTAATTTTACGCTTCAAAATAATCATAAAAGTATGGCAATTATTATTACTGAAGAATGTATCAATTGTGGAGCCTGTGAACCTGAATGTCCGAATAATGCTATTTATGAAGGTGGTGTAGAATGGGCAATTGCAGATGGTACCTCAATAAAAGGAGTATTTGACCTTATGGATGGCCGTCAGGTAGATGCTGATGAAAGACAGTTACCAATTTCAAATGATGTTTACTACATCACTCCAGATAAATGTACTGAATGTCAAGGTTTTCATGAAGAACCCCAATGTGCTGCTGTTTGTCCTGTAGATTGTTGT
>CAYPET010000044.1:0-7591 GCA_964409905.1 uncultured Chitinophagaceae bacterium | reverse complement strand
ATAGGATTCTTTAAATCCTGTGAAGAAGTTTTGAAGTGCGAAAGGGCATAAAAAAAGTATAAAGGCGGTTTCCTTTACTTTTGTATTTCCAGCGTTGGATGCAATAGGATTCTATAAATCCTGGGTGGCAGTTTTGAAAAGCGAAAGGGAATAAAAAAAGCAGGAAGGCGTCAGTCTTCACCTTCGCTGTTATTCCGTAATTTTGTTACAATCGTGTTAAGTTTACTTAAAATTGCCAATAATTTTCTGCATTTATCTATATTTAAAAAGTGAAGTTATTTCTTACATTTTCATGTCTTTTTTTCTTACGTTTTGCTCAATGTAGCTTTGCCCAACTCGGTTTTTGTAGTGGCAATTCCGGAGATCCGATTTTTACAGAAACTTTTGGAACAGGCACAAACTCCGGCCCACCTTTACCGGCCGGTACCACCACCTACCAATTTGTGGCAGGTGCTCCACAAGATGGCCAGTATACCATTTCAATTAACAGTGGGTTTTTTGATTGGCATAATGTGCCAGATAGAACACCTGGTGACATCAATGGTAAAATGTTGGTTGTTAATGCAGACTTTACGGCAGGTGAGTTTTTTAGAATAAGGGTTTCAGGCTTGTGCCAAGGAACCTCATACGAATTTTCGGCATGGGTTTTAAACCTGCTTCCAATAACTGGCTGCGGTGGTAATGGCATTCCAATTAATGTTGGTTTTCAAATTTGGGATAGCACAGACACAATATTACTGGCATCGGGCGATACCGGAACTGTAGGCGGAACGTCTTCACCGGTTTGGAATCAGCATGCTTTGGTATTTCAGTCGCAGCCCGGTCAAACCGAAGTAATTTTAAAAATGATTAATAACGGACAAGGTGGCTGTGGCAACGATTTGGCAATAGATGATATTGTATTTAAATCTTGTGGTGATGCCATCGATATAACAGACCCCTCAAATTCAGATATTTTTCTAGGATGTACCAATACTGTAAGCGATCTTGAATTAACAGCAAATCCTGATTTTGCCGTTTTTCAAACGCATGCTTATCAATGGCAATTGAGTAACGACGGAAACAATTGGAGTGATATTTCCGGACAAAATAATCAATCATATACTGTTAGCCCTTCAGTTGGCACTACTTTTTATAGAGTAAAGGCTGCAGAAGATGCGGCAAATTTACAAAACGAGTTGTGTAATGTGATTTCAGATATTTTTGAGCTTACCATAGAACCACCACCCAATGCGCCCGTAAGTAATGGTAATATAACCGATTGCGGCGCAGAAGCCGTTTCGCTCACTGTAAATGTGCCAAATAATATGTTTGTTAATTGGTTTGATGCGCCAAGTGGAGGTAATTTAATTACAAGTAATTCTACTACTTTAGTCACCAACGTACCTGGAACCTATTATGCCGAATCAGTTACGGAATTAGCAGGATGCAACTCACTAACAAGAACTGCTGTAACTTTTTCAATAATAACGCCTCCGGCGGGCGAATTGATCCCTGTAAATATTTGTGAAGGCACAGAAATTGTTCTGCAATCGGCTTTTAATGATATTGTTAGTTATGAATGGAGTACAGGAGAAACAACGGCTGATATTTTGGTAAACGCCCCGGGAAATTATTCAGTGACCATGATTAATACAGATGGTTGCGAAATTATAAGCGAATTTACGGTAAGCCTTCTCAATGCACCAGATATGCCTATCAGTTTAGGAGATGTTGTATTGTGTAATGATGAATTAGCAATCTTAGCGGTTGAAGCACAAACAAATATTAGTATCAACTGGTATTCCCAACCAACCAATGGCCTCTTGCTCCAAGCTAATAATAGTGCCTTCAGCACCAATGATGAAGGTATTTTTTATGCTGAAGCTGTTTCCTCAGACGGTTGTAGCTCTTTAAACCGCACGGCTGTTACTTTTACCAGAATTCAACCTCCTGCGGCTACTACCCAAATTGTGGAATATTGTGAAGGCAATTCAGTTGAATTAAATCTAGACTTAATCAATTTAACGTCCTATAATTGGAGCAATGGTGCTACTACAGAAACCATTATTGTTACTTCGGCAGGGAATTATTTTGTTGACGTTGTTAATGCAGATGGCTGTGAAACCAGGTACAGTTTTGAAGTTACCGAAATATCAAATCCGCAACCTCCATTAAGTTTGGGGGATGTGGTAAATTGTAGTGGCGAGGCAGGAACACTTTTGGTTGAAGTACCAAATGGTATCTTAGTTAATTGGTACGATAGTTTATCTGGGGGTAATTTATTAGAAACTAACAGTAACGCATTTACGGTTGATTTGGAAGGCACATTTTATGCCGAAGCAGTTACGATTGATGGGAATTGTATTTCAACAACTAGAACTGATGTAAATTTTTCAAGATTAGATCCTCTAGATTTTAGCGATGAAATAATCTATTTTTGTGAAGGCGAACAAATTACACTTCGCGTAGAGGTTGAAAACAACGTGACATATTTATGGAGCACCGGAGAAATCACACCCGAAATTACAGTTGCGGCACAAGGTACTTACTCGGTAGATTTTGTCAATGCCAATGGCTGTGAGGCAACGAAAAACTTTGAACTGTTACAGGTTAATGTACCGGTAATTTCAGAAGTAATAACCAACGGTTTTAACATTGAAATTTTCACCACAGATCGGGGAGGTTTTAGTTATTCAATAGATGGGCAAAACTTTCAATACAGCAATATTTTTTATGGTATTCCCGGAGGTGTTTATACCATCACTGTTCGAGATAATTTTGGATGTGGGGAGGATGTAATTACTCATCTTCACTTTGTAATTCCTAAGTTTTTCACACCTAATAACGATGGATTTAACGACTTTTTTGAAATTAGAGGTATACAAGAACTCGGTAATTCAGAGGTGAATATTTTTGATCGTTATGGAAAACTTTTAAAAAGCTATAAAAATTCATCGGTTGTTTGGGATGGCACCTATTTAGGAAACCTTTTACCAACCAACGATTATTGGTACCAAATAATTTTTGATGGTGAAGAGTTCACAGGGCATTTTACTCTTAAACGTTAAAATTCTTATATTTTTCCTTTTATGGACAATTCGTGACTTTAAAATTTGTGATTTGTTAGAATTTCCACTACAAAAACCATACAAATCATCTCTTGAATCTAAATCCGCTTATAATTTTTATATATTACCGGCTTAAAGTAATGAATGTTTTTCCATTTTTTCTTTTCCATAAGTTTTAAAAAACCAAATTTTTCATGAATTTGGTGAATAAACCTAGCCATAGAAATTGCAGAAATAAAACAGGCAAAATTAAAATGCTTTAATTTCTAAAAAGGATGGTTTTTAGAGTAATCAAATATTTTTAAAATCTCGATTATATACTAAATCATTTTAAGGGAAAAATCATTTACATAAACCTAAAAATTAATGAAATACTTTTTTGCATTAGCATGTACTTTATTACTGTTTAATAGCGCCTTTTGCCAGATTATTCTGATTCAAACTCAAAATGACGCTACAATAGGACTTGATAGAAAGGCATTTAATGGTTTAGGAAATACTTCGCAAAGTAGTGATGGATATGCACACGATTTTACATTGCCTGAAAGCACTAGCTCGTGCCAGAGGATTTCAGGTATTAGTGTTGCTATCAATCTTACAGGTTATACCAACAATAGTTTGCCTGGTTGTCCGCCAATAACACTGTATTATAATCTGTTTTATGGATGTGGTACATACAGTGGCGGTGCAACTTGTTTGCCAGCATCCAATTTAATAGCAGAACCAAATTTTGCCCCTAATACAAGTCCACCGCCATTTAATTTTGGAAATCCTTTAGGTAGTCCACTTAATGCTACTATTGTACCGGATTTTGGTGATAATTTAAGTGTAGACATCATACCTGTTTCCAACCCCGGCTGTAATTCGGTAAGTAATGGTCGAATAAGTTATCAATATACAATAACCGTTACTGTTTCAGTTGAAGATGTGCCAGATGTATCACCAACCTTCACTCAAGTACCGGCTATTTGTGAAGGAGATACATTATCAGATTTGCCAACTACTTCAAGCAATGGCATTACAGGAACCTGGTCTCCTGCACCCGATAATACAGTAACAACTACTTATACTTTCACGCCTAATTCTGATCCATGTGCCACCACGCAAACAATGACCATTACGGTCAATCCTGCTGATATCGAACCAACATTCACACAAGTACCTGCTATTTGTGAAGGAGGGGCATTATCAGCTTTGCCAACTACTTCAAACAATAGTATCACAGGAACGTGGTCACCTGTCATCAATAATACCACTACTTCTGAATATACCTTTACGCCTAATGCTGATCAATGTGCCACTACGCAAACAATGATCATTACGGTCAATGCTGCCACGACTCCAATATTTACACAAGTACAGGATATTTGCGAAGGAGAAAGTTTAGCAGCATTACCAACAACTTCAAACAATGGTATAGAAGGGTCTTGGTCACCTGTCATTAATAATACCGTCACTACTGAATATACCTTTACACCTAATGCTGATCAATGTGCCACTGCGCAAACAATGATCATTACGGTCAATGCTGCCACGACTCCAATATTTACACAAGTACCGGCTATTTGTGAAGGAGAAAGTTTAGCAGCATTGCCAGTAACCTCAAACAATGGTATTACAGGTACTTGGTCACCTACTGTAAACAATACTACAACCACCGAATATTTATTTACACCGGATGCCGGTCAATGTGCCATTACCCAAACGATGATCATTACGGTTAATCCTTCCGATACAGTACCAACGTTTACCCAAGTAACGGCTATATGCCAGGGAGAAACAATATCGGCATTACCAACAACTTCAAACAATGGTATTACAGGAACTTGGTCGCCTACCTTAAATAACACAGCAACAACCGAATATACATTTATACCTGATGCCGGCCAATGTGCCACCACGCAAACAATGATCATTACTGTCAATGCTGCCACGACTCCAATATTTACACAAGTACAGGATATTTGCGAAGGAGAAAGTTTAGCAGCATTGCCAACAAATTCAAACAATGGTATAGAAGGATCTTGGTCACCTGCCCCAGATAATACAGCAACAACCGAATATACATTTATACCTGATGCCGGCCAATGTGCCACCACGCAAACAATGATCATTACTGTCAATGCTGCCACGACTCCAATATTTACACAAGTACAGGATATTTGCGAAGGAGAAAGTTTAGCAGCATTGCCAACAAATTCAAACAATGGTATAGAAGGATCTTGGTCACCTGCCCCAGATAATACAGCAACAACTACTTATACTTTCACGCCTAATGCTAATCAATGTGCCACCACGCAAACGATGACCATTACGGTCAATCCTGCTGATATCTTACCAACATTTACACAAGTAGCAGCCATTTGTGAAGGAGAAAGTTTAGAGGCTTTGCCAACTACTTCAAACAATGGTATAACAGGAATATGGTCACCAGCACCCGATAACACAACCACTACCGAATATACCTTTACGCCTGATGCGGGACAATGTGCTACTAATCAAACTATGACTATTACGGTGAATCCTTCAATAACCCCAATATTTTCTCAAGTAGAGCCTATTTGCTTTGGTGAAACCTTAACTAGTTTGCCAACAACTTCAAACAATGGTATTACAGGAACTTGGTCGCCTACCTTAAATAACACAGCGACCACCGAATATACGTTTACACCGAGTACAGGATTGTGTGCGATAATACAAACCATAACAATTGTTGTAAATTCCAATGCAGCACCTGTGATTTCCGAGGTTGTTACAAATGGCTTTAACATTGAAATTTTTACGACTCAAATGGGTGATTTCAGTTACTCGATAGATGGGCAAAACTTTCAATACAGCAATATTTTTTATGGTATTCCCGGAGGTGTTTATACCATCACTGTTCGAGATAATTTTGGATGTGGGGAGGATGTAATTACTCATCTTCACTTTGTAATTCCTAAGTTTTTCACACCTAATAACGATGGATTTAACGACTTTTTTGAAATTAGAGGTATACAAGAACTCGGTAATTCAGAGGTGAATATTTTTGATCGTTATGGAAAACTTTTAAAAAGCTATAAAAATTCATCGGTTGTTTGGGATGGCACCTATTTAGGAAACCTTTTACCAACCAACGATTATTGGTACCAAATAATTTTTGATGGTGAAGAGTTCACAGGGCATTTTACTCTTAAACGTTAAAATTCTTATATTTTTCCTTTTATGGACAATTCGTGACTTTAAAATTTGTGATTTGTTAGAATTTCCACTACAAAAACCATACAAATCATCTCTTGAATCTAAATCCGCTTATAATTTTTATATATTACCGGCTTAAAGTAATGAATGTTTTTCCATTTTTTCTTTTCCATAAGTTTTAAAAAACCAAATTTTTCATGAATTTGGTGAATAAACCTAGCCATAGAAATTGCAGAAATAAAACAGGCAAAATTAAAATGCTTTAATTTCTAAAAAGGATGGTTTTTAGAGTAATCAAATATTTTTAAAATCTCGATTATATACTAAATCATTTTAAGGGAAAAATCATTTACATAAACCTAAAAATTAATGAAATACTTTTTTGCATTAGCATGTACTTTATTACTGTTTAATAGCGCCTTTTGCCAGATTATTCTGATTCAAACTCAAAATGACGCTACAATAGGACTTGATAGAAAGGCATTTAATGGTTTAGGAAATACTTCGCAAAGTAGTGATGGATATGCACACGATTTTACATTGCCTGAAAGCACTAGCTCGTGCCAGAGGATTTCAGGTATTAGTGTTGCTATCAATCTTACAGGTTATACCAACAATAGTTTGCCTGGTTGTCCGCCAATAACACTGTATTATAATCTGTTTTATGGATGTGGTACATACAGTGGCGGTGCAACTTGTTTGCCAGCATCCAATTTAATAGCAGAACCAAATTTTGCCCCTAATACAAGTCCACCGCCATTTAATTTTGGAAATCCTTTAGGTAGTCCACTTAATGCTACTATTGTACCGGATTTTGGTGATAATTTAAGTGTAGACATCATACCTGTTTCCAACCCCGGCTGTAATTCGGTAAGTAATGGTCGAATAAGTTATCAATATACAATAACCGTTACTGTTTCAGTTGAAGATGTGCCAGATGTATCACCAACCTTCACTCAAGTACCGGCTATTTGTGAAGGAGATACATTATCAGATTTGCCAACTACTTCAAGCAATGGCATTACAGGAACCTGGTCTCCTGCACCCGATAATACAGTAACAACTACTTATACTTTCACGCCTAATTCTGATCCATGTGCCACCACGCAAACAATGACCATTACGGTCAATCCTGCTGATATCGAACCAACATTCACACAAGTACCTGCTATTTGTGAAGGAGGGGCATTATCAGCTTTGCCAACTACTTCAAACAATAGTATCACAGGAACGTGGTCACCTGTCATCAATAATACCACTACTTCTGAATATACCTTTACGCCTAATGCTGATCAATGTGCCACTACGCAAACAATGATCATTACGGTCAATGCTGCCACGACTCCAATATTTACACAAGT
>CAYPET010000043.1:5886-8344 GCA_964409905.1 uncultured Chitinophagaceae bacterium | reverse complement strand
GCTCAATTTTATCAATAGCAGCAAGAACCTTTTGGTCGGTAATTCCTTTTTCTTCGATGAGGAAGACAAGTTCTTTTCGCTTTCGAACGAACTTTAAATCATTTCTAGCCATGGTGCACAAAGCTAAAAACTATTCAATTTTAATGTCAAAAAAAAATCGGTGAAAAAAGCACACTGTCTACCTTGATGGACAAGTAGGATAGCTTTGAACGTAATTTACTATAGGAAATGAGTTAATCATGAAAAAATAGTTCCTATTTTGCGTCCCAAATTGGAGTTTGGTATGTAAATATATTACTCCAAGTAAAATGAACAGTTGAATTAACACAGATTTATTTCGATAATAGTAACAATATGAAAAATAATTACGTACCCAATTTTCTAAAGAAGATTAGTAGTATGAAAAGCAAAATAATGTTGATAGTCGGGTTCATTGCCTTGAGCTTTTTGCCTCGCACTGTTTATGCTCGACCAACAAAGGACGGTACCTTAACGATCACTGCATCGAATACAGTACTAAATAGATACACACGCGTAACGGCTGATATTTTACCAGGTTCGAATACCATAAGTGTGGTTGATATCAATGAATTGAACCGGGATGGTATAGGGTATTTACCTGCTGGCTATGTTGCCAATGCCTCTGGATTTAGTTCGAACGCGCTTTCCCAAGGAGATTTAATCATGATATATCAGGCTCAAGGTGCTTCTATTAATACATCAAATACTATAAATTATGGTGAGGTAACAAACTTGAACGGCGCTGGAACTTATGAATTGGCCTATGTTGAAAGTGTAGCGGGAAATGTTATAACCCTAACATGTAATGCTGAACTAACCTACTTTGCTGCCAGTTACGTACAAGTTATTCGAATTCCTCAATATTCTACTTTAACCATCAATCCTGGCGGCTCTATTAGTGCTATTCCTTGGGGCGATCCTGCTTTCGGTGGACCGGACCCTTCAGCGCCAGAAAGAAGAAAGGGTGGTGTAGTTGCAGTGTTCGCGGATGACTTGGTGAATAATGGCTTAGTGAGTGCAAATGAAGCTGGATTTAGAGGTGGAACAATAGACAACAATACTGCCACAGCGGGTGGAGTATACAATACAGATTTTGTTACAGCAAATAACGTTCTTTCAGCAGAAAAAGGTGAAAGTGTGGCAGGATATAGAACGGATTATGATGCATTGGGCGGACGATATGGCCGCGGAGCAGCAGCCAATGGTGGCGGTGGTGGAAATGCGCATAACGCTGGTGGCGGTGGTGGTGCCAATGGTGGAAATCCATTGAACTGGTTCAGAGGCGCTGGAGTAATGAATGATTTTGGTAGTTGCGGTTCACCAGGAGCTTGGACCTTAGATCCGAATTATATTGCGAATGGAAACGCCCTTACAACATCTTCTGGCGGAGGGCAAGGTGGTTATACCTTTGGTTCGAACAACGAAGATGCCTGTGTATTAGGTCCTTCGTATCCTGCGAATTTTATTTCTCCCGGAGTACCTGCGAGTGATGTATCGAATTCTTCTTGGGGTGGTGATTTCAGAGATGCGGTAGGAGGACTTGGTGGAAGACCTTTGAGTTCGCCTAATATTCAAACGCAAATATTCTACGGTGGTGGAGGTGGTGCCGGAGATGGTAACAACAATGCGAATGCAGATGGTGGTGATGGAGGTGGAGTTGTATTCCTTGTGGTTGAAAATTCAATTACAGGAACAGGAGATATTCAAGCAAATGGTCAAAATGGTTTTAATACCACACCAAATCATAATGATGCGCCCGGTGGTGGTGGTGGTGGTGGATCTGTTCTGATTCAGGCAGATACTATTGATGCTACTCAATCTATTGCTGCGAATGGTGGATCTGGTGGAAATCAGTTAATTACGAACAATGAAAACGAAGGACCTGGCGGCGGTGGTGGTGGTGGTGTCATTTCAATTGTTGCCTCAGTTGATGGCTCGTCAAAGTCTGTTTTAGGAGGCTCAAATGGTACGACTAGCTCCCCAGCATTAAGTGAGTTTCCAGCGAATGGCGCGACAAGTGGGAATGTAGGTTCTACAATAAGCATCCCTGTTGTTGTGAATTACTTCGTATGCTTAACAGATGTAATTACGGTTAATGATCTTGCATCTACGTTGGAAGATTCGGCTGTTACTATTAATGTATTACTTAATGACACCCTTCTTTTCACTGCTATTGATACGACAACGGCCATTACTATTCTAACGCCGGCTTCAAATGGAACAGCAGTAGTCAATTTGAATGGCACGATTGATTACGCGCCAAACGCAAATTTTAATGGCTTGGATACCCTAAGCTATTCACTTTGCGATACAACTTCAGCGCCAAATACGATATGCGATACGGCATTAGTGATAATAACAGTTAATCCAGTTAATGACCCACCAAGTCAAGGTAATGAGACACTAACAGGTGTTACAGAAGATCAAGTTGCACCAA
>CAYPET010000043.1:0-5786 GCA_964409905.1 uncultured Chitinophagaceae bacterium | reverse complement strand
ACCAGTGTTGTGTGCTACAGCGATGGTAACAGTTACAATCAACGGTGTACCGGATTCAAGTAGTATTAGTGTTATTGAAGATATGGGTCCTGTTTCTATATGTACTGATTCATTGACAAATTTTGCTAGTCCAATCGATAATCAATTTATCTGTGGTAACCCTAGCAATGGAACTTTGAATACGACATTTTTACCATGTATAGAATACAACCCTAATCCAGACTTCTATGGTCAGGATACTTTCTGTATTATTACATGTTCAGGTGTTTTCTGTGATACCACATTCGTTTCGGTTACAGTTGTTCCAGTAGTGGATATTCCAATTCTAGATGCTGTTCAGAACATATGTGAAACGGAAGCCATACCTGCATTGACAGGTACAAGTGAGCCAGGTTCAGAAATTCAATGGATTCAAAATGGTGTGATTATAGGTACGGGTAGTCCATTTACTCCACCTGCGGTGCCGGGAGAAAATTGTTATCAAGCTGTAGCCTTTTTACCAGCTTTAGGCTTAACAAGTCCTGATACGGCTGAAGTTTGTTTTACCATTGACAGTTTACCAACAAACGTATTTGCTGGTCCGGATGATACAGTATGTGGATTCCAAGACTACCAGTTGCAAGCTACGGGAGATGGTTTAATCGCATTTTGGACACAAATCGCTGGACAAACAGTTGCAATCGATGCGACTAATCCAAATGCTGTTGTTTCGGTAGAAGCCAATAACTTACCGGGGACAGATAATGTGTATACTTTCGTATGGACGAACATTAATGGTTTATGCGAGGTTTCGGATACAGTATCAATTATCGTAACAGAGCCGCATGAAACTTCAGCTGGAAATGATACAACGATTTGTTTAACGCAAGCGGGTGGATCAGTTCAATTGAATGCCACATTAACACCGGGTGCTACTGGGTACTGGATTTATGTAGGAAATGAGGATTTGACTTGGTCTGATTCTACGGATAATCAAGCAATTGTGGATGGCTTGGTGCCATATAACAATCCTACCAGCACCTATTTGTTTGAGTGGTATGAAGTAATCGGTGATTGTATTGCTAAAGATGAGGTAATCATCACGGTAAATGAGGCAGCAGGTTTATCAGTGTTAAGTGCGGATACCTTCTGTTTGAATACGGATTATACTTTAGAGGCAATAATTACAGGATTTAGTCAGGCTTCCTACTCGTGGAGAAGCGATTCAATCACTGGTCCTATTTTGTCTTGGAATGCGGATGCGGTGGTATCTCCAACAGTTAATACGACATACTATGCAGTTGCAAACGTAGCTTTCGGTCAGAACTTCTGTTCTACTATAGATAGTTTGACTTTGTTTGTAGATGGAGAGCCTATTGCAAATGATGATGGATGTTATGATGTATTGGAGGATAGTGTGTTAGTGGGTAATACGGCGGATTGGTCTGCAAATGATGACTTGACTGCAGTAATCACAGGCGGTGTTGAGTTTGTTGTTCTCGATGGTTCTCAGTTGGATCCGGCATCCACAATAGTAATTGATAACAATGCTGGTACATATACCTATACACCTTTTCCAAATATGAGTGGAGTGGATTCTGCGATAATTGGAATTTATAATGCAGCTTGTCCTAATCTATTGGATACTTTCGTAGTATGTTTCAATGTGATTCCGGTATCGGAAGATCCTATTGTGGCGATGCCAGATACCTTTGATGTAATTGCTGGCTCAACAGTGACTTTACCTGTTCTAGCTAATGACACCCTCAATGGGGATGCGGTAGAAACTATAGTAAGTATTATTTTGGATCCACTTTACGGTTCTATAGATTCTCCGGTTGTAGGTGGTCAACCTGTATATATTTCCGAAACGGATTTTGCAGAGGTAGATAGCTTCCAGTATGTCGTTTGTCAGTACATGATTGATGGGGAGGAGCTCTGCGACACCGCAACAGTCATATTACTTGTAGACGGTGAATTGTATATTCCAGAAGGCTTTACGCCGAATGGAGATGGATTTAATGATCTCTTTGAAATTCCAAACCTTGATCTATTATACCCTAATGCAACCATGGGTGTATTCAATAGATGGGGCGATGAAGTATGGAATAGTGAGGGACCATACCAAAACAATTTTGCTGGCTTGAATTTTAGTAACCTTCAATTACCAGATGGTACGTACTTCTATGTATTGAAGTTAAATAATGGCAGTGGAAGACAGATTGCTTCTTATGTGGTAATCTTTAGATAAAAATTAAGATAAACTCAAATTTAGAAAAATGAGAAGAATAATAATTGTATTGATTTGTGCACTAGTGGCCTTCCAAGGATGGGCTCAGCAAGATGCGCAGTATTCTTTTTACATGTTCAATAATGTTTATTTCAACCCTGCGTATACGGGAAAGAAAGAAGCTCTTCATGTAGAAGCGATTCATAGAGAGCAATGGCGTTTCTTTAATGTAGGCGATAAGATTGAAGGAGCCCCTCAATCAACTTCTTTGAGTATTCATTCCCCGTTTAAGCGGTCAAATAATGCCTTGGGTTTTAATTTCCATAATGATCTTATTGGTCCATATAAGACCTTTGATTTTGGTATAAATTATGCCTACCGAATACCATTAGGCTCTAAATTGAAACTTTCTATTGGTGTTAAGGGTAATTATAAGCTTTATCAGGTGGATAATATTGATTTTCTTGATGCTGCAGATCCAAGAGCTTTGGAGTTGAATGAATATCCGAATATCAATACCTTCAATTTCGGGGCGGGTATTTATTTATGGAATAAAAAAGATAGATTTTACCTAGGATTTGCAGTTCCGCGTTTGTTGGATAATGCCTTATATACGAATTTGGCAATTGGTTCTAATAACGCCCAGGAAATACGCCATTATTATGCTACGGCTGGTGCTGTAATTGGCAAGCTGGATGGTAACTTTAAGTTTTATCCATCTACCCTTATGAAGTTTGCTGTTCAAACGCCGATTGATTTTGATGTGAATGCGAATTTTCTCTTTTATGACAGAATCTGGTTAGGAGCTGGATACCGATTTGGGGGAAATTACTTCGTAGATAATCAACAGGTAAAAGTGGGGCAAGGCTCTGCGGTTATAGGTATGGCTAAATTCATGGTGGTGAAGAATCTTGAAATTGGTTATGCATACGATTACACCATGTCTGATTTGAGAAGTTATCAAAGCGGTTCGCATGAATTTCTTTTGAATTTTAAGTTTGACAGAAAGCGTGACATGATAGACGGTATGCGAATTACTACACCGCGATACATTAATTATTTCTAAAAATTGGAAATTAATAGTTATGAATAATTACCCAAAAATATTGTTAACGGCATTGGTTTGCCTGTTTTTCACCGTTTCGCTTTCAGCTCAGAGAGGTGCAAAGCTCGGTGATAAGTATTTGAAAAAATTCGATTTTATCAATGCCATTGAAGAGTATAAAAAAGCTATCGATAAGGATGTTGAAAATTTGAGAGCTGTTGAAGGTCTCGCTAAGGCTTATCGTTATACGGGAAATTTCGCGGAAAGTGAGCGATGGTATGGAAAGCTAGTCGAATTAGATAGCGAAACTCCCGAACATCGTTTTTTCTATTCCCAGGCATTGAGAAGTACAAAGAAGTATGATAAAGCTTTAGAAAGTTGGGAATCTTATAAAACTGATAAAAACAGTGCATTTGTTTCGGGTATTATAAGTGGTTTCGATTATATAGAAAGTCTATCTAAACCGAATCCGAATGTTATCATGAGCAATGCAGAAGGTTTAAATTCAGAGGCCTCGGATTTTGGAATTACGTTTAAAAATTTGGTTGAAGTGGTTTTTACTTCTGCAAGAAATAATTCTATTGGACAGCAGGATAACTGGACCCATGGAAAATATACTGATTTATATTCATCTAATGTAGGGCCAGATAGTCAGACTCAAGCGGTTAAGTTTCAAAACAACCAATACAATGGTATGTATCACGATGGACCAGCGGTTTTTTATGATGATATGATGTATTTGACTAGGAGTCAGTACAAAAAAGGTAAAACGTACAAAGCGAAAAGTGATAAAACGGTTAAACTCGAATTAGTAGAGGTAGACCTGAACGAGAAGTCTTCAAAGTTAAAAAAGTACGCTACTGATTTTGACTTCAACAATAAGGAATACTCGGTGGGTCATGCGGCTATATCGTCTGATGGGAACACCATTATTTTTTCAAGTGATTCTGAGGATTTTGATAAAAGCTATGGCGGAACAGATTTGTATATCATTACGAAAACGGATGAGCAATGGTCATCTCCAAAAAACCTGGGAGAAGCAATTAATACGCCTGCTGATGAGGAGTATCCATTCTTTAGTGCTCAAAATGAAATATATTTTGCATCAGATGGTCATTATGGCTTGGGTGGTTTAGATATCTATACGGCCATGTTTGATGGTGAAAAGTGGAGTACTCCAGAAAATATCGGTGCGCCGTTTAACACCTCTTTTGATGATTTTAATTATGTCTATAATACAGAGGCTGGATTTGGCTTTTTGAGTTCTAATCGCCCTGGTGGAAAAGGATCTGATGATATATACACCTTTAAGTTTAAGGATGGCAAAAGTAGATTGGGTAGTGGGGTAATGATCAATATTCTGACTTATGATGCTGAAACTCTTGAGCCACTAGAAGAAGTACAGTTGGATTTAAGAAAGTGCATGGAAACAGAATTTTACTCAGATAATCGAGGACGAGGATCCGTGGCTGTTGATCCGTTTAGCTCTTGTTTACTATACGCAAACCTCAACGGCTATTTCCCTAAAGAAATCCCATTTAGTGTTTTCGAAGATGAGGTAAATATTGAAGTGCCGCTGAGAAGAGTGGCAGACAATACATGTACTTTGATTGTATGTGTAAATGATGCCAATTTAGGAGTTCCTGTTCCGAAAGCCAGTATTAAAGTGATTAGTGAGGTGGAAGGTATATCTTTCACGGCATTGACAGACGAGAATGGCTGTGCGCGTTTCGAGGGTGTAATAGGAGACAATAAGTATGAATTGGTTGCGGGAAAAGAAATTTTGGATCCTGAAGAGAAGTATCTTGCCACAACTGGTGTGATTAATACGAATGGGGTAGAGTGTCCGTCTGAATTAACACATGAACTTAGTTTGGGAGTAGTTCAGTTAGGAAAGTCATATGTAATTGATAATATTTATTATGATTTGGATGAAGCTATTATCAGGGAAGATGCGACAGATGAATTAGATAATATTGTAGACATCATGCGAAGCAATCCAACTTTAGAGATTGAATTAGGTTCACATACAGATTGTCGTCAGACGGCTGAATATAATCAGGAACTTTCAAATAATCGAGCTAAGGCGGCTGTAGAGTACATCGTTAGTAGAGGTATCGAAAAATACAGGTTGAGTTATAAAGGCTATGGAGAAACCCAATTGGTTAACGATTGTGCATGTGAATGTGAAAAATCGGTAGAGTCTATCGGTTTAAGTGCTTTCAGGGATTGTGAAGATAAACAAGTAGAGAATTGTTCTGAAGAACATCATCAGGAAAATAGACGGACTGAATTTAAGATTACCAAGTTTTAATTTTCAGGTCGATGTAGGTTTAAACTTTTTCTGTCAAAAAACATTGGGAGGCATGTGTATAAGACGCATGCCTTTCTTTTTTTACAAATTGTATTCCTATTTCATTTCGGATGATTTTCAAATAGTCAATAGAAGGCTTAACTTTGCCTGATAATTTTAAATTATGGCGGACAAAATTAAGTTTGGAACAGATGGATGGCGAGCAATCATAGCAGATA
>CAYPET010000042.1:0-8420 GCA_964409905.1 uncultured Chitinophagaceae bacterium | reverse complement strand
CCCAAACCTCCATCTCACCAAAACGCTGACCACCAAACTGTGCTTTACCACCTAACGGTTGTTGTGTAATTAAGCTGTAAGGCCCAATAGAACGAGCGTGCATTTTGTTATCAACTAAGTGATGTAATTTCATCATGTAGATAACACCAACCGTCGTTTTTTGGTGGAATTTATCTCCTGTTTCGCCATCATATAGATAAGTATGACTCATGCTTGGCAATCCAGCTTTTTTGATATATTCTTCGATTTCTTCAACACTAGCCCCATCAAAAATTGGTGTAGCAAATTTCACACCCAACTTCAATCCGGCAAAACCAAGAATGGTTTCGTATATCTGACCAATATTCATACGAGAAGGTACACCCAGCGGGTTTAATACGATATCAACAGGTTTACCATCTTCTGTAAACGGCATATCCTCTTGACGAACAATACGTGCTACAATACCTTTGTTACCATGACGACCAGCCATTTTATCCCCAACCTTCAACTTGCGCTTACTAGCTAGATAAACTTTGGCAAGTTTCAATACACCAGTAGGCAATTCATCACCTACAGTAATATTAAATTCCTGACGTTTGTATCGACCTAATTCTTCATTGTACTTCATGTTATAGTTATGAAGTAAGGTGTTCACATAATCGTTCATTTGCTCGTCCTCAGTCCAGTTTAATGGATTTACTAAGGTAAAGTCAATAGCCTTCAAATTCTTTTCGGTGAATTTCAAGCCTTTATTTAAAACGATTTCACCGTAGTGATTGGTTACACCCGCTGACTTATGGTCTTTAAGCAATTCTTCCAGTTTCGTCAACAAGGTTTCGTTGATTTTGTTCACTGTCTCCTGATGTGCTTTAGCGATATTCTCCAGCTCAGATTTTTCTTTGGCTTTGCGAGATTTATCTTTTTTATTACGTGCAAAAAGTTTTTTGTCAATAACGACACCTTTGGTAGACGGAGGTGTTTTCAATGACGCATCTTTCGCATCACCTGCTTTATCTCCAAAAATGGCACGTAGTAATTTTTCTTCTGGTGTTGGGTCGCTTTCCCCTTTAGGTGTAATTTTTCCAATTAAAATATCCCCTTCTTTTACGTGAGCACCGATGCGGATAATACCATTTTCATCCAAATCCTTAGTTGCTTCTTCACTCACGTTTGGAATATCGGGCGTTAATTCTTCTTCACCTAATTTGGTATCACGTACTTGTAAATCGTACTCGTCAATGTGAACTGAAGTAAACCAATCCTCACGCACTACATTTTCGGATATTACAATCGCATCCTCAAAGTTGTACCCTTTCCAAGGCATGAAAGCTACCACAAGGTTTCTTCCTAAAGCCAATTCACCATCTTGCGTAGCGTAACCCTCAGTAAGGAAGTCACCTTCTTTTACTTTCTGCCCTTTCTTAACGCAGGGGTGTAAATTCATACAAGTACCCTGATTCGTTCTTTCGAATTTTGTCAGTTTGTATATTTTCAAGTCATCGTCAAATGACACGACACGCTCTGTTTCACTGCGCTGGTAACGCACGTGTATCTCGTTGGCGTCTACATATTCAACAGTGCCTTTACCTTCTGCCGTTATTAATATACGTGCATCACGTGCAGCTACAGCCTCAATACCGGTGCCTACAATCGGCGTTTCGGGCATTAATAATGGCACACCCTGACGTTGCATATTTGAACCCATCAATGCTCGGTTGGCATCATCATGCTCTAAGAATGGAATCATTGAAGCACTTAAACCAACAATTTGGTTAGGGGCCACATCCATATATTCCACCTCATCTCTGTCTAAAATAGGGAAATCACCTGTTAAACGCGATTTTACTTTATCCAGTTGAAATGCTCCTTGTTCATCAAGTCCTGCATTTGCCTGAGCAATTTTCTTTTTATCTTCTTCTTCAGCACTTAAGTAAACTTGCTTACGCAAATCAACTTTACCATCTTTCACTTTGCGATATGGCGTTTCAATAAAGCCCATATCATTAATTTTGGCATGCACGCAAAGGGTGGATATCAAACCGATATTCGGACCCTCTGGAGTTTCAATAGTACAAAGACGTCCATAATGCGAATAGTGTACGTCACGCACCTCAAACCCAGCTCGCTCACGACTTAAACCGCCCGGCCCAAGAGCAGAAATGCGGCGTTTGTGCGTAATTTCTGATAAAGGATTTGTTTGATCCAAAAATTGTGATAACTGCGAGGTACCAAAGAAAGAATTAATTACAGAAGATAGTGTTCTGGCGTTAATCAAATCAATTGGAGTGAAAACCTCATTATCACGAACGTTCATACGCTCGCGGATTGTTCTTGCCATACGAGCCAAACCAACACCGAATTGTGCATATAACTGCTCACCTACCGTACGCACGCGACGATTACTCAAGTGATCAATATCATCCACCTCAGCCTTTGAATTCGTTAATCGAACGAGATACTTGATAATTTCAATAATATCCTCGCGACGCAAAACTTTTTTATCAATATCCAAATCAAAACCAAGTTTTCGATTGATTTTGTATCGACCAACTTCTCCCAGGTCATAACGACGGTCAGAGAAAAATAATTTATCAATAATGCCCCGTGCAGTATCATTATCTGGCGCATCAGTGCTGCGCAACTGACGATAAATATGTTGAACTGCTTCGATTTCAGAGTTAGAGGCATCCTTGTTTAAGGTGTTATAAATAATAGTAAAATCTCCACCAGCATCTTCTTTTTGAAGATAAATCTTCTCTACCTCTAATTCAGTTATTGTTTCAATATCCGATTTAGTAAGTTCAGTATCACGATCAAGTAATACTTCGTTGCGCTCTATCGACACTACCTCACCGGTATCTTCATCAACAAAATCCTCTGTCCAAGACCGGATAACGCGAGCGGCCAATTTACGACCAACTGCATTTTTCAGGTTTCGTTTATCAGCCTTCACCTCATCAGCCATGCCAAAGAGGTTTAAAATATCATTATCAGTTTCAAAACCTATAGCACGCAAAAGCATCGTTACCGGAAACTTCTTTTTACGGTCTATGTATGCGTACATAACATTATTAATGTCAGTAGCAAACTCCATCCAGGCTCCTTTAAAAGGAATTACACGGGCAGAATAAATTTTAGTACCATTTGGGTGTAAACTTTGACCAAAGAAAACACCGGGAGAACGGTGCAACTGAGAGACGATAACACGCTCAGCTCCGTTAATTACAAATGTCCCCTTAGGGGTCATGTAAGGAATATTACCTAAGAATACATCTTGTACTATAGTTTCGAAATCTATGTGCTCCTCATCGTTACAACTCAATCGAAGCTTTGCTTTCAAAGGAACTGAATAAGTTAACCCGCGCTCCATACATTCTTCGATAGAATAACGAGGCGGATCCACAAAGTAATCAAGAAACTCAAGTAGAAATATATTTCGTGTATCGGAAACCGGATAGTTCTCCATAAACACCCGATACAAACCTTCGTTATTTCGTTTGTCCGGAGTGGTTTCTAATTGTAAAAATTCATTGAAAGATTGCAGCTGAATGTCCAGTAAATCTGGAGTGTCTGCTTGGTTTGTCACTTTACCGAATTTTATACGCTCGGATTTAACTGTTGCCATAAAGTACTTTTTACGCGTTTAAAAGTTTATTTTACAAAATACAAATCCAACAAGGTCAAGACCTTCCAGTCGAAAAACAAAATGTTTTTAATAAGAAATGTGCACGTGCCTACCCAATTGGAGGCGCAAAATTAAGTCAAATCATGCGACTTATCAAAAAATATTCCAATTATGTCACATATAAAAGGAATTTTATCTAATCTTCTAATTTTCAATGATTTAAGTCCCTGTACTTTTTTTTCGGCCAATTATATCCCACCCAGCAAACGGATTGCCTTTTCATAATCCTCGGCAGTATCAATGGATATCGGCACCTCTCCTATTTCTGCAACAGCGACATACATATTTTTTTCAATCATACGTAGATTCTCCAACTTTTCCACCCTTTCCAGTTGACTAGGCTTGGTTTGGCTTAACGCTAACAAAACATCACGTCGGTAGCCATAAATACCAACATGCTTGTAATAGCGAACAGACACCTGTATATCACGATGATAAGGAATTACACTGCGCGAAAAGTACAAGGCGCGACCGGCATCATTGGTGACAACTTTTACCACATTCGGATTAGCCACATCAAGATTATTATTAATGCTGCACTTTAGAGTTGCAATTTCAACTTCTTGATTATCAAAGATTTCTAATAGCCTATCAAGATCACTCTTTTTTGTAAACGGTTCGTCGCCCTGCACGTTAATAATATACTCATGCGGAAAATTACTCAGTTGATGAGCAATGCGATCGGTGCCACTATCAAAGGGACGATTATCCAGAATGTGCTCACAACCGTAATGGGTGAGCACATCAGATAGTCTGGTATGATTGCAGATAATCACAACTTTATCAAATAAGGCTGTTTCGAGGACGGCCTGATACGTTTTTACAATAATGGGCACTCCTCCAAGTGGAAGTAATAATTTTTCAGGTAGCCGCTCACTCTCCAATCTGGCAGGTATTAATGCAACTCTATTTGCTTTGCTATTCATTTTCGGATTTTTTTATCAGCCCTTTTACTTTATTCCAGGTTCTGAAATAAAACTCTTTATTTAGTACCGGCGTGTCGTTATTCGCACGAATGAGTAATATATTACCCAAAATACTCAAAATAGCCGACGAAAGCCACATACCCAGCCAAGGCTCAAGGATCAGATTCCTGGCCATCTTCTCGCCCATGGTATTTAATATGTGCAGTATGGCAAAAAAGACTACCGCTACAATAAACGGCATTCCCAGCCCTCCTTTTCGGATGATAGCACCCAAAGCTGCCCCTATAATAAAAAGGAGTAAACAAGCAAAGGGTATCGTAAACCGCCTATGCAGCTCAACTTTATGTTCCGCTAAATTCTTAAGATGCAACTTTCTATTTTGTATATTAATTTCAATAGCATTTTTCACACTTCTGGCATTCACCTCGGCCGTGATCGCTGCCCTTCTGTAGAGGCTGTCACTTTTTATTATTGCCCTCAAGCCTTTTTCTGATGTTATTGTCCTCACCACGGCTGCATCCAAACCTGTGAGGTATGAACTCATGATTTGCGTAATGTATTCGCCTGTTTTACCCAAATTCAATTCTACAGTATCAATTTCTTTTTGAATTCTTTTCAGGCTCATGGCCTTTCGCATGTTTTTAAAATAATCCTCACTCGTTTTTTGCAAATCGAAATCCTTGATGTCAAATACTTTTTTGTAATGTTTAAATCCCAGCCGAATCTGTTGATTAGACTCTGTTTCGGGTTTGTAAACCTCTGCATAACGCCAGCCGTTAAACAACTCAAACACCAATGCAGCATTATCCGGCGTGACGTACATCCTGCCTTTTTCTGCCAAAATTATTTTTTGCTGTTCAATGCCGTCGGTATTATCAAAAATCTTCACGCCATGAATCGTGCTGTTATCTTTGTCTTTTTCGCGCACATAAATCACATGCTTGGGAATCTCTGTATAAAATTCCATCGGTTTGATGTTAAGCGCTGGCTTTTTATTCGAAACCTCATAGTAGGTTTTAATGGCTTTGATTTGTGCCTTTGGTATGATTTTATCATTAAAAAAGAAGGACCCTATGGCAATCAGGGATACAAATATGCTGAGCGGCATCATGAACTTTATCAGCGAAATGCCTGAGGATTTTAACGCTGTTAGCTCTGAAGTTTCTCCTAACTCGCCAAAATATATAATGGCAGAGAACAAAATACTCAAGGGCAATGCTATGGGCACCAGCGGCAGCGTTTGCAGTCCTAAGGTATTTAAAATGGTCCAGGCGTCAAGGCCTTTCCCGATATAATCGTCAATGTAAAGCCATAAATACCAAATAATGAAGGCAAACCAAACCACGAAAAAGGCGGCTGCCAATTTTGGCAAAAAACCTTTGATAGAAAATCGGGCTAGCGTGCGCATTCCGACGTAAAAGTAATGGAAACTAATTTAAGAGAATGGTAAATGTGAGAGTGCCAAAGCCAAGTAACCCTTGCCGGAGGCGTGTTACCATCAGGCACCCATTCGGTGCTTCAATTCTGCTATTTGACTCTCCCAAAGTGTAGTTTGATCATCAATATCACCAGGCTCGGCAAAATCGGTAATGTAAAGAATATTTTCGCCGGTAATGGGACTACTGTCTATTCGAAATTCAAAAAATTCGTTCGGCTCCATCCATTCCCATTGGTAACGGATAAACTCATCTTCAGCCGAATCTAAAATCTCCGCACTATCAGGCGTGCCACCATCCCACGAAAAGTGATAAACATTATCTATTGCGTCTACCTTATCGGCAAACCATTCACTTAATCCGTCACTTGTTGAAATCAAATTGTACAGCACTGGTTTGCTGCAATTCATCGGAAATTCAATCGTATATTCTACTCGCTTAGCCATATTTTGATAGCTTACAATAATAAGCCAATCACTAATAAAACAAAATTTAATTACGTTTTTTTTATGCCAATTTCAGCCGGAGTCAAAAAACAAATTTGGGTGTATTTAAGAAATAATTTACATTTATGGGACATTCACATGACAATTCAGTCACATATCGCACTTTTTCCTATTTCTAATCTATTTAAAACACTTAACTATGTCTATGCGTCAGCTAAAGATTACCAAATCTATTACCAATCGGGAAAGTCAATCCCTCGAAAAATACCTCCAAGAAATTGGCAAGGTAAATCTCATTACACCTGAGGAGGAAGTTGAATTGGCCAAACGAATTAAGCAGGGCGATCAACGGGCTTTAGACAAAATAACCAAGGCTAATCTCCGATTCGTCGTTTCGGTTGCCAAACAGTATCAAAATCAAGGTTTATCACTCAGTGACTTAATTAACGAAGGAAACGTCGGATTAATAAAAGCCGCCCAGCGCTTTGATGAAACGCGGGGTTTCAAATTTATTTCTTATGCCGTCTGGTGGATACGCCAAAGTATTTTGCAAGCATTGGCCGAACAAAGTCGGATAGTGCGGTTACCCTTAAACAAAGTAGGCCTAACCAACCGCATCAATAAGGCCATGGGCCAGTTGGAGCAGGAACTAGGTCGTGCGCCCAGCAACGACGAACTTGCCCGGCTGCTAGATATTAATACCGAAGAAATTGATGCCACAATCTCCTCTTCTGCAAGACATGTGAGCATGGATGCCCCATTTAGCAATGGCGAAGAAAATAAGTTGTTGGACATTCTCGAAAATCCTAATGCCATTGCCGCTGACATTTCATTAGATCATACCGAAAGCCTGCGGTGCGAATTAGACCGAAGTTTAAGCGCACTCACCGATAGGCAAAAAAATGTATTGAAGCTTTTCTTCGGTATTGGCACCGATTATCCACTGAGCCTCGAAGATATTGGCCAGCGATTCAGTCTTACGCGTGAACGCGTGCGTCAAATAAAAGACAAAGCCATTCTTAAACTTCGCACTGCATCGCGCTGCGACCAATTAAAAAATTATTTGGGCACTTAGGGTTTCAACTGCAGTGCCTGACCAATGCAGCCATTGGGTGGTGAGATTCCCAAATAATTGGCAAGGGTTGGTGCAATATCTGTTATAAACACTTTTTCATTTTTTGTTTTACCAGGAATACCATTACCATAAAAAAGTAATGGTATTTTGGTATCATACGGATTCCAAACACCATGCGATGTCCCCGTGGTAGCGTAGGCATCCAAATAGGCCGGCTTCAATACAAAACCAATTTGTCCGCTACGCGCCGGCAGATAACTTAGCAACAATACGTCTTTTAAGAAAGGTGGGATACTAAGGTTACTAATGTTGTGCATCTCAAAAGCCGACTGCACAGCCTCATGTTGCTGAAAATAGTGGACCACATAATCTGATATCGCTTGCTGCTTGTCCTTTGCGAAAGGCTGAAGGTTTAAGTAGACCTGCCCATTTATAATGGATTTACAGGCGTCTTTTTCACCAAACTGTTCCTCCAGTTTATTGTTTAGTTGAATCAATTCGTTGTCGGCAAAAAAGTAGCCTGCGGGCACTTTTTTATCCAATAAATACTGCGGATTATGGGCAGCACCATGGTCAGCAGTTAGAAAGAGCACATAATTCCGCTTGCCATAGGTTTCGTCCAAAAAATCGATAAAAACTGCCAACTCTTCATCCAAACGCAAATAAGTATCTTCAACCTCCACGCTATTCGGGCCAAAATGATGGCCAATATAATCTGTGGCAGAAAAGCTAATGGCTAAAAAATCTGTGCTAGCACCCCGCCCTACTTTCTCGTTTCGTATTAATTCTTTTGCAAAGTCAAAAACTATACTATTGCCAAAAGGTGTTTTCTTAATAATACTTTGTTTTTGCTGCTGAAAAGTATAGGGG
>CAYPET010000041.1:0-8627 GCA_964409905.1 uncultured Chitinophagaceae bacterium | reverse complement strand
TTAAAGAGATTTTTCTACTTTCAAAACGTACTATTTTTGGGGGAGCTTACAACATGCCAATGCCAGCAGCCTGCCTAATGGCTTACACGTGCTCAATATACGGTTTAAAGATACTTTGGGTGCATGGAGTCAGGTCTTTAGTCAATTTTTTGAGAAGAATGGTGCTAGTCAAAACGTAAATAATTTGGTGACTAAATATGAATATTGGTTTAATGATGATTATTTGTCTCGTGTGACACAAAGCATAACACCAACAAGTAATTTTCAATTAAACACGGCTATTAATATGAATGCGCTACCCGCAGGTTTGCATGTTGCCCATGTACGTTTTCAAGACACTATAGGACTGTGGAGCCAGGTAGTCAGCCAATTTGTTTATAAAATAAAAAGTCCTCCAAGCAATCCAAATTTAATAGTGGCTTATCGCTATTGGGTTGATAACGATATTGCGAATGCCGTAAATGTAAACTTGTCAACTCCGACAAAAGATTTTAACCTAAATACGGCGGTTAACCTAGTAACGACTCCAAAAGGAGCGCGATACTTTAATATTCAGTTTCGAGATACTAGTGGTTTATGGAGTGTCGTTCAAACAGATTCTTTCTTCAAGACGCCTGTGCCTTTTGCTAATTTTTCTTCAACAAGCGGAAATTTATGTGATTCAGGTACCGTATCCTTCATTAATAACAGTGTTGATGCTGATTTGTATCATTGGGATTTTGGCGATGGCGATACTAGTATTCTGGCGGCACCCACGCACACTTATGCATCACCAGGTTCTTATACAGTAACCCTTTTGGTAAAAGATACATTGGCTAATTTACAAGATGATACGATTCGAGTGGGTTATATAACAATAGATACCTTGCCGACCGTGGTCGCAACAGCCAGCTCTGATACTTTATGTTTGGGCCAAAGTACTACGCTCACCGGAACCGGCACGGCAACAAGTTATACTTGGTCGAATGCTGTGGTGAATAATCAATCTTTTGTGCCAACAAACTCTCAGATGTATGTGGTGACGGGTGCTAATGGCAACTGTAGTGCACAAGATTGTATTTATATCACCGTTAATCCGTTGCCTACACTCACTGTCAATATTAGTCCGAATGATACGGTTTGTAGTGGTGTCAGTACTACCTTATCGGCAACTGGTGCCCCGGCAATAACAATCAGTGGCCCTCAATCCATTGTAAATGGGACACCGTTTGTGGCATTAAATTCTGGCTCGTATACAATAATTGGTACCAATAATTTTGGTTGTTCAGATACAGTCAGTCAACAACTTCATGTGCTTCCTTTACCTTCTGTTGTTGTTGGTTCTATACAGCCTAATGATAGTGTTTGTACAAATACTGCGGTTACGATTAGTGGCTCGGGTGCCAATACGTATAGTTGGACTGGGCCGTAAACCATAACCAATGGTACCGCTTTTACGGCCACTACAACAGGTAATTATGTGGTTACTGGTACAGATGCCAATGGTTGTAGCAACACATCTAGTGTATTACTCACCGTTCATTCATTACCAGTGGTTAGTGTCACTTCGGTAGTTCCGAATGACACTTTCTGTAGTGGAGCATTGCTTACATTATCAGGTGGTGGTGCTTTGACATATAGCTGGACAGGGCCGCAAACAATTGTCTATAATACCCCTTTTGCCGCAACAGCAACAGGAAATTATATGGTAACAGGTACAGATGCTAATTTATGTAGTAACACCGCAACGGTTCATGTTGAGGTTAATCCGTTACCCAATGTTTTTGTTTCTACTGTGTCACCGAATGATACTGTGTGTGATGGAACTTTAATGACATTAAGTGGTGGTGGTGCTTTGACCTAAACCTGGACAGGGCCACAGAGCATTCAAGACAATTCACCTTTTAACATCAGCAATGCTGGTTTTTATAAGGTGATTGGTACAGATGGCAATAATTGTTCGAATGAGGATTCGGTATATATACATGTAAAACCCCTACCTACGTTTAGCTTAGGATCAGATACCAGTATCTGTGAAGGTGATACGATTACATTATCTCAGCCTTATTCTGGGGCAAGTGTATTGTGGAGCACTAATGCCATCACTGATACCATCAATGTTTATTTAGCTAACCAATATACCTGTGAGGTTACCTTGGACGGTTGTACTTATAGTGATACAATAAGTGTCAGTGTGGATTCATTGCCTGTTGCTAATTTTAGTTACACTATTTCTAATTCAGTAATTACGATTACCGACATTTCGAAATTTGGGCAAAACATTGTTTATTATTTTGGTGATGGTGACAGCTCATTGCAGGCAAATCCAACACACACCTATTCTACAAATGGTGCCTATACTATAAAGATGTTGGTTAGCAATTCTTGTGGTACCGATACTTTGGAAAAAACGCTTCGTATCATTACCGGATTAAATGAAAATGTAAAGCAGCCTACACTGTTAGTATATTCAAATCCGGTTGGTTCAATACTTAACATTGATTTGCTAGATTTACCAAAAAAGAATCTCCAAATTAATCTGGTAGATTTAAAAGGAGCAGTGCTTTACAAGCATTTCTATTCAGAGTCGGATCAGTTAATTAAGTTAGATGTCAGTGCCTTTAGTAGTGGGATTTATATATTACGAATTCGGCAGGATAATCGAGAATTTGTAAATATAATCAGCATAATGAGGTAGTATAAATTGCCTTCACATAAAAAAATCGTTCTGCTTGGCAGAACGATTTTTTTATGTATCTAATAAATCCGGTCGACGTGTTTTTGTTCGTTGGATGGCTTCTGTATGTCGCCATTCCAAAATTTTAGGAAAGTTGCCACTTAATAATATTTCGGGCACTTTCAAGCCTCGCCATTCGGCAGGGCGTGTATAAACAGGCGGTGCTAATAAATTATCCTGAAAACTGTCAGAAAGGGCAGAGGTTTCATTATTCAATACACCGGGTATCAATCGACCAATACTATCAACTAATACAGCAGCAGCCAATTCGCCACCACTGAGCACATAATCACCGATTGAAATTTCGCGTGTTACAAATGTGTCACGTATACGTTGATCAATGCCTTTGTAATGACCACAAATTAGCAATAAATTTTCCGTTAACGATAAACCGTTGGCAATGCTTTGATTATACTGTTCGCCATCGGGTGTTAGAAAAATAATCTCATCATAAGAGTGTTCTGCAGTTAGTTTTTCTATTTGATTAGCTAATGGTTCACACATTATTACCATGCCCGCACCACCACCATATTGATAATCATCCACTTGTCCATGTTTATTTATGGCAAAATTGCGCAGTTGGTGAGTGTGTACATTTAAAAGACCTTTTTCTTGTGCACGCTTCATAATAGAATGTGCAAAGGGACTTTCTAATAATTCGGGAAGCACCGTAATGATATCAATACGCATGGTACAAATGTATATTGTAATGAACAAAGAGTTTATACAGCCCTTAAAAAGTAATTTAGCTCAAAAGGCCATCGGGCAAATTCATGATTACTTCTTTTTTGTCATGATTTATTTCTTGAATGAGTTGTTCATTAGCCGGAATTAATAGCTCATTTTTTTCTCCTTCATGGATAATAAAGATTGGATGAATATTCGGATTTAGAATGTTGTCAATTTTACCAACTGGTTGATCTTTATAAATAATAGTATAATGAATTAAGTGGTGAATTTGTTTTTCAACCAGAGGCATTACGTGAATATTTGGCGAAGGGTAAACTTTTTTATGAATTAGCTCTTTTGCCTCCTCCGGAGAATTTATTTCCTCCAATTTTATTTTCCAGGTTGTTGCGGTAAGCATTTTAGCTGATGATATAAAGAAGGGAATGTAACTTCCTGCAAGTAGTTCAATCATGAGCGCATCCCATGTGTTCACATTTGTTCTGGCGTCAAGGTAATGCTCAAGGATAAACTCGCCGTTTACTCCATGTACATTCGTTATTGTACCTATAGGCGTCACGATGCTTTATGGCTTTTTATTGCAGTCATATATTTCTTTAATTCATCACGAACACGGGGAGCCAAAAAGTAAAGGCCAACCATATTTGGTACCATCATTGCAAATATCATGGCATCAGAAAAATCAATTACAGCTCCCAGAGATGCAGCGGCACCTATAATAACGAAAATACAAAATAGCCCTTTGTAGGTGTATTCGGCGAGTTTAGATCTGCCAAATAAGTAAGCCCAGGCTTGAAAACCATAATAACTCCAAGATATCATAGTTGAAAAAGCAAAAAGAATTACCGCAACAGATAAAACCCAAGGAAACCAAGAAATATTACTTGCAAAAGCTGCTGAGGTGGCCGTTACACCATCAGGCACTGCCTGGCCATACGTCATTGTAAAGTCGTTCGGATTGGCACTGCTGATTATTAAAACCAAAGCTGTCATAGTACAAACTATAACAGTATCAATGAAAGGTTCAAGGAGTGCCACTAAGCCTTCACTGGCAGCAAATTGAGTTTTTACAGCAGAGTGGGCAATACTAGCTGAACCAATACCTGCTTCATTAGAAAATGCGGCACGTCTAAAACCTTGAATTAATACCCCCACAAAACCACCGCTAATACCCAGAGGCGTAAATGCGCCGGATAAGATTTCGCCAAAAGCCCAAAAAATATGGTTGTAGTGAATACACAAAATAATAATAGATACAATCACATATATGCCAACCATAAACGGTACAATTTTATCTGTTACTCGGGCAATTGATTTAATACCACCAATAATTACAATGCCAACCAACACAGCCATTACCAATCCAAAAGCCCAACCATATCCGGCTACATCAATGTTTATAGAGGTCATTTGATTTTCAAACATTTTAAATGCTTGGTTTGATTGAAACATATTTCCACCTCCAAAACTGCCACCTATACACATGATTGCAAAAAGAACAGCCAAAACTCGACCTAATGTACCTGCCTTGAATTCTTTAAGGCCTTTAGATAAATAATACATAGGCCCTCCATAAACTGTCCCATCCTGACCTATCTCACGGTATTTTACACCAAGCGTACATTCCACAAACTTTGAACTCATACCAATTAGACCGGCAATAATCATCCAGAAGGTAGCGCCCGGGCCTCCAATTGATATAGCGACAGCCACGCCTGCAATATTGCCTAGCCCAACCGTAGCGGATAGCGCAGCTGTTAGGGCCTGAAAATGCGACACCTCACCTTCGTGTCCTTCAATACGAATCGTATCGGGGTTGTCACCATCTTCATCCAAAAAAACGGATTCTGATGCCATGACCTTGTGATTTTTTTCTACCTCATCATATTTGCCCCTTACAATATTTATAGAAGTCTTAAAGCCTGAAAAATTGATGAATTTGAAGTAAAAAGTAAAGTAGAGTGCACTAACAACCAATACAATTAGTACCCAAGGCACATCTACATTGCCCAGCGGGATGGTTGCAAAAATAGCTTCGACAAACCAAGATGTATTATCTGCAAAAATGCGATTTATTTTTTCATCAATCCCTTCGGCAAATAATGAAGACTGAATTAAAAAACAGATTATGGTAAGGGGGATTATTTTTTTCATAATTCATGCTAAATATAGCCAAAGAATTTCTCATACCCGAAATGACTATCCACAAATCATTTCTTCGTTATCCACGCATTTGAATTTTCAAGAGGTCACTCCCTAACTATAAGTGGAATCATTAAAACCGATGGTGTGTCCGCAACGCTTATAGATAGGAGCGAATCAATTTTTGCGTCCCAAATTATTTGGTTTGTTTGATTAATGCTATGGTTGGTTTGCTCGTCATAATCTTCTTGCATTGCGTCATGTAAAGCGAGTTGTTGGTCAAATAATTTTTTTAGCTCTCGTACAGCGGTTTTTGGTGTTTCAAAATTGAATTCTCTAATTTTTCTTTTAAAAACTCTTGTGTGATACTCTGTTAGATCAAAATGACGCTGCTCATGATTTAATAAATACTCGGATGAACGTTCCTTGGTCCATGACCGCGTTGGATTAAACTGACACATCACCTTGACTTTTAGGTAACTTTCAGTTATGGAAAGATTATATCGGATATCTGAGCTAGTTAGTGCCAAAAAAGAAGTGGATAGGGGTGGTGTGCCTTTGAAATCAGGCCAGCTTAATTTCTTTTTTGACCAATCAAATCCATTTATAGGCTGATTAGGCGCAAAGAAAAATAGAGACAAGACCATCTGAAATAAAAAATGAATAAGCATCTTACTGTACCAAAAGTAAAGGAGCGACCATTTAATACCTCTTTAGTATTCTTAAATTTTTGATATCAATTGACAAATAGATTACTTGATATTGCAAGCCAGCAAAATAGAAAGCCCCGCCTTGAATAGGCAGGGCTTAGATTATGGTATTTTTAAAACTAGGCTTGCTCTTTAAGTGCCTTGATTTTGGCTTCTTTGTCTTCCTCTTTAGTTAATTTATCAGATTTGTCTAAATCTACTAATACCGGAGCTGCCACAAAAACAGAAGAGTAAGTACCGGTTATGACACCAATCATCATAGCAAAAGAAAATCCTCTGGTTACCTCACCACCGAATATGAATAATACAAGCAGTGTCAAGAATACGGTCAACGAGGTCATGATAGTTCTGCTCATTGTATCGTTAATTGCGGCATTGATAACTTCAGTTTTGCTGCTCCCTGGACGTTTACGGAAATATTCTCGAATACGATCAAATACAACCACGGTATCATTCATTGAGAAACCAATTACTGTTAAAATTGCGGCAATAAAATGCTGATCAATTTCCATAGCGAATGGTACAATATCCTTGAAGTATGAGAAAACCGCCAGCGTAACAAGGACATCATGCATTAAAGCAATAATCGTACCCAATGAATATTGCCAACGTCGGAAACGCAGGAATATATATGCCATAATCAATAACAATGAAATAAGTGTTGCGTAAATAGCACCTTTCTTCAAGTCGTCAGAAATGGTTGGCAATACTGTTTGAGAACTTAATATAACATCAAACTTAAACTTCTCTAAGCTAATATCACTACCGATGTAATTATTATTCTTTAATCCAGTATAAAGATTCGTGATAATTTCATCTTCTACACCTTTGCTAGGATCTGTTATTTTATAAGCCGTAGTAATATTAACTTGGTTGGCCTGACCAATTGTTTTTACAATTGGAAATTCATTGCCAAAGCTTGATTGTAAATCTTTACGCACATCGCCCGTCTTTACAGCCTTAGGTAATCGAACGGTGTAAGAACGTCCACCCGAAAATTCTACACCATAATCAAATCCATTAATTAAGGAACCGATTCCTAATAATAACACTATGACTGATATGACATAGGCTTTTTTGCGCCATTCAATAAACTTAAAGTTGAATGACTTGAACAGTTTACGCGAGAAGTTTGTAAAATATTTAAAGTGACGCCCTTTACGAGTCCAGATATCTGTGATTAATCGAGAAACCATAATACCACAGAATAAAGAAAGCAAAATACCCAAAATTTGGGTTGTAGCAAATCCTAATACAGGACCAAGACCAAAAACAAACAGTATTATAGCCGTCATTAATACGGTAATGTGACCATCGAGTACAGGTGCATAAGAGCGTTTGTAACCTTCCTCAACGGCTTCTTCGTAGCTTTTGCCCCAATCAAGTTCTTCTTTAATACGTTCAAAAATAATTACGTTAGTATCTACGGCCATTCCTATGGTTAATACCAGACCAGCGATACCAGCAGCTGTCAAAGAAGCGTGGAAGTAACTAAGCAATCCTACAGTAAACAGTAAGTTTAATATCAATGCAATATTTGCTACCCAACCACCTGTGTTGTAGTAGATTAACATCAATATAAAGATGATGATAAAGGATATACTGAAAGCCATTAAACCACCATTAATAGCTTCTTTACCTAATGTTGGCCCAACTACTTGTTCCTGTACAATTCGTGCAGGTGCAGCAAGTTTACCTGTTTTCAGAACATCTGCAACATCTTTTGCTTCTTCTATACTAAAAGAACCAGAAATGCTTGACCGACCTCCTGCAATTTTCTCACTAGGAGCGGGTGCCGAGTATACAACATCATCAAGCACTATAGCAATTGGTCTGCCAACATTTTTTTCAGTTAGTTTGGCCCATTTAATGGCCCCTTTGTTGTTCATGTTCATTCGAATCTCAGGATTACCAAATTGGTCAAAATCGCTAGTCGCCGAAGAAACTGCGTCACCATCTAATGGTGCACGATCATTATTGGGAGATTGTTTACGAATGGCATATAAAACAGAAATGTTTTTATCCATTAAAGATTTATCCGGCATGCCATATAAGAATTTCAAATCGCGTGGGAATTCTCTTTTAACAACATCTAAGTTAAAAAGACGATTTAATGCGGCAGTATCAGCATTACTAACGTACGAAATGCGCGACTCATTGATTAACTCTCCCGTCTCTGGGTTAGTTCTCGCTTCAAAACCACCCAATAAGTAAAATCGCAATGGGTTTTCTTTTAAGGCTTTCTCGCGTTGTTCTGCTTCACTCAAGTTTGCAAAACCGCTTGTGTCAAGCCCTTTTGCATCTGTGGCATCCTCTTCACCCAAAATGTCAGTAAGACTTCCTGCTTTTGCGCTATCTTTTTTACCCGATTT
>CAYPET010000040.1:0-8704 GCA_964409905.1 uncultured Chitinophagaceae bacterium | reverse complement strand
CAAATAGCAAAGGCATATCCCGCCGGTGTAAACAAATTGGCATATTTATCGCTAATATCAGCAACTGTGTTTCCGTTAATCCTGCCTGTATTACTATAATAATTCCAGAAAATAACCAAGAGCACCAATGCGGCATTTAGCCAGGCGTAAAATTTTTTCATAACCTACAAGTTAACATGCTCAATCAAAAGTAACGAGTTGATGTTTGAATAATCTTTTTTCTATCTTTTATCAAACGCTTAATGAGCGACTACAGAAAAAAAATCAAGGAATAACAGAAGTCCTACAATTTAAACGCCTGGTCAATAATTGCCTGCTGTTCTGCCGCGTGCTGTTTGGCATAACCTGTTGCAGTGGCAGCCGAAGCAGCTCTTGCCAGATAGCCAATTTTAAAATCAGCATCCAATATCAACTTCAAAAACGCTATGGCACCCATATTATAAGGCTCTTCTTGTACCCAAATAAATTGTGCGGCACTATATTTCTTGCGCACGAGGCTAATCTGATTGTGCGGAAAAGGGTACAGTTGTTCAACACGAATGATGGCTACATCTTTCCTTTCATCACGCTGTTGCTGTTCAAGCAAATCAAAATAAATCTTACCAGAACATAGCAATACCCGTTTAACTTGAGGGGCAGTAGCGGTAACATAAGGGTCGTCAATTACTTCGTTGAATCGCCCTTCTGTAAACTCGGAAATGTGCGAATACGCTTTATCTAAACGCAAATTAGCTTTAGGCGAAAAATTAATCAGCGGTTTTCTAAACTTAAATTTCAACTGTCTGCGCAATACATGAAAGAAATTGGCAGCTGTCGTACAATTCGTCACAATGATATTCAATTCTGAACAAGCTTGTAAAAAACGCTCAATACGAGCACTAGAATGTTCTGGCCCCTGCCCTTCAAAACCATGTGGTAACAGCATCACAAGGCCATTATTCTTGCCCCATTTTGTTTCGGCACTGGTAATATATTGGTCGATTATAACTTGAGCTCCATTAAAAAAGTCACCAAACTGAGCCTCCCAGATAGTGAGGCAGTGCGGATCTGCCATTGCATATCCATATTCAAAACCCAACACGGCAAACTCACTTAGCAATGAATTATAAATCTTAAACTCTCCTTGCCCTTCGCGTATATGATTTAGTCGATTATAGGATTTCTGTTTTTCCTGGTCGCGGATAATGGCGTGCCTATGGCTAAAAGTACCTCTTTTAACATCTTGACCGCTCATTCTCACATTATGGCCTTCGTTTAATAAAGTGGCATAAGCCATCAATTCACCAGTAGCCCAATCAAGTTGTTGTGTTTCTGAAAACAATTTTCGCTTATCGCGCAATAATTTATCGATTTTCCTTAAGGCAGTAAAGCCTTCAGGCAGATTCATAATTGCACCAAATACATTATTAAAATCATCAATATCTACGGCGGTACCTGGACTTTCGAAGAAATCTTCGGGTTTGGCTTTTTTCAAATCTCCCCATGCAATCTCCGGAGCCTGTCTTTCGTAAGTTAACGGTTCTTGTTTTGTTTCATCCAACCTATTTTGCAACTCGGTCCAGAATTCGTCTTCTAACTTTTGTTCCTCAGCCTCATCAATAAGGCCCACTTCTTTGAGATGTTCTACATACAATTCTCTTGGGTTTTTATGATTATCAATCACATCATACAGTTGGGGTTGGGTAAACTTAGGGTCATCACCTTCGTTGTGCCCCCATTTACGATAACAAACCATATCAACAAATACATCAGAATTGAATTTTTGTCTAAACTTTAGTGCTAATTCACAAACTTTCACAACCGCCTCCGGGTCATCACCATTGACATGAAAAACAGGAGCCTGTACCATGGATGCAATACTGGTACAGTAATCAGTACTACGTGCATCATCAAAGTCGGTGGTAAACCCTATCTGATTATTTATGACAAAGTGAATGGTTCCACCAGTATAATAACCGCGTAACTTGCTCATTTGCAACACCTCATACACAATACCTTGACCAGCGATTGCAGCATCGCCATGAATTAAAATAGGTAATATTTGTTCGAATTGACTACCATATAAGGTATCGGCCTTTGCACGTGCAAAACCTTCAACTATAGGATTAACACATTCTAGATGCGACGGATTTGGAGCAATTTGCAGGTTAATTTCGGTGTCATACATTGTTTTTACATTTGAGCGAAAACCAAGGTGGTATTTAACATCTCCACTACCCATGGTGGTATCCTCTGGCATTGTACCCTCAAACTCACTAAAAATCTGTTTATAGGTTTTCTGCAGGGTATTAGCCAACACATTCAAGCGGCCCCGATGCGCCATACCAATCACCACCTCTTTTACCCCTGCCTCTCCGGCTTCATTAATGATGGCATCTAAGCCCGCAATAGTACTCTCGCCCCCTTCCAGTGAAAAACGCTTTTGCCCAATATATTTAGTATGCAAAAACTTTTCGAAAATCACACTTTCATTTAGTTTTTGCAGGATGCGTCTTTTTTTCTCGATAACAACATCAGATACCATGGCTTGTTCAAACTCCCTTTCTACCCACTTACATCGTTCTTCGTCATTGATATAGGTGTATTCAATGCCAACATTCCCCGCATATATCAGCTGCAGTCTGTCCCGGATTTCGGCTAAAGTTGCTTCGTTTAAGCCAATAAAACGACCAGCCAAAAAACGGGTATTCAAATCGGATTCATCTAACCCAAAACAGTCCAGTGTAACACAAGCTTTTCTGTCTTTACGTTGGCGAATTGGATTGGTATTCGAGATTAAATGGGCACGTTTTCGATAAGCACGTATATACTTAAAGACGGCAAATTCCTTTATAAAATCAAATCCATCTGGCAATACGGCAGTTCGCTGTAATGTATTATCAGCTGTTTTGTCTAAAATCCCATTTTGCTGTGTTTTAGCTAGTGCGCCATTGCCGTAGTTAATGGCAAAATCAAAGCCCTGAAAGAATTTTTTCAACTCAGGATCAACAGCATCAGGATTGTTGGTAAAGTCAATATATAAATTTTCAATATATTGCGGGTGCGAGTTCGTCAGGAAGGAAAAATCTTTCATTTTATGCGCCAAATAAGGGTAGGCGCGAAGTTACAGCCGAAATAATTACTGATAAAGTGCAATTTCTTAAAATGAATTTTTGGATATTTTTTACCGTTTGAGGCGGTTTTTCTGAAATATTACATTACTTTTGCGTTCCAATTTTAGAAAACATGGCTAATCACGCAGCAACTAAAAAGTCAGCTAGAAAAAGTATCAAACGCAGAGATCATAACCGTTACTACGCGAAAACTATGCGTAATGCATACCGCAAATTAATGGGATTGGAAGATAAGAAAGAAGCGGCAGAAATGCTCCCTGCGGTATCTTCTATGCTTGACAAGTTGGCAAAACGCAATGCAATTCATAAAAATAAAGCAGCAAACTTGAAATCTCAGGCTGCCAAGCATATTGCCAAACTAGCCTAACGTTATATCTCAAGTTGTATTATGAAGCACCCTCCTCTCGGAGGGTTTTTATTTTTTGCAAGACCCGTTTTAATGAGGTTTTATTTTATGGAAGCCTCATTGGCTAAAAAATTTGCAGACTCAAAGATATTATCCGAAGCTTTATCCAATGTATCCAATTGCTCGTTATTTAGGGCAAGCTCATTAGTTACAGTGCGCAATTCTACAATTGCCATTTGAAGCTTATTTTTTCGTAACCGACCTTTGCGCAAGGTTAATGCAAGCAGCAATATCAGCAAGGCTATTAAACCAATCATGGATTTGATTACAAAAACAAAACTTGAAATGATATGTGGATTTAAAGCATCTTGGACCACTTCAATTTGTTGCATCTGATCTAATAAGTAAAACGGTGACACTTTTTCTATCATGAAGATAGAGAGCAATACAAACAGGGCAAGTGCGTACAACAAATATTCTGTAAAAACCGTTAAGCCAGCATGCATTAATCTACCAAACTTATGCCCCAAGGTAATGGCCAGAACATCGTTAATTTTCGTAATAGCCCCCTGATTTCTTTCCTTAATGGCTTGCAAGGGATTATCACTTATAGCTTGTTGGCTTGTTGCCGAAGGCGTTATTAAAATTTCCTTTTTGGTCATGAAACAAAATTAAGCCATTAAATTTGAACGGATTTTATGAAAAGTAAACGGGAACTGCGTATTGTATTTATGGGCACACCAGATTTTGCTGTTACGGCCCTCCGCTATTTATTAGCAGCCGATTACAATGTGGTAGCAGTGGTGACTAATGACGATAAAAAAAGCGGTCGTGGTATGCAGGAGCAAGCTTCGGCCGTCAAAATATTTGCCCAGCAGCATAACTTACCGGTATTACAACCAAAAAATCTTAAATCACCCGATTTTCAAGAGGAGCTAGCCAGCTATCATGCAGATGTGCAAGTAGTGGTGGCTTTTCGAATGTTACCCGTCAGCGTGTGGGATATGCCACCATATGGCACCATTAATATTCATGCATCATTATTGCCTGATTACCGAGGAGCAGCACCTATAAATTGGGCCATAATAAATGGTGAAACCCAAACCGGCGTCACTACCTTTCAACTAAAACATGAAATTGATGCCGGTGATATCCTATTGCAGCAGCCTGTAGCTATCTCCAAAACAGAAACAGCCGGCTCTTTGCATGACAAGTTAGCCGAAACTGGTGGTCAATTGATTGTTCAAACTCTAGATGAACTTTGCTCGGGCAAACTAATATCTAAACCTCAACCGTTTAATAATGCTGATAAAAAGGCTCCCAAAATATTTAAAGATGATTGCATTATTACTTGGAGCAAAAAGGGTGACGACATTATTAATTTTGTGAGAGGTCTGAATCCCTACCCTGCTGCGCACATGTATTTACAAGAAAAAATAGTGAAAGTATTTCAGTGTAATTACACAGCCGATAGCAATAGCCCTGCACCTGGCTTTGTTGATACTGATGACAAAGAGTATATCCGCATAGCATGCCAGGACGGCTGGATATATCTAAATGAGATACAAATGCAGGGAAAAAAAAGGATGAAAGTGACCGACTTTTTACGAGGTAATCGTATCATCAAGGGCAACCTTGCTTAGTCACCATTGCATATTATACAAGCTAAAATAAACCAAGACTACAAATCCAGCAGCACTTCTTCTACAGACTTTGCCGCTATCATTTTGGTAGGATTTTCAAGCAATTCTTTCACGCGTACCAAAAAACCAACACTTTCGCGACCATCAATAATTCTATGGTCATAACTCAGTGCCACATACATCATCGGACGGATTTCTACTTTACCATTTATCGCAACCGGGCGGTCTTCAATTTTATGCATCCCCAAAATAGCTGACTGTGGCATATTGAGTATGGGTGTACTGAGCAACGAACCAAACACTCCACCATTCGTGATAGTAAAAGTTCCACCCTGCATTTCTTCGAGCTCAAGCTTATTATCGCGCGCTCGAATAGCCAATCGTTTTACCTCTTTTTCAATACCATCCATGGTTAAGCTCTCTGCATTTCGAATCACAGGAACAACCAAACCTTTTGGTGCCGAAACAGCTATGGATACATCAACGTAATCATGATAGATTATTTCATCACCATCAATATAAGCGTTTACAGATGGCCATTCTTGTAAGGCAATAGCACAGGCCCGTGTAAAAAAGCTCATGAACCCGAGCCCAATGCCATGCTTTTCCTTGAAAGTGTCTTTAAACTGCTCACGCAATTGCATGATAGCACTCATATCAACCTCATTAAAGGTGGTGAGCATAGCCGTGGTATTTTTTGCTTCAACCAATCGCCTGCTGATAGTGCGGCGCAGTTTGCTCATTTTTTCACTTTTCTCATCCCTGCTAAATGGCTTTTTATTACTATCAACTGGTCCGGCAATGTATTTGAGTACATCACCTTTGGTAATCCGACCATCAGGTCCGCTGCCAGTCAATTTTGAAGGATCAATTTTTTTATCCTCCATCATTTCTTTGGCGACAGGTGTTGCCTTTATCTCTGAAAATAAATCTTTAGCCGGAGGAGTATCTACTTGCTGAACAATTTCCTGAGCTTTTTCTTCGGGAGCTTGTACAGGTGGTGCTGAAGGCTTGGGCACCTCTTTTGGCGCTTCAGCTGTTTCATCAATTTTACAAACCACTGCGCCAATTTCTAAATCATCACCCTCCTTGGCAACAAAGGTGATTGTACCCGCCACTTCTGATGGAAAATCTAAGGTAGCTTTTTCACTTTCAAACTCGCATATTATTTGATCGCGCTTAACGTAATCACCTTCCGACACCTTCCATTCTGCCAGTGTCACCTCGTTTATACTTTCGCCTATTGTCGGAACTACTAATTCTACCATTGTTGTAAAAAATGTATGCGCGAATTTACGAAGGAATTAAATGTTCGGATAGAATTTACACTTCAATCTTTACAAGATGGGAAGTGCAATAAGATTTTTGTGGAAGCACTTCACATAAAAAGAACTCCACAATCTTAGTTATTCAGTTTCTTCTGTCAAGAAGCATATACAGGTAGAGACGGAACTACCCTTCTCTATTGGCAATTTTTGTGACCATTTCTTCGATAATGGCATCTACAGCAATGGCACCCAAATCACCTTGTCCTTCTTCGCCTTTCCCTTGCACACGAACAGAAACAGTATTGTCGCTTTCTTCTTTTTCACCTAAAATAAACATGTACGGCACTCGGCTAATCTCAGCATCCCGTATTTTACGACCAACCTTTTCGGCGCGGCTATCAATCTCTGCACGAATACCGGCTTTGCGCAATTTGGTATGTACAGCTTTGGTATAATCCATATACTTGTCCGAAATTGGCAATAATTTCACTTGCAATGGTGCTAACCACAAAGGCAATTTGCCGGCATAATGCTCCAGCAAGAATCCGATAAAACGCTCATGCGTACCCAATGGAGCACGGTGTATGATTAACGGAATTTCCGCTTCGTTATTGGCATTGGTAAATGACAAATTGAATGAACGACTCTGCGCAAAGTCCACTTGATTCGTAGCCAGTGTAAATTCGCGACCTATGGCACTCCAAATCTGTACGTCGATTTTTGGACCATAAAAAGCCCCTTCATCCTTCACTTCCACGAATGGCGTTCCGGACTCTATCAACACCTGTCTTACCATTTCTTCGGTTTCTAACCAAAGTTCGGGTTCGTTCACGTACTTCTGACCCAGTTTTTCGGGATCGTGCAGAGACAACCGCATCACATATTTGTCAATACCAAAAATCTCAAAGTATTTCAGATACATGGCATTTACCGCTTTAAACTCCTGCTCAAACTGCTCTTTACTGCAATAGATATGCGCATCATTCATGTGCAAACAACGCACTCGCATGAGCCCAAATAATTCGCCGCTTTGCTCATAGCGGTAGCAGGTGCCATACTCCGCCAAACGAATTGGCATATCGCGGTAGGAATGCGGCTCGGCATCAAAAATTTTGTGATGATGCGGACAGTTCATAGCCTTGAGATAATATTTGGCGCCGTCCAGTTCCATGGGTGGATACATGCTATCGGCATAATAAGGCAAGTGCCCGCTGGTGAGATATAAATTCTCTTTGGCAATGTGCGGCGTTACCACGCGTTTGTAGCCTGCTTCTTCCTCGGTTTCTTTAGCAAGTTTTTCCAACTCCTCAATAATCACCGTACCGTTCGGCATCCACAGCACCAATCCCTGACCAATATCATCGTTCATGGTGTAAATACTCATTTCCTTAGCCAGCTTGCGATGGTCGCGTTTTTTGGCTTCCTCCAACATGTGCAAATGATCAGCCAATAATTTTTTATCGGGGAAACTCACACCATAGATACGGGTTAGCTGTTTATTTTTTTCATCCCCTTTCCAGTAAGCGCCGGCAAGGGCTGTTAGCTTAAGCGCCTTTATCATGCCGGTATGCGGAATGTGCGGCCCACGACACAAATCAGTAAAGGCCCCCTGTTTGTAGAAGGTAATCTTTCCATCTTCCAGTCCTTGCAGGAGGTCGAGTTTGTACTCATCCCCTTTCTCGGTGAAATAAGCTACAGCTTCATCCTTAGGCTGCTCTATGCGGATGTATGGATTTTTTTGCTTGGCAAGCTCTTTCATTTTGGCTTCTATCTTGGCCAAATCATCGTCGCTAATATGAGTATCGCCAAAGTCTACGTCGTAATAAAACCCACCATCAACCGGAGGACCGACCCAAAACTTTACGCCCGGATATAAGGCCTCAATCGCCTCAGCCATTAAGTGTGCCGAGCTATGCCAGAAGGTATCGCGCCCGGCATCATCTTTAAACTGTAATAGCTTCACATTGGCCTCGGCGGGCAGCTGACGGGTAGCATCCCATACTTCTCCGTTTACTTCTGCGGCCAGCACATTGCGCGCCAGGCCTTCGCTAATACTCATAGCCACATCCAGTGAGGTGGCACCCAACTCAAATTCTTTTACGCTGCCATCAGGCAAGGTTACTTTCGTTAAACTCATTGTTCGTTATTTTAATCACACCGATACAAAGGGTGTGAAGCGTGCAAATTTATATTTTTTTGGTTTGATAACCTTTATTGATTGGAAGGGATTGTAAGCTACCCTAAAAATGTTACCGATTAGAACTGGAATATTTTAATTTTAAATCGGAAGACATGAAAAAATCAAAATTTAGCGAGAGTCAAATTTTTGTCATT
>CAYPET010000039.1:0-9310 GCA_964409905.1 uncultured Chitinophagaceae bacterium | reverse complement strand
GCACGATGTGTATAGCGAAAATAATTGTCTACATAGGCACAATCGGCAGGGCTTATCCCATCCGGCGCACTAAACTGTGGTATGATGATACCTTTTTTGGGGTCGCGACCTTTCTTTCGCCAGAAAAATAAATTGACAAGTAATGTAAACAAAACACCTCCGCCTGCAACGAACCAAAGTGAGAAAGTTTTCAGCTTAAAAATAAATTGGTCAAATGCGGTGGGGTAATCTACAAAACCTTTCTCCCAGGCGGCAGCAATCGTCATGCCTTCACGCGGCCGCATTGGATGATTTGAAATGAAAGTGAGTTGATGTGGCTCTTGCAAAATGCGTGCTTCGGTAGCGGTATTGCCGTAGGCGCCTGTATATACTGCTGATTGTTTATGCTTGGCTTCGCCGGGAAAATGTATTGTTGCGGATATGCTATCAATATTGACATCCCAACCATTGCCATTCACATTCCATACCAGCTCGTCATAATCATCAAATAAATTCAACACATGGTCTACCTCATAGGTTAGGCTGTATTGGTAAACGCCCGGTTCAAGCAGTTCGTCTTTGCTCCCAATGTAAATGCGTTTGCCGTTGCTCATATTTTTTGTATGATAGGCTTCGGGGGCATTATTTTTTTTGACATCAAGTATCTCAAAACCAATTCGATACTTGCCGCCTTTAAAATCATAGCTCGTAGGAATATCACGGTATATTCCGCGCTTGAAAATAAAGCCTTCAACCGTCACCGTAATGTTTTCCTGTATTCGAACACTACGATCTTTGTTGATGGTAATATCAGCATGATAGGCCAGAATACGTTCATCAGCATGCACTGCCAACGCAATAAAGCAGAGGCTTAGTATGAAAGCAATTCTTTTCAATTGAAATTAAAATTTTACCTCAGGAGCATTGCGCTGCACGCTATCTTCAATTTCGTAGTAGGCTTCTTCTTTAAAATTGAACATGCCTGCCAGCATATTATTCGGGAAAACCATCAATTGGTCATTATAGGCACGTGTTGCGCCATTGTAATAACGACGGGCGCTGGCCAATTCGCTTTCCATGCTACTTAAATCTGTCATTAATTGCTGGTATTGTGTATCAGCTTTAAGATCCGGGTAAGCTTCGGCCACTGCGCGCAGATTAACTAAGGCCTGCGTGACTTTGGCGTCAGCCGCAGCAGCCTCTTCTACACCACGCGGGCCACCCTCGGCGCGGTATTGCATTACTTTTGCAAGGGTTTCGCTTTCGTGTTTTGCATAGCCTTTCACTACTTCAACAAGGTTGGGTATAAGGTCGAATCTTTTCTTTAAGAAGACATCTATTCCGCTGAATGCCTCACGCACCATATTTCTGGCCTTGATGAGGCCGTTATAAATACTCATAGCCCAAAGTGCAAGGGCTGCAATGATGCCTAAAATAATTAATCCTGTCATGTTCAATGTATTTAGTGGCTAAGATAGCGAAAAAGCAGCGAACGAAGGTCCAGAATAAAAAAAGGTGATTCAACTGAATCACCTTTTTTTATGTATGGTGCTACATGAATATTATTTCTGCGTAGTATAGGCATTGACAAATATGTACGTCAAACCTACTTTTTTCCAAATCACCACACCGTATGATAAGTTTTCACGGTTAAAGCTTGTTGGGATATTGGCCGTAAATGTTTTGATAAATTTATCACCACTCAATGCGCCGGTGTTTACCAAAGGTAAGCCCCATGCTGTAGTAGACATAGAGCCTCGCATAACATAGTGGTGAGAAGCATTGTTAGGGTCGGGGTGGCCGGATTGATAACCCACCACTTGATCTTCTACCACATAGGCGCCCAGGTAATACTCGCCCGGCATGTTATCAAAAAATTCAACTTCGGCAGTCAATGTCAATTCATCGCCATTGAATTTTGTATCAAGCACTGCTGACACAGTTGCTTGTTGTGCAATGAAATCGTTGGCACTTGTTTCGGCGTCTTCAGGCTTTGTACCATAATCCGTATTGCCGGTCACGAAGCTTGGTTTGCTATTACTTTTCCAAAAACGATCTTGCATGGCCTGCATAGTGGGTGTTATTTCCTGACCTCTAAAGTTTCCGTTGGAAACAAAGGTGCCATAATTGGTCCAGCAAAAAGCTTTGCCTTTAAACTTGCCGGAAAGTTCTTCCCAGGCCGTCCAGCCCCAGCCACCACAAGGTGGGCAGGTTTCGCCCGACATTTTCATCATGATAGGCACTTGTTTACGCTCAACGTTTTTGTCGATGGGGTCTGTATTATCAAGTACGTATCCCGTAGGCTGGTCACAACTTTCAAGCTTTACATCAGGATTACCCAAGCCATCACCGTCGGCATCTTCATGCCATGTTTTAGTAGGGCACGGAGGGGTTGGGTCGGGGGTAACAGGTTCTTTTTTACAACCTGAAATGGCCACTATGCCAAGGCACATAACCAATAAAATTATAGTGTTTTTCATTTGCAATTTATTATAAGAGGCCTAAAAGTAAATTGCGACAAGCAGATTTAGCCTTTTTGCTTGTCATTTTTCTTTCACAATCGGACAGGCCGAATACTCAAAATTTAAGTATCATTACATCGCTTTCGTTTGTATTTATAATAAAGGCAAACGATCGCGCAGCGGTTATGAAAGCTTACAACAAAATAGTGCGCTATGTGCTCGCCACAGTTTTATCGCTGCTGGCGGTATATACCTTGGTACACCTGCTGATGCTTATGTACAGCCGGAGTGCCTTTATATGGGACGAAGCCATTTATTCCAATAATGCGCTGGGCATGTTGCAACACAAAAAGTGGTTGCTGTATACGGTGGATGACATACCGAGTTTTTATAATACCAAGCCGCCGCTGGCATTGTGGTTGCAGGCTGCGGCGGCGCGGCTGTTTGGGATAAGTTTGTTTAGCCTGCGCCTGCCTTCTTTTTTGGCCTTGCTGGCTTTGTTGGTTATGGTATTTAGCTATCTTAAAAAACATCTTTCTGTGGCAACGGCTGTGGGTACTTGCATCATTATCATTAGCATGCCGGGGCTGATGCGGCCGCATGTGTTTATGACGGCAGATTTGGATGCGATGCTGGTGTTTTTGCTTACGGCTTGCGTACTGCTGGCCACGGGCATTCGGCCGGAGGCTACTGGCAACAACCGCAGGCTGTACCTGCTGGGTGGCTTGTTTTTTCTGGCGTTTCTTACCAAATCTACGGCGGTATTGCTCATGGTGCCCAGCCTGCTGTTTATACTGCTGCGCAATGGCAGCGGGCAGCTGGTGCTGCAGTCGCGGGCGACTTATGCGGCCCTTGCTTTTAATCTGACAGGCATACTGCTTTATTATCTGCTAAAAGAGCAGGCGCAGGCGGGTAATTTTGGGCAGGTATGGTTTTCGGAGTATAAGCGCTACCTGTACAATGTGATGCCCTGGCATCGGCAGGGGTTCTTTTTTTATGTGGAGCGTATGTTTACCGAGCTCAACCCCGTGTACAGCTGGCTAAGTGTGGTGGTGTTGCCGATGTACTTTTTTTTATTTGGCGGCACGCACAAGCGCCTCGTGGGTAGCCTCTTGGGTGCCTTGCTTATATATGTGGTGGTGATATCGATTCCGGCAGCCAAGCTGGACTGGTATCTGGCGCCCATATTGCCTGTGTGGGCGGTGATGCTGGCCATTGTGCTGCATGATATGGTGGTGGGTATAGCCCAAAAGCAGCCCCCTTATGTTGTGTATGGTCTGGTGCTGCTGCTGGCGGTGATGGGCGGATGGATGCTGCTGCGCTCGCAAGAGCAAATGAATCAGCAGGCGGATTTTTATCAGCCCGAAGAAATGGAGGGCGCTTATATGCAGGCGCATCGCGCCGATTTGCCCCAACGCTTTACGGTGTGGGCGGCTTATGAAAAAGATACTGATTTTCCGCATGAGCATAACCATCATAATGATGTGGTGCTGCTATACAAAAAGTTGCTGGCGGCCGAGGGCAAGGAGCTTCGGCTGGTGTATCGTTCGGAAAAAATAGCAAAGGGCGATACGGTTCTTTGTGCTGCCGGCGAGCGCTTACAGGTTTTGAAAAAACGCACTGCCTATGATGTGATAGATAGTACGCGCTTTGCTATGCTGATGGTGATACGGTAAGTATTTCTATTGCCAGAACGAAATAAGCAATGTAAATACGTATCTTTAGTTTGTTATGTGCGTTGGAGACTCTATTTTATTTGGAATCCGTAGCCGGAGGCTACGGAGAGTGGGAGATTACCGCAGCGTCCTCTGCGAGAGACTCAGCGGGGAAGAGTGTAGTTGCCCACAAGAACTATGTGCTAGTTGGATAGCATTATTGTATTGAGAAATCTTTAACTTCAATGGTTATTGTTTGTTCGGTTTGAGGATCTTGATCTATTGCAGTCGCCTCAGTTACTCCATTGATTCGATTGCCTATGTTAGTATACTCATTTTTGTAAGGATTGTTAGGGTTGTACGTAGCCTCCCATGAAACACCATTAACGAATATATAAAAATCTTCTACTTCACCATTCGCACCATCATCATCGAAATACTATTCAATAGTATCTGATCCGTTGGCAGCATTTAAAATAAAGCCATCAGAATATGATTCAGCACTGGTTTTATCAAACTTGTATTTCTTAGTTCCAAGTTCAACTTTAATTTGACCTCTTTCGATGGCATTTTTCGAACAGCTGCTAACAGCTATTGTTGTTAGTACTATTATAGGTATGAAATATTTATTCATACTTATTGATTGTTTTATAGAGAAAGTCAAAAGATTGTTCTACAATTTGTAAGTTTTGAATAATACACTAGTAAATTGATAAAAACTTCAAATTTTTACTTCTGTTCAAATATAAAACTAGTTTGGGTATTTCTTTACCAACCAGCACAAGTATCTTTTCGCCTTTTTTCCCTATCGAGTCTCTATCTAATAGCGTAAGAATGCCAACTGGCGGATTTCTTCCCCTCCGAGTCTCACACCTATCCGTAGGCTCCTGCCTAGGGATTTTGAATAAATATGAGCCTCCGGCTCGAAAAACTACACAAAATCAATTTCCAAAAAGCCAATTTGTTTGCCGTTGTAGTAATCCATAGCACTACTATATAAATATTCTTCCGCTTTAGATACGATTTTTGCACGAACTGGGTTCTGGTGAATGTATTCAATCCTACTGCTCAGAATTTCGAAAGTAGAACATTTCTTCCCCTCCTTGTCTCTCGCAGAGGACTCGGGGCCTCAATTGCTTCTTTTTTTACTAAAACGTCCCTACAAAATCTACCAACAGCTTAAACACATTTTCGTAATTACTCATGGGTAAGCTTTCGGGCGTATCGTCAATGTCATGATAAAAGCCGGGGCCGCCATTGCTGTAGATAAAAAAGGAGGGGATGCCTTTTTTGTAAAAGTGGTAGTGGTCGCTATTGCGTGTGGGGCCACGGGGGCGCACTTCGGGCAGGTGTTTTTTTGCCTTATTGATGTTTTTCAGGCGCTGGAACTGTTTGGGGAATTCGGTAGCGTTGACGACCACAATGCCATTTTCGGCACTGCCCATAATATCTAAATTCACCAGCATTTTTATCTGCTCTATCGGGAAAATAGGATGCTCGGTATAATACTCCGAGCCGAGTAGTCCGGCTTCCTCGCCCGCGAATAGCATAAATACAATGGAATAGTCATTATTCCGCTGCTGAAAATGTTTCGCCAGATTCAGCACCATGGCGGTGCCGCTGGCATTATCGCTCGCGCCGGGAAACATGGCTTCGCCCATCTTACCCAAATGATCGTAGTGTGCCGTAAAGACAAGATAGTTGTTTCGGTTTCTTCTTTTCTTGGCGGGCAGGTAACCAATGACATTTTTGGTAGTAAAGTCGGGTATGAGCTGATGCTTAGCTTTTATCGTCAGAGTGCCGGCATTGTGTATAATACTGTCGGTGAAAATCAAGCGGCATTTATCATCAGCTGTTGGCGCAAGACTATGAATAATTTTTTGGTCTGTGCTGCTGATATGGATAGTGGCATCCATTGGTTGGAAAACCTTGGGCGGATGCTGTATTACGATGGCTTCATTTTCCTGTAGGCCAATCAGGCGTTTTTTTTCATACAGTATAGAATCCATTTCGTCGGCCAGGTCGAAATGCGAAAGGGTGTAGCGGCCGTTGCAATCTCCTGAGTTGGGACGCATCAGAAAATGTCGGCCTTCCTGCAGCGCTGCATTATCCAGCGTGCAAACAATATCCTGCGGAAAGGTATTGATAGGCATTTGAAACGACTGGAAATACGAATCGCCAAACTTTTGAACGCCCAGCTTTTCAAACTCCTGCGCTATATAATCGGCTGCTTTGTTTACCCCGTCGTTTACATAGCCACGCCCCGACATGGCAGGACTGCAAAGGTCGGTGATAAGTTTTTTGGCGTATGCCTTGTCCTGCGCAAGGGTAAATAAGCCCGGCAATAAAAGGCTGAGAAAAAGCAGGAAGAGTCTTTTTTGCATAGCGAGCCTATTTTGGTGTCATGCCCAAATGATACATAGTGAAGCTTAGCACGTCGGTATATTCATCAATCACTTTTGATGTTGGCTTACCGGCTCCATGGCCCGCTTGCTTATCAATACGGATTAAGGCAGGGTTTTTATTGCTGTTTTTTTCCTGCAGGGTAGCCGCAAATTTGAAGGAATGCGCCGGGACCACACGGTCGTCATGGTCTGCCGTCGTAATAAGCGTGGCAGGGTAGTCGGTATTCTTTTTTACGTTGTGCAAGGGCGAATATTTGATGAGGTACTTGAATTGTTCCTCATTATCGCTGCTGCCGTACTCAACGGCCCAGCCCCAACCGACGGTGAATTTGTGGTAACGTAACATGTCCAATACACCTACGCCAGGCAGGGCTACTTTGAATAAATCGGGGCGTTGTGTCATGCAGGCTCCTACCAGCAGGCCACCATTGCTTCGGCCACTGATGGCGATTTTATCCTTGTTAGTTATTTTTTCGCTGATAAGATATTCGGCTGCCGAAATAAAATCATCAAATACGTGTTGTTTTCTGTCCAGCATGCCGTCTTGGTGCCATTGTTCGCCAAACTCGCCACCACCGCGCAAATTGACCATGACGTATATGCCGCCCTGTTGCACAAAATAGAGATTAGGGATGCTGAAGGTTGGCCCGAGTGAGATATTAAAGCCACCATAGCCATACATCAACACCGGATTTGGCTGGGCGCCCAGCACAATATCTGATCTGTGTACAATAAACATAGGAATCATGGTGCCATCTAGCGAAGGAAAGAATCGCTGCTCAACTTTTATATTTTGGGTGTTGATAGGTAAAACAACTTCTTTGAATAGCGTGCTTTTCATTTTTTTAATGTCATAGCGGTAAATAGAAGGTGGCACATTAAACGAACTAAATGTGTAGAATGTGTAAGGGTCAGATATGTCACCACTAAAACCACTGACATTGCCAATGCCGGGCAATTCGATTTCAGCCTCATAAGTGCCTTTTAGGGAATATTGCACTACATGACTGCTGGCATTCTTTAAATACTCGCAAATGATGCTATTGCCCACGATATTGGCGTTTTCCAGCTTGTGCTCTGATCCGGCAACAATTGTTTGCCAACTATTACTTGCAGGGTTTTGCGGGTTAATGGCCACAATGTGGTAGTTGCTGGCAAGGCCGCGCCCATCATTTGTTAAAACGTAGAACTGATCATTAATCACGTCCAAAACATTATAATTATACTCAAAGCCTTTCAGTAAGAGCGTAAATTCTTTTTGTTCACCATCCAGTTTGAGGTAGCTGATTTGACTGCCATCTGTACCTGTAGATTCATATAAAATCAAATACTGCTGATCATTGCTAACACTCACGCCCTTATACCGCAGCGGGTTTTCGGGGTCTTCATATATCAGTTCATCTTCTGATTGTTCTGAACCGATTTTGTGATAAAAAATCTTTTGATTCTGCGTTTTGGCTGAATATTTCTGTTCTTCATTTACAGGCTTGTCATAACCACTGTAATAAAAACCCGTATCATCAATCCAGGCGATATTGGAAAATTTTGTATAAGCTATATTATCTGAAAGTTTGTTTCTTGTTGCAACCTCCATTACATGAATTTCTTGCCAATCACTGCCGGCTTTCGAAACTGAGTAAGCGCAATACAAATTGTTTTTGCTAAACTTGATAGCACCCAAGGCCGCTGTACCCGAAGAGTCCAATTGATTTGGATCTATAAAAACCTCAGGCGTCCCATTCTCACCTTTTTGATAATACAGTATGGATTGATTTTGAAGACCATCGTTTTTAAAGAAAAATAGGTAGTCGCCTTTCTTAAATGGGGTGCTGTATTTTTCATAGTTCCACATCTTGGTGAGTTCTTTTTTGACCTCGTTTCTAAATGGGATTTTATTCAAAAACGAATTAGTATAATCATTTTGCAGGGTTACCCATTTTTTAGTGTCTTCCGAGTTGTCATCTTCTAGCCATCTATATGGGTCGGCGATCATTTCGCCATGATACATTTCTTTAGTATTGGTTTTGCGAGTTGTAGGTGGTTTCTTCATGTTTATTTTCTGTTGCGCCTCAAGTGTGTTGGCATGTAATACCAATAGCAATCCGAATAATAGCAAATTTTTCATGTCGTAAATATAAGGATGACCAAAGGTAAAATTGGATACCCAGGTATAAACAATTCAAATGCACTGTGAAAATTTACGAAAGTGGTGCCGAATTCGAAGGGCCTGGAATGCAGTAAAATAAGGCCTTCTGGTAAGTGTTAACGAAGCGATGGCAAAAGAATCCTAAAAAAACGGAAAAGAAATTTGGTGGTAATGATTTGCCACATACATTTGCACTCCCAATTGCGAAAGCAACGTTCTTTAAATCGAAAACAAGCAAGGGTTGACGAAAAAAAATAATCAAAAAAACTTAAAAGAAGTTTGGTGGTTAAAAAAGCTCGAAATACATTTGCACTCCCTTACGAAAAAGGGAGTTTGGTTTAGGCCAATTGTTCTTGAAAAAATTGAGATTAAAAGCGGAAAAAACTTTGCAAATTTATTAAAAAAAACTTGCTCAGTTAAAAAGCTCCAAATACATTTGCACTCCCTTTGAAAAAAGGTGGTGTTCCATGGAAACATGGAAAGCTCTTTGAAAGATTGGAAACAACAGTGTAAAAACGTAAGGTTTTTACAAACTAACATGTATGCAAACAATAAAATGTAATCCACTACAATTTCTTATTTTGAGATTTTTGGATTCAAACTCATTCACAACGGAGAGTTTGATCCTGGCTCAGGATGAACGCTAGCGGCAGGCTTAACACA
>CAYPET010000038.1:0-9687 GCA_964409905.1 uncultured Chitinophagaceae bacterium | reverse complement strand
AGTTAAAGAGATTTTTCTACTTTCAAAACGTACTATTTTTGGGGGAGCTTACACAAAAGGTCTTCTTACACGGAAGACCTTTTCTTATGGTATCTAATTGGTTTGGGGTAAAAGCGTTTATACAAGAATAGTTGTGAAGGGGCTATTTTTTTGCGGGTTTTATTTCCCATTTATGATCATTTTGGTAATAAGAAAACAGTCCTGTTAAATACAGGACTGTTTATTTGCGTTTGGCTAAGTAGGTTTATCTTCTTCCTCTGCCATTTCTGCGACCGTCATCGCCGTGCCTCCCGTTGTTACCGCGACGCCGATCATTATGATAGCGATTGTTGTGTCGGTCAGAATCATTGAAGCAACGACCATTTCTGTATGTCATTCCGAACATGTCACAGCCTTGGTGATTGCAACGCACAACGGCATTGCCACATCGTCCACCTTGCCACATATTGCGCATATGTCCACACATTGTATTGTTACCCCATCGAGCATTTAGTTGATTGCCACACTGCCGATAATTATTGTGCCAAACGATTACCCGGTGTCCATTTCGAAACATTACATGTTTGTGTCGACCACGATGTGCAGGGTTGGCTTCAGCCATTACACTGAAGCTGAATAAGCCAATTAAGGCCATTGCTAATGTAAGTAAGATTTTGTTTTTCATGATACTACTGTTTTAAGATTTGGTTTTTTGACAAACGCAAATCATCAGTAGTTTAATCGATGTAAACTATTTAACATGTTCCTGAAAAATAGTTTACATCGCCCAAGTGAAGACCGGAATAAGATATACGTTGGGCTATTTGCGCTTTTTAGGAACAAAAATCGCATGCATTCGCTTGCCTTCAAGTTTTGGCATATGCTCTAAATCTGCAACTTCTTTTAAACGCTCGGCAAATTTCAAGAGAATCAATTCTCCTCTGTCCTTAAAAACGATCGAACGACCACGAAATTGTACATAAGCTTTAACCTTGTTCCCTTCTTCAAGAAATTTAACCGCATGCCTTGTTTTAAACTCAAAGTCGTGATCATCAGTGTTGGGACCAAATCGAATTTCTTTTAAATCACTTTTGGCAGCCTTTGCTTTAATTTCTTTATCCTTTTTTTTCTTCTCGTAAAGAAATTTGTTGTAATCAATGATTCTGCACACAGGCGGATTAGCTGTGGGTGATATTTCAACCAAATCAAGTCCTGCTTCTTCGGCTAGCTCTATAGCTCTGGAAGTTGGAAAAACGCCTTGTTCTACGTTTTCACCTACTAGTCGTACTTCTTTAGCAGTGATTAATTGATTGATTCGGTGTTCGGGGCCTTTACGGCGTGGTTTAAAATTCCTCTTTCTGGGACGCATTAAGATATTTAAAAAAAGTATTGCAAAGTTAGGTAATTATGCGAGTATAACGTGAAGCTTAAAGTCTTTTTTAAACTGTCATTTCTTTTACATTATCTGCTATGGTTAAGCTTCCTGCTGTTTTTTGTTTTATTTCTTCTAGGCTGACACCGGTGGCATATTCGATACACTCGAAACCAGCGGATGTAATATTGAAGACGCCCAAATCGGTAACTACCTTTTTTACGCAGTTTAAACCTGTAATGGGTAAGGTACATGTTTTTAGTAATTTGGAATTACCGTTTCTATCGGTGTGCTGCATAGCAACGATAATGTTTTTTGCACTAGCTACCAGGTCCATAGCGCCACCCATACCTTTGACCATTTTACCCGGTATTTTCCAGTTAGCTATATCGCCATTTTCTGCCACTTCCATTGCGCCTAACACGGTCAAATCCACTTTGCCTGATCTTATCATGCCGAAGCTCATTGCACTATCAAAAAAGGCACTGCCCGGAACTGTCGTAATTGTTTGCTTGCCTGCATTAATTAAATCGGCATCCTCTTCTCCTGCCAGTGGGAAGGGCCCCATACCAAGCAGACCGTTTTCACTCTGTAGCACCACTTCCATACCTTCGGGAATATAGTTTGCTACTAGGGTGGGTATACCTATGCCTAAATTTACATAATATCCATCTTGTAGTTCTTGTGCAATTCGTTTAGCTATTTGATTTTTGTCTAATGCCATTCGATAAAAGTAAAGCGTATTTTTTTAAATAAATAATATCATTCGTGTCGGATTTATAAATTCCAAATTCATTTCATGCTGCCTAATTTAAAGTATTATAAATTTCAGAAATGATACACAATGAATGCTATTTTTCATTAATAAATCATGCATTGGTGCTGTAGGTTAGCTGCATTAGAAAAGTGATATCTTCAATCTGGAATACTCGTTATTTTCATTGCATAAAATAACGATGTATATCCCAGGCGCATTTCCTTTCATGTCAATTAGTTTCGCATGATGATCAATCATAGTATTATTCAGCACGGTCTGGCCAAATGAATTTATTACCTGAATACTTTTTAAATGCTGCGTTGTGTTCAAATAAAAGTTACCATCAGATGGGTTAGGGCTGATAGCGTATTGAATTGTTTTAGCCACATCTGTTGTTGATAGAGGGAATCTGGACTCAGCAGAAAATATAACATTGTCTAGAGCCACATCCGATCTGGGGCCACTACCGGTAGTTACTACAAAACGATAGCCCACTTGACTGTTTTGATAAGAACTAAAATCAATAGAGTCGCTTTGCCAAGTCATACCCTGATTACCTATTTTTGACCAAATTGGTGCTGAGTAGGTTTGACCTCCATCAGTTGAAACTTCTATTTCTAATGTGCCCATTTCGTTACCAAGCATATGGTAATCAAATTTGAGCTGTGCTGTATAAGTATTAATTAGATCATAGCAAGGACTTCCTAAAATTGCTTTTTTAGTAGGGTTGTTCGGGTTAGATGATTCTACATAAATGTAGTTAGACCCTTGTGATGCAAAACTTGGACCGGTACCACTCGTGGGTGTAGTGCCACTCCAATTAGTAAAATCCGTATCGTCATTATTCCCTTGACAGAATAAGCCAAAACCGGATTCAAAACTCTCAATATGTGGGAAGTTACGTATACTACTTAAGCAGCCATTGCACGACCCTACCGGGTTGAAAATGAAATTTTTTGCATTGGCTCGTTCGCCGGTAATCGTTGCTGAACTGGCAGAAACGCTCAGCCATAAGTTTTCACCTGGCATTAATCCTCCTAGGGTGTACTGATTTGTGGTTGTAGAATCAATAATTTCCATGTACTTATTGCCCAGGCGCCAAATAAAATATTTTGTAGCACCGGAAATTGTTGCCCAGTTTAATTCTACAGAACTAGTATCTTTTAGTTGGATATTGAAAACAGGTACCGGAAATATATTAAATGCAGCATCACTTACATCTGACTGTGATCCTCTGCTCACACGAATCAAAGCCTCGCCGGTGCTAATTGAGGGGACGGTCCATGCCAAATTTCTTCTGTCACCGGTAGCCGAGCCTATGGTGGTCCAGCTATTGCCATTATTAGTGCTGTAAGCCACTGTAAAGCTTCCCACATCGCCATATGCATCCCAGTGTATTCTTTCTGATTTACCGGGGATTAATGATTCACCACCTAATGGATAGGTTACTTTTATCTCATCTTTTATAAAAGTGTAAACCAAAACGTATTCTTGAGGTCCTGAGGGTACCTGATACCCCGAAATTTGAACAGTATAGCTGCCTGCTGCAGGATTGTCAACAACCACTTGCTCAATATTATTTAAACGATCAACACCAGGTATGGCCGGATTGTTTAAGGTAGTTGCGTTAGGTGTAGGGTCGAGCACTAGAGGCAGCAAGGTATTATTGACAACCAAATCCAAATCATTGATTAAGGCCTTATTTGTATTTACCGTAGCTTCTGGGTCATGCCAATATAACATAATACGCAATTGGCCGGTTCCTGCAGGTACTGTAACCGTATGATTTTTTGTACTGCCTTGGTTAATGGTGTCAAACAGATATTGGTTATTTGCTATGATATCATACGCTCTGGCAGTATTAATCAGCCCATAGCCATATCTAAAATCCGGACCAGGATTCCCGAGGTCAGTGGCAGAGTTCATAGCTGCTGCTTTGATGAGTGCAGATTTCGGGTCAGCGTTATTATTTAAACTACGATAAGCCTCTACCAATTGGGCTAAATTGCCGGCAAGGCTTGGCGCAGCAGAAGAAGTACCACTGAATGCGGCATATTCATTATTCGGGTCGGTTGACATTTGTCCCTGACCATGTGCGGCCAAGTCGGGTTTGATTCTGCCATCATGAGCAGGACCGCGTGAACTTGAACTAACAAGGCTTGCATCATTATTCAGGTTAGCAACCGTTATCACATTTTTTCCCATTTTGTGGCCACCTGTAATATTACCCCATTGGTTACCGGCTCCATAGCCACAATCTGTATTGTTGGAGTTGCCTGCTGAAAAAACGTGCATTAGTGTAGGGTGGTCAAAAACATGTCTATCTACCGTTTGTGTGGTAGAGGTATAACCGTCGTTGCAGCCATTGCTGTATGATGAGTTGGTAATCATCACGTCACTATTTAAGTGAAGCGCTAGCGTCGTGTCTTGAAAATTGGCTGAATAATTCATAACAAAGACATCGGCGCCGGAGGCCCCGCCTTCTACACTGGGGTCTATATTGCCAGCACCGGCAAAAACGCCTGCCACGCCATCACCATGAGTGCCTGTTGCATCATTTGTAAGATTGATTAATCGGCCTTCAAAATCGATATGGGGACCGACTAAACCATCGTCACGTACGAGAACCTTAACCCCGCTGGCATTGAATGATAAGCCATTGGTCAAATCGTTATTGATCAAATTTGATTTTTGTAAAGTTCTACCTTCTGTTGATTCGGGTCTGCCAGGTTCATCAATCAGCTCTACTGAACGTACCCATGGTTTTTTAATTATATCATCTATCTGATTTTTTGACAATTCGCAATAGGCGAAACGTTGATCCAATCCGAAATGACTCGGGAATATTTGTTCTTGCGCTAATTCGCCAGCAAAATTTTGGATAGTAAGCCCGTGCATTGCAATGATAGCGACCTTCACCAAATCGTTTTCGCCTTTTGCATGCTGTGGGATGTCCCAATGAATAATACGATAGTCTAACTTCAATGCTCTGGGTACATCATAAACTCCAAGGACATCGCAATTAAGCAGAAAGTCGTAAGAGTTTGAAGCGTTGAATTTTACCAAAAAGGCATTGTTCGGAACGTATTCCAGCATTTCAACACCATGCCTAATTAATTGGTCTTTGATAGAATTGGTTGGCGTACTATTGAATAAAATCAATTTATAATCGGGTGCAGCTGCTGCAGTCTGTTGTACAAATTCATTCAAATTGGATGTGTATGTTTTCACCTCCGTGCGCAAAATCAATTGGCCGGTTTGTTGCGCATACAACTGCACACAGAATAAGGTTAACAGAGAAGTAAGAATTAGGGAGTTAATTTTTTTCATATTATATGATATTAATAAGCGCTGCTTTCGATGTCGAATGGGCTAATTTACATGGTATTGCCTGATTAATACTCATTTGACTATTACAAATAAATTCTTGCAGGCTATTTATGACATCGGCGTGATGGAAACAGGTAAAAAATGATAGCAGATAGGGTGGTATAGTGCCCATAAAAAAACCTCGTTACGATTATCGTAACGAGGTTGTATTCAGTATAGGTTACTTTGTATTACTTAAGCTCTACGTCAGCACCTGCTTCTTTTAATTTACCAGCGATATCATCAGCTTCTGCTTTTGATATGCCTTCTTTCACGTTGCTAGGCGCACCGTCTACTAGTTCTTTAGCTTCTTTCAAGCCAAGACCAGTAATTTCTTTTACTGCTTTAACTACGCCAAGTTTACTTGCACCGGCGTTTGTTAATACTACAGTAAATTCAGTTTGCTCTGCTGCAGCTGCACCTGCACCTGCGTCACCACCACCAGCTACCATTACTGGAGCTGCTGCTGCTGGTTCGATACCGTATTCTTCTTTAAGAATGTTTGCTAATTCGTTTACATCCTTAACAGAAAGGTTTACTAGTTGTTCTGCGAAATCTTTTAAATCTGCCATTTTAATTGTTTTTAAATGTTTGTGTTAATGTTTATTTTGAGTGTTGGAAGCTATGTTTATGCCTCAGCTTTTTCGCTAAGGGTTTTAAGGATACCGGCCAGTTTGCCACCGCCGCTTTGTAGCGCGCTGATAACGTTTTTGGCTGGAGATTGTAACAATCCGATAATTTCACCAATAAGCTCTTGCTTGCTCTTGATAGCTTTAAGGGCTTTCAATTGATCATCACCCATGAATAAGTCGCCATCAATAAAGGCAGCTTTTAATACCGGGCGGTCGCCAGGGTTTTTATCTCTGAATGAAGAGATAATAACTGCTGGTTCTTTTGGATTTTCTGAGAACATCAATGCGGTTACGCCTTTCAGCGCTGCCGTAGTGCCTTGATATTTTTCAGCATCCAATGATTCAAGTGCTTTTTGGATTAGTTTATTCTTAGCCACTTTCATTTCGACATTTTTTTCGAAACAAGTGCGACGAAGGTTGTTGATTTGTGCCACTGAAAGCGACTCAGTATCGGTAAGATAGAAGTTTTCGTATTGAGAGAACTTCTCTTTTAATACCTCAATTACTTCATTTTTTTGTGCGGGTGTCATTGCCATAATAATAATGTTTTAATGTATTTGCCTTGTCACGCTCTGCGCGATTACGCACCTACTGATTTAGTGTCAATTTTAATTCCGGGGCTCATGGTGCTAGCCATGCTAAGGCCTTTTAAATAGGTGCCTTTTGCACTGCTTGGCTTTAAGCGCATGATAGTATCGATAAGTTCTTTTGAGTTTTCTTTTATCTTGCTTGGCTCAAATGATACACGACCAATAGAGGCATGGATAATACCTGCTTTGTCTACTTTAAAAGCTATTTTACCACCTTTGATGTCTTCAACGGCTGCGCCAACGTTTGGCGTTACAGTGCCTGTTTTAGGGTTTGGCATCAAATTGCGCGGTCCTAATACACGACCCAAACGACCAATCTTCGGCATAACAGATGGTGTAGCTACAATTACGTCAACATCAGTCCAGCCTTTTTCGATTTTTTCTACATAATCGTCAAGACCTACAAAGTCAGCACCGGCTGCTTTGGCTTCTTCCTCTTTGTCAGGAGTGCACAGTACCAATACGGTTTTGGTTTTACCAGTACCGTGAGGCAATGTAACTGTGCCACGAATGGCTTGGTCAGCTTTTCGTGGGTCTACACCCAATCGAATATGTAAATCTACTGATGCATCAAATTTGCAACAGTTTACGTCTTTTATCAATCCTGCTGCTTCATCAAGACTATAGAAATTGTCTTTGTTTATTTTTTCTGCAGCTGCTTTTCTTGCTTTAGTTAATCCCATTTTATTTTACTTTTTTCGGTGATTAATTGTTCTCCCAAGGAGGAGTACCTGTTACGTTAATGCCTATGCTGCGTGCAGTACCTGCTACCATTTTCATGGCGCTTTCTACTGTGAATGCATTTAGATCACTCATTTTGTCTTCAGCGATTGCCTTTACCTGATCCCAGTTTACTTTGCCTACTTTTTGACGGTTGCTTTCTGGAGAGCCTTTTTTAAGTTTAGCTGCTTCCATTAACTGTACGGCGGCAGGAGGGGTTTTGATTACGAAATCAAAACTCTTGTCTGTGTAAACAGTTACTAAAACGGGTAATAATTTTCCTTGTTGATCCTGGGTGCGCGCATTGAACTGCTTACAGAAGTCCATAATGTTTACACCTTTAGCACCTAGTGCCGGTCCGATTGGGGGGGATGGGTTTGCTGCGCCTCCCCGTGCTTGTAGCTTGATATAAGCACCGATTTCTTTTGCCATAATTTTATTTTTTTTGGTTTTAACGACACGCTTGTGGCGTGACTTCCAACAGCCAAAACCAGCGTTTTGACTTTCAGGAGCGCAAATGTAGCCTGATTTTGTTGAAAAAAGCTAAAATAGGCTTCGAAATTTTAAATGGTATGTTATTGCATTGAAAGGATATACATTAAGCAAGTACCCTGCTCGTGAAGCTAGCTTGCTCTCTTGTGCCTAGGCAATGTTGTTACACAAGACAAGTCATTATATCTATTTTTCGAACTTAGTCATGCACTAAGGGTGATGCAGGGACAGGGTTTCTCTTTAATGGATACCAAGGCAAACCATCAATATCATCTTTAAAGTATAGGAAAAAATCATTGCTGCCGGACAAGCGATTTGTGGTAGTAGCCTGATAGTGCACAATCCCTCCACATACGTGGCCAAGGTGATAGTAATATTTCCCGTCCTGGTCTATTGCAATTGCCAAATCTCCAATCCGGTTATCATCGTGTTGAGAGTGTAGAGTCACATAAACCCATTCCTTAGGATTAAATTGAATTAAGCCGGCTTTAATTATCCGATATTTTTGATGGATCATACCGTCTCGTTCGTAGGTCTCCAGCTTTGCTTTTGTGGGCACATCGCCCGGTTTAATCTCTTTAAGTGATTTGCGCATTTGTTTTACCCATACATTGCGAGCATGTGAATCTATTTTTAGCGCTGTATGTCCCTGAGCATACAGTGAAGAAGAGCATACTAGAAATAATAAGAGAAAAGCACTACTAATAAGGTTATTTGGATGCAGCTTTTTCATTTTTGCCTTTTGTAAAATTATTTAATGCTATTAGCTTTTGTATTGGTAACGTTCTCGGCTATGAGTAGTTGCGTGGTTTAGCACTTAACTTTGCAAGTACGCACCAAACTGAAAATCCGCGAGGATTTTCAGAAGTAGGCGAGAACAAGCAATTACTTATAGCCATTGTTAGGCAACGTTTTTATTTATTAATCATTCTTTTTAGTTCTTCTACAGTTGGCTCTTTTCCATCAATTTTTCTATGAAGCATAGAATGACAATTTGGGCAAACTGGAATTAAATCATTTCTATAATCAATTTTATAGTTTCGTCCGATTTCGTGAATTGGAACTAAATGGTGTATGTGAATAAAATCAGCTCCAATTTCACCGTACATTTCTTTAAAATTCAAGTCACATACTTTGCAATTCAGTCCGTGAAAATTCACTGCGTTTTCTCTCGCTTTTGAACTTCTCTCGTATTTGTTGACTATTACTGCTTTTTTTGCTCCTTCATATTCTGTTTCATCTTCTTTCACAATGTCAGGAAAAAAGTCAGTCTGATAGTTGTCGGTAAAATAAGTTTCAATGTGATTCAGAAGATTGTCGTCTTTAATCTTTACAGGACCCTGTGGTGCAGCTTTTAGTCCGTTTTCCTTAAGGTTCTCAAGTTTCATTTGATTATTCGAAACTTGTTCAACAAGCCTTAAGGTCATAAATTTTCCGTCTAGAGATTTATAATATTCCTCTTCGTCAAGCCAATATTCTTTATCGTTTCTAATTTCGTCAGAATTAAGGTCAATTCTATCAACAATACATTTGTACTGTATCATCATTAATGGGCGAGTGCAATAAATGTAAATGGTATCTCCAACTTCAAATTTTGCATTTACTTGTCTCCAATCTATTGAACCATAATGTTCAAAAGAACTTGAATGGTCATACATTTTAGAATTTGCTGAAATTATCCAATTCATTTATTACTCTCGGTTTTTTTATCCAAATGTTGCCTAACGGCTCAAGGCTTCACGCAGTTACGACCGTAGGGAGTAATTGCGTTTAAGC
>CAYPET010000037.1:0-11151 GCA_964409905.1 uncultured Chitinophagaceae bacterium | reverse complement strand
ACCAGCTTCACTTCCGACCTCTCGAAGTGGGACGTCTCGAAGGTGACCAACATGGACGGCATGTTTGATGATGCCATCAGCTTCACTTCCGACCTCTCGAAGTGGAACGTATCGGAGGTGACCAACATGAAGGGCATGTTTTCCGGGGCCATCAGCTTCACTTCCGACCTCTCGAAGTGGGTCGTATCGGAGGTGACCAACATGAAGGGCATGTTTTCCGAGGCCACCAGCTTCACTTCCGACCTCTCGCGCTGGAAGGTCTCGAAGGTTACTGACATGCAGTTCATGTTTAGTAGAGCCACCAGCTTCACTTCCGACCTCTCGCGCTGGAAGGTCTCGAAGGTGACCAACATGAGTGCCATGTTTTCCGGTGCCACCAGCTTCACTTCCGACCTCTCGCAGTGGGACGTCTCGAATGTGACGGACATGATGTTCATGTTTATGGGAGCCACCAGCTTCACTTCCGACCTCTCGAAGTGGGTCGTATCGAAGGTGACTAGCATGTACCACATGTTTGATGATGCCATCAGCTTCAATTCCGACCTCTCGAAGTGGAACGTATCGGAGGTGACCAACATGAGCGGCATGTTTTTGATGGCCACCAGCTTCACTTCCGACCTCTCGGACTGGAAGGTGGCGAATGGTGTCTACAAAAGAGATATGTTTGAAGGAAGTGGAGTTGCAGACACGCCTGCTTGGTACGTATTGTAGCATTTCTGATCACAGTTTCACTTTGAAGTGAGTGAGTGAGAATGTTGAGAAGGTTGAGAATGTAACACAAATGTTTTCTGAATTGAGGACCTAAACATGGGCCGGTCATCACCGCCGATCTGAAAAATCTAGTAAAAACGCAGCGCCGGGCTGCCAACAGCCCTCGTTTTTCTAGTCCTCGGAGTCCTCGGACAGTTTCAACATGACAAAGTCAAACCTTTGCAATTCACCACCAAGGATGAATTCGGAGACGCTAGAGTCAACGCCGTAAATGCTGTGGATGGCCGCCTTGAGCTGCTCAAACTCTGGTCCTCGGTTGGTTTGTTTGGGCACCAAGGCGTATCCCATTCGCACAAATCTCTCCTTCATCTTTTTCAAAGGCCATGTAAAAATGTGCGTGATGGCGTTGTCATTAGCAATCTCGCGAATCACCTTAAAAAGTGACTCGACAAAACCGCTCGTCTGCTCGGGTGGTTGGCACGTACCAGGCAGGTAAAAGGCAGACCGTTGAATTCCGTATGGCATCAGACCTTTGATACTCGGTTGCGCGCCGAGGCCTTCGTTTGCGTATGACACAAAGATGTGTCCCATAAATTCGCTGCCGCGTGTTGCAATGAGCAGCTCGCGTTTGTGATTGGGTTCCGTTTCTGACGTCATGGAAACGATGCCACCCAACGTGTCGATGAAGGGGTAGGTGCCCATACGTCGTAAAAACTTGTCTACGTCGTACCATGGGTGTTGCGGAGAGCCAGTGCACATTGTGTTGAGGACATTCCTAACCGCCTGGTATCGACCGTTCGCCTTTAAAGCGGCCCATATTTCGAGCGTTTTTGTGACTGGATACCATTCCGGATTCGTAATCGGCCCGCCCCACGGAGCGAGAGGTGGACCGGTTGCATTGATCGCCATGATAGACAGCGCCATGTAGTTTCCGAGGAACGTCACGGCGGTGTTGTAATCGAGTGGTCCCATTGGAAGTGTCAAAACGCTGTTCACCCATTGATTGAGCCTCTTCTCAAACCTTTCTTCAACCATTGGTTCGTATGAGGCCAGCAGAAACTCTCCAAAGGATTCCAACGCAGTGCGTAAAATCGCGTGAGCAGGAGAAGCGCCCGACGGCCGTGGCAAAATTACGACTCTGCGTACAATGATTTCCGACGCAACTTTAGGGCTCCTCGACGGTGGGTGTAGTTGGCGGTAGGGCGGAATGTCGTTTTCATCGTCGCCAATTCCATCGGCATCATAACTGCTTGGCGAATCAGATTGTTTACGTTTTTGCTCAATGTTGAGCGTCAGTTTCGACAGGTTGGGAAGAAACATTATGTTTATTACAGGACAGGGCCTGCAGGCCTTATTTTCACTTAACCATTTCGATTCCGTCTCTTCCGCGCCTCAATGCCTCATGGCAGAAAAAAATGGTTAGACACCCTTCCGCTTCTACACGCACAATCGACACGCCAGTGTCTTCCCGAAGCGTTTTTGAATTGCAATCACAAACTTGAGATCATAAACAAAAAGAAACGCAAGTACGTCGTCGACTACATTTTTGAAGTGGCACGATACTTCAATCTCGACCGGTACGACATTCCAGTGAGAGCTATTCAGATATTCGACAGGTTCACATTTCAATTGACCCTCGAGACGAACAAGAAGTGGACGCAAGCAGAGGAAGCTCTTGCGAGATACAAGAATGCAACGAGGATTGTGCTATCTCGTGCTCTTGACATCGATAGTGCAAATCATGTTCTGTCATTTGTGAATCGCAAAGAGATCACCACACAGGAAGTGGTTGAACACCAAGAGCGTATGCGAGACTTACATGAAGAGACGTGCGTTGTGTGTCTCAATCTGGCGTCCAAGTTTTCTGAGTCGCATTTTATCGATTACAATGACCTCCAAGCTCTCCTTGAACACAGACGCCGAGTGACTGCAGAATATTTAAAAGAACATGAACTAACAGTGCTCGACAAGATTGGATGGAATCTCAACATTTTAAATGCTTACCATTTCGAGTCTCTACTGCGTGAACAAATAGGTTACACACCAGATGAATACTACAGTTCTGTCATAGATGAATATCTGAGCATAATTTCACCCTTGTATGAATTGCAACATAAGAGTGCGTGTGTAATCGCCGCAATAGTAATGTTGGCAGTTTTCAAGAGGCAAGGTGCTGAGTTCTACTGCACTCATCAACCCGAACTTGTAATAGCATGTGAACTGAGTGGTCAAAAGGTGGTGGAGGAGTTAGAAAAGGATGTGAAAGCGGTCCTTGCATTAATTTGATTTCTTACGGATCGTTACAATACATATTAGGTGCTCGCTTTCCGGGAGATACGATCGTGGTAAAAGCGAGCGCCTCCTCCGAGGCCCGTTGAGAGACCTCTTCACAGCTCCGCGTGCACTTTTGAAGTGTGAACGTGAATGAAAATGGAAATTTTGGTGTGAATGCGCCTCACAACCCTAAAAGTCCAAATGCTCGGACTTGACCTCTTTTTTTCCACAGGAATGCTTATGTGAGTGTTCGATTCGAATGTGTGGTAGTTGATCGCGTCACTGCACTGTTCATAACTCTCGTTTCATTTAGCTTGCGACGCGCCTCAATCTATGCTTACCACACAAGCATTAGAAGAGCACAATAACATTCTTGATTCCGCGTTCACTACGACTGCCTCAAATGTAAAATACCCTTCCAGTGCGTCGTCGATGACATCTGAGATGTCCGAGGAAGACGAGGAAGTTCAAACAATCGAAAACTCTTCGCTGTGGCGCGTCAAACATCCTGAACGATGGGCGGAGGTCCGGATGATGCAAATGCATGAGTGCTTAGAGGTTTTTAAAGATTACAAGTTCATTTCATCCGACGGTGTTCGTAAAGCCGTTTCCTGGGCTGGAAGCATGCTCGGAACTGTATTGTCTGACTTGAAGGCGTGCGAAACCATGGCAATGGCAAGTAGCTCTTATTGGTCGATCCACCTTTGTCAAATTGCATTTTCCATGCGAGAACAAGGTAATGGCTACACTGTAAGTTCTCAATATGAAGAAGAGCTGGATAGATCAGTAGAGTGCTGGAGCATACTCAACATGCACCGAGTATTGAGTGGTGACAAGTCCAAGTCTTTCAAAGACACGTCAAAGGGCGACGATTACCAGACCACCGTGCCCTCTCAGGCAGCACGTAAGAACAAGGTTGGACTCCATGCTTTGCGTGGAGATGCTCGCATCAAACGTCTCGACATCCGTCCACTCGGAGATCACACACAGCGTGTCAAAAAGAGCGCCTGTTTCTTTCAAATTTGGAAAAAAGCTGAGCTTCCAGAGTTGGATAAAAAAATTATAAACTGTGAGCCTCCCGCCAGGCACCAGTTTAATACAAGCGGAACAACACGCGATAAAATTGCTAGACAAGCATTGGCCGGTAAAGAAGAAATGCTTGCTATGAAGTCAACTGGGAGGAAATTGCACGCTTTAAGCAGAGCAGGTATGGGCGCCGTAAATGGTACATCGGTCGTCTCACGGGCTCTTTTCACAAAAGGTGGTGCACAAAAAAGTAGACTATCAATGGGCGCAACAGAGGCAAAATCAAAGTTGGAACCAGAGACGAACCTAAGTGACTCCGATTCGTCGGATAACGAACCAGAGATTGATAAAAATGGCTTTCCCGTTGTGCGTAGAAAGAATGTGATTACTCGCAACGGTGCAATCGACGAGGATGAAAACTTAAGTACGTTCGGGATTGCAACACTTCCATCTGACGATGAAGAGGACCTCAGAGAAGAGAAAGCAAAACTTTTAGAGGACTTACGACGCACAGACATCAACCCAGAGACCAGGTTACCAAGCCCCTCTGTTGAAGTAGAGGAAAATCAAGACGACAAAGTTGATATAGATTCTTCTTCTTCGGATGAAGAAGAAAGTGAACATTATGACCAAGAAGACCAAGAAGACCAAGAAGACCAAGAAGACCAAGAAGACCAAGAAGATGATCCCATGGGCCCTCGCGAAGAAGGGTGTCGATCTGCAACCAACAACAAACTATACGAAAAATCTAAAAACATTCCTGCATTCAGTATCAAAGATTCCGACAAGGACAAAATGGAGCGGGTTAGGTGTGCACTGGACTTACAGAAACGTGGCCTAAAACTTACGAAGAAACAGATCAACGACATAGAGTGGTTTGAAAAACTGGACATAGACAGTCTCAAAAAGGGCGAATTAAAGGCAAGAAAACGCAAGCGTACGTTTGAAGAAACACTAAACCAACGACGCAAAGAAATTCAAAAAAAACAACGCGCAGATAAAAGGAAAACCCTTCAAAAACTGAGAGAAGCAGTCCAAAAATCTATTCTTGAAGAGCGAGACGAGAGAAAACTAGCAATAGCCAAGCGTCGACATGAGGAACTCGCTGCAAAACTTGAGCGAATGCAAGCTCGCGAAAAACGGCGTGTACAAAAAGCAAGCGAGAGACTAACCACTGCTCTTCGTAACCAACGAGAAAAGAACCGCAAAAAAATACAACAGTATGCCAAAGAAGCTCAAATCAAATCAGAGAATGCAAAGAGGCGCAACTTGGATTCGATTGTTCGCGTAGGTGACCACAAAGTGAAGATTATACTCAAGTCGTTTTTGCCTGAGATTCCCATTCAGCCAGAAGAATTGATTTCATCCAGCTACGCCGACGTGTACAAAGTCGAACAAAGACTGGCAAAGAGGCTCAAGAATGGAGCTAACGTGCCAATGCCCTTAATTTCAGGCTGTGAAGGTGCTATTCGCGTGACGGTCAAACCTAGACCTGGACAGCGTGGTGGAACACGGGCTGCAGCTGCTGCTGTTTCAGAGCGTATTGCACAATCGCAGAAAAATCTTCAAATTGCGCAAGAAGCAGCAAATTCGTCGGCATCCAAAGCAGCTGCTGCAAACACTGTAAGCTCCAATGAGGTTCAGAAATTCAACACAATGTACACGTGAATAATAATTTTGAGATAATTTTTTGAAACTTTCATGCTTCATCCTCTCTCACTGCACCAACACTCTGTATGTAACAATGATTCTGCCGGTCCGAAGCGTGTCATAGACGGGTTCGGTGGATGAGTCGAGTTGGTAAGTCAAACTCTTGGGCAACAAAATCTCCTTTTCAACTGAGTAAGGGGTGAACATTTCGTCAATCACAAAACCCTTTAGAAATGGGTGATCAGCTGTGATGGGCAAGACGCGAGTCCCAGCGGCCACGCGAAACTTGTACACGACACAGCGAGAGTCGCTTTTGTTGACACTGTCGCAATGACGGTTTCTGATGTCTTTGTCGACCGATGTGGAAACTGCAGTGTTTGATAGCTCCTCCAAAGTCGCGTTAATGTCTACAACTTTGTTCAAAGTGTTGATTCTGTCGTCGGCGCGGAACAAGGTCATCGGAGCGTCGAGCGTGACGCCAAACACGCCAAACGCGTCGTCCAGCAGTCGGTCCACGTTTGCAGTAAGGCGTTTTTTGAGAGGAATGTCAAGCTCGGGAAATCCACTCCTTACTATGGCATTCAACAAACCTTGGCTTAGGTATTCTGGTGTGGTTTCCAGACGGTATTTGATCAGGTCTTGCACCAATGCACGGCGTTCGATGTTGTTTTTGGGGACGGTCATGTACGTTTCAAGCACAGACGTCAATTCAGAAAGGTCCTCCGTGTTCGAGTTCAAAAACAAGAACAACGCAGCAACCCACGCGTGCGCAAGCTCGTAACCCATATTAGCATTCCAGATCTCTCCGTATTGTCGGTCCAACCCGTCCTGCAAAAGTTTGCGAAGTTCTTCGGTCCAAGGGATGCCACTCCTTTCCGTGCTGTCCTTGTACAATAGTGTGGCATCCCATTGGCTTCGATTCAGATTCAGGATGAAGCCAGAAAAGTTCTTTGCGTACAGCACGACAGCAGCGAGCACGTCAAACGAGTCTTCCAACAACTCGGCATAGTTCACGTTTTCTCCCTCCCTTTTCGCCTCTCGCGCGGCCTTGATCTTAAGGAGCTGCGGGGTTGGCTGTTGAACGCGGGCTTTTGGCTCTCCATCTCTGTCGCGTTTTGCATCAATGCTTACGGGCTGGTATAATTGAGATACATGCAATGGCAAAAATGGAATGTTGGACATGCTACGACGATGGCTCGTGATCAATTAGTTACGTGTGAAAGTTATCATTGAAAATGAAACGTGAAGAGGCTTCCTCGTTTTCATGTCACAACTGTTTTCAGTCCATTCCCAAACACAAGCCTCTCTTTTTCATGAACGATCGTGTTTTTTGTTGTTCTAGGTGTCGACTGAGTTTTGTGGAAGCAGAAAGAGAAACTTTCTGTGTTGAAAAGCAGATTCGAACACCGTCTGGTGACCAGTGTGCTTCGCAGAAGAGAGGTCTCTCGAGAGTGAGTTCAAGTTTGAACATGGTTTCGGAGGCTGACCAGAGGCAAAAAACTTCAGGTTCTGTGATTTCCTCTCTTTTTCAGTTGAGCTCCTGGCTTGCGCTAGATTCATTTTTTTGACCAAAGTGACATTTTTCGTTTTTGCAGCCGATAAGTCTGTTCACACCAATATTTCCATTTTCATTCACGTTCACACCTCGGAAGTGCACACAGAGGCGTGAAGAGGTCTCTCGACCGGCTTCAGAGGAGGCGCTCGCTTTTACCACGATCGTATCTCCCAGAAGGCGAGCACTTTCCAAGAAGCCGACGGTTGAAAAAAACGGCGGGCCGACGGCCGAGAGAGCCAAGTTTTTTTTCAATAAAACTTGCGAAGTTTGTTGACTGCACTTCAAGTGAACATTTTCCAAAATGGACGACCTTGTCTTTTGAATGAACATGGTTAGAGTGGCGCCGCTAAACAGCCGACGGCGCCCGTTTGGCTTTCGGACTAGCAGCCGCAGCAGAGGCTTGGAAAAGCTTCTAAACAAAATTAATAAGTGTAGCTTGATGGTCGCTACCGCCCTGATGCGTTACGTCGTGCTTCCTCGTATCTACGGATGCACAAAAAAGGGTAGAAAAAACACCAAGATCAGGCGTGTGTCGTCTAGTTCTTCGGTAGCCAGTTCTCATAAACGACAGCGCACGTCGTCTCCGTCAGAGACGGCATCTGAGACTTCATCTGCATGGAATTTTAGTGCGTTTGACGGCGAGCGCAGCTGCGACGCGTTTTCGATAAGATCAATAGAGTCAGACTGCGCGTGTTAGTGTTTGTGCGTTTCACCAGTCACAATTATGATTACCACAAAAGTGATACTGTACGTGGTGGTATTTGACATAAATTATAACCAACGCTCTTTTCAACCGACTCTTCACTGTCATGTGGCAGTCGAACACATTCGTTTTTTTCTCAGATGAATGAAGGCAAACGCGCCTCAACTGACTTGTCTAATCCGTCGAAAAAGAAGAAGTCCGGCAGCAAAGAAAACAAGCCTATTGTTGTCGGCGACACGTTGACTGGCACGTTGGGAAACAAGTCCAATGCATCCTATACACCACTCCACACAGACGCTTCCGCGTTCGACGCGACGGCTGTCAAAGAGGTGCGTAACTTTCTGCTGGCCCCCTCTCACGCTGCTTACCTCAATCGTACGTGGAGCACATCGCGCACCCTCACAGAAAACGACATATCCAACCCGCCATACATTGTACCGCTCCTTTATCGAGACACAACGTCGAACCGTCGTCCTGTACTCGCAATGGTGGACAGCACTACTATTACCTACGTGGTGTACGGTAACGGCTACCGTGCAATGGAAAAGAACCACGTCCTGTATGAGCTATGCGAAACGCACGGAAAAGCCATCGTTCTTGGCCTCTGTGCTTACTTTGGGAGCATTGAACAAGAAAAAATAGATCTTCAGTATCGGTACATTCTCGCTTCCTTACTGTATCTATACGGACCCAGCTTACAGTGTAAGTACGAAAACAATCCACACTGGAAAACTATGACCACCTTTGGCCCTCCAACACGCAGCAATGTACGGGTCTTGGTTGTGGACGGACTATCGTCTGGCGTGAAGGAGATTCTCAAAGCTCCAAATGGAGTAGCAGATCATCACATTTTATTTAACAGGCCTTCGCTACGTTACAACGAACGCATTTCCAATCTCGCGGAATTGAGCAAGTGGACTCCCGAACCTAGAGGTGCCGACGGGTGTGCAATGGCAAAATACACCTACACAGCGTTGACAGAAAAGGAAGCGAATCCCGAGGTTATCGCACCGAACACGTCTGGCGAGTTACCTGAACAAAAGAAAGGCGAGGAGGTTGCTCTTCACAATGCCCTGGACGATGCCAAGGACGATGCCCAGGACGATGCCCAGGAAGACGACTTAAAGAAAAAGAAGAAGAAAAAGAGAAAACGCTTCTCCTCTTCGGATGAGGAGGACTCTTTGTCAGACAGCGACTCGGATGTAAAGTCGGAGTCCTCCTCAGAAGAGGAAGACGAGTCGTCCAAATCAGGATCAGAAACGGACGACAATGTCAACTCCTCCGACTCTGACGATGTTCCAGTTTCCTCGCGAGCAAAACAAATTATGATAGATGTGGAGAAAGATGTGTCGGTATCCAACCTCGACTCCAAATCTAAGGCACCGAAACTCGAGTCCTCCTCACTGAGTCAGATGGGAAAAAACTACAAGCGCCTCGTACCCAAACCAACAGATCCGAATGAAAAGAAGAAGTCCGATAATGCAAGCTCTCTTCGTAAGAAAGCTACTGACAAGCTGGACCGAGTCCTCCAAATGAAAAGCCTTTTTGAAAACTCGTTGTCCAAAGAGCTCAATCAAGAAGTGACGTCCACCATCAACAATCTCAAGTCTTTGTCCGATGAGTACAAAAAGGAAGGCAAACTTGAGAACGCCCGTGCATTGATTGATGCTCAGTCTGAGCTTAACCGTGTGCTCATGAAGACTGTAGCCTCCTTGTGCCGGTACAACGCGCACCGCAAGCTAGCTACAATTATGGCCACTCTTTACGAGAGCGAATCGGCGCAGTTCGAGTCGGTTGCCCAGACGATGGTCTCCATGTGCGCCCAGATGGAAGACATGATCAAGAAGCGTCTCACGGCAGGCCAAGAAGCGGAAAAGGTGGCGGGCGACCTGGCAACCAGTTAGGGTGTGTGGGCATAAATTAGTGCTCGCTTTCCGGGAGATACGATCGTGGTAAAAGCGAGCGCCTCTTATGAGGCCAGTCGAGAGACCTCTTCACGCCTCTGCGTGCACTTTTACAGTGTGAATGTGAATAAAAATGGAAATTTTGGTGTGAAGAGACCGGAAAAAATCCAGACTATTGTCCAAAGGGGTGCTCACACCGTATGTAAAGTGTGCAAGCAGCGCGTCTCGATCATCTGGCCGATGCAAACCAGATGTCCAAGAGGTCGGGAGATGCTCAATTTCATTGGGTGTCTCGTAAGGATTGATGGAGTCTCAGAACGCTCCCTCAATGGGCGCAAGTTTCCAGTGGTCAGAGCCTACGTCGACGAGGACAAATTCCTTCTGGATGTCACTGAAGACAAACCTGGGCGCCAGTGGGAAGTTCGTTACGTAAAAATCTCAACCGAAAAGATCACAGTGTTATCCCCCGACCACAAAGGTGTTCATGCGCGTGCTGTCGTGATGGCAAGCAACCGCGACACCGCCTTTGAGGAAGCTGGCATGGACGTTACCAGCGTCTGGGCGCTCGAGCCAAGACCTGTCAATGCCGTTCGCCCGAAATGGGCTTTCGCCGACGTTCCAAAGCTTTGTGAGCTACTGAACAGCATCCGAATGGTTGGACACCCTTTTCAGCTCGTCTTTGGGTACTTTGTGTTTGCGGAGACTTCTCGCCGTGGAATCACAAACGCACTAAATGGATTCACAAACGAATCCATAAACGCAGTGTACAGCAGCGAGCCGATAGTGCTTCTAAAGGACAAACGAGGCCAGCTGATCGACGTTTCTGTGGACTTGTGGGCTGCCAACGATCCATCCTTCACTTTCCAGCCTCGCAAGATTTTCATCGAAGAGCCTCTCATCAATCCAGACCACCTTACTGCTGGCATGTTTGCCCTGCGTAGCGCGAGAGAGATCGGGTTTCTCTCGAGTTCTTCCTATGAAGACCACCTTCTTCAAGGCACTGGAGAAAGTTCAGTCCAGTTGGGCATGCTGCCAGAAGAAGTGGGTGAGGTTCCGGAGACTGTTGGTGGGTGCATGGTTCACATCTTCAAGGACGGTGGCCTGCGAGGCTACGAGAAGGACAAGAAAACGTTGTCCTCCTACACCCTTCTCGCGGACCTGCGCCGAAATACACACTTTCGTGCTTCCACTATTTGCTCTCGCAACCTCTTTGCCAAAGTTTGCCTTGACGCAGCGCCCTTTGAAGGTTGCCTTGTCTCCGCCGACAAGTTCGGGATTACCGAGTCCGAGGCCAAGCTGTGCGACGGATGCGGAAAGGCGATGTATTG
>CAYPET010000036.1:0-11440 GCA_964409905.1 uncultured Chitinophagaceae bacterium | reverse complement strand
TGACGGTATAGTTGATTAGGTCGATAAAATGTTTTTTTGCTTCAGAATCGGGGATGTCTTCAAGCAAATTAATTGCTTCATCTCTATATTGCAGCATGCTATTGTGTGCATAGGTGATTCCTTCGTGCGCCTTCACAGTATCAATGATATAGGAAATTTTGTCTTTGTTTTTGTCCTCGTTTTTGAAAATTCGCTTGATTTTTTTTGCCGTAGAAGCTTCGCAATGTTGCAATGTGTATATTAACGGCAGTGTCATTTTCTTTTCTTTAATATCATTTCCGGTAGGTTTTCCAACGTTAGCCTTGCCATAATCAAATAGGTCATCTTTTATTTGAAAAGCTATACCCATTTTTTCGCCTACCTTTTCCATTAAAAATGCTTCTTGTGAATCATTATTTGCAGAGAATGCTCCTGCCGCACAAGCGCTTGCCAATAGGGAGGCGGTCTTTCGGGTAATAATGTCATAATAAACTTCTTCCGTAATATCCAATTTGCGGGCTTTTTCAATTTGAATCAGTTCGCCCTCACTCATTTGGCTTACGGCTTTTGATAAAATCTCCAGCACTTCGAAATCTTTATTATTTATAGAAAGCAGTAAACCCTTGGATAATAGATAATCGCCTACCAACACGGCTATCTTATTTTTCCAAAGTGCATTAATAGAAAAAAGTCCTCTGCGCTTATTTGCATCATCAACTACATCATCATGCACAAGGGTTGCGGTATGTAGCAATTCAATCAAAGAGGCTGCACGGTATGTACTTTCAGAAATATTGCCAAATAGTTTTGCGCTGAGCAATACGAACATGGGTCTGATTCTCTTACCCTTACTTTTGACAATATATTTCATGATTTTGTCAAGTAAAGGCACTTTACTTTCCACAGCTTGATTGAAATTACTCTCGAATAATTGTAAATCTGCGCTCAGAAACTGCTTAATGTTATTCATTAGTTATGCAATATTACAGTGGTTATTATTGCTAAAAAAACTGATAATTATTACTTTAAATGTATTTTAAACTTTTATATTTTTCCCGAAGACGACTCCATCTTCTAAAAATTGTATTTATGGGAAAGTAAAAGTATTCATTATTAACATTGTTATTAACCCTATTTTTTTTATGGGGCAATAGCGCAAAATTCAACAGAGATAAATGGCACGATTTATCGTGGTGCTGGATATGATGTGCAAGACACCACACTGATTCCAAAGGCACGAATGGAACAACATCGTGATTTTCTTGATAACCAATATGATTTTCCGGCTCGTCCGCGAAATCAATGGGAATTTGGTTTGTCAGGAGGATTACTAAACGTGTCGGGTGATGTCAAATCCAAGAACCCATTCACCGCCAAAAATCCAGGTCAGACACTTGGCTTTGGTGTACACCTCCGTAAGGCTTGGGGGTATATCATTTCAACCAGATTGCAATACATTCACGGTACAGCTTCGGGCTTTAACTGGCAACCGGCTACAGGATTCATCGACCGCGCAAACCCATGGTCAGGGAGAGGATATAACACCTCTGTATATTATAACTACTGTACCAATATTGACGAATTATCACTTCAGTTAGTTGCAGCCTTGAATAATATTAAATTTCACAAGGCGCGAAACAAAGCGAGTATTTATGGATTAGTTGGTTTGGGTGGTATGTTGTATGACACATGGGTAGATGCACTAAATTCCAGAAATGGTTTATACACCGCGGGTTTTAATACCATTACAAACACAGACTACAATGCCGACCAGCCGAGCGGATGGTTGTGGAATAGCAATGACTATCGCAGCAGACGTGATAAAAATAATGATTTGAAAAATTTATTCGACGGTACCTACGAAAGCCCGGCTGAACGACATGATAATCGTCCTTGGTTTGGAGAAGATAGAACCTTCCGTACAGTGTTTTCTGTTGGTTTTGGTATACAGTTTAAACTTGGACAACGTATTTCATTGGCTATTGAAGATAAATTCGCGGCTACCAATGATGATTTGATTGATGGACAACGTTGGCAGGAATGGCCAAGTCCTGGCAATGGCGGCTCTGCATTGAGCCGAAATTTTGATACATATAACTACGCATCTGTAGGATTGAACATCCATATTGGTGGTCAAGCAGTGGAGCCCTTGTGGTGGATGAATCCGTTGGATTACAGTTATCATGAGCTTAAAAATGTTCCTGTTAGTGATTGTGCTATGGATACTGATGGTGATGGTGTTTCGGATTGCTTTGACCGTTGTCCGTATACGCCGGTAGGGGTAGCGGTAGATACCCATGGATGTCCGATGGATACCGATGGTGATGGTGTACCTGACTACAGAGATAAGCAGTTAATTACACCAACTGAATGTCAACCTTCTGACGCTGATGGCATAGGATCTTGCCCTGAACCAGATTGCTGCGACGAGAAAAAACCTGCACAATGCGGTAATATTGAAAAAGGTACAGTCCTTTTCCCGGCTAATTCGTCTAGCTTACCTTCAACTGCAATGAGTCAATTGTCTGTTTTAGCCTCACAAATGAGAAAAGATCCGGGTTGTAAGGTTGTGATTATGGGTAATGGTAACACCACTAAGTTAGCTCAACAGTTATCTTGGGATCGCGTGAATGCAGTTATAAACTATATGGTTGACCGTCAAGGGATTGATCGAGATCGATTTATCTTCCAATACGGAAAGGGTGGTAATGGCAATGTATGTGAATACCGTTCTGCCAATAGTAGTGAAGAAGGCCCTTCTAATTTACCACCTCCTTATCCAAACCTGAGTCGCTAGTTTATATTTTGTTTTATAGTTTTTTGATAAGCACCCTTTCATTGAAAGGGTGCTTTTTTTATTCACAAAAAAAGTTAATTGCATAAGCTCATTACATACTGCCTCTAAAAATTTGTAACTTGCTAGACCCGCTAAACTTTTTATTGACTATAAAAACGATCATGCACCGAAGTATTTTACATATGGATTTGGATACTTTCTTTGTATCGGTAGAGCGTCTTGAAGACAGCCGATTAAATGGCAAACCGGTGTTAGTTGGTGGTACGGGTAGTCGAGGTGTGGTATCGGCGGCTAGTTACGAAGCAAGGTATTTTGGTATCCGGTCGGGCATGCCAATGCCGTTGGCCAGGCAGTTATGCCCAGAAGCTGTGATTATTCGCGGCAATGCAGGCACGTACAGTAAATATTCTAGGATAGTGACAGATGTGCTCAAAGAAAACGTTCCCGTGCTGGAAAAAGCTAGTGTCGACGAATTTTATGCAGATCTCACAGGAATGGATAAATTTTTTGGATGTTATAAGTATGCCTCTGAGTTGCGGCAAAAGGTTATTCGGGAGACGGGCTTGCCAATTTCTTTTGGCTTGTCTGTAAATAAAACAGTATCTAAAGTTGCCACTAACGAGGCTAAACCTAGTAATCAATTAAAAATAGATTTCGGCCAGGAGAAAACATTTTTGGCGCCACTATCGGTCAAGAAGATACCGGCGATAGGCCCAAAGCTGTATCAGCAGTTGTGCAATATGGGCATCAAAAGAGTGAAAACCCTGCAAGATATGCCGCGAGAAATGCTGGAGACAGCCTTTGGAAAAACAGGTACCATGATGTGGAATAAGGCAAATGGTATCGACCACAGCAAGGTGATAGAATATCACGAACGAAAATCAATATCCAGTGAGCGCACATTTGGCAAAGACACTATAGATGTATACAAAATGAAGCGTCTGATTAAAGCAATGGCACAAGACCTCTGCTATCAGCTACGCAATGGAAACAAGTTGACTGCCTGTATCACTGTAAAAATTCGGTATTCTGACTTCAACACACTTACCAAACAAGTGAAAATAGGTCACACTGCCGCAGACCATATTTTAGTACCACAGATTGTAGCCTTATTTGATAAGTTATACAACCGACGACTATTGGTGCGCCTAGTAGGTGTAAAATTCAGCAGCCTCGTTGATGGCTGCACACAAATGAACTTATTTGATGATTGGAGCCTCACTGTGGGCCTGTACAGCGCTATGGACAATATTCGAAATAAATTTGGCAGCAATAAAATTATTAGTGCTGCAACCATGGGCGCCAAAACTATTGGTGGCATAACCAACCCTTTTAATGGCGAGCCGCCAATAGTATTAGCACACAGAACCGCATAATATGTATCTCAATTGCCATTCATATTATAGCTTTCGGTATGGCGTTTTTTCTGAAGACACACTTTTGCAAATAGCACAGCAGCACCAAATAACAAAGTTGGTACTCACAGACATCAATAATACATCTGCTTGCCTCAATTTTATTCGTCGTGCTCCCAGCTATGGTGTGAACCCGGTGATTGGTATTGATTTTAGGAATAATGATACGCAGCTCTATATTGGCATTGCCAAAAACAATCAAGGCTTTCAGGAGCTTAATAGCTACCTCTCAATTTATAAACAACAGCACGAACCATTACCCCAAATTGCGCAACCTTTTCAGCATGCATTTGTAGTGTACCCATACAAGCAACTGGACAAAATAGATAAAACAACCTTAGGCCCAAACGAGTATATTGGCATTTCACCAGATGATATAAATCGTTTTCGGTTTTCAAAATGGAAATCGTTTACTAAAAAATGTGTGGTGTTACAAACGATTACATTTCGCAATAAGCGAGACTATAGTGTACATCGACTGTTGCGAGCTATTGATAAGAATATACTGCTTAGCCAGCTGCAGCCCCAATGCCAGGCCGCTTACACACACCAGTTTATCACCCCGGCCAATCTGCGGGCATTGTATAAAGATTTGCCCGAGCTCATAAGCAATACCGAACAATTACTTGAACAATGTGCCATACATTTTGATTTTTCAGAAAACAGAAAACCTCAAAACATCGCTTCCTTCAGCGGCAGCCTGCAAGGTGATAAAGCGCTCCTGCAGCGGCTTTGTAATGAAGGCTTGCCATATCGGTATGGGCGTATTACGCCCGATATTCAGGCTCGTGTCAGCAAAGAAATTGACATGATAGCGCGTATGAATTATAATTCTTTCTTTCTCACCAATTGGGATATTGTGCAATATGCCAAGCATAAAGGATATTACCACGTAGGGCGGGGTAGTGGAGCCAACAGCATCGTGGCCTACCTGCTCGGCATTACAGACGTTGACCCCATAGCACTTGACTTATATTTTGAGCGGTTTATGAATTTGTATCGTACCAGTCCGCCGGATTTTGATATTGATTTCTCTACCAGAGACCGCCCGGATGTTACCCGCTATATTTTTGACCGATACAACAAAAATGGTCAAACGGCTTTGCTGGCAGCATACAGCACTTTTCAGCAAAAAGCTACCATCCGCGAACTGGGTAAAGTATTTGGCTTTCCCAGCCATGAAATAGAAGCGCTAACTATGGCCTATACAAAACCTGATGATGTAGGCAAGTTGGTATTGCGCTATGCCGGCTATATAGAGGGAATGCCTAATCACCTCACCGTACATTCAGCAGGGATACTAATAGCCGAGAAATCAATCCATTATTTTAGCGCTACAGATATGCCCCCAAAGGGTTTTCCGACGGTACAGTTTGATATGCATATAGCCGAAGATGTTGGTCTGTACAAATATGACATACTTGGTCAGCGCGGGCTGGGCAAAATAAAAGAAACGCTGGACATCATCAAGTATAACCAGCCCAATGCCCCCGATATTGATATTCATAATACACGCCCCTTTATGACGGATGAAAAGGTAAATGCGCTAATTAGTGAGGCAAAGTGTATTGGGTGTTTTTATGTAGAGTCTCCTGCAATGCGCATGCTGCTCAAAAAACTGAAAGTAAATAATTACCTGAGTTTGGTTGCGGCTAGTTCGATTATCAGACCGGGTGTGGCAAAAAGCGGCATGATGCGCGAGTATATACTCCGTCATAAAAATCCTGAACGACGCAAAGATGCCCATCCGGTAATGGCTAAAATTATGCCCGAGACCTATGGTATAATGGTGTATCAGGAGGATGTCATCAAAGTAGCACACCACTTTGTGGGGCTCGATTTGGGCGAGGCTGATGTATTGCGCCGTGGCATGAGCGGCAAGTATCGAAGCCGAGAAGAATTTCAGGTGGTAAAAGATAAGTTTATAAATAATTGTCGTGCCAAAGGTTACCCCGACGAGCTGACCAACGAAGTATGGCGACAAATTGAAAGCTTTGCCGGCTATGCCTTTGCCAAAGGGCACTCGGCATCTTATGCCGTAGAGAGTTATCAGAGTTTGTATCTGAAAACATACTATCCGTTGGAGTATATGGTGGCGGTATTAAATAACGGCGGCGGCTTTTATCAAAACGAGCTGTATATACACGAGGTGCGCATGCTTGGTGCCACTATCCAATCGCCTTGTGTTAATGATAGTCATTGGGAAACCGTCATCCGAGATAAAACAATCATTCTCGGGTTTCAGTTGATTCATGGCATCGAAACCGAAACAATCAGGAAGCTCTTGCATGCTCGAGCGGAGCATGGCACCTTCAGTTCGCTTAATGATGTTATGGAGCGCGTTGCAATCTCGCCCGAGCAGCTGGAATTATTAATACGGGTTGGCGCCTTTGCTTTTACCAACCAAAGCAAAAGACAGCTATTGTGGTATGCATTGTTTCATCAAAAGGGTCGTGTAAGGTCTGCGCAGCAGCATCGCTTGTTTAAGCCTGCCCGTATCAAAGAATTTGTATTGCCCGACCTTGCTGTAAACGAATATGAACATGCATTTGATCAGATGGAGTTGCTGGGCTTTTCGCTCATGAATCCATTTCGCCTGGTAGACCAGTCTTTATTTGAAAGCAATATACAGGCCGAACATCTCAAGCATTTTATTGGCGAGCGCATTATGATATATGGCTATCTCATCACCACTAAGCGCACTACTACCAGCAAGCGCGAGTCTATGCATTTTGGAACATTTATCGACACATCAGGCGATTGGATTGATACTGTACACTTTCCGAATGTGGCGGCTACTTATCCTTTTAGAGGGAAGGGGGTATACAAAATACTGGGAACCGTAGTGAGTGAATTTGACTTTTTGACCATAGAGGTAGATGCTATGGAAAAGTTGCCTATGATGGAAGACCCCCGATATGCCGAAACAGAAAAATTAAACAACATAGCTGCGCATCAATAAACTGCATCATCGCTTTGGTCAACCTGATGATATGCGGCTATTGAGCAGTAAAGCGTAACGATATCTTTGCGACTTCGGTGGGGTTTCATTTTTCAATTAAGCAGGCAAATCCGTAAATTTATACGATGAAGTATATAGCTGTCCTCGTCTTCATGTTGAGTTTAGCATGCCCCGTTCAAGCACGACTGTACGCCAAACTACAACTCACCGACACCGCTGGTTTTCACAAGCTCATCAGCAGTTTATCGACCCCTGATGCACAGCACGACATCAAACTAGTTATACCCAATGCCGATCTGATGCCGGACTACATCAAGCATTTTGGCATAGATACCAGCCAAGCTGTGCAGTTCTTTGCAGACAAAACGTTTTATAATTACCTCAACGACAAGCTGCCGGGCAACGCTGTTTTTTTACTGAACAACAAAGGGCGGGTGCTGTACCAAACGCAACTGGCCGCCTACCAGCCCCATATTACCCAATATTACACCCAATATCAGCAACAAAAGATAGACCGGATTACCCAGCTACAGGATGGATTACATTGGCTAAATGGCTCAGATAATCTCACCTACAATAGTAAGGTTGACAACATCCGACGCATACAAGCCATTGATGTGCTGCTAGGCAAAGAGTATGATTTGTCCTTTCAAAAGGAAACTGTCGAGCAGATTTACCGCATTTATTTCGGCAAAAAATTTGCTACACGTTGGCCCATCATCAAGGACTATTTATACACCCGCCCCGGCTTGCAGCCCTACATTAACGACCTTTGCTATGCAAAAGACAGACAACATATACTGGCTTATGTGGCCGTTTATGATACCATACTTACGAGCAAACATGACCACACCATTTTTAATTATAGTATACTAGGCAGCTACGACATCATAGTCAGCAATGGACGTTTTATAGCCTGCCCAATATCGAAAAAATGTCCAATCAAGGCGTCAACTGGCACGGCATCGAAAAAATAATGGGTGAGCCCTACCTAAAATTTACCAGCCGAAACAATCAGCTAACCAACCATAGTTACATGCCTTTCACACTAAATAATACCAGCAGCCAAATCATGCTTAAACCCGCAGCCTATGATGCCTTTGTACCCGGTGGCTATTTTAATACTATTAAAAGCCATTTTCAACAACTGTACACTAACGACGGCAAGGCCATAGTGTATCAATATTCCGATTCGCTCTATGATTTTGAAACCAAGAAAATGATAAGTATACCCCTGCCACAACCCACCGACGGCACTACTGTATCCTACGAAATCATTAGCATGTGCACCAACCATATCACCGGCCATTACCACCTCTATTATCGGCTAAAGGACAGCAATCAATATCATTTACTCATTATGGATAAAAAAGGCGAGCTGATTTCGGTAGAAGATCTACCCACCAATTATGGCCGATTGATAAGCCCTTACCAATTGCTGTATTTCGTGGGCGCCAAGAAATCCTTTGTGTTAGTGGATTTGTAGGCTAGGGCGTGGAATTTTAGGGCCGACTTTTTACACTATAAATACAAGGGATGAAAGCCCAGTTTGCCATCAGAGCGAATTTGGAGTGTCGGCAAAGGCACCTTGATGTTGAAGGTGCTGAAAACGGCATGCAGCCACTTTGATTTTGTTTTGATGCGGCTCAAATCAATGTCCGGTGCGAGGTAAAATTGTCGGTAGCGTTGTATGTCGCGGCGGTCAACGAATTGACCGCTTTCGTCTGTCCAGGTATTTTCAAAGCCGCCATACATATTGGCGCCGCCATAGCCAACCGCAATATTCAACCAGTTGGGCAGCTTGCTTTGGGGCATAAACGATTTGAGGTTGGCGCTAAACCAATAGGTTTGGGCATTATAATCTTTGAGGATACGCTCAATAAAATGCGTGCCATACAAGCTACGGGCACGGTCGCGCAATTCGCCTGCGGGGTAGGGCATAAAATGGGTAGAAAACTTATACCAAATGCGCTGCTCGCCCCACAAGGCATACTGTCCGGCATATAAGCCACTGCCAATGGTATTGGCAGCCATGTCGCTCCAGCTAAAGCCCCACTTGGCTGAGGTACCGTCCAGTATTTCTATCACCGTCTGCGACAAAATGCCGCTGGCTGCACCGATGTATACGCTACGCTTTTTATCTACGCCGCTCCATTGTAATATTGACGAGTAGGCGAGGCTGAGGCGGTAGGCGCTGTAGGCGTGCCCGACTTTGTCCACTTGTAACCACTCGCGGCTATCGTCAAAAGAGTGCAAGGGCGCACGCGGGTAATCAGCATACCAAAGTTCATTCAACAACAATAGGGTGGTAGTCCAGCCGGCTATATAGGCACTGCTCACCCCAATGACGCGTCCTTTGTTGGGTGTTGGCGGTATGCTGCTGGCTTTTGATAAAAAAGACTTTTCAGACCAGGTGGTGTCCTGCGCCGCTAACTGACCAAAGGCCAGAAGGCAACAAAAGAGAAACGCTATGTTTTTAATGTGTCGAATGAGCTGATTTTTATACGCCTAAAGTATGTCGAACAGATTGCATCACATCAGCACATTCGCCGGGCGTATTGCCCTCGGCATAAATGCGCAACACAGGTTCGGTGCCCGAGGCGCGCACCATTGCCCAGCAGTCGTTCGGTAATACAAATTTGTAACCATCGGTGGTGATAGTTTCCTGCACGGCATAACTGCCAAACGCAGTAATGCCTTTTTTGCACATTTCGATAGCGGCTAATTTTTGCTCGTTGGTTACATGCAAATCGTTTCGGTCGTAGGTAAAAGCACCAACTACTTCATATATCTCTTCGCACAAACCTTTTACGGTTTTGCCGGTTTCGTTCATAAATTCATAAAGCAAAATACCGTCGTAGATGCCGTCGCGCTCAGGTATATGACCGGCTACGGCTATGCCGCCGCTTTCCTCTCCGCCAACCAATACGTTTTCTTTACTCATGATTTCGCTTATGTATTTGAAGCCGACGGGTGTCACTTCACATTCCAATCCATAAGCCGCACACATTTTATTCACTCGCAACGAAGTGGAAACAGCCACGGCCACCTTGCCACTCATTTTTTTATACTTATGCAAATAGTGTATCAGCATAAGTATAATGTGATGCGAATCCACATAATTACCATCCTCGTCGTAGAGCGCGATGCGGTCGGCGTCGCCATCATTGGCAAAACCATATTTTAGTTCTTCGCTATTGGCAATAGTGGCGCTTAGCTTCTGCAAATTCTTGTGTAAGGGCTCGGGTGGGGTGCCTTTAAAAGAAGGGTTCACATGATTGTGTAAATGCACCGCATCCGGAAAAATGCGCTGCATAATGTGCTGCCCGGCGCCATACATGGAGTCGTAGGCCAGCTTTAAATGCGAATTGCGTAGTTTGTCTAAATCAAATTGATGGCTCAAATAATCAAGGTATTCCTGTTCCAGATCACTGTATACAATGAGCCCTTGCTTTTCATAGTCGGCTATCTCGCCGCTTTCTTCAACCGCATGGTCGGGTATCAAATCTTCTACCGCTTGTATTTCGGCAGGAGAGGTAGGGCCGCCATGCGGTGATTTTAGCTTATAGCCATTGTAGCTTGGTGGGTTATGACTGGCCGTAATGACGATGCCCTGGTCGGCGCCATGTTGTTTTACGGCAAAAGAAACCATAGGCGTGGTGACGAATTTTTTATCCATTATCACTTTCACGCCATTGGTACAAAAAACTTTTACGGCTGTTTCGGTGAATAGGTTTCCTCCGAATCTGCAGTCGTGACCAATTACAATTGACGGATTATCTTTTTTAGCCTTTAGCCAATCGCAAACTGCCTTGGTGACCCGAGCCACATTTTCGGTTGTGTAATCCTGAGCAATAATGGCACGCCAACCATCTGTGCCGAATTTTATTTTTAACATAGGAGCGCAAAGTTAATTAATGGCAGTTTCTTTGAGCCGTAAATTTGATGCGAATCAATACAGCTTTATAAAAAAGGTATTGACGGTCTATCGCTCTAAGGTGATTTGAACTTTTGTCGTTTTGGTCCATGGTGATCCTACAAAGTATCGTGACCATACTAGTTTATTCCGCGAATTGACATCTAGGGTGTAAGTGGTATCACATTGAATACAGGTGCCGCCAAACATAATAATACGCATGCCTTCTTCATCAATAGTGCCTACTGCATCCTCTTTGTAATGGATGCCATTGATTTCTACATCTTTGGATAAGTCAAAAATGCCTTCGAGTTTCAGATCATCAATAGTCGCTTCTGTTATTTGGTAAGTTCCGATATTATATGCATATA
>CAYPET010000035.1:0-11968 GCA_964409905.1 uncultured Chitinophagaceae bacterium | reverse complement strand
GCCCGCGTTATAGCACGGGAATGCTCGCATTGCATGGCATTATTGGTATTATAACCGAAACACATATGCTCAAACCGTTTAAGCAACGAGTCTTGGCTACGCATGATTTTTTCAATAGCCTTAGTTTTTTCGCTTATGAAAATAAAGCAATGATAAAAACCTTGTATCAGCTGCAACAGTCGAAGTTGGCAAATGCCTTGGACGTTGTCCCGATAAACTGGAGGTTGGATAGCACACGATTTCAGAATTTAAACTTTAAAGCTTACGAATATGCTTATAAACCCAGCTTAGTTACCGGTGCGCCCAGGTTTTACTATGATACGACCAAACCTTTAACAAAAGTGGTAAAATACTATAAGCACATGAATGCCGATATGCTAATAAAAAAGCCTAGCCATTACATTCTACAACAAGGTTATTGGCAAGTGGCAGAAAGACTATTGGCAAATGGTGTGAAAATGTTTCAATGCGAAAATGACACAACCTTGATAGTGACAAGTTATCAAATCAAGCATTTTGAGACCGTGGCTTCTCCTTACGAAAAACATTACCTGCACTTTAATACCCGTGTGGATGAACAGGTGCTGGAATGGAAGTTTCGAAAAGGTGATTATATCATTCCAATGAATACGGAAAAGAATTATTTCATCGCAACTGTTTTAGAGCCAACATCTCCAGATTCGTATTTTAATTGGAATTTTTTTGACGCCATTTTGCAACAAAAAGAATGGTTTAGTGCATATGTTTTTGAAGAAAAAGCATTTCAACTGCTTCAAGAAAATCATGCCTTAAAAAAAGAATTTGAAAATAAATTGAAACGAGATACTTCATTTGCAAAACAGCCACAAGATCAATTATTATGGCTTTATAGGCAAAGTAAGCATTACGAAAAAGAACATTTGCGATTGCCTGTTTTTCGTATCAATTAATAAAATAGCTCAACTTCAATTTTAACACTTTTAGTATATGGCATCAGGATTTTTTGCAATTTTAGATGATATCGCGGCTCTAATGGATGACGTAGCCACTATGAGTAAACTAGCAACAAAAAAAACAGCCGGTATACTTGGCGATGATCTGGCCGTAAATGCTGAAAAAGCATCAGGCTTTGTTTCTTCCCGCGAAATGCCCGTATTATGGGCGATTACAAAAGGATCATTTTTAAACAAAATAATTATCCTACCCTTAGTATTTCTATTAAACTCCTTTCTACCTCAAGCAATAACGTACATATTGCTGTTAGGTGGCTTTTATCTGGCATTTGAAGGTGCAGAAAAAATTTATCATTATTTTTTTCATTCCAAACAATCTTCAGCAATTGAAGAAACAATGGTTCCGAAAGATGATACAGCAATATTGGCGCAGGAACGTAGCAAAATACGATCTGCTGTCCTGACGGATTTTATTTTATCTGTAGAGATTGTCATTATTGCTTTGAGCTCTGTATTAGACCAGTCTATTCAGGTACAGATGGGCGTTACCACCGTTGTGGCTATTGTAGCAACCGTTGGAGTTTATGGCATAGTCGCTTTACTAGTGCGGATTGATGACTCAGGTATTCGTTTAATAAATTTTAATGAGGCTTCAAATACCATTAGTGATAAAATTGGTCATTTTTTGGTGAACTTATTACCGAAGGTCATTAAGGGGCTCACCGTTGTAGGGACAATTGCCTTATTACTAGTATCAGGTGGAATATTTAAACATGAAATTGATATTGTCCATCATCTCTTTGAAAAATGGCCAACTTTACTAGCTGACTTTACCATTGGTTTGATAGTTGGCGGTGCAGTACTGGTTCTTTTGAAGAGCAGTCTTGCAGTTTTCAAACTAATTAATCGATAAAACCTAACTCAGAACGCCTTACTGATTTTTTATCATTTCGATAAACTGATCGAATAAATAACGACTATCATGTGGACCAGGTGTGGCTTCTGGGTGATATTGCACAGAAAAAGCATTTTTATCTTTTAGCCTTATTCCTTCAATGGTGTCATCATTTAAATTGACATGTGTTATTTCAATATCCTCATTGGCTTCAATACTTGCCGCATCAACAGCAAAACCATGGTTTTGAGTAGAAATTTCACTTGTACCACTGATTAAATTTTTTACAGGATGGTTTAATCCTCGATGGCCATGATGCATTTTGTAGGTCGTAGCACCACAAGCTAAAGACAAAATCTGATGACCTAGGCAAATACCGAATGTTGGCTTTCCGCTATCAATAATTTGTTTTACAGTTTGTATCGCATAATCCATAGGGGCAGGATCTCCAGGACCATTTGATATAAAGTAAGCACTTGGGCTAAATTCTTCTAATTCTGCAAAACTGGTTTTGGCAGGAAAAACTTTCACAAAGGCTCCCCTGTCAACCATATTGGCTACAATACTTTTTTTAATCCCAAAATCTAAAGCTGCAATCCGAATGGGGCTAGCTTCATCGCCACTTGTATACGGTTCTTTCGTACTAACCACGGATGCCAATTCAAGACCTTTCATAGATGGGACATCATTTAGTTTTGCCTTTAAAGTACTTACATCCAAATCATCGGAAGATATAATACAATTCATTGCTCCCTTTTCACGAATATGCGCAACTAATGCTCTGGTATCTACTTTATGAATGGCTACAACATTATTCTCAATGAGGTAATCCTCTAACGACTCATCTGCATTATCTCGGGAAAATGTGCTAGATAATGTTTTACAAATCAAACCATTAATTTTTACACCGCTACTTTCAATTTCCGAATTTTTCGCTCCGTAATTACCAATGTGGGCCGTGTTCATGATGAGAATTTGACCATAATAACTGGGATCTGTAAACACCTCCTGATAGCCGGTCATACCCGTGTTAAAACAAATTTCACCAGTGGCGGTACCTATTTTTCCGAAGGCTTCTCCCTCCATTACGGTGCCATCTGCCAGAATTAATATTGCCTTATTCATTAAAAAGCGAATTTACTTTATCAACCTTTAAATAAGCCAAATAGTTATTTACAATTGGGGAAAGTAGCAACAAATTTCATCCTGTAACAATGAAAATTTTATTTCAACAATGATATAATTTTTAAAAAGTTTATTGACTCCAAAAAAAACCCGGAACAAGTCCGGGATTTAGGTAATAATGTATGTTAGCTACTATGCTTCTTTTGAGTCGTCAGAAGAATTTTCTTCATTATTCTCTTCGACATTATCGCTTGTTTGTTCTTCTGTGTTGCTTACTTCTTCAGTTGTTGTTTCAATTTCTTTTTCCTCCGTTGAAACTGCTTCTGTTTTAGTCGCTTTTTTTCTTGCGCGTCTTGTACGTTTTTTCTTAGTGCCAACTTCAACTGATGTGTCATACGTTTCATTGAAGTCTACCAACTCTATCATGGCCATATCTGCTGCATCTCCTTTACGTTGATCAAGCTTAATAATCCGGGTATATCCACCTGGTCTATCCGCAATTTTTTGGCTTACAGGACCGAATAATTCCTGAATTGTTTCTTTATCTTGAACGTAACTAAATACTATACGACGATTGTGAGTTGTATCATTCTTCGTTTTGGTTAAGATTGGCTCAATGTGCTGACGCAACGCTTTGGCTTTTGCTAAAGTCGTTACGATACGCTTGTGCTCTACTAGTTGACGAGTCAGATTGCGCATCAATGCTTTTCTGTGCGCTTTCTTTCTACCTAATGGGTTTAATTTTACTCCGTGTCTCATTTTTACTTATTTTTTTAAAACCGGACTACTCGTCCATTTGTAATTTTGATAGATCCATGCCAAATCCAAGTCCTCGATCAATTAATACTTGTTCAATTTCAGAGAGTGATTTCTGACCGAAGTTTCTGAATTTCATTAATTCCTCCTGCTCATACTGCACCAATTCGCTTAGGGAATTGATTTTTGCAGCTTTCAAACAATTAAAAGCACGTACTGATAAGTCCAAGTCCTCTAATGGTGTTTTTAATATCTGGCGTAATTTAAGTGTTTGCTCATCCACAACATCATGCTTTTCAGAGATACCGGTATCAAACGTAATATTTTCATCAGTAATCAACATTAAATGCTGGATTAATATACGGGATGCTTGTTTAACGGCCTCTTCCGGGTGTATTGTTCCGTCAGTTTTAACCTCAAGAATTAATTTTTCGAAATCTGTTCTTCCTTCTACACGAGTATTCTCAATAGAATATTTCACGTTCTTAATAGGCGTGAATATAGAATCAACAGGAATATAACCCAACGGTTTTTCTTTTACGATATCATCATTTGCCGGAACGTAACCACGACCTTTGGTTAAATCTATTTCCATGCGAAGGTTTGTATTGGCATTCATTGAACAAACAACTAAATCAGGATTCATCACTTCAAAGTTATTTGTAGCATCGCCTATCATACCTGCTGTAAAGGTTTCTTTACCTTTAATATTAATTTCTATTTTCTCTGCATTCAAATCAGTTTCAATCTTCTTACGAAAGCGAACCTGTTTTAAATTAAGAATAATATCGGTTACATCATCAGTAACACCTTTAATAGTGCTAAACTCATGATCAACACCATCTATTTTTACACCATTGATTGCATATCCTTCTAGTGAACTTAATAACACTCGACGGAGCGCATTGCCTATTGTAACGCCATAGCCCGGCTCTAAAGGACGAAATTCAAATAATCCTTCGAACTCAGTTGCTTTTTGCAGTACAATTTTGTCTGGTTTTTGAAAACTTAGTATTGACATATAAAATGTTTATTTTTAATTAGTTAAAAGGATTATTTAGAGTAAAGCTCAACGATTAATTGCTCCTTGATATTCTCTGGAATAGAATCACGCTCTGGATCTGAGATATAGGTTCCTTTCTTTGCTTGGAAATTGTAATCTATCCAAGTAATTTTAGGGTCTTTATCACGAAAATCTTGCATTAAAGGACCATTGTGAATACTCTTTTCTTTAACTGAAATAACATCACCTGGTTTCACGCGATATGAAGGGATGTTGCAAATTTGGCCATTAACCTCAATGTGCTTGTGAGAAACCAACTGTCTTGCTCCGGGTCTAGAAACACTCATTCCCATTCGGTAAACGACATTGTCCAGACGACTTTCTAGTAGCTTCATTAAGTTTTCACCAGTAACACCTTTTGAACGCGATGCCTCTTTAAAGGTATTACGAAAACGGCGCTCCAATACACCGTAAGTGTATTTAGCTTTTTGTTTTTCTGCGAGTTGAATACCATATTCACTCTTTTGCTTTCTTCTGCGATTTCCTCCATGCTGTCCAGGAGGATTGCTGTTTTTGCTTAATGATTTAGCTGTGCCCAATATTGGTTCACCAAATTTTCTGCAAATCTTTGTTTTTGGACCTGTGTATCTTGCCATAATTTTAGGATTTTCTTGTTTTTATCTCCAAACTCATCAAAATCCTTAAATTCGATTTTGGAGATGCGTTAAATAAAAAATTAAACTCTTCTTCGTTTTGGAGGTCTGCAACCATTGTGCGGCAATGGCGTAACATCCATAATTGTATTTACTTCAATGCCCGCTGCGGCTACTGCACGTATTGCACTTTCGCGACCATTTCCCGGCCCCTTCACAAAAACGTCTGCTTTTTTCATGCCGGCGTCGAAGGCTACCTTCCCTGCATCGGCTGATGCCAACTGAGCAGCATATGGTGTATTCTTTTTAGACCCTCTGAAACCCATTTTACCTGCACTACTCCAAGATATCACTTGACCTAGTTTGTTGGTATAGGCTACAATAATATTATTGAAACTTGCTGTGATGTGCACATCACCATGCGTATCAACTTTTACTTTTCTTTTTCTAGCTGCTGCAGCTTTTCCAGTGTTTGCTTTTGCCATTTCTAATTATTATTTAGTTACTTTCTTTTTACCAGCAACAGTTTTCTTCTTTCCTTTTCTGGTTCTAGCATTTGTTTTAGTGCTTTGACCACGTACAGGCAAGCCTTTACGGTGTCTTAACCCACGATAACTAACAATATCCATCAAACGCTTGATATTCATCTGAGTTTCAGAGCGCAAAGCACCTTCAACCTGAATCTCATTGGTTATCAATGTACGAATAGCGGCCTGCTCATCATCAGTCCAATCTTGTACTTTTTTATTACGATCGATTCCTGTTCTATCTAAAATCAATTGGGCTTTGGATTTTCCGATACCGTAGATATACGTTAATCCAATCTCGCCTCTTTTATTTTTTGGTAAATCTATTCCAGCTATACGTGCCATATAATATTATCCTTGACGTTGTTTAAATCGTGGGTTTTTCTTGTTGATAATGTACAATTTGCCCTTTCTGCGAACAATCTTGCAGTCAGCGCTACGCTTTTTTATAGAAGCTCTTACTTTCATTACTTTTTGGTTTTATATCTTATTGTTATTCTACCTCTGTCTAAATCATATGGGCTCATTTCCAATCCAACCTTGTCTCCTGGAAGTATTTTAATGTAATACATTCTCATCTTCCCTGATATCGTTGCAATCACTTCATGGCCATTCTCTAAACGCACCCGAAACATAGCATTACTTAAAGCCTCTACAACTTCGCCATCTTGCTTTATCAGTGGTTGTTTGCCCATATTTTGTTTAACCCCTTGTTTTAGGGAGTGCAAATGTAGGCTAATAATTGAAATTTGTGAAATAAATCGACCCTAAACTGCTAAATATTGCTATTAAGTTGTTAATTACTATTATTGTTTGTCCAATAACTCACCTGTTGTTTTCGCTTTATCTAGTTTGCCCAAGATAGAATATACGCTTTTCAATGCAATCAAGGTATTCTTGTATGTGGCACTATCCATCTCATCACCCAACCCTTTGGCTTCCAAAGTGCTTTTTGCTTGCTCCAAATAAGGCATGGCGTTTGACATATACGTATCACGCTGAACTTTTAACTTATCATAATTATTATCACCCAACGGTAACTGATTCATGGCGTCATTAATACCTTTAGCTTTATTAAAATATAGAGCGCCAAGATTATATTGATAATCAGAATTCTTGCCATCTAATTCAATCGCCTTTTTATAGGATGCTACAGCTTTGTCAAAATACTCATTTTGTTTAGCGTCTTCCTTTACAGCCATGCTGAGTTTATCATACATTACGCCCAAATTAAAGCGCAACTCCGGTGCACTTGGATCGCTGTCTATAGCGGCTTGCAACTTTTTTGCCGCTGCCTCGGGGTCACCTCCGGAGGTGACTGTAAAATTCAAATCTTCATTCATCAATGCTTTACTGTCAGGATATTTTTTCAAGCGGTGCTTTAAGGTAGATTTGTATTTCTCCATTTCATTGGTATTCTTATAGATATTGGCAGCCATCAAGTATATATTATCGTCTGCTGCACCTGGTGTTTGCATACATCTTTCAATCAATGGCAAGGTAACATTATCGTCACCTAGGTAATAAGCAGAATAGGCACTATATTGAATGCTATTGGCTAACATTGAACTCATCTGCTGCTTTAGTTTACCGAATTCTTGATCATTAAGAGATGAAAAAAAGGCACCTTTCTTTAACTGATTTACTTTTTCGACCATTGCATAGGCATCCATGGCATCTGCATAGTTTTTATTCTTAAAAGCTGTTCCTCCTTGGTTATAACTGGTTGCTGCCAGAGCATAAGCAGAAGTGGCCACAACAGCATCATTAGGCTTTTTATCGTAGTATAAATATTTATTGAAAGCGTTTAGGGCAGTCAGTAATGGCTTCTCAGTTGATGGCCGCAGTGAATTAGCCTGCTCCAAATCAATATCATAGCGCTGACCATTGATATTGGCAATAAAGGGCAAAGCCTGTCCTGTTTGCGGATTTTTTAGTATATCGGTTCCAATTGCCTGATACACAAAAGCCTTCACCAACCAAGCTTTACTATCTTTACTGGTACTTTCATTTTCAGTGGCCTCGTCGATATATTGTTTTGCTTTTTCTATCTCGCCACTTTTTATTGCATTTAAAGCCGATTGTATTTTCAATTTCTGTGCCTCAACACCAAAAGTGAAAACCAAGGCAGATAATATTAAAATTATTTTTTTCATCTTGTTACGTTATGTTTTGTTGAAATTATTATTATTCTTCGTCAGATAGGTTTTCGAAACTGTTATTTTCATTATCATTAACATCATCATTTGCAGCGGCCGAATCCGTTGACGAGTTGATTTCGTTTGTTGAATTTAGCTGCTCTAATTCGATTTCGTCTTCATCCTCAGCTTGAATTTTTGCCAAAGCTGCAATTTTATCCCCTTCGTCGATGTTGATTAATTTAACTCCTTGCGTTGCCCTACCAGCTTCTCGGATATCGCTGACCTTCATTCGAATGGTTACGCCAGAAACACATGTAATGAATAGATTGTCAGTATCTTCAACCAATAACATACCAGCTAAATTGCCTGTTTTGGCAGTCACATTGATTGTTTTTACACCCTTACCACCGCGGTTGGTGATACGGTATTCCTCAAAGCTCGTTCGTTTACCCAATCCATTTTCACTAACCACTAAAATGGTCTTGCTACCCTCTTCTTGATCTTTTTTATTGATTTTAAGCATTGACACTACCTCATCTCCTTTAGTAGTATCGATACCAGCCACTCCTATAGCACCTCTACCCGTGGCACGCACCTTATCCTCAGGAAAACGAATTGCATAACCCGACTTTTTGGCCATCATGATATAAGATTCACCATCGGTTACAGCAACATCTAACAATTGGTCACCTTCATTAATAGTTATTGCGTTCACTCCAGACTGACGTGGCCGACTGAAGTCTTTTAATTTGGTTTTCTTAATGATACCGTTTTTGGTACATAACACAATAAAGTGTGTATCAACGAAAGCTTCATCATTGAAGTTTCGAATATTGATTATGGTGCGGATTTTGTCATCCTTCGGTATTTGCAGCAAGTTTTGTATTGCACGACCTTTAGCTGTTTTATCACCTTCGGGTATTTGATGCACTTTTAGCCAGTAGCAGCGACCGCTATCTGTAAAGAAAAGTAAAGTGGCGTGTGTTGACGCAACGAAAATATCGGATATATAATCTTCTTCTCTGGCCTTGCTACCCCGTGCACCTCTACCACCCCGACGTTGTGCACGGTATTCACCCGCTGATGTCCGCTTGATATATCCCAGATTCGAAACGCTTATGAATACCTGTTCTTCCTCAATCAAATCTTCTATGGACATATCGCCGCTGGAAAACTCAATATTTGTTTTTCTTTCATCGCCAAATTTTTCTTTCATTTCGGCGGTTTCTTCTTTTATCAAGGCATATTGCAAATGCTCACTGGCCAGCAATTCTTTCAAACTGGCAATTTTCGCGGTGATTTCTTCATACTCGGCCTTAATCTTATCTCGCTCCATGCCGGTAAGGCGCTGTAAACGGAGTTCTAATATGGCCTTAGCTTGAATTTCGGTCAGCTCAAAATTGGCTATTAAACCATCCTTAGCCTCTTCCGGATTTTTTGACTCCCGAATCAACTTTATAATAGCGTCAAGATTATCAAGCGCAATTAAATAACCCTCTAATATATGTGCTCTTTCTTCTGCTTTGCGCAACTCGTAGCGCGCACGACGTTGTATAACTTCTAAACGAAATTTTACAAACTCCCGAATCATATCTTTCATTGAAAGTTGTCGGGGTCGGCCATTTACAAGGGCAACATTGTTTACACCATAACTCGACTGCAGCTCTGTGAATTTGTAAAGTTGATTGATTACAACCTGTGCCATAGTATCTCTGCGCAGGTCTAACACAAGGCGCATTCCATTTCGATCACTCTCGTCACGTACATCAGAAACGCCTTCGATAACTTTGTCGTTAATTAAGTGTGCTATTTTTTGATGGAGATTTGCTTTATTTACCTGATAAGGCAATTCATAAATCACAATCTGCTCCTTGCCTTTTTTATCCGTATCTACATTCAATTTACCACGAACAACTACTTTGCCTCGACCTGTTTCAAATGCCTTTTTAACGCCTTCCAAGCCGTAAATTGTACCACCGGTAGGGAAGTCGGGAGCTGTGATATGCTTCATGATTTCGTCGGTAGTAATGTCCGGATTATCAATATAAGCGGCAATAGCGTCGCAAGCTTCGCTGAGATTATGTGGCAACATATTAGTCGCCATTCCAACTGCAATACCCGAAGCACCGTTGACGATAAGTTGCGGTATACGCGTTGGCATTACCGTTGGCTCTTTTAGCGTATCGTCAAAGTTGTTCTGAAAATCAACCGTTTCCTTATCTAGATCGTTCAAAATAGCATCTGCAATTCGGCTCAGCCGCACCTCGGTATAACGCATTGCGGCAGGGCTATCGCCATCCACACTACCAAAGTTACCTTGCCCATCAATCAGCATGTAGCGTAAGCTCCATGGCTGTGCCATACGCACCATAGTATCGTATACACTACTATCACCGTGTGGGTGATATTTACCCAACACCTCACCCACAATACGAGCAGATTTTTTATAAGGTTTATTATATGTATTGCCTAATTCGTTCATCCCGAAAAGGACTCTTCGGTGCACGGGCTTTAGCCCATCGCGAACGTCGGGCAAGGCACGACCCACAATAACCGACATCGAATAATCGATGTAGGCGGTCTTCATTTGTTCTTCGATGTTTACCGGTATGATTTTATCATGTTCCGGATTTCCTAAATCTTGTTCGTCAGCCATAATCTTTAAAGTGGTGCGAATTTACGAAAACATAGCTCCAATAAGCTTGATTATAAAATTAAGATTTCCCCAATTTGCCAAATTTGGTGCCTTTAAATGCGAAATAGAGGCATTTGACAATTATTGTGGCCAATTGTTAATAACATTTTTTTTAAATTCGATTTTTGGGCCATTCTTATGCGAAATAGCACCATCAGTAGTCAGTGTTTATGACTCGCGAAAATTGTTTTTTCAAAAAAATATTGCTCTTCAAATATGAAAATAATATTACATTCGATTTAGAATAATTGCCAAAAACTAACCCCATGAAAAAGGTTCTATTCTATTGCACAATCTTTTTGGCGAATCTTCAAACTTCTGCCCAGTTATACATTTCTCCTGCTTTAGGCTATCATAAGGAAAGCATCAAACCCGAAGGGTTTAATCAATTTTTTGAATCCTGGAACAACCATTATTCCGCAGGTATAAAAAAACCATTTGATGAAATGAATGGGATGGCATTTTCTGGAGTCGAATATGGTATTGACCTTGTCAAAATGCCTGATAAGAAATCGGGATTCTATTTTCGTCGGGACTAAATGCTTAACGTGCCAGCTACAAAAATGATTGTACTATATGGAATAACTATAAAAATGAAATGGTTGTCAAATTTAGTGACATAAAAGTTCCTTTCGATTTTGGATATACTTACAACGGAATCATTACGTTCTTTGCCGCATCAGATTTTACTTTCCGTGATGTTCAGTTAGCTTATTGGCAATATTATCCAGATGGCAGTAAAAGCCTTGGTAACGAGTTTGATATCAATGGCGTTTATACCACCAATATCCCAATTCTTTTTTTAGGAGGTGGGTTTGCATTGCGATTTAAAAATTTCCTGATTCCAATTCGGTTTACAACAGGTTTTGAATTGGCAAACATTGAGCGGATTCCGATTACCGACTATGACGCCAATAGATTCAGAATATCAGATTTTCCGCGTGATTTCGCTGTATATCAAAACGACCCTACAGGTGCTAATACAGAAAACGTAATTTATAAAGATGAACTACGGGGCACTTCAATAAGTTTTGGCATTCGTTATTTAATCTCAACTTATAAGCATGAAAAAAAATAAGTTTATCGTTCTATTTGCTTTGTCAGTTTTATTAGCAAGTTGCTCAAAATACGAATTTAGATGGGTAAAAAAATGGAGGGGACTTGGACGGTAGCCAACTACCAAGTCAGCGAAATTGACTCTGCCGGCAATGTGACAAATGTGATAAATGCAAATAATATCG
>CAYPET010000034.1:0-13932 GCA_964409905.1 uncultured Chitinophagaceae bacterium | reverse complement strand
TTAGGTGGTAAAGCACAGTTTGGTGGTCAGCGTTTTGGTGAGATGGAGGTTTGGGCAGTAGAAGCGTACGGTGCTTCAAATATTCTGCAGGAAATCTTGACGATTAAATCAGACGATATCCAAGGAAGAGCAAAAACCTACGAGGCTATTGTTAAAGGTGATAATATACCGACAGCCGGGGTGCCCGAATCATTCAATGTATTGGTGCACGAATTACGCGGCCTTGGTCTTGACTTACATTTTGACGAAGTAGAAACTTTAAATTAATTTTTTAAAAATAAAATAATTCAATAATGGCATTGAAAAGAGATATAAAACCAAACCCAAATTTTGATCAAATCACCATCACACTGGCATCGCCTGATGATGTGTTAGACAGAAGTTATGGTGAGGTATTGAAGCCCGAAACCATCAACTATCGTACTTACAAACCAGAGCGCGATGGTCTTTTCTGCGAAAAGATTTTTGGTCCAATGAAGGACTTTGAGTGTTACTGCGGTAAATACAAACGGATCCGATACAAAGGCATCGTTTGTGATCGTTGCGGAGTGGAGGTAACCGAAAAGAAAGTGCGTCGTGAGCGTATGGGGCATATTCGCTTGGTGGTACCTGTAGTACATATCTGGTATTTTAGATCATTACCAAATAAAATTGGATACCTATTAGGCACTAGTTCTAAGAAATTAGAGTCTATCGTTTATTACGAAAAGTATTGCGTAATTCAAGGTGGTGCAGCTGATGAAATGATTCGCAACGTTCAGCAACTAAAAGAATCTGATGAAACGTATATGGAGCTAATCTCAGAGGATGATTATCTTGACATACTCGAAAAGCTGCCTAAAGAAAATCAGATGCTGCCCGATGAAGATCCAAACAAATTCATCGCCAAGATGGGCGCCGAGGCTGTTCAAATGTTATTGATCCGCCTTGACTTGGATAAGTTGTCTTATGATTTACGCCATGCTGCCGAATTTGAGACTTCTCAACAACGTAAAACAGATGCCTTGAAGCGTTTGACCGTGGTAGAAGCATTTCGTGATGCCAACTCACATATCGAAAACCGTCCAGAGTGGATGGTGATGCAATACCTGCCTATAATTCCACCCGAATTGCGCCCATTGGTACCTTTAGATGGTGGTCGTTTTGCATCTTCTGATTTAAACGATTTATATCGCAGAGTGATTATCCGAAACAATCGTTTAAAACGCTTAATGGAAATTAAAGCACCTGATGTGATTTTACGTAACGAGAAAAGAATGTTGCAAGAAGCAGTTGATTCGCTTATGGATAATTCGCGTAAATCGAATGCCGTAAAAGCAGAAGGAGGGCGCCAATTAAAATCTTTAAGTGACGTACTTAAAGGAAAACAAGGACGTTTCCGTCAGAATTTATTAGGTAAGCGTGTTGATTATTCCGGTCGTTCGGTAATTGTGGTAGGTCCGGAATTAAAACTGCATGAATGTGGTTTGCCAAAGGATATGTGCGCTGAATTATTCAAGCCATTCGTTATCCGAAAATTAATTGAGCGTGGTATCGTGAAAACGGTTAAATCGGCTAAAAAGTTGGTAGAGCGCAAGGAACCGGTCATTTGGGATATCCTCGAAAATATATTAAAAGGCCATCCGGTCTTATTGAATCGGGCCCCAACCTTACACCGATTGTCTATTCAGGCTTTTCAGCCGAAACTTATTGAAGGTAAAGCTATACAACTTCACCCATTGGTTTGTTCTTCATTCAATGCCGACTTTGATGGTGACCAAATGGCGGTTCACGTACCGTTAAGCAATGCAGCAATTTTAGAAGCGCAGGTATTAATGTTGGCTTCGCACAACATATTAAATCCACAAAACGGTACGCCGATTACCTTGCCTTCACAGGACATGGTATTGGGCTTGTACTATATCACTAAAGAAAAACGCAATCTTGAAGGTGATCCTGTAAAAGGCGAGGGCATGACATTCTATAGCCCGGAGGAAGTAATGATTGCTTATAATGAAGGACAGGTAGATTTACATGCTCTTATCAAAGTGCGTATTCAGCAAAAAGATGCTGAAGGCAATGTAATCAGCACGAAACATATCCAAACAACTGTTGGACGTGTAATGTTTAATATGTTTGTACCAAACGAAGTGGGCTATATCAATGCACTACTTACTAAAAAAGCGTTGCGTACAATTATTGGCGACATTATCAAGAAGACCGATATTCCTACCACGGTTGATTTTTTGGATAATATCAAAGGTCTTGGATTCCGTATGGCATTCGAAGGTGGATTATCGTTTAACCCTGCGGATTTGATTATTCCAGATGTAAAACATGATATGATTGCCGGTGCCTCTGAGGAAGTAGATGAAATTTGGGATAACTACAATATGGGTCTTATTACCAATAATGAGCGTTATAACCAAATTATCGACGTTTGGTCTCGTGTAGATACAAAAGTTACCGAGACATTGATTCAGGAGATGGCTACTGATAAACAGGGCTTCAACTCAGTATATATGATGTTGGATTCTGGTGCACGGGGTAGCAAGCAACAGGTAAAACAGTTGAGTGGAATCCGTGGATTGATGGCCAAACCAAGAAAATCGGGTAGTACAGGTTCAGAAATTATTGAAAACCCAATTTTGTCAAACTTTAAAGACGGCTTAAACGTATTAGAGTACTTTATCTCTACACACGGTGCGCGTAAGGGTCTGGCAGATACGGCCTTGAAAACGGCAGATGCTGGTTACCTGACTCGCCGTTTGGTGGATGTAGCGCAAGATGTAGTAATCAACGAAGTAGATTGTGGTACTTTGCGTGGTATCCAAACGCGTGCTTTAATGGAAAATGATGAGGTTGTAGAACCATTAAGCGAGCGTATCATTGGTAGAAACAGCTTGCATGATATTGTGAACTTTGATACCGATGAGGTGATTGTAGAAGCCGGTACAGAAATTACCGAAGAACATGCCGAGGCCATTGAAGCAGCCGGTATTGAAGAAGTAGAAATACGTTCAGTATTGACTTGCGAAAGCAAGCGCGGCGCTTGTGCCAGATGTTATGGTAAAAACCTAGCGGTGGGGCGCTCTGCACAAAAGGGCGATGCGGTAGGTATCATTGCGGCGCAGTCTATCGGTGAGCCTGGTACACAGCTTACGCTTCGTACATTCCACGTAGGTGGTGTTGCTGGTTCTTCAGCAGTAGAAAGTAGTTTATTGTCAAAATTTGAAGGAAAAATTGAATTTGACGGTATCCGTACTGTTAAACGTCAGAATAAAGAAGGCGAAAGCGAAGAAGTAGTCATCAGCCGAATGGGTGAAATTCGTATTGTGAATCAAGATGAGCGCGTGTTAACTACTGCTGATATTCCTTATGGGTCTATCTTGAAAGTACGCCATGGGCAAAAATTGAAAAAAGGTGACGAAATCACTACATGGGATCCATTTAACGCTGTCATTGTTTCAGAAATTGAAGGTAAAGTTCGCTTCGAAAATATCGTAGAGGGTATTACCTACCGTGAACAGTCAGACGAACAATCTGGTGTAAAAGAAAAAGTAATCATTGAAACGAAGGACAAGAAATTGATTCCTGCAATGATTATCGAGGGTAAGAAAGAAAAGATTTACAATATCCCGGTTGGTGCACACATCAATGTGAAAGACGGTGATAGCATAGCGGCCGGTCAAACATTGGTAAAAATACCGCGCATCATGGGTCGTTCTCGCGATATTACGGGTGGTCTGCCACGTGTGACCGAGTTATTTGAAGCTCGAAATCCGTCAAACCCAGCCGTAGTAGCAGCTATTGATGGGGTTGTTTCTTTTGGTGGTATCAAGCGTGGTAACCGTGAGATTCAAGTTGAAAGTAAAGACGGCGTAATCAAAAAATACCTGGTTAATTTAAGTAAACATATCATTGTTCAAGAAGGTGATTTTGTAAAAGCCGGTACTGCTTTGAGCGATGGTCACATCACTCCTCGAGATATCTTGGCAATCAAAGGCCCCTTCGCTGTTCAATCGTACTTGGTAAACGAAATTCAGGAAGTATATCGTTTACAAGGTGTAAAAATCAACGACAAACACATTGAAGTAATTGTACGCCAGATGATGCGCAAGGTGACTATTGAAAATCCTGGTGATACACGATTTTTACAGCGTGACACAGTTGACAAAATTGCTTTTGCCGAAGAGAATGATTGGGTATATGATAAAGTAGTTGTTACAGATAAGGGAGATAGTGAGAAACTATTCTCTGGTCAAATTGTAACGCTTCGTGATATCCGTGAAGAAAACTCTTTATTGAAACGTGCTGACAAAACCTTGGTGCAATATCGTAACGCAGAGCCGGCTACCAGTAGCCCATTGTTGCTCGGTATTACCAAAGCTTCTTTGGGTACACGCTCATGGATTTCAGCAGCCTCGTTCCAGGAGACAACTAAGGTACTTTCGCAAGCAGCCATTAACGGTAAGCGCGATACCTTGGAAGGTTTGAAAGAGAATGTGATTACTGGTCGTAAAATACCTGCAGGTACCGGTTTGCCGGAATACAATGACTTTATCGTAGGTAGTAAAGATGAATACGAAATTCTACGTAACTCTCAAGAGCTTCTTGAGTTTGACGAAGAAGAGTAGTTCTTACCTAATACAAAATGTAAAATGGGCAGCTCAGGCTGCCCATTTTTTTGTTTTATATCCTCACTGGGAAAATAATGCGAGCTACACCCAAACAAGTTTATCACTACTCAGTACCCGCTCCCCATCATACCGATAAGCTACCAAATAACCATCCTTTGCTACCGAATAGTCAAGACAACAAACATTGGGCTTGAGCAATTCGGGCTGACCGCTGAGCCAGTAATGCCCAGAGAAGACAGGTTTTTCAGCAAGGCTGTAAAAATCTACCTCTTTGTCAAAATCCTGATGATGCATTTCGATATCCTGCACCACGCTCATTTCCTTAAAACTTTTACCCAGCGGATTCTCCCACCACTTTAGGCGTATATCGTGCCGTTTGTGACCAACCTTATCATGAAAATAAACACCTTTAGGTAGCTCAGTTTCGATGCCCTTACAGGTGATGTCTACCGCTTCGAATAAGTCGCTGTTATTATCAGCCGAAAGACGAAATTGTTCATCGCTCAACACCCCTTCTTTTGTTTCTTGTTTTAGAAAATTGATAGAACGGTTATCCCAGCAGGCCTGCACCACGCCAAAGCTTTCTTCTTCGTAAAATAATGGCAGGGTTTTAAACCAGGCGATGGCTTCATTATAATCATCCTGTTTGCCGTTGTATTGCTCCATGGTCACTTTATGCTGCCCAACATTCTTTGCAGTGTGTGGTCTGAGGTATCCGCCATGGCCATCCGGCATATTGAACAGAATAGCATTGTATTCGTGATTGCCCATTACAGCAATCGCCCAATCATGTTCTACCATATCGCGCACCAAATTCACTACCCCGGGATTGTCGGGGCCACGATCGATGTAGTCACCTACAAAAATGACTTTTCGCTCCAAGTGACGGTAGCTGTTGCCGGCTGGCTTATAGCCTAATTTACGCAGTAGGCTTTCCAGGCGTTCCTTGTAGCCGTGTATATCGCCTATAATATCATACTTCATCTTGTTTATTTTGTTTTTTGTTTTTTAGTTTTTCTTCCCCAGGTCTTACTTCCAGGTAACCCTGATTCACGAGTTCGATGATTTCATCTTCTACATTTTCACGGTTATAACGGGTACCGCATGCCATGCACATGATATGCACTTCTTCAGAGTGGTGCACATCGATTTGGCCATCAGGATGAGCAGGGGTACGATTAAAGGTTTCCACATTGTACACTAGCGTTCCGTAGCGCTGCCCGGCATAAATGGGTTTGTTGCAAAAATCGCAGTGGTTAAATATTTCTTTGATATTTCAAAAATAAATAGTGACCATGTAATGAGTGTATGCACTGTATTAGCCTGTTTAGTATCGCTAATTAAATTCATTAGCTGTGGCTATAACTACAATCATCGAATTTACTCATTGCCCAAGTTGTCAAAAAACGAAAAATATCTGCCTTTGTCATTTTTGTAGCGCGTCCATTCCAGTATAAAAGCTTCATATGCATCTCGAGCTTCGTCATAGTCAGTAAATGTTCTGACTACGATGTTCAGATTGGGATGCCTTAGCCAGGCGTCGTTACCGGGATGGTACACATATTCAAAATGTTGTCTGTATTGAAAAATCAACCTATGCGTTTCATGACCATGATGAACACGAATAAAGAGGAGGTCTTCCATATCAACGGATAAATCGTAGAGGTTTACAATTCTGGACATTTGTGTATTTGTGGGTTTTATTTTTTTATTTATTAATATCGTTCGGGTGCGTCATCAGGGTAATCAATATTTTGCTGAAAGACTAAACTGTTAGCTTCGAATGCATAACAACAGAGTTGACCATAGCCATCAGTAGAGTAGTAGCAACCGCTATCTATATTGAGGTACTGATTGGAAAAAATATGGCTATGCAATGTTTCAATTTCGCTACGACGAACAGGATTATGACCATGAATGATGATGCGGTCCTCGAGCCACTCCTTGTCGATGCGGTCATACCAATGCCGAATCCATAGCATATCCCGTTTTTCTTCGAATGGGTTTTGAAGTGGAAACGCAAAGCCCAGGCCGGCATGCACCAGAATATATTTTTTCCACTCCAGATAATACGGTAGACCTTTAATCCAGATTAAATAGTCATTGGGGATTTCCTCAATCTTGTTTACGCCAAAACTTTGCAGCGTTTCCTGATGGTATAATTCGGTTTGATCGGCATCATGCATGCCTTTGTACAGCATTTGTTCATGATTGCCTTTCAGGCAATGAATGGTATAGCCGGTTTGCTGCAACTGCCAGATAAAATCAATCACTCCTTTGCTATCCGGGCCACGATCAATATAATCGCCGAGTAAGAATAGGGTATCTTCTTTATTAAAATTTATTCTGTCCAGCAGGGCTTTAAATGTTTTCAGGCAGCCGTGTATGTCGCCTATGGCGTATGTGCTCATAATATCAACAATTGGTTTTGTCTTAGATGGGATTACTATTTTTTTCTACTGGGGTGTTGCGATTTCATTTGATTCAGGTAGCGCAAAGATGTTTCAGCGCTGTCATCAAAAGGCTCGTAAGCATCAGTGCTTGAAGTCGGCTTAGGTTTTGCCTTGGGCATAAAAACGATGGAGGTTTTTCCTAGCATCTCCCTTGTGTCGTTTATTGACTCCACTCCATGCTTTTTCGATAATTCCTCTATACGCCTGTTCCTCGATAAAACGTGCTGCGATATTTCTTGTTCTTTGTTTGTTGATTTTTCTGTTGATGTCTTGCTCATAATATTTTTTTTTAAGTGAATGCATACATCAAGAAACCAAGGATTGCTAAAATGTTTTCCCAATACAGGGGCGCATCTTTTTTAGCACGGTGGCTTTAGCGGCTCCGTTGCTGTCAATTCAATGACTCTTGATGTTCATGGTCAAATATATTGTATTACTGCGAAACCAGTTTACACACCAAAATAATCCAACACAAGTTTTGCGCCAAGCAGCCACTGATCCATTATCCTAAGTTGATTTAACTTAGCGAGTAGATTAAGGACGCAAGCTTGACTAATGCTCCAACATGCCAACAACACATACCTAAAAATCATCAGAAGAATAGCATATGACAATACACTATAAATTAAGCAAGGCCGACTTTTTGGCCTATCAGCTTTATGCGTCCTCCAAATCTGCCATGCATAAAAAAAGCAGGTTTCGCTCCCGCTTGTTTACGCCGGTGATTTATCTGTTATTTGGGGCATACTTTATCAGCCGGGGCGAACATTACGCAGTGGGTGTGGCATTTGTAGTGCTGGGTGTGTTGTGGTTTATATTTTACCCATTGTATTCGCAGGGTCGCTATAAAAGACATTTTGAAAAACACATAGACGAGCATTATCAAAATCGGGTAAACAAACCCCTTGCAATTGCCTTAGACGAAAACGCCCTGCAGGCCACTGACGCCGACAGCCTGAGCAAAATAGATGCCGGCCAACTGAAAGAATTGATTGAAACACCGGAGCATTTCTTTATAAAACTAGCCTCCGGTGATGCCGTTATCGTTCCGAAAGCAGCCATCTATAATCAGGCAGCGTTCAAAGCACGCTTGACGGAAATGGGCGCCACCTACGTTAACGAGCTAAACTGGAAGTGGAGGTAGCAAACTGGCAGGAAAACATTGACAGCACAACGTTTATACAAACCCGCGACCTAGAGCCTCTGCAATCTATGTGCAAATAATACCCATACGGGCAAGCTATTTGCCATCTTTTGCCACTGAATAATCGGGGCGGCAAACATTTGTCGTAATTTAGGTGCATTGAAACGTACATTATGAAAAATCAATTCGGCATGGCTATCCTATGGGCAATCACCCTACTACTTGGTTTCAGTTTTACGTGCCGCGCGCAGGAAAATGTGCGCATACCGGAGTATACCGAATTTAAAATGGTGGTGGACATCAAAGGCGATACGGTGAAGCTGAAATGCCTGAAAGGTTGTGCATGGAAAGAACTCAGTTTTGTGCAACCTTATGCCTTAAAAGGGCAGGCGATTAATGAATACGGCCTGACGGTGGTGGACAATCTAAATGTATTAAAGCAGGGGGATGATTATGCCGACTTCCTCTTGACCATAAAGCGCAATGCCAATGAGCTGGTAATATCCGGTTTAAAAGGAATGCACTGGAAGAGTTTGATCATTAATTGTCCGGATGCAGGCTGCAACGAAATCTTAAGTGAAAGAGGTACGGAGATACAATTGAAAAAAGCAGGGTTTTAAAGGAGTGTGCCCGCCACCATCTGCAACCAAATAAGCCGCAAAGGCCGCAAACGCTTTGTAGTATCCAACAATGTACACAGCACCGGCTGGATTGTGGAGAGGGTGGCATAGAAGCAAGTAGCTACCCTAGGCGTAGATTATATCAATGCCTATAGTGGGCGGGTGGTTTCGCGCAAGTTGCCAGCGCGCTCGGCTATGCCTCAAACTTGCGCGGGGTGGTAAGCACAAGAACCCAGACGCCTAGTGATTACCAACTTCTTGAGCCAAGGAAGTTCTTAGCAAATATTTATCAATTATATGTGTCCGTAGCTTGCCACGCTCTGCCTGGTATTGATTTTGTAGAAGCGCAGTATGAGGAATTAAGAATCCTTTATTCTATATTTTAAAGAATACCTGACACCTAAATTTAATCCCGTGGAACGGTTGATAAAATTGACGCCATGACCAGGCACGATTTGTGCTCCAATACCTATCCTATATTGTACATAAATCTTGGTAAACTTTCTGTATCTGAAAACCGCCCCAGCGATAATATTCGGACGTAGATAAATTAATCGTTTGGCCTCATAAGTTGCCGTATTCTCCGGACGAGCAATCACAAATCTTGGATGAATCCCTTCCTCTAAAAAAGGCCCCTCTTGAACCATCACTTCATTATTTCGGGTAAAACTAGCATTGCCTCCTAACCCGCCAAAAAGCGTCAATCCATTATCGACAGGAACATTTAATAGATAAGCTGTCTCAAAAGAAATTTCGGAACCAAGATTGCAAAAAATAATCGTACTATCCAATGCTTCACTATTATATCCAACGCGCAATTCGCCCGGTGTATGATACCCCAAACCAAACTGCCACTCCGATCTGCCAAAGAATCCTTTAACCTCTTTATTACTAGGAGAAAAAGCTGCGCTGAGATAAAGCGCAATAGTCTGATTTTTTGAACCAAAGTCTTCTGAAAAACCAATAACATTTCGGTTTAGATTTTTTGGATTGCGCACCGTTCCACTGATTTGATTAAAACCCATATTACTATAATAATCCGTACGGAAGCCCACCCCCCATTGTATTGCACTTAGATATCGATTCTTAATACGAATTGTATCGCCTGCATGAACAAATTGAAATGCAGATACAAACAAAACCATAAGTGTCAGGTGTCTCATGCGTACAAAAGTAATACGCAGATATTTTACTGAATGATTGTTTCCTCTTGGCATAGATTGTATCTACGCCTATGTATAACGTAATTAATTATGGCATAAGAAAGATAAATAGGTGTAGTGGCAAAAACACTTAGTCTAGAAAGAATACCCTAAACAAAAAAACGCCAAAACAATAAGTCAATAAGACTAAGATAATAACAATGCCAAATCCCACTTAGCGCAAGACAAAGCTTGTAAGTAAGGCGCTTAACACACAACCGCCTACAACCTAAATAGCTAATAGCAATTCCTACGAATAATTAATTTACGGGATGACTCACCACTCGTAGCGCACGGTGTTTTACCGAAAAGGTAAATTGCGTGCCGCCCATTTTGGGCTCTCCATCAAAATGAAAAGGCTGCTCGGCATTGCGGCAAACCTGCAGGCGCTTCAGGCTAAACATTTCAACGTATTTGGAGGTGTGCAGTTTTTTTCTGAACAGTTTAGCCAGCGTAAAAGGAAGTACTAAAAATGGTACAGCTTTCACAATGACCAAATTCAATTCCCCGTCGCGCAACATGGCATGAGGCGCTATGTAGGCGTTATTGCCATATTGGTTGGTATTGGCCACGGTAAGCAAAAAGGCATTCACATTCAGCCGTTCATTATTCAGCATCAGCTCGTATTGCCCCGACTTTGACTGAAAGTATGATTGGATACTTTTTTTTACATAAGATTGAAAACCGCGCTTATCGCCTGCGCGGGCAAACTCATGCGCAACGGCAGCATCAAAGCCCAGTCCGGTGGTGCAAAGGAAAATGTTGTTATTCACGAGTCCTACATCAATGGAAGTCTCATAATCCGAAAAGGCCAGTTTATAGGCTGCTTTAGCGTTCAGGGGAATGTTTAAATGTCGGGCCAGACCATTGCCCGAACCCACGGGTATGATGGCTAGTTTGGTATCAGAGTACAGCAAGGCTTCGGCAACGAGGTTCAACGTGCCATCGCCTCCAACGACTATGATACGGTCATATGCCGTACCTTTTATTTTTTCAATTATAAGCGCCGACTCTTCACGTTTATTCCAAACAATTTTTTCAATCTCAAAGTCTTGATTGCCTGCGCTGAGTTTATCAATGAGCGTCAGAATCGATTGCCGATCGCCTTTGCCGGCTATAGGGTTTATTACAAAAAGTGCTTTTCTTCGTTTAGTTTGTGTCATATGTGCTGACGGTATTTTCTATGGAGTGAATGATTTCATGTGCGGCGTGCCGTATCCATTCCTGTTTATTATCACCATTGTATTGCTCCGAAGATGTAAAAGTGAGCAATCGATCGATGGCAAAGTCGGTGTCAAAAATGGCTGTACCGGCAAACTCGGCATCATGCGCATTACAGTATTGTTCAAAATGACCGGCCACCGGTACCAGCAAGGCTGCCTTGCCAAAGTACATGCTTTCCGCCACCGTTTCGAAGCCCGCGGTGGATACCAGCGCACTACAGCCGGCCAGTTTGTCCAGAAAATTGATATCGTTTATTCGGTGCCAGCGGAGCGTAGGCGTTAGCAGCTCGGAATCAGTTTTGGTATCGCGGTCGCAAAAACAATGAATCAATTGTTCGGGGTTTTGACGGCTCCACTGCTCAATATCTTCCAGATAGCCGGGATTCACCAAATACACGAGTAAATAATTTTCCTGCCGTATCTCTTGCTCAAACACTTCTTTGCGAAGCAGGGGAGCGGTAACGATTATATTCTTCTGCGGTACGGCAGGCAAGGGATACAAGGAGAGTGCAATACGCAGCTGCGCCCGATGTGAGTTGAGGCGGGTAAATAGTTTGAGGCCTAAGCGGTCAAAAAAATGACCGGCAGGAAAGCGATAGCCCGGGTGTAAAAAAATATTTTGATGCGCTACGGATACAATAAGAAAAGGAGGTCTCTTAAAAAAGTACAGCAGCGATAATACAGGATCATAAAAGTTGATAATAACATGCGGATTGTCTTCTTTGATAAGTGATTGCAGATTTTTAATACTTTGGCGGATTCGTTTGACCCGCAACAGATTGTGCAAAATGCTGGCACTAATTTTTATTCCCTTGCTTTTTTTGTCCAGTACAAAGGTTGGACTCTCGATGCTGGCAATAGGCGCATGCATTTTTTCATAAACAAATTGGGGCAGCTTGCGGTGGGGTGTTTTACCAATAATGATACGGCTTACGATGTGCCCGGCAGCCACAAGGGCGTCCTGCATGGCTATGCATTGTGTCAGGTGCCCGCGGCCTTCGCCCTGCACGATGAGTACAAATCGCTTTTTTTCGCTCACTAATAAATCATTTCCAGGGCCTGAACCGAACTGAGCGAATTTGAATTGTGCAACCAGGGTTGTTGTACCTCAACCCAATCGTTGTAGTAAATCAAGTGCCATTCACCATCAAAATCTTCGCATAAGGCGGTCATGGATTCAACCCAATCGCCCGAGTTGAGGTAATGAATACCCTGAATGTCTTTATTGGCCGGCGTATGGATGTGCCCGCAAATAACCCCCTCGCATTTTTTTATTTTGGCCATGTCCACCAGGTGGTTTTCAAAGTTATCAATGAAGGAAATGGCGGATTTTACTTTTTGCTTGATGACTTTGGATAAGGAATAATAGGGCATGCCTCTGCGAACGCGGTACTGATTGTACAATCGATTAATCCACAGCAAAAATGTATAGCCTACATCTCCCAGTTTGGCCAGCCATTTAAAATGCGTCGTGACGGTATCAAATATATCACCATGTGTTATGTAATATTTTTTACCGTTGGCACTCGCCAATATATAGTCATTTACAATCGAAAAATTGCCAAATTCCAAAGGTGTCATTTGATCCAGAAAATCGTCATGATTGCCGCGCAGATAAATGATTTGGGTTTGCCGCTCGCTGAGTTTGGCCATCACAAACTTTATGAGGGCGCTATGTTTCTTTTTCCACACACCGCTTTTTTTTAGTTGCCAGCCATCAATTATGTCGCCGTTTAGAATGAGTGTTTCGCAGCTGTTTTGTTTGAGGAATTTGACAACCTCGTGCGATTTTGAATTTTTAGTACCCAAGTGGATGTCGGAGACCACTATGGTTTTGAATTTATGAGTCATTGCTCTTGGTTTGTACAAAATTCGCGAAGCCGTATTACCGAATTGCAACGCGATTATCACCTTTGCTTTAAGAATGCGAAAAGGCTGTGTGAGTTAATCGGTAAAAACTCTTTTGTAACGAATGCAATGTGCACCAGGTATTGTCGATTATTCCCTCGTAAACTTTTTATCGTCATGTAAAATTGTCTTATTGATAAGGCGATAATAAATTAGTTAGATTCAATAAAAAAGCCTCGCATCAACGAGGCCTTTTTACACAACTAAGCGTCGAACAACTTATTTTTTAATCAATTGCAGTATTTGATTGGTATCATCAGCCCTTAAATGAATAATATAAACACCATTAGCAACATTACTTAGGTCCACACTGTGGCTGTATTGATTCGGCTCGGCACGTAGGATGAGATTGCCGGTCATATCATACACCTGCATCAAACTGATCGGGCGATTGTTTTTAATTTCAAACGTATTTGTAAATGGATTTGGGTAAATCGAAGCAGTGTTCGCTACAAGATTTTTAACGCCCACATTGGATGCGCCTTGTGTATAAATGTCGTGGTAGTTTACCGCCATCCAAAGTTTGCCTTTAAAGTTGAGAAACTTCGTAGGCAATACTGTGCCAAAAGCATCGGCTTGCAAACCAATCGTATCAATACTAAACGTTTGGCCACCATCCGTGCTTTTGATAACATCGGGGTGGCTGTTGCTCGCATCGTTGGTCAGCATAGCGGTAATATTGTAGGCTTCCCCTTTTAGTACAGATTTAAAGTAGACAATTTTATTCATTTTTATAAATTATTAATATTGTTCTGGCGGCTAG
>CAYPET010000033.1:0-13981 GCA_964409905.1 uncultured Chitinophagaceae bacterium | reverse complement strand
TTATATCACTCATAGTACCCTCCCAAATTCGGTCAAAATTGGTTCCGATTAATTCACCATAGGCATTCAACACCGGGCTTCCTGAGTTTCCACCCGTGGTATGCACACTAGCCAAAAAACATAGTGGCACCTCCTTACGACCATTATGATCTATAGCATACTGACCAAAATCTTGTGCTTCATATAAGTCAACCAATTTTTGCGGCATATTGAACTCCTCCACAGAGGTATTTCTTTTTTTTATGGCCCCACCCAAAGTGGTGTAGTGGCTGTAAACCATTCCATCCTGAGGCTCTAAACCTTCAACTAAGCCATAAGTCAGTCGTAATGTAAAATTGGCATCAGGGTAAAGTGGTTTTTTAGAATATTCCATGAGTGCCTGCATATATCGCTGATAATTTGCATTTAGTGCAATTGAATTCCGTTTAAGGGGTTCTGTTATCTCTTTTTTTATTGTTTTTATATACTGATCGGCTTTATAAATAGGGTCATTTTGAATCCCACGAATTATTTGCGAAGTATCTGCAGAGGCCAACAGCGTGCTTAAACGTTCAGCATTCGAAAAAACAGAAGACTGAAATATATTATCAATTGCAGTGCTGCTAATCTCTGTAGCATCACCAAATTCCGAACGATAAAGTGAGTACATTGCTCTTGTAATCTTTTCGTCAGTAGCAATATCAACAAACTTGATTCGGTTTGCCACTATTTTTCCAATTCGTTTATAATCCTCATTTTGATTTGTTGAGGTACGTGTATAGTGAATAATTGAATCACCGTACATCCCTAAATCAATAATGTCCGAGGCTTCCAATGTCTCACGTATGTAATTGTATTGTAATATATCCCTTTCTTGGGCTTTATATATTGTAGATTGAGCCTTCAACAAACCGCCGTATATAGCATTTCTTTGCGTATTACTTTCAGTCCACTTTATAAAATCTTTTTCTTGTAACCTTTTTTTCTCAACAGCATTGTTTAATTGTAAGCCTCTTAATTCACCCTGCCATTTCTTGTAATAATTGGCAATACGCGCTTGTTTACTTGCATATTTTATAAAATTCTCTTTACTTGCTTTCATGGCAGCTTCCATAATGGCTAATCTTTCAGCCCGAATTTTTATCCGAGCAGGATCCAGCACATTCATTATTTCGTTGACACCATCAGCACTTAGATATTCTTGGGTAGTACCAGGAAAACCATACACCATTGCAAAATCACCTTTTTCTACACCGCTTATATTAATTGTAAAATGCTTTTTTGGTTTATAAGGTACGTTATCCGCTGAGTAATTTGCTGCCTGATTGTTCTTGTCAGCATAAATACGAAAAACGCCAAAATCGCCGGTATGTCTTGGCCATGACCAATTATCAGTATCGCCACCATATTTGCCAATCCCATTGGGTGGGAATGCTACCAGTCGAATGTCGTTATATCGCTCGATATAGAAGATATAATATGCATTACCAGAAAAAAACGATTTGACGGAAATCTCAAAACCACTTTCTTTTTTAGCTTTTTCTGACAAAATTTTTATGTTCTTTTCAACTAAACTATCCCGACTATTCATGTTCATATTTTCACTAAGCCCGTTTAGCACATCAGCTGTAACATCTACTATATTTCGAATAAACTGCACAGATAAGCCCGGACAGGGAATCTCTTCTTGTCGATTTTTAGCAAAAAAACCTTCTGTAAGATAATCATTTTTAACACTACTCAAAGCATTAACTGTGCCGTATCCACAATGGTGATTTGTCAGCACCAAACCAGCACTAGATATCACCTCGCCTGTGCAACCTCCACCAAATATTACAACAGCATCCTTTAAACTACCATCGCGCACGGAGTAAATATCTTCTGCCTTTATTTGAAGCCCCATCGACTTCATTTCTTTTTCATTTATTTTTTGCAGTAGAAAAGGCAGCCACATTCCTTCGCCTGCGAAACTGGAAATGGTATAAAATAATAGCAGTAGTGATAAGGTCAATTTTCTCATTATAATTACTTTCGTATGGCTCTCAAAAGTAAGAAGGAATTGTGACTATGGAGTAATATTGAAATGCACGTGTGATGTAATTTTTCATATTGTTCAACATTCCAATACGGACAATAAAATGCGCTAAACCATGTTTATAGAACCGAATATAAAAAATGGAAAAAATGGTTGGATTGAAATCATTTGTGGCTCAATGTTTAGCGGTAAAACTGAAGAGTTAATTCGCAGGCTGAAGCGTGCGCAATTTGCCAATCATTCAGTGGCTATTTTCAAGCCCAAGCTTGATGACCGATATGATGCGCAAGATATCGTATCGCATGATGGTGCGCGAATAAAAAGCATTGTAGTGCAAGCTGCAAATGAGATACTAAAAAGTATTGCTGATCAGGATGTTGTGGGTATTGACGAAATCCAATTTTTTGATAATGATATCATTGCGGTTGTTAAAGAACTCGCTATTAAGCAAACCAGAGTGATTTGTGCCGGATTAGATTTAGATTTTAATAGAAAAGGTTTTGGGCCAATGCCTGAACTTATGGCTCAGGCAGATTTTGTAACAAAGCTTCACGCCATTTGCGCCGTATGCGGCGACATGGCGAGCTATAGCTACCGCAAAACAACAAATGCTGAAACAATACTTCTAGGAGCTAAAGACGCCTACGAAGCCCGTTGCCGAAGTTGTTTTGAAAGAAGTGATAAAAAGCAAGGCGTTATTTTCTGAAACGAGCGTCGGTAAGAGAATGCAGGAAGGCCTCTAAATCTTGCTTTTCGCTCTCAGTAAGCCCTATTTTCTTCGGTAGAATTGTATCTCGATTAATAGAACCAATCATAAATTTTGCAGGTTCATCATAATAATCAATCACCTCACGCAAGGTTTTAAAACTACCGTCGTGCATATAAGGTGCTGTAATAGCAACATTCCTTAATCCCGGTGTTTTAAATGTGCCTAAATCTTTAGGATTTTGGGTGACTTTATATCGCCCGGAATCATTTTTAAGTTTGCTATCAAACAATCCAATATTTCTATATTCATCAGCAGTAAAGTCTGGAGTAAAATGGCAATCAAAACATCGGGTTCGCTGGCTCATAAACAAATCACGCCCTCGAATCATTTGGGCAGTCATGCCACTATTTTCTTCATCATTCAACCATCTATCATTAGGCGAATTGTCGGTTTCTAAACTACGTTCAAAGGCAGCAATCGCCTCTGCAATATTTTTTCTATTTGGCTCATCACCATAAATCTTCCGAAACAACTTATTATAAACCGGGTCGCGCCATACACGAGCAACAGCACTATCGTATGGCAAATTCATTTCAACAGGGTTTTCTATCGGAAATTTTACTTGGTCTTCAAGATCATTTGCCCTGCCATCCCAAAACATTTCACCCCTAGCAGACATGTTCATTACGCTTGGCGTATTTCGATCTCCTAGTTTACCTCCCACTCCCCTACTAAACTGCATGGTATCAGCAAAAGCAAACTCTGGTTTGTGACAACTGCCACAATTGATTGTCATATCCTCTGACAAAATATTATCAAAAAACAATGCCTCACCCAGCGCAACTTCGGTGCTAATAGATAACTGTTTAAGGTCTTTTTGTTCGGTAAATGAGGACAATACTACTACCAAAACAATAAGTGTAATGGTTACAGTGAAAACTATCTTAGAAAAGTACTTTTGCATAACTATGACTCCCGAACGTACTGCAAAGATAAAACAGGTTTTAAGCAATAGGCAAAATGACCTCACAGTAATTATAGAAAATGTTACTGACCCGCACAACATTGCCGCAGTAATGCGCACTTGCGACGCAGTAGGCATTTCTGAAATTTTTGTACTAAACACCCGAATAAAACCTCATAAAAGGTTTGGTACCAAAAGTAGCTCAAGTGCACAAAAATGGATGCTGACCCATCAGTTTACAGACGCAGCTGTGTGTATAGATACAGTTAGAAAAAAATATCCGAGAGTTTATTCAACACATTTGGGGGAATCGTCAAAAAGCATATACGAATTGGATTTTACCACGCCCATTGCCCTAGTTTTTGGTAATGAAAAAATTGGTGTAAGTGAAGAAATCAGAGCCTTGTGTGATGGAAATTTTATTATTCCGCAAGTGGGGATGATTTCATCATTAAACATTTCGGTAGCCTGTGCAGTTACAGTGTATGAGGCTTTTAGGCAAAAAAGCTTACAACACCATTATAACCAAGCCAAATTGAGTATAGCCGAGCAAGAAGCATTACTTACCCATTGGTCAGTAAAAGAAAAAATTTAGTCTCTTGTATGATAAAATAAAATTTGATATACATTTGCAATCCTTACGGAGATTGTAGCTCAGCTGGTTAGAGCGCCTGATTGTGGTTCAGGAGGCCGTGGGTTCGAGCCCCATCTTTCTCCCACTCTAAAGAGATTGCCTTCAGGCAGTCTCTTTTTTTTGTAATTTGCATATTGTGGACTATTGATTGTATCATAAAACTACTTTTTATCCCCATGAAGTCTATAAAAATGACAACAAACTGTATTCTTTTATTTTGTAGAATGATTTTTTGTAGAGAATTTTAATCTATAACTCAGATGACTAACGAAAGCGAAATAAAAGCCCTTTTTAAACTATTGGATGATCCGGACCAGGTAGTTTTTGACAGTGTATCTAGTCACATAGTGAGTTTTGGTACAGGTATCATTCCGAGTTTAGAAAGTCTTTGGTTGGAGGCAGAAAATGAAATTGTGCAACATCGCATAGAATCACTGATACAACAAGTTAGTCTAACCGATATAAAAAAGAAATTTCTTGCCTGGGATAATAATACCAATACTAAAGAATCAGCAGGTGCTTCATCGCTTTATGAAGCCATGACATTGCTTTGTCAATACACCCACCCTGATTTAAAAAACAATGTATTTGACAAAACGCTTAAAAGTATTCATCGTTCATGCTGGCTTGAATTAAATAACTATCTCACACCTTTGGAAGAAGTGCATATTGTGAACAGTATACTTTACAGAATGTATAAATTCAGATCTGAAAAAGATGCGTTAAAAAACCCTTCTACTTACTATTTATGTGACGTATTGGACACAAAAAAAGGCAACCAATATTCGCTATCAATGCTGTATTTGATTATTACTCAAATGTTAGATATACCGGTGTATGCATTCCGCGTTTCAAATTTTGTTATACTTGGTTATATAAATACTCTTTATCATTTTGACTCCACCTCTCCAAATACTACAAACATTCAGTTCTTTATAGAACCCACAGAAGGCACCATTTTGTCCAAGCAGGATGTTGAGAGTTTTATTAAAAAGTATAATGTTCAGATTGAAGAGGATAGTTTTGAGCCATTAACAAACAAAGACTTTGTGTATTATTTTGCGCAAGCACTGTCAATGGCCTATCAAGAGACTAAACAAGAGGATCGGGCAGCTGATATCCTTTCGATTATTGAGCATATTATACCCAACAGGCGTTAAACTTTGCAAAACATTAATAGATGAAACCGCACTGAAAAGTTATTTTCGTATGGAATAGTGCCAGAATACTACAAAAAATTAACTGACCAAGAATTACTAGTCATTTACTGCAATAAGGATGACAAGCAAGCATTGGCCATTTTGTTTAAGCGATACTACCATCTGGTATTTGGCGTGGCTATGAAGTACCTGCAAGAACAAGAATTGGCAAAGGATTTGACTATGCAGGTGTTTGAAAAACTAATTACGGAATTAAAAAAACATCAAATTGACTATTTCAAATCCTGGCTATACCGTGTAGCACAAAACGCATGCCTAATGGAATTGCGTAAAAAAAATAGTAACACAAAACCTTTAGAAGAAAGTATCCTGAGAAGTATGGAAAATGATGCCGAAACGCATCATATTGTCGAAAAAGAAAGATTATTAGTTTCAATGGAAAACGAATTAGCAAACTTGCCACCTGAGCAGCAGCAGTGCATTACTTTGTTTTATCTTGAACGAAAATCATATAATGATATATGCCAATTGACTGGATTTACCTTTAAAGAAGTAAAAAGCTATATTCAAAATGGAAAACGAAACCTGAAAATAAAATTACAAACCGGTTAATGACCCAATTAAAAAACATATTAGCACAAACTGATTGCTTGACGCAAGAGCAAATAATGGCCTACTTAGAAAATAAATTAAGCGCTATTGAATTACACGAAGTTGAAAATCATATTGCCGATTGTATGCTTTGTAGCGAAGCTATTGAAGGATTACAAAATATTGCTCCACAAGAAATCAAATCTCAGCTAGCCGAAATAGATGATCAATTGAATGACTTATTGTTTGCAGATGAGCCAAAAGAGCAAAAGCAATTAACCCCCAAACACTTATTGAATCCAACCCTAAAACCAAAGCCTAAAACCATTTCATGGCGGGCTGCTGCTGCGATTTTCATTTTAATTTTTGTAAGTAGTTTGGTCGTATTTTCTTACATCAATAACAATACAAGTTGGCTTAAATCGTCTACGAATGAGATGGTGATTAATGAAAAACCAACAAAGAATAACGAAAACAACGCTAAATCTAATGAGCAATTGGTTAATAAAACCATCCAGACTGATGAAAATGAAATTGCTAAATTAGACCAGCCAGATAATAACAAGAAAGTACCTGGCAATGTTAGTGAGCAAAAAGCCCTTCCGAATCCAAGAAGTGTTAATGAACCTATTATTACGCGTGCCGAAAAAATGGTTCCCGCAAGACCAATGCCACCATCTCCAATCACTGAGGACCAGGCAGCAAATATTCCATTACCGAATCCAACAAAATCAGCAGCTATTGAGGCAGAAAAAGCAGTCTTTGCAAAAGCAGAGATACAGCAAGAACTTGACCAGGTTAATGCCGGCGCCAGGAACACATATAGCCAACCACTTTATCAAGGCAAATTAAAAGAGGTGAAAAAAATTGAACAAACCGCAGCAGTAGTGAAAAAGAACAGACAGTTATCCCAAAATAACAATGAGGAAGCAGCAGTTAATGAAGTAGAATACAAAATGAGCGAAAATAACCAAGCTTCAAAACTTTATACAAAAGGAATAACAGCTTTTAAATCTGGCAATTACAAGGAAAGTGTCAAATCGTTAAAAAGAGCACTGCGCACTAAAGATTTTGAGCAGTACAATGACGCTATGTATTACCTGGCACTTTCTTATGAAAAAATGAAAGAATATTCAAAAGCTCAAAAGCTTTATGAAGAACTACTGAACGACCCAGCCTACGAAAAACAGGTTAGGATGAAATTGAATAGTTTGCCAAGCAAATAATCTACTTAATTGACCGAAAAGAAGTACAACAAACCAAGTAATACAATTAACAATATCCCTACTACAAGGAAGATAATAGTTTTCTTTTGGGCTTTATTGATTGTTTCAAGTTGATTTAAATCACCCAATCGATTAATTGTTCTTTCCAATTTATCAAAGGCTGTAGGTCCTTTAACTATGAAATCAAAAGCACCATTGCGTATGCTTTCGGTTGCTAAAGCCAAATCATCTTTACCAGAAAACATAAACACCTTGGATTGCGGAGATATCTCTTTAATTTCCTTTAATACCTCTATGCCATTTTTAGCGTTGGCATTTTGAGAACTTAGATGATAATCCAAAACAATTATTTCCGGATTCTGTTGTTTTATATCCTCCATAGCCGATTCTCCATCCGTGTAAGCCTTCACTTCAAACAAATAGCGATCTTTTATAAAATCTTGAATCATTTCCACTTGAATCGGATCATCGTCAATTACAAATAATTTTCTCGAATCATCGAATAATGCTTTATCCTCCATAGGGTTGTAGTTTAATTAATATTTAGTTTATTGATAATGATATTTTTAAAACGTTGTTTGTCAATCTACTAAGTGTTTCCAATCTATATCATCAAGATAATGTCTTGTGGCAAACAGGATTTGGTTATCTAAAATTGATAGAAATCTTCAAAACGCTCGTATTTATCCTCTTCGGTTACACTTAAAACCCAGCCAAGTTGAACGCCAATTGTCTTATTGCGGGTAACAACTACTTGAGGATTGACATCTTGCATACCAACATCATAAAAGGCGCCCATATAAAAGCCTCTTTTTAGCTCCATGCCAGCCTTAAATTTAAACCCATAATCCCATGGTTTTACCTGGTCTGATAAATAATCATTCCCAACACGTAATTTACCGGCGTCAACATTGGCATCATTTTGATCAAGACTGTAAGACGTAAAAGTCAATCGGGAGATATACCCACCCACACCGGCAAAAACAAAAGCACGATTCAAATCAATTTTTCCGGTAATACAAACTGGCAACGAAATATAACCCAGGCTATTTGAATACTCTTCTGTAACGGTTGATGGTTCAAGTTGATATGCTCCACCCTTAAAAGTATAAAGCAACTCCGGCTGAATACTCAAGTTATCCGTCAAGAGTATATCACCCATAGCGCCAACACTGAAGTGCAAATTCGTATTAAACAATCCCTGGAAACGCGTATTGTTTGACTTTTGAATTTGTCTATTAAAATTAAAACCCATCATAGGAGCGATTCGAAATTGAGCCCCCGCGTTTCCAAAAAGGAAAACTGAAAGGATTAGAAATAATGCACGTTTTAGCATAATCTTGTAAATATCAGGCAAATTAATAAAACATAGAACGATAAAAAAACTTTTCGCTTGAAATAAGAAGAATACTAGATAAGATTAATCGCTTACTTTTGCTTAAAATTTAAGACTTGAGCACCGAATTAAGGAAAAAAGAGTTTAAAAAAATCACTACACTAGCCTTGCTGGCCATGAAACAACGTGGTGAAAAAATATCTATGCTCACAGCATACGACTATTCAATGGCGCACATCCTGGATCGCGCAGGCGTTGATGTGCTGCTTGTGGGTGATAGCGCCTCCAACGTTTTTGCTGGTCATGAGACTACCTTACCCATTACGTTGGATCAAATGATTTATCATGCACAATCGGTCATCAAAGCTGTAGAAAGAAGTCTAGTGGTGGTGGATTTGCCCTTCGGCTCTTATCAAGGCAATTCTAGAGAGGCTTTGGCATCTGCCATCCGAATAATGAAAGAGGCTGAGGCGCATTCTATAAAAATGGAGGGTGGTGAAGAAATTCTGGAAAGTGTAAAACGAATAATTTCATCAGGCATCCCGGTAATGGGGCACTTAGGGCTGACTCCACAAAGTATTTATCAGTTTGGCACTTATAGCGTAAGAGCAAAAGGAAAAGACGAAGCTGAAGAGCTTCTTCGGAATGCGAAAATTCTGGAAGAAGCAGGTTGTTTTGCTATTGTTTTAGAAAAAATACCGGCCGAATTAGGCAAGCGTGTTGCTGAAGCAATCTCTATACCGGTCATTGGAATTGGCGCAGGTGGTTATGTTGATGGTCAGGTACTTGTAATGCATGATATGTTAGGTATAACCAAGGATTTCTCACCTCGTTTTTTACGCAGATATCTCAATCTGTATGAGGATATTACCAATGCAACAATTCAATACATTGAAGATGTAAAAAGTGGAAACTTCCCTAACGAAGATGAACAATATTAATACTCCCTTTTAAAAAAAATAGTCGACACAAACAGTAAACCTATTAGGAAAATTACAAACTCCTTACTAGTGAAGATATCACTCAGTTCGTGCAAACTGCCGCCTCTGAAAAAGAATAAAAAATAAGCCGAATAGAAAATCATTATCACACCTAAAACAATAATGGTTTTTCGTGCTGTGCTCATAAATTTGGTAAATCTATTTTGTATGAGAAGCGAAAGTAATATACTGTCACTATCTTAGTTCTGCAAACACTAATTAATTCCAAAAATGCATAAAGATTGTATCATACTTTGTAATCAAAAAGAAGAGGATAACAGCCTTACCTGCCTTAAAAAATTTGGTGATAAAACCTTTTTGGAAATACTCACTGCCTATTTAAGCACTTACCACATTTGTAAAATAATTTTTTCCATAAGTTCAAATCAAACAACATTTAAAAATTACATCCTTGACAATCGCGATAAATTTTCTTTCGCCTTTGACTTTGCCGAACAAGACAATTTTGTTGGTTCCGGAAGTGCTATTTTGCATGCACTCCAGTATTCTGACACACCAGATGTATTAATCTTGCCGGGCCATAAATTTTTTAATATTAACATTGATGACCTAATTGCATGGCAACAAACTAAATTGGGTGACGTCACATTGGCGCTAACCTATCAAGAAGACAACCCTACTGCACTGTTCGCACACCTAAATGAAGAGCATATCGTATCAGAGTTTACCAAAGGAAATAACCTTCGACCCGGTCTTTTTGTAAGCGAAATTTATTGTTTGTTTAGGCCATCTTTTCTTAACATCAATTTTCCAAATGCATTTTCGTTCGAAAACGATTACTTACAAGCTAAGTTGAAAGAACGGGATTTTATTGGAATGGTTATGGATAATGATTATTTCGATTTGCGCAAATCGCATGATATTGAAAACTTTGAATTGTTTTTGGCAGCTAAGAAGCCCTCAAACCAATCATCTTGATTTAATGGCTTTTACATAAAACAATCTTGATATTCTACAGATTGGCTAATTTAGTGGTTATGAGAATTGGGCTGTTGATAATATTGATATTCACCATTATACCTTCCTACGCTCAAAATGGGTATACTTGTTTTGAGGATAATTTCTCACAAAAAGAATGGCAATACCTCGGGCCGGTAAACAAAAAAAGCGATCTGGCTCATCAACGATTTGGCCATATAAGTTGCATCAGTGTAAATCCTTTTGATACTACAGAAATATATATTGGCAGCCCTACAGGTGCGCTAATTCACACGAATAACCGCGGTAAAAGTTGGGATGCATTAACCGACAACTGCGATTTGCCTATCATCGGCATTAACGATATCCTTGTTGATTATTCCAAAAAGCCTCATCATATTCTTATCGCTACAGGCACCGAAAATGAATGGTATAACACGGCCACTTTTGGAGTTTTCAAATCTACAGATGGGGGTAAAACATGGCTAAGAAAAAGTAAAAATACAAGCAGTATTTTTAGTACGGTTTACGAAAAATTTGATACTCATAATGAAAATATTTTCGTTTTTACAAAATCAACAATCGAAAAGTCTTCGGACTTTGGTGAATCATGGCACCTTCTACTTTCCGGCGACAAAATGCTGGATAACATTCCCTTCAACGAGCGTCATATTCGTTATCTATATTTTGAGCCTAATAGCAATAAACTGTACTTTAGTACAAAACAGAAATGGCTTTCAAAAGGAAACGAGAGTGCGCGATTATTTTCCATTTCGCTAGATAATAGTAATAGATTGGAAGAATTGACACCATTGCTACTAGCAGCCTACCAATCAACTGTAAGCAATAATAGCTTCAGTGCAATTCAAATACTGAAACTGTCCGACAAAGAACTTATTTTTTATGTCAGTCACTACAATTCAAAAGAAACAATATGCTATACCTATAATCTAATGACGAATAGAATAACAGATTACGAAGTTCCTAATGCCAGTAACCTAGCTAGTTCGCTGGAATGGTTTTCGGGTTTTACGATAAATAAGCACAATCCTAAAATTCGCTATTTATCCAGTATACTTTTCTACCGATCGGATGATGGAGGGCAATTATTCAAGCCAATGTTTGACTATAGCTTTGGTGACAATCATGTTCCTCACGCAGATATCCGCTCTATTTTCATTGCCCTACACTCTACAGACGGAAAAAATGATCATATCTACATTGGAACGGACGGCGGTCTTTCATTCTCCAATAATTCGGGCCAAAGTTGGGTCAATTTGAATGGGCCGTCAATTCAACTAACTCAATTTTACGGATTGGGCACATCGGAATTTAATGGTACGATTAGTGCCGGATCACAGGATAATTCAATAATTACTTACGTACCCCGCTCAAATGACTGGATTTATAATGTAAAAGGCGATGGTTATGATGTTGCTTATGATGAGCAAATTACCGGCAGGGCCTATGGTCAATACAACAATAGGATAATACAATACACGAACAATGACAGCGTTCCATTTAATTATTATTTAGGCCTGCCTCCAAACGGTAATTCAAATAATCGTAAAACCCTAGTGGCGCACTCGAATGGTGACATTTTTTTTGCTGCTCAATCTTTATTTCACTTACCTAAAGGTAAAAAAAAGTGGGTTGAATACCCCACCCCGTTGGCCAACAAAGCCTTAAGCATTGCCGTGAGCCCTTCGAATCCGAACGTAATTTATATGGCAGGATTATGGGGAGATCTAATAAAAACAACCGATGGTGGCAAAAACTGGGATGTTTTAACAGAAAAAATAATAGTCAATGGCAGGGCTATCCGCAGCAGGATAATGAGCATTTGCATTTCTCCTTACAATGAAAACCGATTGTGGATAGGTCTGGGCTATATGGGATCTTATGACAACTTATGCGGCAATAGTGGTCAATTGTTAACATCAAGCGATGGAGGTAATACCTGGCAGGATGCTTCCGCCGGATTACCTGTATTTTCTGTGCAAGATATTGAATTTTTGGAGGGTACAAATCAATCCATTTTTGCCGCCACAGATCAAGGTGTTTATTTTCGTCGCGCTAATAGCGCTACATGGCTTAAATACGGAAATAATTTACCAAAAAGTCTAATCGGCGAGTTGGAAATAAACTATTGTCGAGGCAAATTACTAGCTGCCACTTATGGCAGAGGCCTCTGGGAAATCGACATCCCGGATACAAACAATGAAAATCCCTTAGTTTTAAAAAGAAAAACCACCTTTTCAGCAAATGATGGGGAAGCTAAAGTGATAAAAAGGAATATTCGCCTAAAACGCAAAGCCACTCTCCTTGTAGATTGCCCTGTTTATTTACCCAAAAAAGCAAAAATCATAGTGCATAAAAAAAGCCAAATTAGTTTAACCAAACGGGGCAAAATAATCAATGGATGCAATGAAGATGTGCCTCGAATCGTTGTGAAATAGCGAAAAACAATCCTTGTTTGCAAGAAGTAGTTATTTCAGCCAAAAAACTCGGTTTTTCACTAAATAATGTATATTCGCACGCTAAAATTAAGCATTTTAACAAACTTTAATACGAATGAAATTAAAAGGATTAGTATGGTTTTTCACCATCGCATTGATACTCATTTCGCTGCACCAGTTGTCATTTACCCTGGTGACCCGAAACTTTGAGAATAAAGTCAAAGCTAAAGCAGAGAATCAGATAAAGAAAGAGCAGCCCGAATTGGCAGGTGAAGCATTGAAGTTTGCGGTTTTAGATAAAACCCGCTATATGCTTGACAGCCAACAAACACAAGAAGTTTACCCTCTTTTGGGTACAACTTACCAAAAATGTAAGGAGCAAGAGCTTAATCTTGGTCTTGATTTGCAAGGTGGTATGAACGTAGTGTTGGAAGTGGGCATTGACGATCTTGTACGCAAGTTGAGTAACAATCCTAAGGATCCGATCTTAAATGCAGCAATTGAAGCAGCAAATAAGAAAAAAGCCAATAGCGGTGCCGATTTTATTACACTTTTCGAACAATCATTCAACGAATTAAATCCCAATGCCAAGCTGGCGCCACTTTTCGTTAAAAATAGCACTGAACAATTAAGTTTCAATTCATCGAATGCTGAGGTGTTAAAAATGTTGCGCCGAGAAGCCAATGACGCATTTGAAAGAACTGCAAACGTAATTACTAAACGTATTGACCGTTTTGGTGTTAGCCAGCCAACCGTGAATGCTGAAAGGGATAAAGGAATTATCACAGTAGAATTGGCTGGTGTTCAAAACCCAGAGCGTGTTAGAAAAATTTTGCAATCAACGGCAAATTTGGAGTTTTGGGAAACGTATGCTATACACGAAATTTCACAGAATATTATTGATGCAGATGCCTCTTTAAAAGATTATTATGCTTCTAGTGGTAAAAGTGTCTTAGCAGACAGTACTAG
>CAYPET010000032.1:0-14875 GCA_964409905.1 uncultured Chitinophagaceae bacterium | reverse complement strand
GTGCTATCGAAGAAATAAATACATGAGGAATATCTTTGGGCAATGTTTTGGCTATTTCTTTTTTTAGTTCCTCGTCAAGCATATCGCTCTTGCTAATGGCCAGTAGCCTGTCTTTATCCAGCAATTCAGGATTATATTCTCTCAGTTCATTAAGTAAAATATGGTATTCACGGGCATAGTCTTCGGCATCAGCGGGTACCAAAAATAGGAGGGCAGCATTCCGTTCTATATGTCGTAAAAAACGGTGCCCAAGGCCTTTGCCTTCGCTGGCACCTTCTATAATACCTGGCAAGTCAGCCATACAAAATGACTTATCGCCGCGATAGGGAATCATGCCTAATTGTGGCGTAAGCGTGGTAAACGCATAATTGGCAATTTTGGGTTTAGCAGCACTAATGGTAGATAGCAAGGTAGATTTGCCCGCATTCGGAAAACCAACCAACCCCACATCGGCCAGTACTTTAAGCTCCATCACCTTCCAACCTTCATGGCCTTCCTCGCCTGGTTGGGCATAGTCCGGTGCTTGATTGGTGCTGCTCTTAAAGTTGGCATTACCCAAACCACCGCGCCCACCAGCAAGCCAGATGATTTCTTGGCCATGTTCCAGAATTTCAGCTTCAACCTCTCCGGTTTCTTCGTCGCGGGCTATCGTACCCAATGGCACTTCAATAATGACATCTTCACCCGATTTGCCTGTGCTGCTATTTTTGCCACCTGATTTGCCGTCACCGGCTAAAATATTCTTGCGATAGCGCAGGTGCAACAACGTCCACAAATTTTCGTTACCGCGTAAGATGATGTGACCACCTCGGCCACCATCACCACCATCCGGCCCACCATAAGGCTGAAATTTTTCGCGATGAAAATGTTTACTCCCTGCACCTCCCTTACCGGAACGACAGTACACTTTGATAAGATCAATGAAATTTCCTTTTTCCAAAATATGAAGGTAAAAGTACGGTGACTAGGCCATGCTAGCTGCTATCTGTTGGCTAATTGTAGCAAAGATTTCTGCTATGCTGCCCACGCCTGCTACTTCTACTAGTTTTTCTTGTTCATTATAGTATTGTGCAACAGGGGCTGTTTTGTCGTGATACTCTTTAATGCGGTTTACAATCACTTCTTCATTATCATCAGCCCGACCACTTTCTTCACCACGCAGTATCAATCTTTTTTTAAGCTCTTCTTCATCCACTACAAGGCTAATGACTAAATTGATAGGAGTCTCTTTAAATTCCAACAGTTTATCCAACGCTTCGGCCTGCGCCACTGTACGCGGAAAGCCATCGAAAATAAAACCTGTAGTATCTGGAAAAGCGTCTATTTTGCTACTAATCATACCAATTACGACTTCATCAGGTACCAATTCACCATTGTCCATAAACTTTTTTGCTTCCAGGCCAAGAGGGGTCTCCGCTTTTTTTTCGGCGCGCAATAAATCACCGGTAGAAATATGTTGTAACCCAAATTTCTCTATGATGTTAGCTGATTGTGTACCCTTTCCACTGCCCGGAGGCCCAAATAATATAAGATTGAACATAACGTATGGTCGTATTTACGAAGTGGCAAATATAAACCCCTTTCTTTTAAAACATGGCGCCGAGGCAGAACTCTATATAATCAGCATTGATTTTATTGGATTTTAGCATTGGCCCGATGTATAGACGCTTGAGCGTGGACACTTCGTTGCGGTACAAGTAATACTGAAAACCGAATTTTTGATACCACCATGCTGATTCATTCCGAATTTGTTTGGTAAAAATGCCAAGCTGAAATGGTATACCCATTCGGCCATAAAGTAGTTCGCCACCAATAAATACAGAACTACTTATGGCAGACCGGGTTAAATTGCCGTCCAAATAATTGTATCGGTAGTTACTCAAGGCTTTGTTGTTCAAGGCAATATCAGCCCCCACCATCAGTAAGTGCTTTCGCAAAAACGGTTTGGTCAAATATATAGTCTGCGTAAAAATGCTAGCCAAAGGGCCATTTGGGATTTTTTGTTCACTCCAGGCTAGACTACTGCGCAAACCAATCATTAATGGTGGCGACAGAGCAGTGGTAGCTTGCGCACGTATATTTTGATTAGCTCCTGTAGGGTGATAGCTTATACCCGCATAAGCACTAAATAAATTTATACCAAAATTGGGCATCCGAAAGGCGCCGTTTGACATGTGTGAGAGCCTACCACCAGCTTCAAATGCCAGATGTTCGCTTACTCGAAAACTGACCCCGCTGGATATGGCTGTAAAATTATTTAAATGGCTACCAAGGTAATTATTCATTGTGTCGCTGCGTGTCCATCGCTGGGCTGCATAGCCAATCCCACCTCCCAACTTTAACCGCCAATCTATGCTGTTATTGCGCAGTAAAGACCATTCAATACCCGGGTAAATTGAAAAAGCATTGCCCAAAAAGTCACCGTATTGTGACCAGCAAAAATTAATGGAGGGTGCCGGGCAATTATTTATTCTTTCCCAATAGCGCTTGCCAAAGGTCCGATGCGTAATGGATATTTCTAATTCGGATGACTGCGTTGGCGGGTCTAAATGTAGCTTTTGTGTATGTTTATAAATACTGCCTAGGCAATATTTTGCATCAATACTGATTTCCTCTTTCGATATACCGATGCGTTGCGCCTTGCCAATAGAGAAGCTAAATAAGCATAACAACGTAATGAATAATCGCACAGCATTTAAAAGTAGTTGGATTTTGGCTATCTAAATCAAAAGCTAAAAAGTAATCTATTCACAAGGTTGTTTATAAATACTCATACAATGCCCTCATGAACCGATATTTTTGAAAATTGATATGAAGAAAAACTTCTTGCTGAGCTTGTTACTTTTTTTTACCCTAAGCTGTGCTGCACAAAATGAAATACCAAGAGAATTTAGAGCTGCATGGGTAGCTACAGTAGCAAATATTGATTGGCCTAGTTCAAAGAATCTCACTACGGAGCAACAGCAGCAAGAAATTATCACATTGTTTGACGTATTGAAACAAAACAACTTTAATGCGGTAATAGTGCAAGTTCGCCCAGCAGCCGATGCATTTTATAATTCACCGTTTGAGCCCTGGAGTCGGTATCTAACAGGCACGCAAGGCAAGGCTCCTTCGCCCTATTACGACCCTTTGCAGTTTATGATAGCCGAAGCGCATAAACGTTGCTTAGAATTTCATGCATGGTTCAATCCTTATCGGGCATTAATGAGTACAAGTAGCAATCCCAATCCTCCCGAACATATTACGCGTACACATCCCGAGTGGTTTGTAGATTATGGAGGCAAGCGATATTTTAATCCTGGTTTACCTGCCGTGCAGGATTATTGTGTAAAGATTGTGACTGATGTGGTTAAACGTTATGATATTGATGCGGTACATATGGATGATTATTTTTATCCGTATCGCATCGGAAAAACAGAGTTCCCCGATGGTGTGGCATTTAGCGCATACAACAGTAAAAAACTATCTAGAGATGATTGGCGTCGTGACAATGTAAATACCCTCATAGCACGTTTGAACCGAGAAATTAAACAATTGAAACCTTTCGTCAAGTTTGGTATCAGTCCTTTTGGTGTTTGGCGGAATGCGAACAAAGACCCGGAGCGCGGCAGTGCCACAAAGGCAGGACAAACAAATTATGATGATTTGTTTGCTGATGTATTATTATGGCAGGAAAAAGGCTGGATAGACTACTTGCTACCCCAACTTTACTGGGAAACGGGTCATGCAGCGGCTGATTTTGCAACCTTGATTAGGTGGTGGAATAAAAACGCTTTTGAAAGACATATGTACATCGGTCATGGTATTTACCGACTGGGCAACAAGCAGCCAGCCTGGCAAAATTTAAATGAATTGGAGCATCAAATTGCCGAAACTAGGCGTTATCCGAATATCCATGGTAGTGCATTTTATAGTGCCAAATTTTTGTTGCAAAACACTATGGGAATTAATCAGATGTTTATGGGTCGCACTTATACTACCCCCGCATTATTGCCTCAAGCAAGCTGGTTGCCCAAACAGCAAAGTAACCTTGCCGCTGTCCGCCTTCAAATAAGCTATGACCATAACGGAGCCAAATTATTGAAATGGACTAATGAAAGAAAGCAGCAATTTGCCATTTATGAAATAAAAAATACTAAAGACAACTATTCGAAAAAACTACTGGCTGTAACGCGAGAAGATCGCTTTGTTGTGACTAAAAAAGGTGGAACAGAAGAATATGGTGTTGCTCCACTGGACCGATTACACAATGAGGGACCGATAAGTAATTTGGTGAATTAACAGCTACTAAAAAGGTAGAACCTCATTGTCGTCCATATCCTCCTCATCATTATCAAATGTCATATCATTGGCTTTACTACCCAATTTAGTGTATTGGTCATGTATTTCCAATGAACTGCCTCCACCGGAAATATGCCTATCGCTCAGGCCTGCATTGGGCTTTTGAAATCCACTAAAACTAGTTTCAAAACTGCCCTCCTGCCAATCTTTGAAACGCTGATATTCCAGTTCTGCCTTAATTTTTACTACTCCGGTCTTGCCGTTTCGATGCTTTGCAATGCTTAACTCGGTAAGTCCGTTCGGGCTATCAGGCATTTCTTCACCTACACCTTGCTGCTGATAATATTCCGGACGGTATAAAAACATAACCATATCAGCATCTTGCTCAATTGCACCAGATTCTCGCAAGTCGCTTAACTGTGGGGTGCGGTTTTCTGTTTTGCGATTTTCAACATTCCGGTTTAACTGAGATAAGGCAATAATCGGAACTTCGAGTTCTTTGGCTAATTGTTTTAAGTCACGCGAAATTTTACTGATTTCTTGTTCGCGGTTTGTATTGCCTCTGCCATCACCACCGCTCATTAATTGCAAATAGTCAATGATAATCATACCGATATCATGCTTTTGCTTTAGCCTACGAGCTTTTGCACGCAACTCAAAAATGTTGAGTGCGGCTTGGTCGTCAAGAAAAATGGGCGCTGAGGCCAGTTTTTTCATACGCTCGTTCAACAGGCGCAAATCATGGTCGGTCAGGTTCCCCTTTGAAATCTTACCTAACGGGACATCGGTAACGGCAGAAAGCATCCTTTTTACAATTTGCCCTACACTCATCTCTAAAGAAAATACGGCGACAGGTATAGGTTCCGGATGCAATGCCGCATTGAGTGCAAGGTTAAGTGAAAAAGCTGTTTTACCAACAGCGGGTCGGGCTGCCAATATAATCAAGTCGGTTTTTTGCCAACCAGCTGTCATCTTGTCCAATTCGGTAAAGCCTGAAGGCACGCCGGTTAAATCCGATTTTCGCTTTGTTTGTTCTTCAATCTCTTCAAGTGTTCGGGCAATAATCGTATTAATGCCCATGAAATTTCTCCGCAGGTGTTTGTCTGTAATTTCGTATAAATTGCTTTCGGCTTTGTCTAATAAATCAAAAACATCTGTTCCATCTTCGTACGCCTTACTAATAACATCGCCGCTCATACGAATGAGTTCCCGCATGATGTATTTTTCTACCACAATGCGCGCATGCTCTATAATATTCGCGCTACTAACAACGTCGCGGGTAAGGTTGGTAACATAAAAGCTACCACCTACCAATTCCAGTTCGCTGGATTTTCTTAGTTCTTCACAAACTGTCATAAAATCTATCCGAGTGCCTTTATCAAACATGCGTCTGATAGCGGCATAAATGCGCTGATTAGCATCGCTATAAAAGCAATCAGGAGTTTGACAAACTTCTATTACATCAGCCAATGCCTGTGGCTCCAGCATGATGGCCCCCAAAACGGCAGCTTCCAATTCGGGTGCCTGAGGTGATATTTTGCCATACATGAGGGTCGATAGATCACTGCCGGATTTTTTGAGTGCAACCCTACCGGATGGGTTTAGTGTATTGAAATTTTTATTGGTTAGATCCATTGAATTTTATGCTTTTTGTCTTTAGCCTGAGTAGTTGTGAACGAATGTAAAGACAGATGTTCTTCCCGAACCCGATTATTTGAATAAAAGTTTTTCAAGCTTAAGGTAACACGAATTCACATTTTCTTCCACACATATTTTGTTAATTCGGGGGTTTATGCACATAAAAATGTGGCTTATCCACTTGTTATATACCAAACTTAGCAATTTGGGTGTAGAAATAATGTTGGCGTAATATTTGGGAAAGTGATAGTATCATACAGTATTGTTTTCATGGCATACAAATATTTTTTTTGTGCGTTCTGTCTGGGATAAGCCGGAGATTAACTGAGTTAAACTTCTCAAAAACGCTACTTTTGCCCTCTAAACCTTTAAATGAATGAAATTATCGTATTCATGGTTAATGCAGTACACGGATGAGCCTATTTCACCAGACGCACTATCCAATATTTTAACTTCGGTAGGGCTTGAAGTTGAGCATTCAAGCTCAAAAGAAATGATTCCTGGTGGTTTGAAAGGAGTAGTTATTGGAAAAGTATTGACGTGTGAGAAGCATCCCAACGCTGATAAATTGAAGTTGACGACTGTTGATATTGGTGCTGAGGCTCCTGTACAAATTGTTTGTGGAGCGCCTAATGTAGCAGCAGGACAAACCGTGGTAGTAGCCACTGTTGGCTGTACATTGCACCCATTAGGGGGAGATGCATTTAAAATTAATAAAGCCAAAATCCGGGGAGAAGAAAGCTTTGGCATGATTTGCGCTGAAGATGAGCTTGGTTTGGGAGAAAGCCATGATGGTATCATCGTTATAAACGAACAAATACAGCCCGGCACTGCAGCTGCTCAGTATTTTAAATTACCACAGCCGGATATGCAATATGAGATTGGCCTTACGCCCAATCGAATGGATGCGATGAGTCATATGGGCGCCATGCGCGATGTCTTGGCATTTATCAGCAACGAAAAGGGAATCCTGAAAACTGTCCAATATCCTAAAGTTGAAATGCCACCAACGTCAGCAAACCTACCTTTTGATATCACGATAGAAGATCCGATTAAATGCCCGCGCTATATGGGTGTCAGCATTGCCAATGTGCAAATAGCAGAATCGCCGGTTTGGTTGCAGGATCGTTTACGCAGCATTGATATACAACCAATAAATAATGTAGTAGATATCACCAATTTCGTTTTGCATGAATGTGGTCAACCCTTGCATGCGTTTGATTATGACAAAATTGTAGATGGCAAAATTATTGTACGCACAGCCTCACAAAATGAAACATTCATAACATTGGATGAAAAATCAAGAAAGCTTGAGGGAGAAGATTTGGTTATTGCCAATCCTACCGGGCCAATGTGTATCGCAGGAGTTTTTGGAGGTGCAGAAAGTGGAGTAAAACCTGAAACAAGGAATATTTTTCTGGAAAGTGCCTTTTTTGAATCTACCGGTATACGTAAAACTTCGGTGCACCACGCACTGCGAACGGAAGCCTCAGCGCGATATGAAAAGGGTGCCGATTTAGACAAATTAGAATTTGCACTAAAACGTGCGGCTCAATTAATTTGTGAAATTGCGGGCGGTTCGTTGGCATCAGAAGTGATGGACGTTTATCCTAACCCCGTACCACGCCGTAAAATGAAGGTGGAGTATCAGACAATAAATGACCTTTCCGGTAAGCATTACAGCCACGAGCAGGTGAATATGATTCTACAGGCGCTAAATTTTGAATTGCTTTCCACCTCTGAAAAGACTTTTGAGATTGCTATACCTTATGCTAAGCCCGATATTGAATTTGATGCCGACATTGTTGAGGAAATTATGCGGATTGACGGCATAGATAATATCCCTTTTACCGGCGAAATACGGTACTCCGTTCCAAACGGTACCTATGAGATAAACGTAAAACGTGCCACTGCCGATCTGCTAGTTGGTAAAGGGTTATTCGAAATTGTGACAAATTCTATTACAAATAGTCAATACTATCCTGAGCAAAAAAACTTGGTCTTCATGATGAATAGCTTAAGCTCGAGTTTGAATATCATGCGACCTTCTATGTTAGAGACAGCGCTCGAATGCATTGCCTATAATCTTAATAGAAAAAATGATCATCTCAAGTTTTTTGAATTTGGTAAGACATATAATGAATACAATGGTCGCTACGTGGAACAAGATAAATTGTGTATTTATCTATCGGGGTTGCAGCATGCTCCGCATTGGCAACAATCAGCAAGACCGATTGACATTTATTATTGTAAAGGCCTTGTACAGTCAGTCTTTCCTTTTGTTTCTATCGACAATAAGCACGCTGTCTCCATTGATAAAAAAATGATTGGGGCGATACAATTGGTTGATAAAGAAAAATTGAAACAATTTGGCATTGAGCACGATGTTTGGTTTATCGAGCTTGATTGGGAGGCCTTGAATACAGCTTTAAATATTAGAAAGAGTAAGTTTTCGGCCTTGCCAAAGTATCCTGGCACTACACGAGACTTGGCGTTGGTATTGGATAAGGAAGTAGAATATGCTGCTGTTGAACAAACTATCCGCAAGGTAGTTTCGGATAAACTGGTAGGCCTTGACGTTTTTGATGTTTTCGAAAGCGAAAAACTGGGAAATAACAAAAAATCTTATGCGGTTCGGCTTGATTTCTTAGATAAATCAAAAACCATCGTTGATCAAGAAGTTGATACAGAAATGAACCGAATAATAAAGGCGCTTGAGCAATCCGTAGGTGCGGAGATTCGATCGTAATATGTGCAGGTGTTAAACAATGTTGTCTTTTAAACGACAGAACAAGCATATGCCAAAGATTATAGCAATATTATTGCTACTATGTTCACTTTCGATAGAAGTGAATGCTCAGCAGCTTTTTCCCATTTATCAGGATACAAATCGAATTCAACTCAACGAAGTAGTTATATTAAATCCTGATCGCTTTGGTAATGACACGCTTGCCTATCGCTTCAATCAAATGAAATTTTATGTCGGACAAATTTTACCTTACCTTGACAAGGCTGTAAAAATGTTTTACGAAATGGAGCAAGAAACGAAGACCATGACTCGGAGGCAAAAACGCCGCTATCTAGAAAATAGACAGCATGAAATAAAAATTAATTTTGAAGATAAATTGCGCAGCTTGAACACCACCCAAGGTAAGTATTTAGTTATTGCAATCAATCGCAATTTGGGCACCACTATTTATGACATTTTGAAAGGCTTTAATAAACCCTTGAAGGCGCTGTATTACAGGGGCGTGGGTAATTTTTATGGAATTGGATTAGCAGAAAAGTATGAACCGGAACAGAATAAAAACTTTGAAAAAATAATGCGTATTTATGGATATTAATTTTTTATAAGGCACCTTAACGTGTGATGGAGTATTGGTTTATAAAAAATGCCCGAGCAATGATTCAACGCTTTTTTACTGGCAAAGTTTAAAGACTGAAAATCGTTCATTTACTGAATTACTTTCTTGCACAATTATCAATTAAAAATTCGGCATATTAACCACCCTTGCCCTATTTTTGCGCACACTATACGCAATGCCAATACAGTACTATTTATATCTATCCTTAGCCCTATTCTCCATTGGAGTGATGGGGGTGTTAATGCGAAGAAATGCGATAGTGATATTAATGTGCATAGAGCTTATGCTAAATGCTGTAAACTTGCTATTAGTAGCCTTCTCTTCATTGTATCAAGATAGTAATGCCCAGCTGTTTGTCTTTTTTATTATGGTGGTGGCAGCTGCAGAGGTAAGCATCGGCCTCGCCATTATAGTACTGATGTACAGGAAGGTATCTTCTGTTGATATTAATATATTAAACCGACTTAAAAACTAAGACGAACAAAATGATTGAGAATATTTGGTTGGTTCCCTTGTTTCCGTTGATAGGTTTTTTGATAGCCGGATTGGGTAGAAAGCAATTAGGTTTGGCTGCGGGATGGATAGCAAGTTTAGCCGTGTTGGTCAGTTTTATAGTGAGTGTATTTATATTTCAAGAGGTGCGCTCAGCAGGCTTTCAACCAACGGTTGTTCATCTGTACGATTTTATTAATGTAGGTCGTTTACAAATTCCGTTCGCATTTCAGGTGGATCAGTTATCCAGTCTGTTTTTATTAATCATCACGGGTATTGGTTTTCTAATCCATGTCTACTCTATTGGTTATATGAAAGGGGATGCGGGCTTTGGCAAGTATTTCGCCTATCTTAATCTGTTTATTTTTTCCATGTTGTTACTGGTTTTGGGTAGCAATTTCCTCATCATGTTTATTGGTTGGGAAGGTGTTGGTTTATGCTCGTATTTGCTTATTGGATTTTGGTATCAGAAAAAAGAATATGCATTGGCTGCTCGTAAGGCTTTTGTAATGAATCGTATAGGTGATCTGGGTTTTTTGATGGGAATGTTCCTCATTTTTGCCAAAGTTGGCATGCTTGATTTTCGCACTTTGGAGGATCTCGCTTTTGGTGGTCAGCTAGCCGAACCAGCCTATATAACCGCCATTGCAGTCTGTTTTTTTATTGGAGCTATGGGGAAGAGTGCTCAAATCCCGCTATTTACATGGTTGCCGGATGCTATGGCAGGTCCTACACCTGTTAGTGCTTTGATACATGCCGCCACTATGGTGACTGCGGGTATTTATATGATAAGTCGGGCGCATTTCATTTTTAGTTTTTCACCAACAGCCCAAACCTTTATATTGTTTATTGGCCTGGCAACAGCATTGGTAGCAGCATCCATTGCCACTCAGCAAAATGATATTAAAAAAGTGTTGGCTTATTCTACAGTAAGTCAGCTTGGATTTATGTTTATGGCATTGGGTGTTGGGGCTTATGCCACAGCTATATTTCATGTCATGACGCATGCCTTCTTTAAAGCCTTACTGTTTTTGGGTAGCGGTTCTGTTATTCATGCTATGAGTAATGAACAGGATATCCGTTTGATGGGAGGGTTAAAGAAAAAAATGCCAATTACTCATATAACTTTTCTCGTTGGCACATTGGCCATAGCTGGCATACCACCTTTAAGTGGTTTCTTTTCTAAGGATGAAATCATGATGCATTTATTTACGCATGGGTCATTCGGCAAAGTATATTGGTTATTAGGTATGCTGGCTGCATTAATGACGGCTTTTTATATGTTCAGACTTTATTTTGTAACCTTCCTGGGGGAATTTAGAGGAGGTGAAAAGTTAAAAAGTCATTTACATGAAAGCCCTGCATTAATGACGGTTCCTTTAATCGTTTTGGCTATATTATCGGCCATAGGTGGTTTTGTTGGTATTCCAGAGGTGTTTGGACTTGGTGAACATAGATTGTTGGAATTTTTGGAACCAGTTTTAGAGAAATCATTAATTATGCCGCCTGAAGTATTACACCTTTCCCACACAGCAGAGTTCTTAATGATGGGGGTTGCCGTCGCTATTGCTTTAATGGGTATATTGCTTGCTTGGGGCGCCTTTAAAAAATATAATCCCGCTGCTCAGCGTACGGGTCTGGCAAAATTTCTAGAAAATAAATGGTATTTTGACGAAGCTTATGAAAGTGGAATACAAAAACCTTTCATGCGTTTTAGTGCTTTTGCTTACAAAAATGTAGAGAATAAAACCATCGATGGTGCTGTGAATGGAATCGGCAGGTTAGTCCAGTTTACCAGTGAAAAACTTCGGTTGTTGCAAAATGGGTCGGTGGGAGTATACCTTTTTTTAATGGTGCTTGGAATGGTGCTATTGTTCATTATTCAATTCTTTTTGCATGGATAGTAGTTTATTAGTCATTTTACTTTTTTTACCCATTGCCGGCAGTATTATTAGCTTTCTGTTGAATAATGCAGCATCCTGGTATGTAGCTATCCTTTTTAGTGTAGCCACCGTTGTGTTGTCATTATTGGCATTAAACAATTTGGAAGGGGGTTATCTGCAGTATAATGCTATGTGGATACCGACTATAGGTGCCAATTTAAACTTGTCCTTTCATGCCCTGGCATTTCTAATGACTTTTCTTACCGGACTCGTATTTTTGATTAGCTTCATTTTTATTGATGCCAAGCAAATAGAAAAACCAGCTCGATTTTATGGTTTAATGTTATTGTCTCAGGCGGGTCTGCTCGGAGTTTTTCTTGCCAATGATGCCTTTCTGTTTTACATCTTTTGGGAGTTAGCCTTAATTCCGGTTTACTTCTTGTGTTCCATGTACGGGGGGGCTAACCGCATTAGGACGAGTTTTAAATTCTTTATCTACACCTTTATTGGAAGCTTGCTTATGTTGGTTGGAATTATATACATTCATCAACAGGGTGTGACACAAAACTTTGCGTGGGAAATATTTACAGCCACTGGCAATAGTTTACCCGTTTCAACGCAGATTGTTTTATTCGCTTTGTTCTTTGTGGCCTTTGCCATTAAAATGCCTATATTCCCTTTACATACCTGGCAACCGGATACTTATGAGCAGTCTGCAACTCCCGTGACAATTGTACTAAGTGCATTAATGGTCAAAATGGGTTTATTTGCTATCATTATTTGGTTATTGCCAGTGTTACAGCTGGGTGCAGAGTGGTGGAAAGAAGCTATAATGGTACTTAGCGTTGTCAGTATTGTATATGCTAGTGCTATGGCGCTGGTACAGCAAAATATTAAGCGTTTGGTGGCCTATTCTTCTATTGCCCATATTGGTTTGATGTGTGCTGCTGTGTTCAGCTATCCGATTTTGGGCGAGGAGCACATAGGTGCTAATGCCGTGGTTATGCAAATGTTTAATCATGGAATCAACATATTGGGCATGTGGTTATTGGTATATGTTGTGGAGAAACGATTTGGAACGCAAGACTTGAATGAGATGGGAGGCATAGCGAAGGTTGCACCAATTTTTACAACAGCTTTAGTGATTATTTCTTTTGCCAACATTAGTTTACCGCTAACCAACGCTTTTCCGGCCGAGTTCATGATGTTTAGTGCACTATTTACCAGTGGTTCACGTTTCGCCATTGGACTCACCATCTTTGCCGGACTCAGCATTATTTTTGGTGCGATTTACACCTTGCGTATGATTCAACAAGTTGCGTTTGGGCCTGCCGATGAGGATAAAAACAGCCGTTTTAGTGATTTAGCATGGCATGAAACATTGGCAATATCGGTTGTAGTTATGTTGATATTGATTGTAGGGTTTTACCCCAACATTATTTTTAACCTTATAAGCACAATGCAATAATGAGTGGAATAATAGTCGCCGCAGTATTGGGAGTAATGATGATGTTTGTAGGATTGCTTGCTGGCAAGTCTTCAGTTGTGCGCATTGCAGGCATCATGAGTTTTGCTATCCTGCTTGGTTTTTGTGCCTACGATTTTATTACCATTAACAATATAGGTAGTCAACAATATTTTAATGATATGTTGAGTATTACTTCGCGGAGTGCCTGGTTCAATGTACTGATAAGTGCAGCATCCTTTTTATACATTCTTATTTTCAATAAACACATAGCCAAAGTAGGGAAGAATGATGCCGAATATTTTGCGCTAATGCTTTTTATTTTGGTAGGGGTGTTCATGTTAAGTACTTATAATCATTTGTTGATTTTGTTTTTGGGGATTGAAATTTTATCTATTCCGCAGTATATACTGGCAGGTAGCGACAAAGAAAACATAAAAAGTAATGAGGCTAGTCTGAAGTATTTTTTAATGGGTGCATTTAGTACCGGTATTTTGCTGATGGGTATCACCTTGATTTACGGTGCCGTTGGCTCTTTTGGCTTGATTGAGATTGCCTTGGCATTCCAAGGGCAGGTAACGGCACTGCCGATGATTGGTGTTATGCTACTGGTCATTGCATTTGGATTTAAAGTTTCGGCTGCCCCTATGCACTGGTGGACAGCTGACGTGTATGATGGTACTCCAACCGCTATTACACCTTTCATAGCCACAATAGTGAAGGTAGGTGCTTTTGTTGGCTTTCTACAGCTGTTTCATTCAGCCTTTGGGCAAATTAGTCAAACCTGGCAATTAGCTCTGGCGATTATTATTTGTGCCACATTGTTGATAGGCAATGTAACGGCCGTGTATCAGCAGAGCGTTAAACGCATGCTGGCGTACTCCAGTATTGCACAGGCAGGTTTTATGCTGTTTGCCGTTTTTTCATTGAACCAAACGGCTGATAACTCCATAATTTATTATGCAGTTTCTTATACACTAGCGAGTCTTGGGGTGTTTGCAGTATTGATTAAGCTAAAAGATTACACCTACGACGGTTTTTGTGGTTTGGGAAAAACGCAGCCGATATATGCCATTACAGCTACGATTTGCTTGCTTTCTTTGGCTGGTATTCCGGTAACGTCCGGATTTTTTGCAAAGTACTTTGTGTTAACTGCTGCAATGGAACAAGGTTTGTGGTTGGGAATTATCGTGTTTGCCGTGTTAATGGCAGCTGTTAGTATATATTATTATTTCCGTGTCATTCGTGCTATGTACTTTCAGGAGGCTCACGAACCGGCTGATTTTGAGTCAGATATGCTAGAGCAAGGCTTGCTCATTTTGAATGCGGCACTCGTTGTGGTGCTTGGCTTGTTCCCGCAGTTAATATTGGGAGCATAGTTAATTTAGGTCTTCGTTTACCCTTTTCTTATCTCATATATGGTGTAGTTGTAAACTACACTCAGATAGGTATAAACTTTAGTCTAATTTCCTGCTAACGGCTCAAGGCTTCACGCAGTTACCGTAGGGAGTAATTGCGTTTAAGCCTAAGATAGGTGTAGTCCCGCAGGGCGCCACCTAGCTTAGTGCGTGAAGCCTTGAGCGGATTGGAGGGAGCCCTGAGCGTAGGGGCTGTCGCGGTCGCTGACCGCAAAAGACAGCCAAGCTTGGCAGAGGGATTCCTCCAATCGGTCTAGTGTATGAGCAGTAGCGGTTATATTTCCACTGATTTTTCATATAGCAAAATACTTATTTAAATGCAAAAACGGT
>CAYPET010000031.1:0-18033 GCA_964409905.1 uncultured Chitinophagaceae bacterium | reverse complement strand
GAGGCTATTTTATTGAAGGCTCAAGATTTTTTATCAACATTTTCTTTTGCGGAACTCGATTGCAATCCGCTGTTTTTTAGACAAATAGAGAACATACGATCAAAAAAGACAAATCTGCTTAAGCTTGACAAGGGCATCAATGAAATAGAAAAGAACTTGAAATCAAGTTTAAGAAGGCAACTCCATAAAGCCAGCAGGCATCTTAGAATTGTACCATCCTCAAACATTAATACACTTTACAAGCTTTATACAGAGTCTATAATGGCTCAATCAGGAGCACATCTGATACCAAAAAGATATTTGGAAAAAGTCTACAAACTTTGTCAAGAAAGTCAGTTAGGAGAAATTTATATTGCTATTGATGAAAACGAAAATGCTCATGCTGCAATACTCTATGTTGCAGATAAAAAATGCGGCTATTACCTTCTTGGAGGTAGCTCAAAGACGCATTTAGGAAGTGGCGCCATGGGGTATTTATTGTGGCATTGCATACAACAGGCTAATACAAATGGAAAGCAATACTTTGATTTCGAAGGAAGCGAGCTCCCCGGTGTTGCGAGATTCTTTAGCACTTTTGGAGGACAGGAAGTTCGTTTCCCCATTCTAGTGTCGAAGTCGAATTGGTTTTTAAATCTGTTGCTCAAGCTAAAATAATTTTACGTACTAAGGAAATGTATGCCTAAAATCAATTTATAGAAAACTGTACAATAGAACTAGTTGAACACTTTTCTACTAGTTCAAATAGATTAAGTGTGAACCCTACAATGCTATCTCGCCATATTTCAACATTGGAAAATTCAGGTATTATTGATTAACACTTAACTCTGATATATTTCTTAAACGATCAAGATTACAAAATGCGCTATACTTTACCTCTCAACTTATCGGATTATTTATGAATAATATTGACCGATTATTATTGTAGGATAGCTTCACTGTATACATTTCTCCTCCGGTGGATGTAGTCAAACTAAGATGGATAATCTTCCAAGTGACGTTTTGTTTATCATGATAAAACGGTATAAAACACATCTCCTTCTACTTGCTTTACACTCAGAACCCTTAGTGCTTTTTTTATTGAGAAAATTAAACTGTCCAAATATTAGTCATATTTCGCCAAAGCGTCATCAATTTTTCCAATCCTATCAGAATTTAGTATAACCTTGTATTGACTTTACGAACAAAACTAATGAAACCAAAAAAAAGTAAAATTGTTCTATTAGCTATTTTAATAAAATGAACTGAAAATAAAATCCCCGCATACGCGGGGATAAAAAATTATTTTCTTAAGAATACTTATCCATTCACAACCTGAGTAGGTGTGCTGCGCGGTTGTCTACCACCTATTCTGCCAGTCTCAGTCAATCCATCATAATGCCGCATTAATAAATGTGATTCTATCTGTTGTAGTGTGTCTAATATTACCTGAACAGCAATCAACATAGAAGTACCACCATAAAACTGTGCAAAACCTTGAGTCACACCCATTAAAGCAGCAATACCTGGCAATATACCTATTACAGCTAAGAAGATTGCTCCAGGAAGTGTGATGCGATCTAGTACCATACCAATAAAATCAGCGGTATCAGTACCAGGTTTAACACCGGGAATAAATGCATTATTCCGTTTTAAATCGTCAGCCATCTGTTGTGGATTAATGATAATAGCTGTATACAGATATGTAAAGGCCACTACCATAACAAAGTAGATTGCATTGTAACCAAAGCTAGTATAATCACTCAATGATGCCAACCAAGAATCAGGATTATCGGTATTGTAGTTTCCAATCATTTGTGGCAAAAACATGATAGCCTGAGCAAATATGATAGGCATCACCCCAGCACTATTTACTTTTAAAGGAATAAAATCACGATTGCCAGAAACGTCTCGCACACTTGTTGCGGCTACCATTCTTCGTGCATAATTAATCGGAATACGTCTAACTGCTTGCGAAAGCAAAACAATTGCCATTATCACAAGTACCATTATAGCTATTTCAATCAAAAAGATCAATGCGCCTCCGCCTCCTTCTAGTTTTGCATAAAACTCTTGAGTTGACAATGGAATAAAGCGAGCAATAATACCTGCCATAATAAGGAGTGAAGTACCATTACCAATACCTTTGTCAGTTATTTTTTCACCCATCCACATTACAAACAAGGTGCCGCTTACTAAGACAATTACGGTAGTAATCATCCACATGAAGTTATCTGCCACGATAGCCGGACCATACTGTTGACGGATAAAAGTAATGTAACCGATAGACTGGAAAAGTGTAACAATAACCGTTAGGTAACGGGTATACATCTGTACTTTCTTTCGGCCGCTTTCTTCCTTTTGTAGTTTTTGTATTTGGGGGACAGCAATCTGCGCTAATTGCATAGCAATACTAGCAGAGATATAAGGCATGATGCCCAAAGCAAAAATCGAGGCTTTTGAAAAGGCTCCACCGGCAAACATATTAATCATACCTAACAAACCATCTTGTGCTGCAGGTGTGAGGTTTGCCAAAACATTAGGATTGATACCGGGCAGTACAATTTGAACACCTAAACGATAGATCATTAATAAACCCAGCGTAAACAAAATACGCTTACGCAATTCTTCTATGCTCCAAATGTTCTTTAAGGTATCTATAAATTTTTTCATTATCTCTTAACTAATATGTTTTTGTCACTAGCGTGACCGCTTCAATTCTATCTAAATTAATTCAACCGTGCCACCTTTTTCTTCAATTGCCTTTTTAGCTGTTTCAGTAATAGCGTTCACTTTTAACGTGTAGGCTTTTGTTACTGCACCTCTACCTAAGACTTTTACTTTGTCGGTACGATTAATGAATTTGTGAATGTACAAATTCTCCAGATTAAATTCGCTTAATTCATACTTTTCAGCCATTTTTTCTAGCTGATCTAGATTAAACGTTTTGAAATCCAAACGATTAATATTTTTGAAACCACGTTTTGGAACACGGCGTTGTAACGGCATTTGTCCGCCTTCGCTATGACGTTGCACTTTGTAATTGGCACGAGATTGCGCACCTTTGTTACCACGTGTGGCGGTACCACCTTTACCGGAACCTTGTCCACGACCAATTCTTTTCTTTGGGTTTATTTTTGCACCTTTGGCAGGTTTTAATGTATGCAGTTTCATCTTATTTTATTTTTCAATTGTAACTAAATGTTCCACTTTTTTAATCATACCTAAAATCTGAGGGGTTGCCTCTTTTTCAACAGTTTGATTAATTTTTCTCAAGCCTAAGGCTTTAAGCGTTTCTTTTTGTCTCTGAGAACGATCAATGGCGCTTTTCACCTGTGTTATCTTTACCTTGCTCATTGTTTTTTGTTTTATCCGTTAAAAACGGTTTTTAAATCAATATTACGATCTTTTGCTACTTCCATTGGTGAGCGCATTTGCTTTAAAGCTTCGAAAGTTGCTTTCACAACATTCTGCGGATTGTTTGATCCATATGACTTTGCAAATACGTCATGTACACCAGCACTTTCCAAAACTGCCCGCATACTACCACCGGCAATTACACCTGTACCTGGTGATGCTGGTTTGATTAATACTTTTGCCGCTCCAGATTTCAAGAAGACTTCGTGAGGGACAGTTCCTTTAAGCAATGGAATGGTTTGTAAATTCTTTTTAGCATCATCGATACCTTTTTGTATGGCTTTTTGCACTTCTTTGGCTTTACCCATTCCTTGTCCCACAACACCATTACCATTACCAACCACAACGAGTGCCGAGAAGCTAAACGTACGTCCACCCTTCGTAGTTTTTACTACACGGTTTATTGATACTACTTTATCTTGTAGTTCCATTTCACCAGCCTTGGGTGCTTGATTTGTATTATTCTTCATTATCTTTCTATTTCTTATTTTTTTTAAAATTTAAGTCCTCCTTCACGTGCTGCGTCTGCAAGAGCCTGAATACGACCATGATATAGGTAGCCCCCTCGGTCAAAAACCACATTCTCTACCCCAGCAGCTTTAGCTTTCTCAGCAATAAGTTTTCCAACAGCTGCGCTCTGTTCAATTTTGGTACCCTTAAAATTAGCCAGGTCTTTGTCCAAATAACTGGCAGCCGCAAGGGTTTTACCAGCTATATCATCAATTAGCTGTGCATATATCCCTTTATTACTTCTATAAACAGAGAGACGTGGTTTTTCAGCAGTTCCGCTTACTTTAGCACGAACGCGCCATCTAAGTTTTTGTCTTCTGATTACTTTTTGATCTAATTTACTCATTTCTAAAATATTTTATTTTTATAAGATTAAGCACCAGCTGCTTTACCTGCTTTACGTCTGATGTATTCACCTTGATATCGTACACCTTTCCCTTTATATGGTTCCGGTTTACGCAAACTTCGAATCTTAGCACAAACCTGGCCTACCAACTGCTTGTCAATACCACTTATGGTTACACGTGGTGGCTGTCCCTTTAAGGTTTCAGTAGTCACGTCCAACTCAGCCGGTATTTCAACAATAATGTTATGAGAATAACCTAAAGACAAATCAAGTATATTTCCTTGATTTGCAGCTTTGTAACCTACCCCAATCAATTCCAATGTTTTGGTAAATCCGTTTGTTACACCTTCAATCATATTATTGATTAAAGAGCGATACAAACCATGTTTAGATCGAGTATCTTTCGATTCATCTTTGCGGTTAACAGTAACTTCGTTTTCGCTAATTACCAATTCCAAATTTGGAGAAATTTCTTGTGTTAATTCACCTTTAGCTCCCTTTACCGTTACAATGTTACCATCTTGTTTGATAGTTACGCCGGCTGGTAAGGCGATAACTGCTTTTCCTATTCTTGACATAATAATTCTTTTTTAATTTCTATTTCTGTTAATACACTTGACAAAGTACCTCACCTCCTACATTATTCGCTTTTGCTTCTTTATCAGTCATTACACCTTTCGAGGTTGATATGATTGCAATACCCAAACCATTTTTTACTCTTCGAATCTCACTTGGCTTCGAATATTGGCGTAGACCTGGACGGCTTATTCTATCAAGACCACGAATGGCTGGTTCTTTTGAAACTGGATCATACTTCAACGCTATTTTGATAATGCCTTGTTTATTATCTTCTTCAAATTTGTATTTCAAAATATAACCTTTGTTGTACAAAATTTCGGTCATACTTTTTTTAAGGTTTGAGGCAGGTATTTCTACAATACGATGTTGTGCCATTTGGGCATTTCGTATTCTTGTCAAGAAGTCTGCTATTGGATCTGTTACCATTTTTTATATTTTATTAATTTATTGTTTAGTTGGTTTGGCTGTCTACCACCTTACTATTCCATTTCAGTGTATTACCAGCTTGCTTTTTTAACTCCAGGAATCTTTCCTTCTAAGGCCATTTCTCTAAAAACCAGACGAGAAACACCGAAGAAACGCATGTATCCTTTTCCTCTACCGGTTATTGCACAACGGTTATGCAATCTAACTTTTGATGAGTTTTTAGGTAATTTGTCTAATTCCTCCCATTTGCCTTCTGCTTTTAATCTCGCACGTTTCTCGGCATATTGGTTTACTAATTTTTCTCTTTTGCGTTGACGTGCTTTTACTGCTTCTCTTGCCATATTTTCGTGAATTAATTTTGGTTCATGTTTAAGTTATCAAATGGCATTCCTAATGCTCGCAGCAATTCATAAGCCTCTTCATTATTTGCACTTGATGTTACAAATGTTATGTCCATACCTGTAATTTTATTGATTTTGTCAATGTCAATTTCAGGAAAAATAATTTGCTCGCTCACGCCAAGTGTATAGTTGCCGTTTCCGTCGAAAGACTTGTGATTGATACCTTTAAAGTCGCGAACTCGAGGTAAACTAGCCGAAATGAATCGATCCAAGAAGTCCCACATTTTTTCGCCGCGCAAAGTAACTCGCACACCAACAGGCATTCCTTTACGCAATTTAAAGTTTGAAATATCTTTTTTCGACATAGTAGGCACTGCTTTCTGACCAGTTATCGCTGTCATCTCTTCTATTGCATTATCCACTAATCGCTTATCGGCAACAGAGCCTTTTGTTCCTTGATTCAAACAAATTTTTTGTAATCTAGGCACTTGCATTACCGATTTGAACTGAAATTTTTCTTTCAGTACATTCACTACCTCTTCGTGATATTTTTTCTGTAATCTGGGTATGTATTTTTCTGTACTCATTACTTAATTACTTCTTGTGATTTTTTTGATACTCGGTTAATCCCTTTCTCTGTTCTTTGTGTTGTAGTGCGCACACCTCTCTTAGCTTTAGGGTCCCATAGCATTACGTTTGACATAGCAATAAATGCTTCTTCTTTAACGATACTGCCTTGTGGATTTTGGGCATTAGGCTTCAAGTGCTTTGTAACGATAGCGACGCCTTCTACTTTTACTTTCGGACGTTTTGGGTCGCGTGATACAGCAATTACTTTTTTTGGAGTTTGTAAATCTTTGTCAGCTCCGGCAATTACTACTACGTCGTCTCCTCTTTTTATTTTATATTTTGGTTGAAATCTCATTTTCAATTACATTTTAAAGCACTTCAGGTGCTAATGAAACAATTTTCATATAACCTGCCTCACGCAACTCACGGGCAACAGGCCCAAAAATACGTGATCCGCGCGGTTCGTCAGAAGCATTCAAAATAACTGCTGCGTTGTCATCAAAGCTAATATATGATCCATCTTTACGACGAATTTCTTTTTTAGTTCGCACAATAACTGCCTTGGCAACTGTTCCTTTTTTCAAGGCTGCTCCTGGAGTAACTTGCTTGATGCTCACAACAATTTTGTCGCCAACACCTGCATATCGCTGACCAGAATTCCCTAGCACGCGTATGCATAGTACCTCTCTGGCACCGCTATTATCTGCTACTCCCAATCGTGATTCTTGTTGTATCATTTTTATTCTATTTTAAATTCAATATTACTATTTGGCTCTTTCTAGTATTTCTACCAATCGCCAAGTTTTATTTTTGCTCAATGGGCGTGTTTCCATAATACGCACGGTGTCGCCGATGTTGCAGTCGTTGTTCTCGTCGTGAGCTGCAAATTTTGAAGTTTTCTTTACGAATTTACCATAGATCGGGTGCTTCACTTTTCTCAATACAGAAACAGTAATTGTTTTCTGCATTTTGTTGCTGGTCACCACGCCTATTTTAGACTTCTTACGACCTCGTTGAATGTTGGTTGTTGTTGCTTCTGACATTTCTTACATTAATTTATTGTTATACTAGCTTAGTTCTGCTCGGCGACTTAATTCGGTATGCAAGCGTGCAATTTGTCTGCGGATTGTTGTAATTCCTTTCGGGTTTTCAATCGGTGTAATTGCATGACTAAACTTCATTTTCTTTAATCTATCACTGTTCTCAACAATCTGCGCTTGCAAATCTGAGTCACTCAATTTTGAAAGATCTTGTTTTTTATTTTTTGCCATTTCTAAATATTTTTCAGTTTCTTATTGTTCGGCGTAGTCTCTTCGTACAATAAATTTGGTTTTGATTGGTAATTTTTGTGCTCCTAATCGTAGTGCTTCTTTTGCTATTTCCATTGAAACGCCGGTCACCTCAAACATGATTCTTCCTGGAGCTACAACCGCGGCGTAGTATTCGAGGTTACCTTTACCTTTACCCATTCTCACCTCAGCTGGTTTGGCTGTGATAGGCTTGTCAGGAAAAATTCTAATCCACACTTGTCCTTCTCTTTTCATATGACGAGTCATCGACTGACGAGCCGCTTCTATTTGACGGTTAGTAATCCATTTTGGCTCTAACGCTTTCAAACCAAATGTACCGAAAGCAAGCGTTGTACCTCTTTTCGCAACTTTGGGTATGCGTCCTTTATGAGCTTTTCTATGTTTTGTTCTTTTTGGTTGTAACATTTCTTAATTTCTTTATACGTTCTTACTTATTTGTCATTTTTTCGACCACGACCACCTGCTGCCGGACGACCACCTGTACGAGGCGCGCCACCTCTTCTTGCTCCAACAGCACGTGCCGGTGCTTTTTTGTCATTGTCAAAACCAAAGTTTGGATTTAAATCTCGTTTCTGTAATACTTCGCCTTTACAAATCCATACTTTAATTCCAATTTTACCATATACCGTTTGTGCAAATATTGAACAATAGTCAATATCCATTCTCCAAGTGTGTAATGGTATACGTCCTTCTTTCATCTCTTCACTACGGGCTATCTCTGCGCCATTCAAACGACCTCCTACTTTTACTTTTATACCTTCAGCGCCCATTCGCATGGTTTGCTGTATGGCCAATTTGATAGCTCGTTTGTAATTTACACGACCTTCAATTTGTTTGGCAATAGTGTCAGCAACGATAGCCGCATCTAATTCGGGACGTCGTATTTCAAAGATATTGATTTGTACATCGCTCTTGCCTGTCAATTTTTTCAACTCTTCTTTGATACGATCTACTTCCTGACCACCTTTCCCGATAATTATACCTGGACGAGAGGTATGAACTGTAACAATCAACTTACCAAGCATGCGCTCAATGACTATTTTCGCAATGCCACCACGGTTAATCCGTGCATGTAAGTATTTACGAATTTTATTATCCTCAATCAAGTTAGGAGCATAAGTTCTTTTGTTACCAAACCAACTACTATCCCAACCACGTATGATTCCAAGACGATTACCTATCGGATTTGTTTTTTGACCCATTTAATTATTTATTTTCAGTTTCGTTATTGTCATTATTCTCTTCTACTTCAGCCATAACCGGGGTTGTTGCTGGAGTATTCAATGGATTTTTAACATCCACCACAATTGTTACATGATTACTTCGTTTACGCACTCGATACGCTCTACCTTGTGGTGCCGGCAACATTCTTTTCAACATTCGGCCACCATCTACGAAAACTGTTTTTACAATCAAGTCGTCAATATCATCACTCTCATTTTTTACACGCCAGTTAGCCACAGCACTGCGTAATAATTTCTCTAATGGTTCTGAAGGGTGTTGAGTGTTATACTTTAAAAAGTTCAACGCATTATCCACTTTCATTCCTCTGATTACGTCAACCAACAACCGCATTTTTCGTGGTGAGCTGGGGTAATTTCTAAGTCTTGCTACTGCTTCCATAATTTATCTTTTGTTTCCGCTATGTGCTTTAAAGTTACGTGTAGGAGAAAATTCACCTAATTTATGACCTACCATGTATTCGGTAACATATACCGGGATAAACTTGTTACCGTTGTGAACCGCAAATGTATGCCCAACAAAGTCTGGAGATATAGTAGAGCGACGACTCCATGTTTTGATAATTCCTTTTTTCATTGAACCCTCATTCATTGACTGCACCTTTTTGTTGAGGCTAGCAGTTATATATGGTCCTTTTTTTATCGATCTTGCCATTTGTAATTTTCTTTAATTATTTATTTGATAATTTTTTACCATTTCTGCGTACCAGTATCAATTTATCTGACCCTTTACCGCGCTTACGTGTTTTTTCACCTTTTGCGTATTTACCTGTTCGAGAGCGTGGGTGTCCTCCTGAAGCACGACCTTCACCACCACCCATTGGGTGATCGACAGGGTTCATGGCTACACCACGAGTACGAGGACGAATACCTAACCAACGTTTTCTACCAGCTTTGCCATAAGACTGAAGCTGATGATCAGAGTTTGACACTACACCTACGGTTGCTTTACAGTTTATCGATACGCGACGTAACTCACCTGAAGGCATTTTAAGTACAGCATATTTCTCTTCTTTTGCATTCAGCTGAGCAGAAGTACCTGCACTGCGAACTAGAATACCGCCTTGATTTGGTTGTAATTCGACGTTATGAATTACAGTACCCAATGGCATATTTTTCAAGGGTAAATTGTGACCAAGTTCTGGTGCCACTTTTTCACCGCTCACAACTTTGTCACCAACTTTTAAACCTTGAGGAGCCAGGATATAACGTTTTTCTCCATCTGCATAATTTAATAATGCAATAAAAGCAGTACGGTTTGGATCATATTCAATCGACGCAACAGTTGCTTCAATGTTATTCTTGTTTCTTTTGAAATCAATAATACGATAGTGCTTGCGATGTCCGCCACCACGATAACGCATTACACGTCTACCTTGACTATTACGTCCAGCAATTGATTTCTTTTTCTCTAACAACGACTTTTCCGGCTGATCTGTTGTAACCTCTGTATAGGCATTCCCTACTCTCCATCGAGTACCGGCTGTCATTGGTTTGTATTTCTTTAGTGCCATTTCCTACTTTTTATTAAAATGCGTATAAATCTATTGTTTCCCCTTCTGCCAATGTAACAATGGCTTTTTTGTATGCTGAAGTTTTACCTGTCAACAAACCGGCCTTGGTAAAGCGCGACTTGAACTTACCTGGCATAATTGCAGTATTCACGTTATCTACAGTCACACCATAGAAATCTTCAACTGCCTTTTTTATCTCCAATTTGTTAGCTCTTCTGTCACAAGCAAACATATAACGATTATGTTTTTCGCCTTGTTCGTTAGCTTTTTCAGTAACTATGGGATATTTCAATATTTCGTTTAGTTTCATTTCTTATTTATTTTACTATTCAGTTACCGCTTCTTCTTCTGTTGCTGTAAAAGCTTTTGCAGCCATTTCTGAGAAAACCAAGGCATCAGCGTTTACAATATCATATGTATTCGTATCGCTAAGTTGAGCGACCTGCATTTTAGGCAAATTGCGAACACTTAGATAGAAGTTATCCTGAAAACTGTCTACAATAAACATTACCTTTTTGTCAGTTAACTCTAAATTTTTCAAAATAGATACAGCTTCCTTTGTTTTAGGCTCATCAAAACTTAATGATTCTATCACTTTGATCTTGCTATCTTTTGCTTTGTAGCTTAAAGCCGAGATACGCGCCATATCCTTTTCTTTTTTATTCATTTTGAAGGTATACAAACGCGGCTCTGGACCAAACACCGTACCACCACCTTTGTACAACGGATTACGCAAGTTCCCTTTACGAGACCCACCCGTCCCTTTTTGACGGTGTAATTTCTTGCTGCTTCCGTTGGCTTCAGCACGAGTTTTCACTTTGTGAGTACCCATATGTTGAGCAGCACGGTATTGTTTTACCGCTAAATAGATCAAATGATCATTTGGTTCAACTCCGAATATACTATCTGGCAATTCGACCGAGCGACCTGTTGATTTTCCTTCTTTATTTATAACGTCTATCTGCATCTTAGCTATGTATTAAAACTGTTGAACCATTATGACCAGGAATAGAACCATTTACTAGAATATAATTCTTTTCCGGAAATATTTTTACTATCTCGAGTGCACGTACCTTAACGCGCTTTCCGCCCATGCGGCCCGCCATACGCATACCTTTAAACACCTTTGCTGGTGTAGAAGCACCGCCAATTGACCCAGGGGCACGTCCTCTATTGTGCTGACCGTGTGTAGCGTCTCCAACACCGGCAAATCCATGACGTTTCACAACACCCTGGAATCCTTTACCCTTAGAAGTACCCACAACACTAATTTTTTCACCCTCCGCAAATATGCTACAGTCAATCGAATCACCAATCTGTGCATCAAGATTGCAGTTGCGAATTTCCTTTACCACTCGCTTGGGAGTGGTGTTTGCTTTGGCGAAATGTTGCTGCAATGCATTAGGCGTATTTTTTTCTTTTCTCTCGCCAAAAGCAATTTGCAACGCATTGTAACCATCTTGTTCCTCGTTTTTCACCTGCGTCACTACACAAGGACCGGCTTCAATGATTGTACAAGGAATTTGCTTACCCGCATTTGTAAAAATGCTGGTCATGCCTACTTTTTTTCCAATTAGTCCTTTCATTCTTTTCTTTTTTTTGTCAGCGCCCCTATTTTAAAGGGGATAACTATATCGTAAATGTTATATGTATGTATACTATGCTTTAATCTCCACCGCAACACCGCTTGGCAAATCCAATCTAGATAAAGCATCAACGGTCTTAGAAGAAGATGTATAAATGTCCAATAATCGTTTATGAGTACTTAACTCAAATTGCTCACGTGACTTTTTGTTTACGTGTGGTGATTTCAATACAGTAAAGATTTTCTTCTTTGTAGGAAGAGGTAATGGACCGGTTACGAATGCACCAGTGGCCTTTACTGTCTTAGCAATTTTCTCAGCAGATTTATCTACCAAGTTGTGATCATAAGACTTTAATTTTATACGTATTCTTTGCGACATATTTTTTACCCTATTTTTTTTAGGGAGTGCAAAAGTACGCAGATTTGGAAATTAAACAAACTTTTCGATAATTTATTTAGTGTTTTTTTGATAAAATCAGTGCGAATACGGCATAATTAATAATGTCTCTAAAATTAGCATCAATGCCTTCTGAAATCTCTGTTTTACCATCGTTCGAAAGTATCTGCTTGATACGCAACAATTTGGTAATAATCAAATCTGTAAAGCTCTCCTGACTCATATCCCGCCAAGCCTCACCATAATCGTGGTTTTTGGCCAACATTAGTTCAAAGGTTTCCTGCTGATATTTATTGTACAGAGTCAAAGCTTTATCCTCGCTAAGCTCCAAAGATTGCAAATTGCCAAAATCCTTATTTGCAAAATCCAATTGTATAAGGGCAATAATTCCATAATTCACAATCCCTTGCCACTCACCTGCAATTTCATCTTTAATTTTTTGCTCTCCCAACTCTTGAATATTGCGAATTCGCTTTGCTTTTATATATAACTGGTCAACAATGGATATTGGACGCAATACACGCCAAGAAGCGCCGTAATCACGCAGCTTTTTTATAAAAATATCTCTGCAACTTGATATAACTTCATTATACGCTGTAGTAGTATTTGCCATTTTTAAATAATGCCCTCAAAATTACGTCTTTCCATAACCGTTTCATTCCGCTAACGCTTTTAATTATTCACCAATCTAATCTCAAGTAGAATAAATTAAGCTTTAAGAGTATTTTAGCCCCGTATTTTTATGAGAGATTACGCTATTAACGTAAAAGGAAGGCTGCTAAGTCTTAAAACGCCCCAAATTATGGGTATTTTAAATATCACCCCGGACAGTTTTTACGAAGGGAGCAGAGCGATTGAACCATCAAAAATGTTGCAATTAGCCGAAAATATGCTACAAAATGGTGCGACAATATTAGACATTGGCGGTATGAGCACGAAACCATTTGCCGATGAAATCAGCTTAAACGACGAAATAAGTCGAGTAATACCGGCAATAGAGGCAATCCATGACAAATTTCCAGATGCGATCTTATCCGTTGATACTTACAGAAGTAAAGTTGCTACAGCGGCAATTGCAGCAGGTGCAAGCATTGTTAATGATATATCTGGAGGTGAACTTGATAATGATATGCTTCCGACCGTTGCAAAGCTTAATGTGCCGTATATATGCATGCATATGCAAGGCACTCCTCAAACAATGCAAAACAACCCAAGCTACCATGATGTTGTACTAGAAATATTCCAAGATCTCCAAAAGAAAATAAATAAATGTCGGGATGCGGGCATTAAAGATATCATTATTGACCCGGGATTTGGTTTCGGCAAAACAATGGAGCAAAACTATCAACTCCTTCATCATTTGGACTTTTTTGGTCAACTTGATTGCCCCATATTAGTTGGCGTTTCTAGAAAAGGAATGATTTATAAGCCATTGAATTGCAGTCAAAATAATGCACTCGCCGGAACTATAACTGCAAATACATTAGCACTAGTTAAAGGTGCCCATATCTTGAGAGTACACGATGTAAAAGAAACAGCAGACTGTATTGAAATCTTTAATTGTTACAAACGTGATTCAGCATAAACAAGAAAAAGACCTAGCAAGTCAAAGCCAGGGATAATCAAGACCAATTTCATTTAATATTATAACTCAAACTAAGCATATTCTATAACTGTAAAAGCCAGCAGGTAGATTATATATATAATTTTTATTTATTTAAAATGTACATTATTATATATTTTCACAAATAAATTATTATACTTTTAATTAATTGTATAACAATCAACTAAAAATATGAAACTAAAATATATAAATAAACAAATTACTAGGAACACTGGCAGCTGGCACTATATTATTAAAGAACGAATCCTTTGAAAAACATGTAACATGTATAACATTTTTATTTAATTAAAGTGATTTACTAATTCATTTACAAGTATTTATATAAACAATATAAATAATAACAAAAACGCACCAAATGCATTATGACATTCAGAATACTGTGTTGATATCCATAATTCACTAAAACTTATTGTTTTAGGAAACGTATAATTTCAAACTTTACCTCATCAGCAATGTCAACATTTGGCGAATCATAACTTACTACATTACCCTGAATATCTCTTGGTGCTATTTTCAATACATGATTAACATCTTTAAGGATTATCTCCAACCCATTTTGACATGCCATTGCCAACGCCACCCCGTTGTCGCTGCTTACTTGCACGTCATTATCACCTTGCATGACCAACACCGGCATCTTCAATTTGGCTATTTCTTGCCTTGGGTTGTACTGAAACCAGTTAATAAAATATTGATTCAAACTTGGTCGAAATAAAGCAAGTAGCTCCGTTTTAAAACCTTTTAGCTCGAATCCATTTTTAAGTGAATCTATTTTTTCAAAAGCATCCCCTTTTAACTCATCCGGAAGCGTATTCAACTGTTTTTTCAATATTTCGTCAGCAGGATAGGCTGTTCCGGCTAACGAGACAAACTTCTCGACGCCACCCTTTTGAGCCAGCAACATACCAACCAGAGAGCCTTCGCTATGACCAATAACCACAAGCTGCTTTACACCATCTAGTTGCGACAGAAAGTCCAGAACCACTTGGGCTACTTTTACGTTATCATCAAATGTTAATTTTTCCTCCGGAACTCCGGGCACACTCTCTCCTATTCCTAATTTATCGTAACGTATTGACGATATCCCATTATTAGCTAAATGCGTTGCCAGGTATTTGTAAGCATTTGATTGACCACCTAATCCATTACAATTTCTGTCTGTAGGCCCAGATCCGGCAATAATCAAGGCTGCCATGCCAGTGGGCTTTGCTGCTTTTAAATATGTGCCTTTTATATTGTAACTAAAATTATCATAAGGAATGCTGACTTCAATAGATTGTTGTGCATAACTCGATGTAAAAAATAATAGCGAAATCCAAAGAAAACTCAATCTCATAGGTCGAAGTTAGCCAAATGTTGCATGAAGGATAATCTCAACTATCAAAATTATTTTTTCTGATTTCAAGATTTAGTAACTTCGCCAACCTCACTTAACAGCGAAAAAAACACTTATGGCATTTGATTTAGATATGATAAAAGCGGTATACGATCGTATGCCTGAACGAATTACAAAAGCAAAAGAAGTTGTGGGTCGTCCATTAACCCTTGCCGAAAAAATATTGTATAGTCACCTGTGGGACGGCAATCCCAACCAAGCCTTTACAAGATCAAAAGACTACGTAGATTTTGCTCCCGATCGTATTGCTTGTCAGGATGCTACAGCTCAAATGGCTTTGTTACAATTCATGCAAGCCGGTAAATCCAAAGTGGCCGTTCCTACCACGGTGCATTGCGACCACTTAATTCAAGCCAAAATGGGCGCCGACAAAGATTTACAAGACGCCATAAATCAAAGCAGTGAAGTATTTAACTTTCTGGAATCTGTATCTAACAAGTATGGAATCGGATTTTGGAAGCCAGGTGCCGGTATCATTCACCAGGTTGTACTTGAAAACTATGCCTTCCCTGGAGGTATGATGATTGGTACAGATAGCCACACCGTGAATGCCGGAGGCCTTGGAATGGTTGCTATTGGTGTGGGTGGAGCCGATGCCGTTGATGTTATGGCTGGTATGCCGTGGGAATTGAAATTTCCTAAACTCATTGGTGTAAAACTAACAGGTAAACTATCTGGTTGGAGTTCGCCTAAAGATGTCATTTTAAAGGTAGCCGAAATATTAACTGTGAAAGGTGGGACAGGTGCAATAGTCGAGTATTTTGGACCCGGAGCATTGAATATCTCTTGCACTGGGAAAGGGACTATTTGTAATATGGGTGCAGAAATTGGTGCAACAACCTCTACCTTTGGCTATGACGAAAGCATGGAACGATATTTGCGCGCCACAGATCGAGCCGAAGTAGCTGATGCAGCAAACGCCATTAAAGAACACCTGACCGGAGACCCAGAGGTGTATGAAAACCCTGAAAAATATTTTGATCAAGTAGTTGAAATAGACCTAAACGAACTGAAACCGCATTTAAACGGACCGTTTACCCCTGATTTGGCAACTGTTGTTGGTAGTGATATGACCAAAAAAGCCACAGAAAACGAATGGCCGATTGATGTAGAATGGGGCTTAATTGGTTCTTGCACCAACTCGAGCTACGAAGATCTTTCGCGAGCAGCATCCATAGCTGCCGACGCAGTAAAAAAAGGGCTGAAACCAAAAGCGAAATTTGGCATTAATCCGGGCTCGGAACAAGTGCGCTATACTGCAGACCGTGACGGCTTACTTAAAGATTTTGAAGACCTCGGCGCCATCATTTTTACCAATGCTTGTGGACCATGTATTGGTCAGTGGGCCCGCTATAGCGACCCTAAAAACGCCCCAAAAAACAGCATTGTGCACTCTTTCAACCGAAACTTTGCAAAACGTGCTGATGGCAACCCCAACACACACGCATTCGTTAGTTCTCCTGAAATTGTAGCTGCCATAGCAATTAGTGGACGTCTTGATTTCAACCCTGCCACCCATACTTTAGTAAACGAAGCAGGCGAAGAAGTCATGTTGGATGAACCAACAGGATTTGAATTGCCACCAAAAGGTTTTGATGTGGAGGATGCAGGCTATCAAGCTCCTGTAGAAGATGGTAGCCATGTGATGGTAAATGTTGCAGCAGATTCAAATAGGCTGCAACTACTTGAACCATTCAAACCAATTGGCCGAAATATCAATGGTGCCAAGCTTTTGATAAAGGCATACGGAAAATGCACGACTGACCATATTTCAATGGCAGGTCCTTGGTTGAAATTCCGTGGCCATTTGGATAACATCTCGAACAATTTACTAATTGGTGCAGTAAATGCATTCAACAAAGAAACCGACAAAGTAAAGAATCAACTTACAGGCGAATATGGCGCTGTGCCTGCTACAGCCCGAGCTTATAAAGCCGCAGGTATCCCTTCAATTGTAATAGGTGACCACAATTACGGAGAAGGCTCCAGCCGTGAACACGCAGCAATGGAGCCACGGCACCTGGGTGTGGTAGCAGTTATTGTAAAATCGTTTGCGCGTATACACGAAACCAATTTGAAAAAACAAGGTATGTTAGGTTTGACCTTTGCCAATGAAAATGATTATGATTTAATTCAAGAAGATGACACCATCAACTTTTTGGATTTACATGAATTTGCACCCGGAAAACCATTACAAATTGAATTTGCCCATGCAGATGGTACCAAGGATATTATTGTTTGCAATCATACTTACAATGAAAATCAAATTGAATGGTTTGATGAAGGTTCTGCACTGAATTTGATTAAAAAGCAAAATGCTTAATCGAAAAAACTACAAAGTAAACCCCGCCTAGGCGGGGTTTTTAGTTCAATCTCCCGTTTCATTTTTTATATCATTCGCCTCTTTGTCGATTATTTCCTGTTGCATTTTTGACCTGCTTAGTTTAAAGTGCAACAAGGGCAAAGACTCTTTATGATCATAAAGTTCAATCGTGTGCACTTCTATATTTCTTTCCTTTGTACTCGATATAAAATTTTCAATTATCTCCAGTGCATCATGATGAATAAAGTGGGTTCTGCTGGCATCGATAATCACTTTATTATTAGCCGGTATTTGCTCTAACGTTTTTAATAGAGAAACTTTATTCATAAACGTGACATCCTCTGATAATTCGATCCGAATAAACCCTTTAATATCATGGTCTACAACATCACGCTCTTCGACAATTTGTAATGGGGTATTAAAATTATTTTTGAGTACGATAAAAACAGCTACAAGTAGTCCTAGTCCTATACCAACA
>CAYPET010000030.1:17399-19572 GCA_964409905.1 uncultured Chitinophagaceae bacterium | reverse complement strand
CTGGAGGCTAATGACTGGAAGTCAGTTACGACCGAGTCTGATATAGTGACAACTCTCCAGAATTTGACCGAGCTTCCAGGATTACCTATTCTTCAGGAGGAGGAAGCTAAGTTCATGCTTTGGGATGATGGCAAGTTGGATGATGAGTGGTTGAGTAGATTCATTGAGTTAATCTATGATGCAACTCCTCAAGATGCCACAGAACTTTTGAACGGGAAGTTTAAAAATCTAATTCGGGTGATCAAGAAGTTCCAAGAGGATGAGGATTACGCGAGGGACCTTCAAGAAAATTGGGGTAAATTAGTAGGGTAAAGAAACAATTTATTTTTTAACTGTAAAACGACATATGTCATTTAAGAGAAAAATCTACCGTTTCTTTTTGATCCTCAAGAACCATTTTGGTAAATTGGATTTCACACCTCCTGATAAGTTAACACCTAATCAGGAATTAGGAATTAAGATTTTTGAGAAGTGTCTTATCTTGCCTGACTCCGAGTTACTGATAGCTCCGATCTCTGGAACATTCTATATCAAGTCAAAGGATATCTTCATTGTTCTTGATGGTAATGATCTAAGAATAGTGAATGGAAAATATGAGTATCACATTAGTGTGTCTATCAGGTCTTACGAAAAGATGATAGAGAAATTTAAAAGGATTTTAGAGTCCAGAAGAAAAAAGATGGAGGAGTCTATGCTATCAAAGACAAACAGAAGTTTGTCCGAGATTTTAGATGACGTCACTTCGAAACAAAAATAAGTCTGCTTGTTTTATTAATTAAGTTGGTTATCAGAAAGCCCGAGAGTAATCTCGGGTTTTTTGTTGTTGGTGTTTTCGGATGTAGCAGCGGTGTCTTCACCGGGGAACCCCCTCGGGATATGTGTTCCGTTTAAAAGAAGAGTGAAAACATTAAACAATATTTTTGTGGAAACATTTTTTTATCCAAGTAGAAGATTCTACATTAGCGTCATAACCAATCAATCACACTATGTACTCACTTGACTGCAGTTACTACACTAAGTCCTTCCCGACTATTGATGCTCTACTCGATGATATTCTTATCTCGGGCATGGACCCTAATTATGACATCACCCTTAATGGTGTGTCAACCGGAGAGCAAGCTATTGACTTAATACAATTTTGATATCATGAACAACTTCCCGACATACATTGGAGGATTAGTAGCCTCCTGGACTGTAATGAATAGTAAGTCACCTAAGGCCGAGCCGTCTGAGGAATCAGTAACCATTCTAATGTGTATAATATGTTTTTGGTTGGGATTCTGGATTGGGACTTTGCTTTTGCTGATTTTTTTCTAAGAACATTTTTTTATCCAAGTAGAATTATCTACATTAGCGTCATAACCAATCAAAAGAACAAATGGAGACTATTCAGCCAATCATCAACGGGTCAGTTAACCCGAATTTGACTCAGGAGCTTTTCAATGAGCTTCCTTTTGACACTAAGAGAGGAGTGATCTGGAACATCATGGTGTCGATGGGGTTTGCACATTGCTTCCCTGGTGTTGACCCACGTTGCTACGAAAAACTAGAGGAGAAGTTTGAGTATTCCTCCATCACTGAGGAAAATGCCAATGATCTTTTTGCAACTATGCGAGAAAGATTTAAGGCTCAGCACAACCGAATGTTGAGTAAGACCAAAGACCTTTACTACGAGTTAGGGGGTAAGATTTACCATGCTCAGAAGGAATTGGGCTTTGGTGGTTACGTAGAATTAGATGCTTACCGTCTGAAGGGATATTTGGCTGCCGGTGGTTCATGGAACGATTTTAATCACAGCAATGTTGGAGCGGCAGTTTCAAGAATGGACAATCTCGCACCTCGCAGAGATTACGGAGTTAACAATCCCAACAGTGGACATCCAATGCACAAGTGGAAGACAGTACACCGATGCGAGTATGTTATTCTCACTTATGAGTTCATTGATAAGAAAGACCTCGAGAGAGTTAATGCTTTCTATAAAGAACATTGGGAGTCCAAGGGTAGAAATATCAAAGCTGACAGTGTGAGAATCGACATTCAGCAACTCGACAACAATGGAACATATTATACAGTTGAGCTGATCTGGTGGTGGGATTAAAAATGAATCAGAAAACGGAAAGGAGCTTCGGCTCCTTTTTTTGTGATCCAAGGTTTGCTGTGAAGCTCTCCTCCG
>CAYPET010000030.1:0-17299 GCA_964409905.1 uncultured Chitinophagaceae bacterium | reverse complement strand
AAAAATTCAGAAAACATTTTTTTCTCTAAGTAACTTCTTCTAAATTTGGAATGTCTAATCAAAAATAAGTCTAACAAACAAAAAACAAACAAAATGGGAAAATCAGTTTTGACCGCCGCAGAAAAAAAAGCACGCAAAGCAGCATCTGACAAAGCTTACCGTGAACGCAAAAAAGCTGGACTAGTTGGCCGCTCAGTAGAAGTAGCTGAAGCTCCAAAGGCGAAAGTGAAAGCAGCTAAGCCTGCCAAAGAAGCCAAAGAAAAGGTTTCGAAGGAACAAGAAGTTGTGAACAGCTTCACCCAGACCTTCGGCTTCCCTGTTCGCCTTTACTGGAACCAACGCATTGAGGAAACGAACTCCTCTTGTGCAAAACCAGGCACTGAGCTCACCTTTGAGGAAATGGGCAAGAAAGGAAAGCAAACCCTCTACCGTGTCCGTCGAGGTAAGCGTAACTTCTTCACCACCTCTGGAGAGTTGGTTGAGCCTGCAAACTAAGAAACACAAACCACCACTTTCAAAAGACCCAAGCTTAGGCTTGGGTCTTTTTTTGTGCTTATGAATTCACACCCCCTTCGGGAAGCTGTGTTGAGGAACCCCCGCACGTCGATCGGAGCTTCAAAAAATTATTCTCGTTTTGTTTTTTTATTTAGTTGGAGATTTCTACATTTACCCTATGGTAGGAATAGTTATATCATCAATTATGCTCTGCATCCTTGCAGGAGTGGTCATCATTCTATGGAGTGTTAAAAAAGGGAGGGAAAAAGAAACTTCAGATTGGAATGTAGGAGATTTAATAGCTATCAATTCTAAGGATAGCATGGTTACCGTTGTAGGTTGGTCAGGTGAAGCATTCTATGTTGAGATGGATAATGTCGTTCATAAGATGGAATGGTCCCAATTCAAATTTAATAAATCTGCTATCTGGAGAAGGAATCATAAAAGTTGTGAAGACTACATGGGAGCTAAACCGGGCTTCAAACCGGGCATTAAAAATGAGGTTTCAACCCAATCAAAGATTAATGACAAACCCATCGATTTATTAAGCGAGGTTGAATGCCAGATCTACCTTAAGAAGGCTTTGGAGGAAGAGAATTATGAGTTAGCCGATGCCATTAGAAAACAAATGGAAAAATATCGATAATCATTTTTTTTATCCAAGTAGAATTTTCTATATTAGCTCCATAATCAATAAGACATGGAAACATTAAAATTCAAAGCAATCATTTCTGGTCCTAAGGAATATCTTCCTGAGGGAGTAAGGATAGAAGATTTCGAAATCACAGAGCAGGATGTTCTTGAGGCTATTGAGGAAGAGGAGGAGTCAAGTGAAGAGGTTATCAATTACCTTAAAGAAGAGTATTGCGCAGCTTGGGAACAGCGCTGGTGTAAAGTAAACCTCATCACTTTGGAAGAGTATGAGGCTATCATTAAGCAGTCTGAAGAGGAAGAGAAGGAGTCAAAATAATTCCAAAACATTTTTTTGTCCAAGTAGAATTTTCTACATTAGCCAAGTTAACCAATTAAAACAAAACATATGGCAACACGCTCAAGAATCGGTATTCAAAATGAGAATGGCTCAGTAACTTCAGTTTACTGCCATTGGGATGGTTATCCTGAAAACAACGGTGACATCTTAGTGATGCACTACAAAGAACGTGAGAAAGTACAAAAATTGATTGGCCTTGGTTCAATCAGTGTTCTTGCACCTGAGGTTGATGCTCCAGAAGGACACACATTTGAAACTCCTGTTAATGGTGTAACAATTGCTTACCATCGTGACCGTGGAGAACCACATCAGCAAAAACAACACATCTCTCCAGAGAACTTCTTTGCATCAGACATTGAAGAGTATGGCTACCTTTATACTAACGAAGGCGAATGGTTAGTCAAAGACGGAGGGAGTTCAAAAAGAGTTGAGCCGCAAAAGCTCGCAAGTATTCTTAGCGGTTTCGAACAATTGATCAGCTAAGGGTTAATTGGTTATCTTAAAAGGCTCGGAATTTTCCGGGCCTTTTTTGTTGCTCCAGAAACTTGAAAGATCAGATAGACCCACTGAGGAACCCCCGACGGCAGATGTGAAATCAACCTATAGGTTTATTTTTTGATTTTTTTCAAAAACATTTTTTTATCCAAGTAGAATATTCTACATTAGCGTTATAACCAATCAATACCAATATGAAAAAGACAATTCAATTTGAAAACGTTCATGGAGACGAAAACGGGAAAAAACTTTTTATTGTAACTACTGTCGATGAGGATGATGCAGAGGATACAACTTCAGCTATGTGGTTGGCTAACGATGAAGATCATTTATATGATCTTGTTAAAGAGGAATATGTTGGCGAGACTGATGAGGATGGCGAGTATGATGAAGATGATCCGTTTGCCAGATCATTTGACAATGACTGGGGATTAACTATCCTGTATGAAGAAGTAGGAACTGTAAAATAAAAAATATTATGACTGAGCAGCAAAGGAAAAAATTCAGCAAGATCCTAGACATCAACTGGGAGGTTAAAGAGCTTCAGGAATCCGGTAAATGGGTTGAGGCATTAGAAAAAGCTAAAGAGTTATATTCTCTGACGAAAGATCTAAGAGATGACATGGGTCAGGAAGAGTATGACGCCTTCATTGAAAAAGGACGTAAAATGTTTGCACCTAAAACTTCTGAAGAATGAGACTATATCACGCAACATCCGCTAACAACATTGAGTCGATTCAGAAGAAAGGATTGGTCTCTCGATTCGAGGGTGTCTACCTAACCGATTCGATTGAATCCGCCCAGAGATGGATTGGCTTCAGATTACGAGCACAAGGAGAATCTCTTTTGGCAGTGGTGGAGGTGGAGGTTGACGAGACCAAGCTCGAGGAAGGGACAGATCACTCTCCATTGATGGTTCAGCTCTTTGGAGTTGGTAAGAGTTTTCTTTCCCCTGAGAATATCCCGGCTAAGAAGGTTGTTGAGATTCATTTGTTTAAAATGGGATAACATTTTTTTCTTACTGTAGAATAAACTACATTTACATAAATTTGATTCCCATGGAACTAGTTGATGATTACATCCGGAGATTTAAGAATTTAGAAACCTCAACTGTTGGTCAGGAGAATGCCAGGAAAGAATTCTTAGTCACATTGGAGGATTTTAAAATCCATCCGGAAAGCTATGGAAGTGTTCGCGGGTGTATCAGTAATGTCATGGATGAGTGTCACGATGGTGCTTATCTTCCTGAAGAGACAAATGAACCGTTTACTGAGGATGATGCAAATGAAGTTTTATTTTCATTCGGTTTAGAACAATAATTTCGTGTAAAACCTTTTTAAAAGAAAAGCATATGGCAAAGAAGAAACCGTCGGCTAGTAAGCCTAAATCAAGCAGTTATTACTATCAGCTTGCAAAAGGAACGAAACCTATCAACAAACCAAAGTAAGATGAATACCGAATTACTATCATTGTTTAATCAGGATCTCCACATCAGCGATGTCTACCGTGAAGTTTTTAAAAAACTAGGTTTGGAATTTCGTGGAGTCTATACGATTAGACAATTGATAGAAAAAGGTAAGGAAAGAAATCTTCATATTGTTAGAGTTAAAGGAATTAAATTTGACAATAATGTTGATCCTCTTGTTTATGACATGAGTAAATCTGATTTTGAAAAGAGATTCTTCGGAGGTATTATGTTCGATGACGAGAATAAAAGAAAATCGTACGAACAAATAACTGAGATACTCGATGAGGAATTTGTCTTGGATGAGATGGAGATTAAAAAGAATGTTATATCAACAAATGGTGATGATTGTTTACTTCACATCAGAGGACTTGAGACGGGTACTGATACTCAGATAAACATTCCGAGACAAGAATTACTAGCCATCTTAGTACCTTATTAACATTTCATTGTTAAAAAGTGAGATAAAATTTTTTTAGAATAGAAAAATATCATAGTTTTGCTAACGAATCAAACAACATAAAATCATGAGCTGGGAAAAATGCCGAAATTTTGGAGTTGTTAAAATCAATCCGGTTAACAACATCATTCACTTGTACCACGAAATGTACACGTCGAAGTCAATCAATCCTCCAGGTTGGAATCCGGTAGTTGAATCTGCAAACTGGCAAGGGAGCAATTTGATGGTACGTGTTATTGATCAATACGGACAAAGAAAAACATTCATTTACAGAGATTTTCATGATTTTCAGGAAATTTTCTGAACAATTTTCTCGAAATAAGATTATAAGAATATGAACCGCAAAGTAACGATCACACTGGAGAAACAACTAAAGATGTTCTCTAGCCTGAAATTCACAGAAAAGGGAATCACAAGTTTGAAACCCGGTGCAACTATCACTCTCGAAGAAACTGGAAAAGTCCACACGGACGAAGAAGGTAAAGAACACAAAGTACTTCGTTTAAGGAAGGACACTCGAAACTACTATACGTTTGACACTATGATCAACTCGTAATAAAGAATCGCCAGGAAAAAGATTGCTGCCAAGTTCCTGATATCTGGTGTATTTCTGCAGTTAAAGTCTGAGAATCAACACTCAGACTTTTTTTGTGGACTTACGAATTCACACAGCAGCCGCGACAGCCGTGTTGAGGAACCCCCGAAAGTCATATGTGATTTCTCCTCCTGGATTTCCGTTGGCGAAAAAATTCAGAAAACATTTTTTTTTATCTTGGTAGATTTTTCTATTCTTGGGTAAGTCAAATTTTAGATCATTATGTTCAAACAAACATACGTAATCATTGAAGCTAATCCTGATGGTGATAGCTACGAGATCCATAATCAATTAGAAGAGGCTAAGAAATCTTTTGAAGAGAGAAAGAGCACATCTTCGATTTGGGCTGAAGGAACCATTTATCTCGTTGAAGTGAAAGATAAGAAGTTTGGATTTGGCTCCATGGGAGATATCTACGGAGCTGATGTAATCGAGCAACACGAATTAGAATCTTAATATGAATCACGAACACGCTTCACATCTTAAAGGTAAATTCTGGCAGGACAGAGAAATCGTTCATGCTGTAGACTTCCCTGCTAACGGAACATTCAAAGCTTTTTATGAATCTGAAAAGTATTTAAAAGAATTGGGTTATGGTGTTGGTTCAATGTGTGGTAAGGAGCCAATAGGATTCGTATACGAAGCCGATTATGTTGCGAAGTGGTATAACATTAACCATGGAGATAAAATGCTTTTAGACGGCGTTATTTTACCCCAGGACGAATTCAGAGAAGGGGGAGCAATTATACTATTCTTTACACCACCAAAATACTAAACTATGACACAAGCAGAAAGAGACTTTTGTATGTACTGGAAAGGTATGTCTGGTCAATTCATAAAGAAGATCATCGAAGCATTCTTTGAGGCGGATTCAGAGAACACAATACGTCTTTCATTAGGCTTTCCTGAGATGGGAGAGGTAGTTCACAGATACCGTAACGAATCAGGTTATTGGCAGGATCTGGTTGAGAGATGGAACAAAGAATACCCACACAGTATACTAAGAGCATAAGATAATTAGATACTATTAAGTTAAAGCCGGTACTTAGGTATCGGCTTTTTTAGTGGGGTCTCCCTAGGGGCTCCATGCGTATACGTGCTTACGTGAATGCGTACGTGAGGAACCTCCGAGTAACATCTCTTAACATCATGATGTTTATGTGTTAATCACATGATGATTCACTGAGGAACCACCGATAGAACGTCTCTAAAACCGCATTATTCATGTAATTTTACCTTATATTTGATGTACAATGTTTAAAATCTAAATATGAATACTTGTATACAATGCGGTCAAGAGCATGAAAAGAGAGGAGTTTACTGTTCAAAGAGATGTATAGATAAAGCGTATAGGGACAGAAAGGCGGGTAAAACGAGCGCATTACCGATTGTTGATAGAAAACCTAAGGTCAAATCAAAAGAAGAGCGTATAGACATTCCTATTGAAGCAGGACCAAAACTTAAGTGGTGTAACTTCTGTGGTGCATCATTAGAGACATCTCCTATGTTACAGTTCTGTAATAGGGACCATCAGGAGGACTACTACAGGACTATCAAAAGCGGAGGTGCCCTCAAACTCAGGATCGATTCTCGTACAATCATTGAGACAAGGAAGTACACACGAGTGCAAGAGTTGATTGAAACGATGCTATCCCGAAACGGATACATCTCCTTCTTCAAATAAAGGAACCCCCGACAGACTTAGGTAGCCATCCAGAAATCCTCTGGGATTTTTTCGATTTCATTTTTTTATCCAAGTAGAAGATTCTACATTAGCGTCATAACCAATAAAAAACAACAGCTATGGAATTCGAAGAATTTAAAGGACCTCAGGATTTGATAAACAAGATGCAGGAGTTAACTCATATGTTGGCTATCATGGGAAAGATTACCGGTGACATCAGACTTCAGTTTCTTGCCCAAATGTTTCTCACATCATTTGTTGCATGCAACAACAAGGACCACATTGCAGGAATCTCACAGAAGATCATTGAATTTGTTGATGAGCAGGAGATGAAAGAGAATGCAGCATCTGCAATAGAGAAACTGAAGAATAAAGAAATCTGTATGAACTAGACAGATTGAATCCTTTTAAAACCTGGGCATTGTCCCGGGTTTTTTTGTGAGTTAAGAAATTTTGAAAGAGCAGTTATAAGTCTCGGGGGTTCCACGATATATAGATCATCCACGGCTTAGGACCGTGATGTTACGAAAGTTACATCGAGGCTCAGGGTTTTCGCACCGCTCTGAGCCTCATTTTTTGTGTGAAATTTTCCAAGAAACATTTTTTTGTTTAGATGGAATTGTCTACATTAGCACTAACCAATTAATAAACAGTATGGCAAGTTTAAAATCAATCACACACGAAGAACTTAAGACACATCTTCGTCAAGGAGCAACCAGATTTTACTTTCGTAAAACTGGAGGTGAGCTTCGAATCGCTTTAGGAACATTGGACCTGTCAAAAGTTCCTTCGTCAGGTCAACCTAAAGGAGGTAAGGGACCAGCAAACGCAACCTCTTATTATGACCTTGAAAAAGGCTGGTGGAGGTCAATCTCCGAATCACAGGAAGTTTGGGTTGATTAAATGAAACCAAAAAAATAAAAAGGACCTTCGGGTCCTTTTTTTGTGGGCAAAGGAAACCGAACTCCTTATGACGGGTTATCTGTGGAGGATCCTCCGGGATGGATCACTCTTCCCTCTGGATGCCAACACAATTTTTTAGATGTTTCAGAAAACGTTTTTTTATCCAAGTAGAATATTCTACATTAGCGTCATAACCAATCAAAACAACTCACATGAAAAAAACATCTGCAAGACCAAGATTCATCCAGATCGCTCGGAATGAAGTTAAAATTGAATACAAAGGAAACAAGTTTGCCCTGATTGAAAAAAGCAGAGGGGTTTATGGTTTGGGAAGTGCAATCCAGCTTTATCACATTGACGGATTTGATAAAAAACATCTCAAGGAGGTTGGCTGGACAAACAGCGATAACCACAGCTGCAAGGGAATGAAAGATGCTTTGATTAACACCTTCACAAATATGGAGGAATGTAAAAAAGCCGCAATCAAGTACATTGATGATCTAATGTAATCTGAAAACGATTCAAAGAAAAGGTCCAGTTATTCTGGACCTTTTTTGTGTGTGAAGAATTAGGACCGGGACCTATTCGGCCTGAGGAACCCCCGCAGCTGTATCCGGTTTCCCTATGGAGGATCTAAAATAATTCTTGGAAGCATTTTTTTATCCAAGTGGAATTATCTACATTAGCGTCATAACCAATCAACACAACTACTATGAGAAGAGGAACAAGATTTTCCCGTCAGATGTCAAACCCTATTGACAAGTCAAGAATCACTGAAGCATTTAAGGAGCTTCGTAAATTGGGTTACTTTGCCCGTCAGAATTTTCTTTGCTGTCAGTCATGTGCCTGGTATGCAGTACCTGAAGAAAAATCAGAGAAGGTGGTTTTCTATCACAGCCAGGATAATGACAGTCTGATGAGAAAAGGTAAATGTCATCTTGCCTGGTCAGGCAACGGTACTGAAATCGTTTCAGTTTTGAATAAAAATGGTGTTAAAACTGAATGGGACGGAAACAGCAATACCAGAATCTTAATTGATATTAACTAAGCTTATGAGAGACACTTTTGGATTAGGAACCACTGTTCCTCACGATGAGCCCTGTATTCAGCTGGGTGAAGAGAATTACTCAAAGTTCAGCCGGCTGGAAGCCAAAGTGCTGATTGACCAAATCAAACGCACCATTGGTGAACCACCACAAAGAGCACACCTTAAAATCATTGATTGCCCGCATGACTTTGGTGTCTATCACGATGTCGCTGTTGTTTACGCCGACGATGACGAAGAGGCTGTCGACTACATGTTGAAGGTTGAATCAGGACTTCCTTCAGAATGGGACGATGAGGCTAAGAAGCTATTAAAAGAAAACGGATATCCTGTTGGGGAGTACAACGGAGGAATTCGCTAACTTCAGTTTCAGAAAATAAAAAGGACCTTCGGGTCCTTTTTTTGTGGTGTAAGAAAATGTGAAAAAGAGTGTATCCAAAGTGGGGGTTCCTCAAATGTGTATAATAATGCCTTTAACCGGAGATGTATCCCGGGGTCTCCCCAGGGGCACCGCGCATATACGTGCGTACGTATGTGTGCGTATGTGTATTCATTATATTAGTTGTTAGTGATTTAATTAATTATGAATCATTCCATTGTATTCACTATATAATGATTATAAATCCTCAGAAACATTTTTTTGTCTCAGTGGAATATTCTATGTTTACAGTAATAACCAATTAAGTACTATGAAACAATTTAAGAACATCTTTATGAATTTGAGCACGTTGCAAGTAAACGTAAACTTCCGTAAGCTTGTTGAAACACGAAGAGCAAAGCTTATCGATGAGGGTTACAATGTCAACAATGTCAATTGGGAACATTATGCAAAGGTGTTAGAGGCAAAAAGCCAACAACTCGCATCACATTAAGAATACTATCACCACTACTTTAAAAAGACCTTCGGGTCTTTTTTTGTGGGTCAAAGAGAAGAATGTGTGAAGAATGAGATGAATGACGGGGAACCCCAGAGAAAGACCCTCTGAAAACATCTGAAGACATCTGAAGACATCTGATAAACCCTATGATTACCCTATGATCTTTTGTGGAACCCCCGAGATGACCGATCCGCCCGGTTTTCTTCATTAGAAATTTCTTGGAAAAAGTTTTTTTATCCCATGGGTTATTCTTATGTTTGCTTTACCAATCAATCAAAACATTATGAAATTATCTCGTCCAGTTACCCGCAAGAGCATCACCCCAGCTCAATTCCGCAACTTCATCTTTGCTGGTCGTTCAGTATTCACTCTCGAGAATAGCGAGACCGGCAACTACATCACCTTCAAGATCAAGGAGCTCAAAAAGAACTACAAAGTGATACCTGGTGTTTTCGTTGTCGAGTGTAAGACCTTAGGCGACAATGACCACGGATATAAGTTCCTTGGTTTTTTAAATCTTAACGAGCGTAAGTTTCGTCGTCGCTTTTGGGACCACAGCTTCATCGGATACACAACTCTTTTCTGGTTGCTCAAGAATCTCGAGAATCTCGAGAAGTTTGAAAAGCTTGCCATCTATCACGAAGGTCGCTGCTGTAAGTGTGGCATGCCACTGACAGTTCCTGAGAGCATCGACTCTGGTATCGGACCTGAGTGTAACAAGCGAATGCTTAGTAAGTCAATCGAGAAAATTAAAGACCTTGGCACCTGGAACGATGCTATGACCTATGACGATAATGTTCGGGTCGCTTTAAAAACAGACCCCTCACTTTGGAGTGAACTTCACGTTCCAGACCACATCAAACCTGAGCAGGATTTTGCTGCTCACCGTTTGCTCGCACGCCTCTCCATCTTTTGATTGATTGGTACTCTTCAAAAAAGAGGCGTTCACAAACCCAGGCTTCGGCTTGGGTTTTTTGTTGCTCTATGTTTTGCAATGCTTCCTCCGATGCTCTGGGGCTCCTCGGGTTGCGAATTCAGCACAGCACCAGCATAAGCTCAGGCGGAACCCCCGCAGGGCATATGTGTTTTTTCATGTCTAACCTTTTTACAAGAAACATTTTTTTTCCTCACTTGGAATTATCTACATTAGCGTCATAACCAATCAATCAAACATCATGAAAATTACAAACACAGACATCAGATGCGGAATGGGCTCTTCAGGAGACTGGGTTAATGTACCAGGAGTTACTTCAGAGCAAGCTGCAGCCCTCAATGAAATCGGTTACACTGGCAAACTCGCTGGTAAGAAGATGAGTCTCGCGGACTACTTCGATCAAATCTCTACTGAGCACCGCAACTACTCCATCATGAGAACCGGCGGCAACAGTATGGAGTTCACTGATAAATACACAGTGACCACAGTCACCATAGAACCACCTGCTAAGGATGATGCTTCACTGGAGCAAAGAATCTATGACCTTATTATGGGCAACGTTTATCTTCGTGACGTGCCATACTCAATGGAGGACGGAGCCCAGGAAATCGATCCAGATTCTGCAATGGATACAGCAAAAGAAATACTGAAAATGCTGAAAGGGTAAATACAAACCCAGCAGAACAAGAAGGTCCGGTTAATGACACCGGGCCTTTTTTGTGTGTGAAGAAATCTGCAGCTGCTATATCCAGATCTGGGGTTCCCCATATTGCTGCAGCACAGAGCAAGCATCGGTAAAGCACAGCACTAGCATAAGCTCAGGCGGAACCCCCGCAGGACAGATGTGATTTCTTCACCTGGATTTCCGTTGACAAAAAAATTCCAAGAAACATTTTTTATCTATAGTAGATTATTCTACATTAGCGTCATAACCAATTAAACCAATCAACTATGATTCACATTCTTTTCATCACCTTCCTTATTTCAGGATTCATTCAAGAAATTAATGACATCCGCAAAAAAGAAACTTCAGGTACTGTATCATTGCTCTATGCAGGTGGCGCAGTTCTTTTCCTCTTCTGGCGTGAGCCTTACATCGGACATGCTTTGATTATCAGTTTGGGCATCCTGAGCGTGATTAACTTCCTAACAGAGAAAGAGAGACCAGAAGCACATAAAATATTTCAGAAGATTGACCCGTATTTGAGTTTGTCTTGTTTAATTTTGCTCTCGCTTTACTACTTCATGAAGATGTACATGTTCGCTGTATCATAGTTTAGTTTTATTGGTTAAAGAGGGCTCGGAGAAATCCGGGCCTTTTTTGTGTGCTAAGGAAAAATATAAGAAGAGTAGATCCAGAGAGAAGGCACCTCATCATGTTACCAGCATAGAGCAAACTCTGGTAAAGCAAAGAGCAAGCATAAGTCTAGTCGGAACCCCCGGAAGACCCGATCCAGCCTAAGGGACCTCAAAAAATAAACTTGGAAAAGTTTTTTATTCTAAGTGGATTATTCTACATTTGACCTAACCAATCAATCATAAATTCATCATTAACCGATAAGACATGAACCTAGAACAGATAACATCAATTGTTGAAGCCTTCAAACAGAAGGTTGGCGAACGAGTAGAACTCCTTTATGTACATCCAGTTATCGGTGGAGTGTTTCAAGGTGTTAAACACGGAGCTCTGAGTATCTTCGATGGTCCAGATGGTGATTCTCAAAAAATAGCATCACTTGGGTATGAAGGTAATGGCGAGGTGTTTCAGGCAACTCTTATCATGGGTTGGAACGAGTACAAATTTATTGAAAATCCAGAGCTCTGTATAGAACTGATTAACCGATTCGTTCAGATTCCAACCCCAAGTTTACCGTAAACAGTTTACTGTAAACAAACACGGAAAACATTTTTTTATTCCAAGTGGATTTGTTATCTTAGCCACATCAACCAATCAATCACACACTATGAAAAATTTCCTCCTCTTCATCTTCTTCCTCCTCATTGGTGTCTTCACCGCCACAGGAGACGTTCAGCAAGTGATTCACTTTGCAGACCCAATTAATGAATTAGCCTTCTGTGTGCTCAGCCTCACTCTGGCAGTTCTTCTTCTCATTGCAAGTATTCCGGATAAAGAAAACCGAAGAATACTAAACGATAAGATCAGTAGAATCCTTGGTATCATGGGTGACCGAAGTGAAGAATTTGAAGACAACCCTAATTACCGATTCGTCATCATTAAAAAAATCTGGAGGGAGTAAATATAAACATCAATTTCTTAAAAGAGGCTTCGGCCTCTTTTTTTGTGACCTAAGGAAATCAGACCAGACCGATCCAGCCTGCGGGGGTTCCACGTTTATGCTGCAGCACAGAGCAAATGCTGGTAAAGCAAAGAGCAAGCATAAGTCTCTAGGGAACCTCCGCAGGACAGATGCGTTTCATGCCTTCTTCTCTTTCATGAAATAAAAATTCCAAGAAACATTTTTTATCTCATATAGATTATTCTATATTAGCCTTAACAATCAAAACAAAACAAAATGGGAAAAGATATCAAGGTTATCATCTATGTAGTCTCATTGTTTATTACTTTACCAATGAGCGGATTCCTTTTAGCAAATGTTCCTCTTGTGGGTATTATAATTTACCTAACCCAAATCGGAACAAGCATACAACTAATTCAAACCTGGATTAAATATCAGGATCTGAAGAAGGAAAACTAGGATTCCATTTTTTATTCCAAGTGGAATACCATATATTAGCTCTACCAATCAAAACAAAGATGTTAAACGCAAAAGACAAATTCAGAGAAGGTTTTGTTATGGTGATGAGACCATTTCAATTTACCGAACTCCGTAACCCAATTCAAAAGTTCACTATCATTTGGGCTTATGCTGAACAACCCAAGATAGTTAGAGAGCTTACCGAAACCGCTAAAGAGGAGGTGGACCTCATTGAGAACCAATCTCACGGTCCGAGATTCTTTACCGCCAAGGATAAAGAGGAATACATTCAAAGAGAGATTGAACGAGTTTATGCAAACCCTAAAAGCTGGAACGAAAACTATAAGGGCGAAATAGTTCAGACCTACATCGATGGACAACTCATTCGTCTTTACCCGGATGAATACAATATCGTCTCCAAAGAAAAACTTCAGGAAATCATGGAGGAAGAGGGTTATCACGCAGTGTGCTCAAGAGGACTTTATGAACTCAAAGACTTCAGAGACAAAGCTCACTACCTCATGTCACGCGGTGTTCCAAGACACATCGCCAACAAATGGGCATCGATGAGTTTCAAAGAACTCGTTTACTACAAACCCTACTACGAACTCCTCACCATGTTCTGTCGTGATTATGAAATCTACACCGACACATTCTATGAAGAGGTGGAGGGTATCAAGTTAGCAGACCAAGTTTCACACGAAGGGGTTCGCTACCCAAACAACGATTGGCTTAGCATGGTGGAAAATTAACCAAACCCAAAAATCAAGTCAAGGACCTTCGGGTCCTTTTTTTGTGGTGCAGGAAAATGTGAAGAAGAGTGTATCCAAAGTGGAGGAACCTTCTCCCGCCCGATCGGGCAGCACACTCCTTCAGATTTTTTCCAAGAAACGTTTTTTTAATCAGGTGGTTTATTCTATATTAGCCCTACCAATCAAAACAACTATGAAGGTGATATCAAGAGAGGAAGCTGCTAATGCTTCAGAAGAATATAAAGAAATCCTGGATAAGGAGTGGCACCACGATCACGAGATCATTGAAGATGAGAAAGGCACGTTCCGCTGGAAAGAAAACCCAAAGGTTAGTGAAATCATCGACAAGGGTATTCTCAATGACCTCTGGTATCTCTTCCACACCATGGGGTTAAATAAGAACTCTGAAGAGGTTCGCAAACTATACCGTGACATGGGTTACTCCCTATTCGGTTACTGGGAAATCTTCTATTGGGAGATGAACAATGAAAACGCACATCTCTACCGCAAGGGGAAAAGAAAAAAGAAGTAATTCCGTTTTTCTTCTAAATAGATTTTTCTACATTAGCCTTATCAATCACAAACAGGATGAAGAATAGGGAACTTTTCTTTCAGGCTCTCAATACACTTTTCTGGTCATTTGGGAGTGAGCCACCAGCAGAGGTTATCTGGGGTTCAAATGATTTGCTTACCTGGTTCGAAACCGAGTATGGGGTTAAACTTCAAAACCGATTCAGTGAAGACCCAATGACAATGGCGGAAGACTTTCAAAAGGTTATTGAAGAGATTAACTCACTAGTATAATAAATGGTCCCGTAGCTCAGCTGGATAGAGCAACAGCCTTCTAAGCTGTGGGTCATAGGTTCGAATCCTATCGGGATCACAAGCTTTGTTCATTCATAGTTTATCGGTTGGTAAATCAGAGGACTTCGGTCCTCTTTTTTTGTGGGCTCAGGAAAAAGACAGAGAGAGCAAATCCACTGAGAAGGTTCCCCAACCCTACCCGATCCAAACCCACAATTATTCAAACCAGTTTTTTTCTCTCGATAGACTTTTCTATATTAACCTCATCAAAAGGAACACATGTCAAGACTAGCACCACTCATCTCATTAGACACTCTCAAATCTCATTGCCACTCCAAACTCAGAGTAGGCACATATGAATTTGATCCGTATGAACTTCCAGCTCACATTCAGAAAGACCTGGCCAAGATTCAATTCGACTTCGAGAACTACAACATAGGTAACGCAGACCCTAACTTCGAAAAATACCCAACAGACCATGAAGGATTCAACAACTACCCTTGCGGATATGAACTCCTCTCAAATGGTCTTCCAGTACTCTTTGTCAATGCGGGAGGAGATTGGGAATGTCCAATTTGTTTCTGTATCTACTGGGATGGCAAGAAACTTCGGGCATACATCCCTGAAGACGGTAATGTCTTCAATAAGAAAGAACGCTGCGCATATGGTTCGGAAGAAGATCTGGACCAATATGAGGACTCGGACTTTTTCCAGGAAGATGACAAACAAGGAGACCCGGAAAAGATCCGACAGGACGTAATGAACAGAATTAAGATAGTGTAAGTCCATAGTAACATTGATTGGTTAAAATTGGTCCTGGGCAACTAGGACCTTTTTTGTGACCCAAGGAAAAAGAAGAAGAGTGTATCCAGATCTGAGGTTCCCCATATTGCTACACCACAGAGCAAACCAGGGTAAAGCAAAGAGTAACTATAAGTCTCTCAGGAACCCCCGCAGGGCTACACTCTCTCAAACATTTTCCGCATTCCATTTTTTATCTTATGTAGATTTTTCTATATTAGCTCTAACAAAAAAACTAGGATATGCCACTCACCGATTATGAAAAATATGAAGAGCTTTATCCACTGTGGGGAGATAGAGACCTGTATGAAGAAGATGAGGATGAAGCTCTCGAACTAGCTAAGGAAAAATATCCGGATGCTTCGGATGAAGAAATCATCGATACCTTTTACGAATTTCTTGCAGATAATGAGTAAGCCAATCCTAATCACCAACAAGGAATACCTCCTTCTTGAATCTCCTCAGTTCATAGGACAGACCAGACCTGACAAGAATGGCAACTATCAGATGCACTGGGAATCTAACGGAGTGAAATACTACACCATCAATAACATTAACTGACCATGAAAAAATACATGCTTAAACTTCTAGAGGAAATCCTCATCGGAATTGCATTCATTTTCATTCTCGCCCTAGTATTCTGGCCCACAGAGTTCAGACGAAGAGATGATAAAATCGATGAGCTCTGTGGTGAGTCATTGGACAATGATAACAAGAAGTATCACCGCACTCAACGAGAGATTGATTCACTCTTCAATGTTATCGACCAGGAGTACGCCAATGAAACCTCACATTCAAAAAGAATGGACCTTCAATACCAAAGAAGTCAGCTCCAATTGGCCAACTCCATGAACAGCACCAAGCTCACGATGATTCAATTAGATTCAGTAAGGACGGAACTTGAGCAATTACAAAACGAATTAGATTCGCTGGACGATGAGAGCATACATTAACACCCCCAAAGGCACCAAAGAAAAGATCATCGCCACCAAACCTATTCGAATGTCCAAGACCGAAGAGGACAAGATGATCCGCCAGTTCAACCGAGAGACCAGAGTCCTTGAGTGGGTAGGTGGTGTCACTTACTTCATCCGCCACAAAGGCAAAACCCTCAAGAGCTCATCCCTAGAGGAACTCCAGGAAATGTTCAAGATGAGCTACCTGGGACTACCACCACTGGAACGCAAATGCTTCTTTCACAAATAAAACACTCCTATGAAATTCACCACCGAAGGATTAGTTCAAATCGATTCATCTGAAGACGGAGGACAAGCAAAAATCTGTCAATCATTCCCAATCACAACAGGACACTCAGATGAGGATAACGGAATGTTCATCATCCTCCAATCATGGGACGAAGACACTGTTCATACAGACCTAAATCTCCTAGTGGGCAAGAAGGTTAAAATCACTATCGAGGTCATAGAATAATTCCAAGAACCATTTTTTATTCCAAGAGAGATACCATACATTAGCTCTAACCAATCACACATCTATGCAACCCAAATCAATCATAGACAACTACCTCAAAGCCCAAGAAGCAATTCACAAGGCAGAGGAAGAGTTAGAGCAAAAGAAAAAAGACATCCTTGTCCACCTACACAAATCAATTCAAATAGACCCAAACTCAATCTACACCTTCAGAGTTAAAGAATGCAGAGACGATAGGGTAAGTGCCTTTCAAGCAGAGCAAGAATGTAAATGTGTGGTAGACAAAGTGGACATAGCATTCTCATTCAAAGGAGAATCCAGAGTATTCGTCTACCCCATAGTACATAAACTCCTCTACACCAAACAAGGCAAGATCAAATTCAAAGGTAATAAAGCACACACCAAACGAATCCTCTATAACCAATGGCTTAGATGGGAACTACTAGACTACAACAATAGAGTAGTCCTCTCATACGACGGTGAAGAGGTAATCATAGAAGGCAAATACACAGAAGAACAACTGCAAGAAGTCAGAAAGAGATGCCTGGAGATCCAAAAATTCTAATAAAACATTTTTTTATTAGGGTCTAATCTCTTAGATACCATCCCCATGCCAAGAACCCACACCCCAGTGGGTTTTTTAGTGGGCCAAAAATTGGTGCCTGGCACGGGGCTCCCAGTGGGGGTACCATCTCCTGTGGGAGGCATAAAACCTCCTCGCGTGATATGAGGCACCCCCGCAGGGCAGACCATTCTATAAACATGCCTTGCTAGGGCATTATTATACTCCCCGGGGAACCCCCACCAGGGCAGACCATTCTATAAACATGCCTTGCTAGGGCATTATTA
>CAYPET010000029.1:0-20663 GCA_964409905.1 uncultured Chitinophagaceae bacterium | reverse complement strand
CGATTACTTTGATTATTACTATGGTAAGAAAAAAACAAAAGTTGACCATTTGTCGTATTGGGGTGGTTTGCGAACCCGCCTAGGTAGCGATACCGGTTGGGTGAATTTGTACAATTTCATCATGAACAATAACATGGCTATTCCGGCAAATTATGATTATGTAAAATCAGCCTTGAATATTAAAAGCTTTTGTCAGTACTTTATTTTAAATACTTATTTAGTCAATCATGACTGGCTCAACTGGAATACGATGTGGTGGAGAGGTCGAGGCAACAACAATCCTGTAAAATGGCGTTATGCGTTATGGGATATGGATGCCATATTAGGTTTGAATAATGCAAATTATACAGGTCTTAGTACAACTTCCTACGAATTTGACCCCTGCGAACCCACTTCGCTATTTCAAAATAACAGTAATATCAAGCATACTGATATGCTGACCCGCTTACTCACCAATCCTGAATTTGACAGATTTTATAAAGAACAATGGATTGATATGTTTAACGGACCACTCAATTGTCAGAACATGCTGAACCACTTCGACTCTTGTATAAACGTTATTGACCCCGAAATGAACAGACAAGCTACGCGTTGGGGCGTGACTTATGCACAATGGCAAACTCATGTCAATACGGCTAGAACATTTATCGTAAATCGCTGTGCTGTAATTAGTCAAAAATTAGATAGCTGTATGAATTTAAAACCACGGGAACTTAAGTTGAATGTTTCACCCCAAAACAGTGGTGTCATTGCAATAAATGGATCTGTGAAATCACCCTACGTCTGGCAACAAATAATGATGGCCGATTCCACTTATGAATTAACTGCCACGCCAACCTTGGGCCAATACTGGACATTTGACCGCTGGGAAAAACAAGAACCGACCAACATCATCAGTCCCAATCTCAATAACTCACAGGTACAATTAAATTTTAACGAGCAAGATTCTATTATTGCTTACTTCAAATACTATAATTATGACTCCATTGATGTCACTTTTGATGTACAAACTCCAAATAGCGGTTTTATAAAACTAAATGGAGTAAAAATCAATTCTTATCCCACAACTATGCGGCTTAGCCGCTTGGAAACCTATAATATAGAAGCTGAGTCAGAGCCAAGCTATGCATTTACAATATGGTCAAAAAATAACAGCACAACGATAATAAACAACCTTACAAGTACAATAACGAAATTTAATTATGACACAACAGATGTCATAACAGCAAACTTTAAGTTTATCCCTCCCCCAATACCACCACCACCAATTCCTCAAATTGATAAAAGCGTATTTATACCTAATGCATTTAGCCCTAATCAAGATGGTAAAAATGATTATTTCCATCTAAGACTTGGCCCAGATGCAATCGGACTAAATGTGCAAATATTTGATCGTTGGGGACAAATGGTTTTTGAAACTAACGAAATGCGATTAGGTTGGGACGGTAATTATGCCGGCGGAAAAATTGCACCAATTGGCACCTATCAATATTTAATTAAGGTTAAATATCGAGATAACTCAATTGATGTGCACAGAGGTGACATTATGTTAATTAGATAATTATATGAAGTGTAAACAATTTCTTGGTGTTATTACTGTCTTGATTTCATTACTGGGATTTCTTTCTTGCAACAAAAATAGTAAGGAAGCAATATTGGAAAATCTGGGACCTTGCGATACTACAAATGTCACTTATACTAACGATATTAGACCATTAATTAATCAATTCTGCAGTACAAGTGGTTGCCATACTGCCGTAAGTGTTGCAGGTGGTTATAATCTGGAAGATTATGCAAGCCTTAGAGATGCTGCGCTGGGAAGCAGGCTATTGGGAAGCATTAAACATAACAATGGCTTTAGCCCGATGCCTAAAGGCGGTGGCAAACTCACGGATTGTCAAATAAAATTTATTGAAAAATGGATTCAACAAGGAGCACCAAATAATTAATTAGTATACATGAAAAACTTAAGAGGTATTGTATTCGGAATTATCATTTTCTTAGTAATCATTGGCGGCATCCTATTTTGGCGTGCCAATGAAAAAGTTTCAGACTCTTCGGATATTGAAGCAGTGGCACGTTATCGGCAGGATGAACTTATGCTTTTTAGCGAAAGTGATCTCAATAATCTAAGAGGAAAAGTGATTACAGTTACCGGCATTGTTATGTCAAATGAGCAAGAGGAAAATGCAGCTACTGTAACCTTAGGAATGAACACTATGGAGTTGATTATTTGTCAAATTGATAACAGACATTTAGCTGCTACAAGTAAACTAACGAAAGGACATTTCGTCACAATGAAAGGTGTTGTTTCCGGACATGATTTTGACGAATTAATGGGCAAGACAATACAACTAAAAAATTGCGTTCTCTCTAAATAATTAAAAATGAAACAATTATTACTGATCTTTATTTGCTTTTCATCATTACAAAGCCATGCCGATAAATACTTAACCAAAACCGGTAAAATCAGTTTTTATTCTGATGCACCACTTGAAAAAATTGAAGCGCACAATCGGGCCGTTGGAGTATTACTTAATACAGAGAACAGTGCCTTAAACTTTTCAGTGTTGATTAAAAGTTTTGTTTTTCAAAAGAAACTAATGCAAGAACATTTTAATGAAAATTATCTTGAAAGCAATAAATACCCCAAAGCCAAATTCGATGGAACTATTTCAAATTTATCTTCTATCAACTTTGAAAAAGACGGTAGTTACAAAGCACAAGTTAGCGGAAAACTTACCATTCATGGCGTAACACGTACAGTAACAGAAACCGGAAATATTATTATTCGAAATGGACAACCTAGCCTCAAGGCAAGTTTCAATATATCATTAACAGACTATAAAGTAAAAATCCCTAGCGCAGTAAAAAACAAAATATCCAATACTGTCAAAATTGATATAGATGCAGATTTGAAGAAAATCTAATCGAAACATTCGCCTTACCAAATGAATACAATGAAAAAATTACTATACTTTTTTTTATTCATCCCCTTAGGTGTTTTTGCGCAAACCACTACCGAATTGGATGAATTACTCGATAAAGAATTACCAGAGCAGGTGTATGTAAATAATGCTTTTAAATCGTCAAGAGTTATTAATGCTCATTCCATGGAAATGCTCGGTGAAGGCGTGCTCGATTTTCGTATTCTGCATCGATTTGGATTGGTTAAAAATGGCATTAGTGATTTGTTTGGATTAGATCAAGCTTCTATGCGGATGGGGTTTGATTATGGCATAACAAAAGACCTCACAATTAGTATAGGTCGCAGCACTTTTCAAAAGGAGTTGGATGGATTTTTTAAATATAGAATTATCCATCAGCAAACAGGGCAACGTATTATTCCATTCTCGGTTGTTGCCATAGCAGGTGCTACATTACAAACAGCCCCTTTTACCAATAATGCATTCAATCAATTTGAAAATCGGCTGGGCTATTATACTCAAATCATTCTAGGGTCAAAAATAAACGAGCAGTTCACAATTCAATTTGCCCCAACTTATGTGCATAGGAATCTTGTAGAACTAAAGATAGATAAAAATAACATGGTGGCTTTAGGAATTGGCGGACGTGCTAAGATATCCAAACGAACTGCAATTGTCTTGGATGCGCATCCAATAATATACGGGGCGCTCTCAGGGTATAACAAAATGCCATTATCGATAGGCGTTGATATAGAGACTGGCGGACACGTTTTTCAGCTACATTTGAGTAATGCACGTGGCATGAATGAAAAATCATTTATTACAGAAACTTTGCAAGATTGGGGCAAAGGGGAATTTCAATTCGGCTTCAATCTTTCTCGTGTTTTCACCATTAAGGAAAACCAAAGCACTTCATTCTAATGTTATCAAAACATTAAATCATATAAATGATTAATGTATATTTATCTTTAAATAAGTGGATAAATATGCAGCACAAACGCACAACAAATATTTTTATACTAGCATTCTCGGTGTTGGTAATTTCATGTAGTAAGGAGCCTGGATTTGGGGGGCTCTCAACTATTTCCGGTAAGGTTTGGGCTACAGATATTACACCCAACTCTCAAATAATACAAGACGAAGGGTACACTGCCAATATCAAAGTAGTAATTGCTGTTGAAAACAGCGGTATGATTTTGGACGAGGTAAGAACAGATTTAAACGGTTCATACAAATTTGAAGAATTAAGGAAAGGAGTTTATCAAATATGGACATTCACAGATTGTGATAGTTGTAGAAATAACGAAGCGCCAATAATACAACGGGTAGAAATAAAACAGCGCAAAGAAGAAATTGCATTACCTGACTTTAAAATCATTATTTAGTTTGCCAGAAAATATCAATACCATTTTAAAGAATTTTGAGGCGATCTCAATGAAAGAATTAAATCAAGTGAGCTTAATGCAACGCGTAGATACAAAATACATCTTGCATATTAATCTCGTTCCAGGAATTTTAAAAGAAATTCTACCTTATCAATTTGTTTTAGATATTGATCAACAACGTAATTTTTCTTACATAACAAACTATTACGACACCAAGGATTTTAAATTTTATAATCATCATCACAATGGTTATGTGAATAGACTTAAAGTGCGCACCAGGTCCTATGTTGATACTGATGTAATTTTTTATGAAATAAAGCATAAGGAATTTGGCACCCGTACAAATAAAATCAGAAAAGAAATTGATGTAGTTCCGGACGCACTAGGTGAAGATGAATATCAGATGATAGAAAACAAACGCTATCATGGTGAGCAACTGGAATTAAAAATGAGTAATTCCTTTAATAGAATTACACTGTGCAACAAACGATTCACCGAGCGCATTACTATAGATACCAACATTCATTTTTTTAACGGCACTCAAGACATTTATTTACCCTATTTATCAATAATTGAAGTAAAACAAAGTAAAAGTGACCATTTTAGTAAAACAGTGCAGGTGTTAAAACAACATAGAATTCAACCAGAAGGATTCAGCAAATACGCCATTGGCATTGCTATGTTGGAGAGCAATGTGAAAAAAAATAACTTCAAAGCCACCCTATTAAAATTAAATAAATTAGCCAATGCAGGATAAATTGAAAGTTGCAAAAGCCCTAAAAGATAGCCTGGATCAAATAGAGGCAGTAGTTGATAAAGTTTTAAAAACAGCTAGTCCAGGTTTCGAATACTGGGACATCGTTATTCGTTTCGGTATTAACCTATTGGCTATTTTTATATTGGTGAGATTAATTTATTATTCCACCCATAAAAACAAAGATTATCTTTTCACCTTCTTCTTATTCAACATCCTAATATTTATTATTTGCTTGCTGTTAGGTTCGACCAAAATTAAAATTGGATTTGCATTTGGTTTGTTCGCCATTTTTTCCATCATACGATACCGCACTGTAACCGTACCAATCAAAGAGATGGGATACTTTTTTACCTGTGTTGCCTTAGGGCTAGTCAATGCATTGGCCGAAACAGATGGTAACTTTTTCGTAATTATCATGTGTAACATTACGATATTATTACTGACCTTAGTGCTCGATAAGTATATTGGTTTAAAGCACGAAAATGTTAAGGAAATCGTTTACGAGCGCATTGACCTTATTCAGCCAGAAAAGCGAGAAAGCATGTTAGCCGATTTGCAAGAGCGAACAGGTTTACCAATACATCGTGTTGAAATCAGGAATGTCAATTTCTTGCGTGATACAGCAAATATTTTTGCATACTACTATGCACGGGATAATGAAAATAGTCGCGACCTTGAAGTAAGCAGTGCGAATGACTAAGCCCTTATTTTTTCATCTTTGCTTAATTCTTTTGTCAAGTAAGGCTTTAGCCCAACAAGCTGATCTCGAATTTCGAGGTGACATTGGTGTTGTTTATCACATTAATAAATCTAATAACATCAAATTTCATTACCGATTGGATATTGACGAAAATATCACTGCTTTCAAACGATCAAACTTTTCATTTGCCTTAGAGAAAAAACTGAACAAATGGTTAGAAACTGAACTTTATTACCGGTTTATTACCAACTACGAACAGAATGAACATCGATTTAGATTTGCGCTGATAACTGACAGGAAAATAATAAAAAAAACAAAGCTACAGCTTAGAACGATGCTACAACATGATATAGCTTATTTCGATGGAGATTATCTGCGCAAGTACCAACCTGAATGGATTTGGCGCAATCGTTTATTATTACAAAGATCAATTAATAAAAGGCTAACAGCTAAAGTGTATTGTGAACCGTTTGCAATGCTAAGTCATCAAGGCATAAGTTTGTATCGGTTACGCAGTGGCAGCAGCCTCAGCTATGAAAGAAAGAAATGGCAACTAACTGCTGAATATTTCTATCAAACAGAATTCTTTGATAAACAGAGCAAGGTTCATATGATTGGTTTTGGAGCTACCCATGATATTACCAAAGCAATTCGTCCAAAAAAGAAGAGAAAATAGCTGAAACGCATTTGTTATGTAAATGTTATCTAAATACTTTCATAGAATAATTTCTATTTGTCAACGTTTACATCCAAATGAATTCCTATGACTGAAATCTACTCCAATCAACTGATCTCCTATATATTTAATGAGCTATCTGCATCCGAAACAAGCCAATTAGAGTCCGTATTAGCTACTAATGAAGAATTAAAGCAAGAATATATTCATTTGCTGGATAGCCTTAATATGATTGAATCAGCTCCAACCCCTAAGGCTCCCGACAACGCTATTCAGTATATTTTGGCTGCAACACGCACTGAGGAGCTTATTTAATTTGCTGCATCAATTTGCTATTTCGATAGCTGTAAAAAAAGTAAATGACAATACCAATTAATAGCCAAGTCAAAAACCTTATCCAATTAACTGCACCTAGAGTACTTAAAAAATAAAGGCAAAAAATCAAGCCAAGCATTGGTATTAATGAGAGTTTCCGAACCCAAGCCAAAACCGACAATACAGTCAAACTAACAAAGAAAAGTATGGTTGGAATTTTGTCTATACAACTTTCATTATTGTAAAACAATTCATGCGCATAGCTGCCAGATTGATATTTATTCACCCAAAGCCATATAAAAATTGACAAGGTAAGAATAGGTAATGCCCAACGTCCTGAAATAAATGGCACCTTGAATTTAGGTTTTTCCTCTTCCGAATGCCTGGAGTGATGCAATATTACAATGCCACCGCAAACCAAGGCAAATGCAAAAAGCGTCCCAATGCTACACATATCAGTTACTGATTCGACATCCATAAACAACGAAGGAATCCCGACCAATATACCAGTAATTATCGTAGCAAAAGAGGGCGTCTTAAATTTCTTATGTATCCGTGCAAATTGTTTAGGCAATAACCCATCACGACTCATACTCATCCATATCCGAGGCTGACCAATTTGAAACACCAGCATCACACTGGCAGTTGCAATTAATGCGCTAAAGGCTATTACGCCACCAATCCAATCTATACCACGTTGCAAAAAAGCATTGGCTAAGAAAGCCTCGTTGTTTAACTCGGAATATTTCACCATACCAGTTAGCGCCAATGCCACCAAGATGTATAAGGCCGTTGCAATGAGTAACGAATTTATCATACCCTTAGGTAAATCGCGTTGTGGATTTTTGCACTCCTCGGCCACTGTGGCCAACGCATCAAAACCAATATAGGCAAAAAATACTGCTGCAACACCCTTCAATACCCCCGTTGCTCCATTTGGTGCAAAAGGTGACCAGTTTTCAGGACGCACATAATAAAACCCAAGAATGATAATCAAAATCACAACCAGTACCTTGAAAACTACCATTCCATTTGCCACACTCCTACTTTCCTTAATACCAATATATACTAACCATGTAATTAGAACTGTAATTAAAAAGGCAGGGAGATTAAGTATGAATGGCACATCCAGAATCCTAGGCGCATTTTCCCAAATTGAATTCATTTGATGCATGTAGGAAGTTATCTCTCCTCCTGCTGCTGAAATTTCATTTGCCTCCTGAACAATTTTCCTTACCTCCAAATAACCATGCGACAGATAGCCGGGGATATGAATTCCAATTTGCTCAAGGAAAGTAGTAAAATTTCCACTCCAGGAAATAGCAACAGTCACATTTCCAATGGCATACTCCATAATTAAATCCCAACCAATAATCCAGGCAAACAACTCACCAAAGGTTGCGTAGGTGTAGGTATATGCACTTCCGCTAACCGGGATACGCGATGCCATTTCGGCATAGCAAAGCGCAGCAAAACCACAAGCCACCGCAATTGCCATAAATAAAAAAATAATCGCTGGTCCGCCATCGGCACAAGCCGCACCTACAGTGCTAAATATTCCTGCACCTATTATAGCCGCCATTCCAAAGAAAGTAATATCCCGAACTCCCAACACCTTATGCATCTCATGTTGCTCACCATCTCCATAACCAGATTTTACATCTGCTAATATTTTACCAATTGGTTTTTTTCGGAAAAGTTTCTTCATTGAGGATTATTTCGAATTGAAAATAATAATAAAATTTGGCTTTTACTTGTTGCATTATTTTATCAGTAGTTTTGAACGGTGCGAAGAATAGTAAAAAATGGCAAAGAATACATTTTTGATGTTATTCGAAAAAAAAATGTTGTCTTGACACCTGAAGAATGGGTAAGGCAGCAAATCATTCATTATCTCGTTTTTACCAAACACTATCCGGCAGCATTGTTCTCTGTAGAAAAACAAATCAATATTGGCAAATTGCGCAAACGATATGATTTGGTGATTTACAAACAGGATTTGCCCTGGCTAATCTTAGAATGTAAATCTGAAACTGAAAAACTTGACACCAGTACTATACAGCAAATTATTGCCTATAACACCCAATTACAAGCCAAGTATTTGGCACTAAGCAATGGCATTGAAACCATGATTTATGATGTAGTCAATGATGCCTGGACAAACCAATTTCCGGAATATTCAACATAATTTAATATCCAAAAACCTCTTCTAAACTAAGCATTTTCACCTTGCCGTACTGCTCAAGTACTTTCATGTCCAATTTATCTTTGGAGCCTAGCACCGTAAGTGTATGTGGTTTATTAGCTATTTGTTCGCGGTGAAACCGCTGAACGTCTGCTAAGTTCATATTTGAGACTCCTTCAAATGTATTCTTTCTTAAATCATACTCCACTCCTTTCTTTTGTGCAGCTAAGTAATCAAACAGTATACTTGTTTTATTAATCCTACTTGTTGCAATTGAATTTAACAATGAAGCCTTTTGATTCTCAAATAATACTGCCGAAGCCGGTAGTTCGTCAAGTAGAGTCTGCATGGCATTAATGCTCTCCTTCATTTTGTCAGATTGACATCCCACATACCCCATCATGTAAAACGGCTCATCTTTTTTACTTGGTATGCCATAAGCAGCGTAACATGAATAGGCCAATGCTTTTGATTCTCTAATATCCTGAAATACTATTCCACTCATATTGCCGCCAAAATACTCATTGAACATATTAATGGCTGGTAGTTGTGATACATCAAATTGTTGATTATTTCGTAACCACATGATTTCTGCTTGTACCATGTCGTACTCAGCAAACAACACTTGACTAGCGTTGTGTTGTTGAAATACAAATTGATGCATTGGCGGAACCGCTTTTTCTACCTCAGCTACTTGGTGATTTCTTTCAATTACCGGCGCTATTTCGGGTAATAACATTGGCCCATAATAAAGTACTTTATGGGGATATGCAGTCAATTCGTGCAAGAGCGCGACTAAATCCTTGGCGTTGATTTCATCCAATTCAGTATCACTTAATGCATAATTAAATGGATTGTCTGCACCATACATCGCGTAATAACGCAAACCGGTCCGTATTGTACCCTTATTCAGTTTAGCATCTTTCCTTTTCTTTTTTATACCGGCAATCATTTCTTTTAGGGCCTCCTGATCTGCCTGACAATTAGCCAGCAATTCTTCAAAAAGCTGCATGGCTGCTTGGTAATTCTCTTGCAGGCCACTTAGGTAAACATAACTTTCTTCATTTCCGGCATTCACACCAAAATCGCAAGCTAACCCATAAAATTTTTTACTTATTTCTTCGGCGCTATAATTTTTCGTGCCCAGATATTGAAGGTAATCTATTGCAATTGGGAGCAACTTGTTATGAAAACCACCCAAAGACAAATAATAGTATTGACTGAATAAGGCATTGGTATTATTCTTCACGCCCAGCAGTTCAATACTGCGATTACCTGACTTAATGGTAGCTCGTTGAATATCTTTTTGATAATCCAGATATGAAGGTCTTATCTCTTTAGACGGCATATTCGCAATATTGCTAACAAAGGCTGATTGTGCATCCCGATTGACCGATACGGGTGTGATGGCCGGTTTCTCAACTTTTAAGTTATCCGGATCTGTTCCATTGCGTTTGTAGACCAATACATAGTTATTCCGCAACCATTTTTTCGCAAAATCTTGGATATCTTTTTTGGTGATATTATTCATTTCGTTTATCTGAGCTACGTTTTTTTGCCAGTCCAGATCACTTACAAAGGCATCCAGAAGACTGTATGCTCGACCCGTATTGGATTCTGCCTCCTCAATAGTCGATTTTTTATAGTTATTGATTACGGCCTTTAAAATTGCATCATCAAATTCGCCTTTTTTCAATTTTTCAATTTCTCCTAACAATTTTGCTTTAACATCTTCCAACTGCTGTCCTTCTTTGAGTTTACCTTCCAAAAACAAAACGCCATAATCCTTGAGCAAATAAGCTCCACCACTGGCTTCTAATACTTCCTGTTTTTTCATCAAATTCAAATCCATTAATCCAGCTGTACCATTTGATAAAATTTTTGCCATAACATTAAGCATCAAAGCTTCATCGCTGTTGGCACCAGGAAATCGAAATGCCATTGTCAAAAATGCTGCATCAGGCCCCAATACTTCTAATTCCTTGGGCTGTTGAATTTCGGTTTCGGGCGTAAACCGGTAAGGAGGAACTTCTTTTGGCTTCATGTATGCAAAAGCTCCATCAATTTGTGCGATGACCTCGTCTGCATTAAAGTCACCAACCATGATTAGACACATGTTGTTGGGTACATAGTTTTTGTGATAATAATTTCTAATTTCTTTGATGGAGGGGTTCTTTAAATGCTCAATAGTTCCTATTGTTGTTTGTTGTCCATAATTGTGATTAGGAAATAGATTCGCAAATAATTTTTCAAATGCTTTGCTGTCGTCACTATCTAGTGATCTGTTCTTTTCTTCATATACAGCCTCCAATTCTGTATGAAAAATCCGCATTATGGGGTTTCTGAATCGTTCTGCCTCTATTTTAAGCCATTTTTCTATTTGATTGCTGGGTATATCATTGATGTAAGCGGTTTCTTCAAAAGATGTAAAAGCATTTGTGCCTTGCGCACCAATCAATGCCGTCATTTTATCGTATTCATTGGCTATAGCATACTTCGAAGCAATCCCGGAAACGGAATCAATTTCGCGATAAATAATTTTGCGTTTTGTTTCATCTTTTGTAGAGTTATAATCTTCATATAACTGATCAATAATGTCAAGATATTTCTTTTCAGTTTCCCACTCCAGCGTACCATATTGATCAGTGCCTTTAAACAACATATGTTCAAGATAATGCGCAAGCCCTGTGTGGTTAGCGGGGTCTGTTTTGCTACCAGCTTTTGTGGCAATTATTGTTTGAATGCGTGGTTTTTCATTATTTTCTGATAGAATAACTGTCAAACCGTTAGACAAGGTATAAAATCGAGCCTTCGAAGGGTCGTTTTCAACGTATCGAAATGTATACCCATTAGTGGTTTTTTCTTTCCAATTATATTTCTGAGCCTGGGCATTAAAAGCTATGAAGAGCAGCAGGCAAAATGTAAGTATATTTCTCATATTTTATTTAACTAAACAGCTCCTAAAAGTAAGTATGTTTGATTGAATAGAAATAAATTAAAAATTCGCAGGTTTATCTAATTCTATGATGCCTGTGGCATATAGCTTTTTACCTATACAAATCTTAAAAAACAACACAGACAGACACTTTTTGATAAGTACAATATACTTTCGAACATTATCAGGTATTTATGAAATCAGGTGAATTTATTATAAGGCATGATGACAATCACTGGGAGTTCAGACGCATTGTCAATATTATAGTGCGTTTTGTAAGCCTGTTGGTTGCAGTTCCTTTTTTTATTCTGCTGCACCGATATCTGCCCAACCCGCATTGGCCTTTTCAATTAGATCGTATTTTACTGGCAGTAATATCCGTTGCTGTGGTGCTGTCAATATTTCATCTAATGCGCAATTTGGTACTGATTGCCTTTATGGGGACGCTTATGTGGCTCGGCTATGGGCAAATCAGCGGCCAATACTGCTTTGATAATCTGCTGGAGGATTACCGCGCATTGCTTTACTCACTGCGTGATAACCCAAATCCGGAGGAATATTTGGCTGCCAATTTTATTCCATTTCCGAACAAGGCGCTTATCAAAGAGGCCATTGATTTTAATAACCCTACAGTTAGAAATTTTGCATTATTAGCAACTGCTAATAATTTCAGGCGCTATCAACATCACAAAAAATATCGCGTAATTATCCAAAGCTTTGCCATTTTTAAAGAAATCAATAGCCGATGGAATTATGTTAATGACCCCAAAAGTCGTGAATACTTTGCTCGGGCAAGCGAGTCCATTCTGCACTTATCTGGCGATTGTGACGACCATTCAATATTAATGGCGGCGTGCATAAAATCGATAGGCGGCACACCCCGACTTATATACACCACTAAACATATCTACCCGGAACTGCTAATTGGTGATTGGAAAGATCTGGAGGATTTAAATTATATCCTACGTGAAAAACTCTTTAAATACGAAATTGGCGACGAAAGTATACATTATCATATCGATGAGCATGACCGAATTTGGTTAAACCTGGATTACACCGCCGAATACCCAGGCGGGAAATTTTTTAAAGAAGAAATACTTGGCGTGCTAAACCTCGAAGAGTAATTTGTTACACAAAATCTACTAAATTTCGAACAAACCATGTGCTATCACTACAGCCCCGCTCATTTAAGTCGTTTGCAAAAACTCTATCCAGACAAATATGAGCACTTGGAATTTCCGACTATAGCTAATGGCTTCTCTCACCCAACATTACCGGTTGTATACACAGCCGGGGCAACAACCATTAGCTGGGGGTTAATACCACATTGGGTAAAAGACATGCAACAAGCTCAGCAGCTGGCTAAGATGTGCTTAAATGCTAAAATTGAAACCGTCCACCAAAAGCCTGCTTTTCGGGCGGCGGTTACCGAAAATTGGAAGTGCATCGTGCCTGCTTCCTGCTTTTTTGAATGGCATTGGGAAGATGCAAAGGGAAAGCAAAAAACAAAATACGCCATCAAACTTCGGGATAATGACTTTTTTTATTTCGGTGGCCTATATAGCCGATGGTTGGATCATGAAACTGCCGAAATGATTACTTCATTTACGATTATCACCTGCCCGGCCAATGAACTAATGAGCAAAATTCATAATACAAAAAAAAGGATGCCCACCTTACTTGCAGTTGAAAACGCAAAAGACTGGTTACATGGAGCAATCTCATTGCCAGAGCTTGCTGCATTATCTCAGCAGCAACCACTTGAAGCCAACAGAATATCCTGAGGTTAATTTTGCCAAAACATTCACAGCACCACAATAGCGATATCATCTTTCAAACTTACATTTGCACTCAAACAAAAAAAATAGGAATATGTATCCAGCTGAGTTAGTAATACCCATGAAAAATGAATTAGTAAGCAATGGGTTTAAAGATTTAAAAACACCTGAGGATGTAAACGAAGCCCTTAAAGCAGCAGGGACAACTTTATTGGTTATCAACAGTGTGTGTGGTTGTAGTGCAGGAACAGCCCGTCCGGGCGTATTGCATGCGGTGCAGTCAGCAACAAAAAAACCGAATCAATTAGTTACCACCTTTGCTGGCTTTGATATGGATGCGGTTCAACAAGCCAGACAATATCTGTTACCTTATCCGCCCTCTTCACCAAGTATTGCCCTCCTCAAGGATGGTGAATTGGTTCACATGATAGAGCGTCATATGATTGAAGGTCGTAGTGCCGAAATGATTTCGAACAACCTACAAGCAGCCTTCGAAGCACACTGTAATTAATAATAAGAACTGAATGTACCCCGATTTTCAGTTTTTAATTAATGAATGGTTTGGCATCAACATTCCGGTGCTAAGTTTGTTCAAGACGTTTGGCTTTCTAGTGGCCATTTCGTTCATTGCGGCAGGTTATACGCTGCATTTAGAGTTGAAACGCAAGGAAGAAGGTGGTATTATTCCTTTTTCCATCAGCGAGGTAACGGTAGGCAGGCCCCCTACACTTTATAATTATTTGACTTCTGCCATCATATCTTTTTTAGTTGGATTTAAAGTAGGTGGTCTAATACGAGATTTAGAAATATCAACGCGTGACCCCTTAAGTTACATCTTCTCTCCAGAAGGGAATCTTGCTGCAGGAATAGTATTGGCAGCCGTTTCGGTGGCTATTCAATTTTATAATTTTAAAAAACTAGACAGCAAAGGTCCAATTACCAAAAAGGTAAAAATCTTTCCTAGCAGCCGTGTGGGGGACATGGCTGTTTTGGCTGCCGTCAGTGGGTTTGGTGGTGCCAAGATCTTCAACACATTCGAAGATTGGGATCAATTTTTAGCTGATCCTTTCGGAAGTCTATTTTCATCCATGGGTTTAACTTTTTATGGAGGGTTAATTTTAGCCACGATTGCCTTTTATTTTTATGCCAAGAGACATAAAATAGACTTTCGGCACCTTTGTGATGCCGCAGCCCCTGGCTTGATTTTAGCATATGGTATTGGTCGGCTTGGTTGCATGGTGGCCGGTGATGGTGATTGGGGGGTGTATAATAGCGCCTATATACTGAATGAAAAGCAGGAAGTGGTTGCTGCAAAACCCGGCGAGTTTAATAAACTGGTTGAATCGAATCCTACTCATTTTGCCCGAATGCAAAAAGAATATCAAAAAGTTCCAAATGCCTATTTTAAAACATCATACTTACCCGTATGGTTTCAAGCCTATACTTATCCCAATAATGTAGCGCGCGAAGGTGTAAAGATTCCCGGCTGCGAAGGTCCATATTGCTATCAGTTGGCATCACCAGTGTTCCCTACTCCGCTTTATGAATTTCTTTTAGGGGTACTCATATTTGGTATATTATGGTGGAAAAGGAAAGAATGGTCTACCCCACTAACGGTTTTTAGTGTTTATTTAATTCTTAATGGCATCGAACGTTTTTTTATAGAGCGCATACGTGTCAATGCCGAATATGCGAATGGCCTCAGTCAGGCGGAAATCATTGCAGTCATCATTATGCTTTTTGGCCTTATCTTGTTGGCACTTCGCAAAAAAATTGACAAGTTCGTTCAACGTAAAACTATCATCACGGACTAAATTCGTTATTTGGCGTGCTGACGGATTTATCACTTTATCATTTTAAAAACTATACCAAAAGGTCGTTTCGTTTTTCGAAGGAAATTTGTTGCTTTTACGGGCTTAATGGAGCTGGCAAAACGAATGTGCTAGACGCTATACATTATCTCTGTTTCACAAAAAGTTACTTTTCTTCTTTTGATCATCAAGTGGTACAGTTTGGCAAACAAGGGATGTTTGTAAAAGGACACTTCGAAAACAATCTGGTAGAATGCATAATCCGAGAAAATGGGAAAAAGGAAATCAGCCTTAACGGACAGATTTATGAAAAGAACGCTCTCCACATAGGCAAATTCCCTGCGGTGATTATCTCACCTGATGATATTGTATTAATAAACGGACACAACGACGTGCGTAGAAGATTTTTAGATGTATTGTTATCACAACATGATGCTGGGTATTTACAACACCTTATCCACTACAATAAATTCTTAGCTCAACGAAACGCTTTACTTAAATCAGCCAAGCGTAAATCTATCGATGCCCACTTAGAAAAATTATACATGGAGGCCCTTGTAAAGCATGGTACATATATTTTTGAACTTCGGAAAAAATTATGCAGAGCATTGCAACCCATTGTGGCAAACTATTATCAAACAATTGCCGGCATTGATAGCAAGATTGAAATGCATTACGAAAGTCAACTTGAAGAAACTGATTACTTGAAACTACTGGAACAGTCTGCCGAAAAAGACTACTTCTCCCAACGGACAACTGTTGGAATTCATAAAGACCAGTTGCATTTTACGCTGAATGAATTACCGCTTAAGCAACATGCCTCTCAAGGTCAAAAGAAAAGTTTTCTTTTCGCCTTAAAATTTGCCGAATATCAATTCTTGAAGGAAAGTTTACACAAAAAACCCATCCTGTTACTTGATGATATTTTTGAAAAATTAGACGAGCAGCGAGCTCAATTGCTCATCAATATTATTGCCAATTTGGAAACGCAGGTATTTATTACCGATACACATCAGGATAGACTGGAAAAGGCTTTTGCAACAAAATGCGAGGCAATTCAATTCGAAGCCATAGGTTAGTCGCCAAATCGAACAGGTGGTGGAGTCGTCATGTTATCTTTGTTCTTATCAGTTACATCCTCCTTTTTTGAGCTATTTGATAAGGGCTCACTACTTTTTTTGTTGGTTGTAATGTTCGCAACTGGTTGTACCGCTACATTCTTTTCTGGTAAGGACTGAGCAGTCTTTTTTAAGGCTGATATATTATTTTTCGAGCTTAATGTTTTTACTTCTGTAGGACGCACGCTTGAATTGACATCGACATTATTGTTATAACGCTCTTCCATGGCTGGTGATTCTTCTATTAGTTGCTCATCAGCAATAATTGCCTCATCCTGCTGTGTGTAATCATCTTCCACTTCGGCCTCATAATCATCAATCGTCAAAAAGTCTTCTTGTTCCTGCACAGCATCAAAAGGGCTTTTTAACCAACTCGAAAAAATGGCTTCATATCGAAAATCTCCGCGATAATGCTCCTAAACAAACCAACCCAGGATCGACCAAAGTAGGATATTACTCGTCAGTAATATCCACCCCCATTTACCAAACCCGCTGGATTTGGCATTTTACAATGATTCCTTGCCTGAAATTTTTTGATGTTGATGTTGTTCCAAATGTTCTATGCGATTAGCTTGTTTTTCGATTTTTTCGCCAAGCTTGGCTATTTCTTCACGGTTATGATCTCCCTTGATTGTTTCACGTTGTCTTAATACTTCAGTTTGCAAAACCAATAATTGGTCTTTAAGCAATTCGATATCGTTTCTTGGATACTTTTCAGGTTCATATATCTCTTCAAAATCACCATTGCCCTCTAAAGATATGGCTTTTTTAGTAGGCGAATCTCCCGTTTCATCCAAAAACTCCAAAATCAGTTCTTTGAGCCTTTTGTCTTTTTTTTCCTCAATTATCATGCTCAACCTGCTTTCAATCAACTAATTGCGAATATCAAATTTACGCATAATATCATGAAATGACAGCATTTCGTAACCCCCTTGATTGTTAAACCAAGTAATTTGACGTTTTGCATAGTTTCTGGTATGCTGCTTAATCTTATCTATAGCAACTGCGAGTGACCACTCCCCATTCAAATATTGAAACAATTCTTTGTAACCGACTGTTTGTAAAGCTTTTAGATGTTGATATTGCAATAAACTTTTAACTTCATCCAACAGGCCTAATTCGATCATTTCATCCACACGTTGATTTATTCTTTCGTATAATGCTGCTCTTGGTATTTTAATGGCGTAATATACAATGTCAAAATTTCGTTGCTTTGCAGTATTCGATTGGAATGATAAAATAGACTGTTGATGTGTATGATAAAATGATAAAGCACGCAATAATCGCATGGGATTGTTTATATCAACCTGCTGATAAAACAATGGATCGACCTCTTTAAGAGCATTTTGCAACCAGGTCAAGCCTTTTTGATCAAAATGATTTTCTATTTCTTTTTTAATTGTTGTGTCTACCTGTGGTAGGTCATCTAAGCCTTCACATAATGCTTTTAAATACAAGCCTGTTCCTCCAACACAAATTGCAACATCATGATGATCAAATATCTGCTGAAGGGCAATTAAGCCATAACGCTCAAATGTACCGGCGGTTACATCTTCGTGAATGGAATGCGTATTAATAAAATAATGCTGCACTAATTGTAAATCAGCCTTATTAGGCTTAGCTACGCCAATGTCGAGTTCTTTGTAACATTGTCGGCTATCAGAAGATAAAATAGCTGTTTGAAATTGCTGAGCCAAGGCCAATGACAATGCAGTTTTACCTGAAGCTGTAGCACCACCAATAACAATCAGTTTTTTATTCTTCTTGGCCATCGGCTTCAATATCCAAATCTAGCAGCTCATCGTCAAGGTCATCATCATTCAACATATCCTCTATATCAAACTTTTCTTCAATTTCATTAATAGGATCAGGCTCTTTTGTTTGTGCTCCAAACGTAGCAGGTGACACGCCCTCCTGACGCGTGCATTTAGGATATTGTGAAATATCTATAGGGTCAGGACTCATACTAATGAGTTCAATTAACAATCCCCAGTTTTTTTTATGTAGCGCAGAGTAAATAAATTTTTGGTGTTGTTCTTTTAGTAAAGCTCCGATAGGTGTTTTTATCATTGATAAGGCTTCAGCTCCACGTATATTTTTTTCAACTGCCGAAGAAACAGCCTGACTTTTACGCCACTTATCATTGCTAACGTAAATTATGGCTTCCATTTCTGGTGGGAAAACGAAAGACTGCTTGATGATTTCATGAAATTGATAAAACGTTTGAGAATGCAGGATTTCAACGTCCCGCTCGACATTAATATCATCATCCCATCGAATATTAAACTTTAGTAATGGCATTGTAGACAAATGTAATAAGTCGAAGCTATTTTGTCATCTGTTGATCGTATTTTGTGTAAAACCGATATTAGATCCAACTTAAACCACGAATCACTATGGCTAAAGGTAATCCGGTTTTATATTTACCCACCGATTCGAAAACATGAAGAAGGAAACCTTGCTTCGGGCTTACCGATTAATGATGACTGCCAAAGCCATGGCAGACATTTATGATGAAAACCGACAAATTACAAAATATGTTCATTCCACTAGTCGTGGGCACGAAGCTATCCAGCTTGCAACAGCATTCCAGTTAAAGTCACATGACTATGTGAGTCCTTATTATCGCGACGAAAGTTTAATGCTCGGCATGGGCTGGCGCCCTTATGAACTAATGCTACAACTATTGGCAAAAGCTGATGACCCTTTTACGGGCGGCAAAGAATACTACAATCACCCCAATTCCCGTCGAGAAAATTTTCCAAAAATCATTCACCAAAGTAGTGCAACTGGCATGCAGGCCATCCCCACTACAGGCTTGGCTCAGGGCATACAATATCGGGAGCGACAAGGTTTGAATGAGACAGACGAAAGATCGGTAGTTGTTTGTAGCCTGGGGGATGGCAGTGTGACGGAAGGTGAAGTAAGTGAAGCTTTTCAATTTGCCGCTTTACATCAGTTACCCATTATTTATTTAGTTCAAGATAATGATTGGGGCATTAGCGTGAGTAGTGATGAGGCCCGCACAATGAATGCATACGAATTTATTCAAGGTTTCAAAGGTATTGAACGCTTGCAAGTAGATGGCAGCGATTTTGAGAAAAGCCATGATATTATGGAAGCGGCTTTTCATTTTGTGCGTCAGGAGCGAAAACCAATATTAGTGCATGCTAAAGTGCCATTATTAGGCCACCATACAAGTGGAGTAAGAAAAGAATGGTATAGAAGCCCCGAAGATTTGGTCAAACATGAAAAAGATGATCCAGGGCCAAAATTGAAAAAAGTATTGCTCGATAAACAAGCTAGCCTTGATGAATTAAATCAAATCGAAGCAGAAGAGAAAGCATTCATAAGCACCGAATTTGAACATGCAGTAGCAGCAGCAGAACCAGAACTTGATACAGCCACAGCTCATATTTTTGCGCCTACACCCATTACTGAAGAATCGGGCGAACGTTCGCCAGCAAATGGCGAAATGGTCGTGATGGTAGATGCGGCCATGCATGCTGTTGAAGAAATCATGCGCCAGCACCCGGAATGTTTGTTTTATGGACAAGATGTTGGTGGCAGACTTGGCGGTGTATTTAGAGAAGCGGCAACTTTAGCACGAAAATTTGGGGATGGTCGCGTATTTAACACTGCTATTCAAGAGGCTTACATTATTGGCTCTACCGTTGGCATGAGTGCGGTTGGACTGAAACCAATCGTCGAAGTTCAATTTGCCGATTACATTTACCCAGGTATCAATCAATTAGTTACTGAGATTAGCAAAAGTTGTTATTTATCAAATGGAAAATTTCCTATAAATATGCTTCTGCGGGTACCCATAGGGGCCTATGGAGGCGGAGGACCTTATCATAGTGGCAGTGTAGAAAGCTTGGTAGCCAATATAAAAGGTATCAAAGTTGCGTACCCCAGCAATGCTGCTGATATGAAAGGATTGATAAAGGCTGCCATTTATGATCCGAATCCAGTGGTGATGCTTGAGCATAAGGGCTTATATTGGAGTAAAGTGCCTGGCACAGAACATGCCAAATGTATAGAGCCTGCTGAGGACTACATCCTACCATTTGGCA
>CAYPET010000028.1:0-22069 GCA_964409905.1 uncultured Chitinophagaceae bacterium | reverse complement strand
GCGATTCAGCATGAGCTGTTGCGCCCAGCGGTCTTGTGTATTTGTAGCTGAGCCCACCTTGCCCAAGAGGCCTCGGTTGTATTCCTTTTTCAGCTTGAGGTTAATCACCTTGGTATCCTTGTCGGCCACAAAACCGGTAAACTGCTCTTGTGCATCTTTACTGTCGTACACCTCCACTTTATCAATGGCCTTGCTGGGTAAGTTTTTGGTAGCTACGGTAGGGTCGTTGCCAAAAAATTCTTCGCCGTTTACCAGCACCCGCTCTACTTGTTTGCCCTGATTGGTAATGGCGCCATTTTCATCTACTTCCATGCCGGGCAATAGTTTGATTAAATCTTCTAACACAGCGCCATCTTTTGTCTGAAAACTATCGGCCGCAAACGTAATGGTGTCGCCTTGTATGAGGATGGCCTTTTTATCCCGAATGACTACTTTGCTCAGCAGCTGATTGTAGGGCATTAAAAACACTTTGCCTAAATCCTTATTCCATTGCAGCCGGATTCTTTTTGACTGCCCCAGGTATTTGGGATGAGCAAACAACAGTATATATTGCCCACTATCTATACGCTTAAAAGCAACTTGGCCCTGCATGCCGGAACGTGTTGAAGATAGCAATGTAGAATCTGCCGCCAAGAGGCTCACACTCACAAATGGAATAGCCCGCACGCTAAGCGAATCCCACAACACAGCCTGAACGGAATGCTTTTGAGCATCAGCCAATTGCGAAAACAATACCAGAAAAATGAGAATAACCTTTTTCAAACGATTGGTAAATATCGTACCATACCAAAGGTGTGCAAAATAAACCACTAGTATTTAGTTTGTTAAAAATTTGGAGAATTGTGTGTGTGTGATTAGTCTCTCACAATTTATATTTATATAAAATGAAAAAAGTATTTTTTTTAATCTTGATTGTATTGGCATATGCCAGTAGCAATCAATGTGAGGCAGGAGTTGACATCTCTGGAACTTGGACGCTTGTATATCCAGGAAATGCACAATCAAATTACAATGCATATTTTGGTTGTAGAAATGAAGGTTTATGTATGAATTATACTGCAGGAGGCCCTTGGCTTATTTACGGCACAGACCCCGATGGGTCCCACCCTGTCATTAATACTATTTATCCAGCGGAAGGAACCGGTAGTGGTGTGATAGATGAAGCAACCGGTGCTGAAATAGAAAACTCTTGTAATTGGGTGGATGGAGAAGATGTATCTGACTATTTATTTATTGTTGGTGACTAATTTCAAATGGCTATTTTTTTTACCAAAAATCAAGAGCGCCCATTCATAATATTGAAAAGGTGCTTTTTTATGTTATCCTTTTTATTCTTAATTTCAACTAATTGTTACTCAATTACATATGTAAAAATAAATCTTTTAGAATGTGCTAAATGCGGCATTTACTTACAAAGGTTAAATAATTTTACTAACATTGATACGTTGAACTTTGTATTCGAGTATAAGCTAAGAAATGATAGTAATGAACTAAATAATATTTTAGGTTTCCCGAAATTTATACGGTCTAAATTAATCTTTAATGATTCACTACATCAAATGATAAATAATGTTTCAAGTTCAAATGGAAGTGAACTTTTTGTTTTTAATTCAAAAAGCCATTTAATATATAAGACAGAATTAAACGATATTGATTTAGAGGAAACTGAGTTCTATTCATATTTGGGTACAAAACCTAAAATTTCTTTATTAAATAATTTCGGAAATGATTTTTTTAAATTCGAGCGTAACTTTTTAATTTCTATTGATTATTTATCACGACTCACAATTACGAATATTAATGATATGAGTAGTAGAAGGATAAACGTTGATAGTGAAGTAATAAAAAAAGTTTACAAAAGTTTGTATCGTGATAGCTATGAAGAAAAATTCCCAATCATGGAAGGATTTCTGAAACGATTTCCTGGCATACAGCCAAAACCGTCAAGACTAGCTTATTGGAATAATGGTCAATTTTTTACTATCCCTATTGAGATATATACCTATGAGTATCATGGAGGCCCAGACACATCATTAATTACAAAAAAAGTATTAGGTATATATGATTTTGAAAAAGATTCATTTATAGATTTTTATAGCCTTGACAACAAGCAAAATAATAAATTCATTTATGAAATTTTTAAATTGGGGAATAGGGTAATGGCTCAATTCGGAAAGAATACAGGTGAAAGTGTCAATATTAATGATATATGTTTTGTAAATTTTAATAAAAAAGACAAAACGTTTTCTTTGGATCTAAACAATAAACCAAATATTAGTCCAAATGAGTATCAAAGAAATGTAAGTCCGGCATTTCGTGTCGCTTTTATTAATTCAAAGACAACATTAATGTATTTGTTTTCGGATTCTATTTACAACATTCTTGATAATAAAGAATACAAAATACCTTATAGTTCATCCCTTTCGAATTCAATGCAAGGAGCAGCCCACCAATACGATCCATATAGCAAAAAATTTAGAGTTATTTACAGAAAGAATCAACATTGGAATCCAAATAAACAAGAAAAAGTAAAAAATGTCAATAAGGATTTATATATCATTACTTTCTCCAAAGAAGGGGAAGTATTAGAAAATATGTTACTATTGAATAAAGACGGTGGAAAGCATTGGGAAGCTTTTGTTTTCATTAATCCTTATCAGATTCTAGTTTCAAACAAAGATAAAAATCAGTTAGAAGTTATTGATTTATAGACTGTTTTCCTCTCCGCATCTTGTTCCACTAGGCAGGCTGTGTCACTACAGCAAAACGCAACGCCGTCTACCGCAGAAACTACGTTGACTAAAAGATTTGTAGGTGAGGAAGTTGCTGCACTACGACCCCGCTAAAGCAGGACGGGCTGAGTTAAGCGCCCTGAGACTCCGCCTTATCGAGGTCGAAGCATTTCCAGCTGGTAGATTTGTATGAGGCGTAATCAAAAACAGTAAAATGAGGATAGCCATTTTTATATCAATGCAAATAAACCACTCGCTATTTAGGTTGTTAAAAATTTAGTCATTGCGAAAGTTAATAAAAGCATTGTTTGTATTTGTCCTGGTATTACATTCATTATCTTTAAATAAGCAATAAATCATATGATTTTTAGCTTTATTTTTAATCAAAATTTAATTAGATGAAAAAATATTTACTCTCCATTTTCACATTGTCAGCTTTTTCAGTTGCCTCATATGCCCAGCAAATGGTACTTACCGGTGCCGCCAACAAACACGCGCTGGTTGAGGAATTTACAGGTATAAACTGTGTTAATTGTCCGGCTGGCCATACTGAGTTAGAAAGCATTCTAACGGCCAATCCCGGCGTGGTGCATGCCATTGCCTGGCCGCCCACAAACTCAAGCTATACAACACCTTCAAATGGCGGCACAGACTTCAGGCGTTCTTTTGCTGATGCATTTTATACATCCACCTATTGTTCGCCTGGGAATGGCAGCCGATTTATGCCATCAGCTTTCGTGAACCGAAAAATTGGCGGCGATGGCAATCTTTTGCAAACAAGAAATTACTGGGCGAACATGACTACAGCCACTCTAACAGAGGCGGCGCCATTAAATATAGCAGTAAAATCTACCCACAATGCTACGGCCAATACATTAACTATAGATGTAGAAGTGTATTACCTCACTGATGTGACTACCTCAAATGCGCTAATGGTTATGTTAACCCAAGATGGACTTACCTCCAGTTACCAATCGGGCAGTAATGCCACAGCGAGTAACCCCTATGTCTATAAACATACCTTCCGCGAAAACATTAGTGCAGGTCAATGGGGCGATGCCATTACCGGACCTACCACACAAGGTAGCCTCTATACCAAACAATATGTGTTTGATTTATCTACAGCGATTGACCCAATAAATGTGCCCGAGGCGCATATTGTGGCATTTGTAGTTGATGCTACGTCATCAAACAAAGAAGTTTTAAACGCCATTAGCATTTCTGCCAATGGTGGGCAAAACTCTACGGGTAGTGCCCCTACATCGGTCAACGACTTAACAATTGCCGACAATGTAATGGTTTATCCTAACCCAAGTAATGGTGATATGTTTGTCAATATTTCTAACAAGAAAGATGCAGTAAGCTTAAAAGTGCTAAACCTAATCGGTGAGACAATTTATTCCGAAGAAAATATCCAAGGCAGTGCAACTATTCAACAATCAACTTTCCCTGCATCAGGAATTTACTTTCTGCAATTATCTAATGGAAACTCAAAAGTGGTAAGAAAATTAATCATTGATTAGTATCAATTTGAATTAAGAAAAAGCCCCAAAATTCGGGGCTTTTTTTATAGTGTATCGTTGGAATATTGCTAATTCGCACTATTGCGTCAAAATAATTAAACCCACCTGCACACAACCAATAATAAATCCGAGAATAGCACCTAATATTTCGATAAACTTGAATTCCTTTTTCATAATGGCATAAAGAATATTTTCAAGTTTATCTACAGAAAAATTAGCCACTTTTTCTGTTACTAGCTGTTGTACATCAAGGTCTCTTTGAATATTCTTGTTTATGTTCTCCAATATCTCAGGTAAACTTTCCCGAAACTCCTGCACGAGGGTTTCTTTGATTTTCAATTTCGTATCCTTACCCATTAGCATCGCAATCATTGGCATTGCATCTTTAAGCTTCACGTCAAGAAAATGATCCATTTTTGCACTTACCGTATTCAGCATCAAAGCTTGATTGCTTTCAGAACCTATCTTTTGCTGAATATCCTTCAGCGATAATAATTCTTCTGCCACTAGTAGGCCCAATCTTTCGGCAAACTGCTGTTGTCTTTTAGGGAATATTCCCTGAATTTTAAGACCCATCAAATTCATTTCTTCTCTGGGATGAAACAACATTTTTATAGCAAAGTAATTCGTTATCCAACCAATAAAAGCGGAAATAAAAGGGAAGGCGTATAGCATGGGGCGCAAATGTAAAAATTAGTGCGCAGGAAAAGTATTAATCCAGTGTCAATTCTAATAGTTCTTCACGGGTACCATTAAAAACATTGCAATCCACGCGTGAACCGATGCCGTCAACCTGGGCCTCATCAGAAAATTGCCAAAAATGCCAATTTCGAGCTACCCTGGGGCCGCCCCAACCTCGATAATGTGCTACCCATAGCGGAAAAGATTCGCATACTTCGCTTAAATGCTGCTGGTAGAAATCTGCATAGGTGTAAATTATCGGTTTCACATTGTAATGTTGAGCAAGCGCTCTTGCACATTCATGTAAGCGTCGAATGGCCACATCTTGCTGAACACCATAAAGTTCTTCAAAATCAATAACTGGTGGCAAGTCGCCGGATTGCAGTGATACGGTTTTAATAAAAAGGCCTGCTTGTTGCTGACCGTTTTGACGAGCATCAAAAAATAAATACGCACCACGAACTAAATCGTTAGCACGGGCTTCTTGCCAGTTTTGCTTGAAATTCGGATCGCTCAGGTAAGTGCCCTGGGTGGCTTTCATAAATGCAAAGTGCATTTTTAATCCTACATCCCGCATTGCACTTACTTGTTGCCAATTTATTTCACGCTGATGATGACTGACATCAATACCCAGTACCTCATAACCTTGTGGCACCCGCACACCAAGGCTGTCGTAACCTTTAAACGGTACAGAATAAACCATGTAAAAGACTTTAACCAAAAGGAAAAGCAGTATAAAGAAAATTCCACCTATAAAAAGGACTGATTTAGTTGTTATGCGCAAAGTGTCAGCAAGTTATTTTTTGAAACCAATCAGATAACAATATTTCGTATAATTTTACGTTAAAGACTTAAGCACATGCCAAGACGATTATTGGTTCTACTGGTTATACTATTTTGCTCATTTACAGCAACTGCTCAGGTAAGAGGGGGCGCCCGTGCATTTGAATATTTGCGACTAGCGAATAGCCCCCATATCAGTGCATTGGGAGGCATAAGTGTAGTGCACACTGCACCGGATGTTATGATGTCAATGGCTAACCCGGCATTATTAAGATCTACATTTCATACCAATTTAGGTATTAACTATAATAGTTTCTATGCCGGCACAAAGGTGCTCAATATGTACTATGCCCATCAAGTCAATAGCATTAATACAACCTTTGGTCTAGGGGTGCAATACATGAATTACGGCGACCTTACTTTGACCAATGACATCGGTCAAGTATTGGGCACAGGCCGTGCTGCAGATTACGCTATAACCCTTACCGCGTCCAAGTCGTATCTGGAGCACTGGCGATATGGTGCAAACATTAAGTTTTCCGGTTCAAAATTAATTGACAAAGATGCTTTTGCCCTCCTCGTAGATGCTGGTGTGGTGTATGCCGATACGTTAAACGATTGGTACTTTGGGCTTGCTGCAAAAAATGTTGGATATCAATACGGCCAGTACTACAACGATATTCCGGCTCAGCCACTTCCGCTGGATATACAGCTAGGTGCAATGAAACGATTTAAAAAAGCGCCATTCTCAATATCCGCCTTAGTGCATCATTTATATCAATGGGATATTTATTATGATAATCCTGCCGATAGATTAAATAATTTATTCGTATCAGATACCACCGCAACAGTGGAGCCATCTAATTTTGGTGGCAAATTATTACGCCATTTTGTATTTGCTGTCGATTTAAACATTGGCAAGCGATTAGAAATAAGTGGCGGTTACAATTTTATGCGCAGGGCAGAGTTAGGTTTGGACGAGTTGAAAGGATTAGCGGGTTTTTCATACGGTATGGGTGTATACCTTGATAAGATTACAGTGCATTTTGCTCGCTCTCATTTTCATTTGGCAGGAGCTTACAGTCAAATTGGCATGAACTACCAACTAAACCGATTTATGGGGGTAGGAGCCTTAGACAAAAAAATAAACTGGAGTAGCAAATATGCAGCGGCGTTTTAATGTTTGGCCAGCTGACGTTTATACAATTGCACTGCGTTCTCCAAACCGAGATATAGCGCATCACAAATAAGAGCATGCCCGATAGATACCTCAAGTAAATTGGGAATATTTGTTGCAAAAAAAGCCAGATTGTTCAGGTCTAAATCATGACCAGCGTTGAGCCCAATATTATGTAAAGCAGCGGCCTGGGCAGTATTTATATAATCTTGAATAGCATTTTTGGGATTTTCTGCAAAATGCCTGGCAAAATATTCCGTGTACAGTTCAATACGATCTGTGCCTGTTTTTTGAGCAGAAGGTATCAGGGCTGGAATAGGGTTTAAAAAGATTGAAGTCCGAATGCCAGCATTTTTAAATATTGCAATAGTTTCTTGCAAATATGTCAGATGCTTTACAGTATCCCAACCATGATCTGAGGTTAATTGTCCTTCAGTATCAGGCACCAGCGTTACCTGCGTTGGCCTAACGGCTAGAACCAAATCTACAAATTCTTGATGACGAGGGTTCCCCTCAATATTAAATTCAGTATCAACGATAGTAGATAAGGCCCGTACATCTTCATAACGAATATGTCTTTCATCTGGCCGAGGATGTACGGTAATGCCATCTGCCCCAAATTGTTGGATATGCCGGGCAGCAGCCAGAATATCGGGATTGTTACCACCACGAGCATTTCGCAAGGTGGCTATTTTATTAATATTTACCGATAGTTTGGTCAAATGTGGAAAAAAGGTTTTATTCTGAAATTTCTAACGGCAATTCGTCTTCCTCTGCTTCTTCCAACATTTTTTCAATTTCATCCTCAGGGAATTGGTTATCCAACTCTACATCAACGGTTCGATCAATATTATTAGCTAACCATTTATTTCCAATTTTTCTTAACTCCAGTTGATCAATGACGTCGGGCAATTGACTATTGCTAAATTTGGCATAGGCTACACCTTCAGCTTCTTGAATATCGATGTTTTTTATTGAAATGGTAGCTTGCTGTGCCTCTTTAATAACATCTTGTGCTAGCAAGGTTTTTTCAGCGTCATAATTTTCTATTATGGACTTAAAATCATCAGTGGCGTAATGCATTGCAGATTCATAATTCATATGAATATATTCCGTAAGAAATTTTTCAGCCACTTCACCAGGTTCTTCAACTTTCTGGGTAGTAGAACAAGAATAAAATATGGTAACCATGGCAACTAAAAGCAGTGCGTATTTCATGCAGTAAAATTAGTACGGCAATCTGCAGCAACAACTAAGCCTCTTGCCTTTAGTAATTTTTTAATTTAGCTACTCTTGTTGTTTTCTGCTTGTTTGGTTGTTTTATCTGGCTGTTTTTGGTTCTTTATGGCTTCAGTATTTTCAGCATCAGCATCATAAGCCTTGATTATTTGTCTGACCAATTTATGCCTTACAACATCACTGCCGTCCAATTCTATAAATTCCATACCGGGTATATTGCGTAAAATTCTGAAGGCTTTTCGTAGTCCAGATTGTTGATTTCTGGGCAAGTCAATTTGACTCATGTCTCCGGTGATTATGGCTTTGGCAGAAGGCCCAATACGGGTTAAAAACATTTTGAGTTGCAGGTCAGTGGCATTTTGCGCTTCATCTAATATAATATAGGCATGGTCCAAGGTGCGCCCACGCATATACGCTAAAGGTGCAATTTCAATAATACGGTTGGTCATGTAGTAATTCAGCTTATCAGAAGGAATCATATCGTCCAGCGCATCGTATAAGGGCCGTAAATACGGGTCAATTTTATCTTTTAAGTCACCGGGCAAAAAACCAAGACTTTCGCCAGCCTCAACGGCCGGTCGGGTAAGGATGATTTTTCGAACAATTTTATTTTTCAATGCCCGCACGGCTAATGCAACAGCTGTATAGGTTTTTCCGGTACCGGCGGGCCCAATGGCAAAAATAATATCGTTAGACTCAGCGGCGTTTACAAGCAGGCGCTGATTGTGGGTTTTTGCTTTTATGACTCGGCCATTATTGCCAAATACAATAATGTTGTTTTCGATATTATCTCGTATGCTGTCATCAATTATACCATCATCATCGCCTAATATCTGCGAGAAGTAGTTTTCTGACAAGTGTCCATTGCGTTCCAAATACTTTACGATAAGTTCAATTTTCTCTTTAGCATCTTCAACATTTTCTTTGTTTCCAATTAGCTTAATCTGTGTTCCCCTAGAAAGTATTTTTAGTAGAGGGAATTTTTTCTTGAGAATATTAAACTTGTTATTGTTGACACCATAGAATTCTATCGGATTAATGGAATCTAGCTGTATGATATAGTCTGTCAAAGTGTGAATATTGTTTCGTACAATGATACGAACTATGACGGTATATATATAAAAGAGCTTGTAACGGTTGTGTAAACTTAAGTTTTGGTAATACAATTTCTGCGCTTACTTTTGAGAACACTAAAAAAATACGAATTCATGGCTATTCAAGTGGGTCAAACAGCACCAGATTTTAAACTTTATAATACAGAGAAAAACTTAGTTTCATTACATGACTACAATGGTAAGAATGTTTTACTATTATTCTTTCCTTTAGCTTTTACAGGTGTTTGCACCAACGAATTATGTTCGGTTCGCGATGATTTGTCTATTTTCAAAGATCTAGATGCCGAAATTTTGGCAATTTCTGTTGACTCGTTGTTTGTTCTTGGGAAGTTTAAGGAAGAAAATAAACTGAATTTCACACTGCTTTCTGATTTTAATAAAGAGGTGTCTAAAATGTATGATTGCCTTTATGATACTTTCGTTTTCGATATGCAAGGTGTATCGAAACGTTCAGCCTTTATTGTAGACAAAGAGGGCGTTATACAATATTCAGAGGTTCTGGAGAGTGCCGGTGATTTACCTGATTTTGCCGCTATCCGTGCTACCCTGCAGGATTTAAAATAGTTATGTATGAAACAACGATTTTTCTTTATTGCGCTATTGTTTTTTATAGTGCCAAATACCTATGCACAAGTAGTAGAAGATTTTGAATCTTGGAATCCATATACTGTATCTGGGGTATCTATGAACGAGCCACAGTCTTGGTCATGTACTGACTCATTTGTAGTAGGCATTGGTTCATCGTTTAACCCCTTTGGTAACTTTCAGGCGCAGTTGTTCAGAGAAAACCCAGGCTTTGCCGGTACTGGAGCAATGAAGTTGGTCTCAAAAGTGCAAGATGCTATTCCAATAGCCGGATATCCGGTGCGTGTTTACCCGGCTTTAGCAACAAATTCGCTGATTGCGATTGATGCCTTGAATAGTACATTTTCGCAAATAGGTGGCACCCCGGTTACACAACGGCCTTTCACTACTTCCATGCAGGTAAAAACAACTCTTTATGGCGGTGACAGTACTTTTATTTCTGCACTGCTCATAGATAATTCTGACGGAGGAGATGGTATTATTGCTCGGGCAGATACTATTTTGAGTATTGATATTGCAAATTATACAAAGCTCATTTTGCCTTTCGTATACCTTCCCAATACGGCACAATTATTTCCAACAGTCGTTCGGTATACAATTTCATCAGCAAATCCAGCAGCTTTGTTGGATACGAACAATATTTTTTCGGTTCATGATAGCACGGAAATTGTCATTGATAATATTGAAGTGGATCAACCAAATGGTATAATTCAAATTTCGAAACAAGTATCTCTGGCAGACGTTTATCCAACAATCGGTGTCAACTGGCTGCATATTGACATGCTGGAACAAGAAAATAATAAGTCAAAAGAAGTAGAAATACTATCTATAAATGGTCAGGTATTAGGTAAATACAAACTTGATAAAAGGAAGAATACTTTAGACTTAAACGACTTAAAATCAGGCACATATATTTATTCTATTAAAGAAGATAATTATATTCTACAGTCAGGTAAATTTTCAAAATAATTATCAGCTATTCGGCTAACGTTTGGCTCGTTGATAGATAACTATTGCTACGATACCAAAGACTATGTTTGGTAACCAAACAGCAAGCAAGGGTGATAAATTACCTTTTACTGCAAAAGTTGTAGAAAACTGCATAAATACAATATAAGCGGCACTGATTATCACCCCCAATGCCAAGTGCATACCATTACCACCTCGCACTTTACGATGTGCAATACAAGCACCAATAATAGACAAAATAAATGCCGAGAATGGAGCAGATGTGCGTCGGTGTTTTTCAAGTTCATAAGCACTTAAACCCTGTCTGCCTTTTTCACGTTCGCGATCTATAAACTCATTGATCTCTGGCGTTGTCATATGCTCACGGGCTAAACGTTCTTCAAACAAACTAGTTGGTTGAATATCAATTTTCAGTTTGTACTCAGCCAAACGCTCAAACTTTTCTTTAACGCCCAAATTCAATCGTCTTTTTACATCGTACAATATCCAATCACCCGATATTGTATCATAAGAGCAGCGGGCGGCATGAATTTTTTCGGTCAATCGGTTACCAACTAATTTGTTGTAATTAAAGCCGTAGCCCATGTTGGTTGATCGTCGAAAGGAATTAATATTAACAAACTGGGAATCAGTGACTTTTATATAAATATCAGCAGCATTTTCAACAATTCTATTACCCCCAATATATTTACTCTCAAAATCGAGTCGCTGCTTATTCGTGTGCGGAATAATGTAATGGTTGGCGATTAGTAGCAAAAAACAAATTAAACCAGCGCCGATATAATAGGGCCGCATCATGCGTTTAAATTCAATCCCTGTTGATAAAATGGCCACAAATTCAGCTCGTTCAGCCATGCGAGATGTAAACAAAATCACCGACACAAAGATGAACACCGGAAATAATAGTGCCACGATATGTGGTATAAAATTCCTGAAGTAAACTAGGATTTCATGCAAAGGCACCTGATGTTTTACAAAATCTTGTACTTTTTCCGTATAGTCAATCACCACGGCAATAATGGTAAACATGAGGATACAAACCAGAAAAGTGATAAGGAAATTCCGAAGGATATATTTATCAATACGATTAAGCATCAGTAGGAATGCGAAACTAAGTTATTCTTTCAGCAAAGTTGAGTACAGCCTATGGCATAGACGTTAAAAAAATTACAAGCGTGTACTAAGCTTGACCACCATCTTTTTCTTCCAATCATTAAATGTGCCGGCAATAATCTGGTGGCGAGCTTGTTGCATAAGCCATAGGTAAAACCTGAGATTTTGAATACTGGCTATTTGAAGGGCAAATAGCTCTTTTGCCAGAAACAAATGGCGCAAATAGGCCTTTGTATAGGTGTTACTAACACCGCCCATCAAATTTGAGTCTATTGGCGAGAAGTCATCTTCCCATTTTTTATTTTTTATGTTGATGATTCCTTCTGATGTGAAAATATAACCGTTTCGCCCGTTGCGCGTTGGCATAACGCAATCAAACATATCAATTCCTAGGGCAATATTTTCCAACAAATTGGCCGGTGTACCAACGCCCATTAAGTATCGCGGCTTTGAAGATGGCAGAATACTGCATACTAATTCGCACATTTCATACATTTCTTGAGCGGGTTCGCCTACACTTAACCCACCAATGGCATTTCCACCAGAATTTTTTTCGGCTATATATTCGGCACTTTGCATACGTAAATCTTTATAAGTACTGCCTTGTACGATAGGAAATAATGTTTGTTCATAACCGTACTTCTCGCTAGTATTATCAAAGTGCGCTATGCATCTATCTAACCAGCGATGCGTCAAATGCATGCTTTCCTTTGCGTAACGCTTATCGCAGGGATAGGGTGTGCATTCATCAAAAGCCATAATAATATCGGCTCCGATGCTGCGCTGAATATCAATTGCCACTTCTGGCGAAAAAAATAACTTACTACCATCAATATGCGATTGAAACGAAACACCTTCCTCCTTTATTTTGCGTCTTTGTGCCAGAGAATAGACTTGAAAACCACCACTATCTGTTAAAATAGGCTTTGGCCAATTCATAAAACGATGTAAACCACCAGCTTTTTCCAGGATTTTCGTTCCTGGCCTTAGGTACAAGTGGTAGGTATTCCCTAATATAATCTGAGCAGCTACTTCATCTTGAAGCAGCTCCTGCGAAACACCCTTTACACTTCCAATAGTGCCAACAGGCATAAAAATGGGAGTTTCAATATCACCATGCGCTGTTTTGATAATCCCCGCACGGGCTTTACTATTTGGGTCAGTATATTCTAGTTGGAAATCCATATGGTAAGGTGTAGTTTTGGGCGGTGTATGACAACATTATCCTTGCTGTTTTCGGCTTTCTGGCAATAGTTCAGCTGTTCTATTATTTGTATTTTTTTGTTCGGCTGCCTGTGTCAAAAGCACCCGATAGCCGATTTGACACTTCGTTACCCATCTCAATTATTATCTGCGCTCACAACGAGGAAGCGAATTTACAAAAAAATCTCCCTTCCATATTAAATCAAACGTATGAATATCAAGGCAAGAAGAATTTTGAGGTATTGGTGGTCAATGATAATTCGCAGGATAATACAGCCTTTTTGTTAATGGATTTGAAGAAGGAGTACCCACACCTCAACATTTTAAACCTTGAACAGGAGTCGCGCAACGTGAAAGGCAAGAAATTCCCTTTGTCAATGAGTATTAAACAAGCCCGTCATGAACATTTACTATTAACTGACGCTGATTGTCAACCTACATCTGAGCTATGGTTGCTCAGAATGGTTCAGCCTTTTTATGTTGGTAAAAAAATAGTATTAGGATTTAGTCCCTACTACATCACCAAAGGGTGGTTAAACAGACAAATCAGGTATGAAACCTTTTATTCGGCAATGCAATACCTTTCTTTTGCTATTGCTGGTGTGCCCTATATGGGTGTTGGTCGCAATTTGGCTTATGTACGCTCTCTATTCTTGCAAAACAAAGGTTTTTCTAGTCACTATCACTTACTATCCGGCGACGACGATTTGTTTATAAATGCAGTTGCCACAAACAAAAATACCGCTGTAGTTATTTCTGAAGAGGCCTACACATTTTCAAAAGCTAAGTCGAATAAAGAGGCCTGGCGTTTTCAAAAGAAACGTCATTTTAGTACCGGTCGTTATTACAAAACAAATCATAAATTTTTATTGGCACTTAAGGCGTTTTCTCATTTTTTCTTCTTCATAGCTTTTATTGCATGTTTATTCACATCCTGGAGATATATAGCACTCCTTATCTTTGCTATTAGATGGTTGGTAATTTTCCTCATACAATTTTTCGGGATGAAAAAACTTCGGCAACAAGATTTAACTCGCTACATTTTGTTTTTTGATGTGTGGCTATTGTGGTACTATATTAAAAATAGTAAAAACATTTTCTTTAAAAACAACATTTCAAGGTGGAGATAATAGAGAAGTATTTTGGTGATTTTACAGCCGAACAACTGAAGCGTTTTGGCGCCTTAGCAGATTTATATACGCACTGGAATGCCCAAATTAACCTAATATCGCGTAAGGATCTTGAGCAACTTTATCCAAAGCATGTACTGCATTCATTATCAATTGCAGCTGTGGCTGATTTTTTACCAAATACGCGCATCTTGGACATAGGGACGGGTGGTGGTTTTCCGGGAATCCCCTTAGCTATTTTTTATCCCGACGTAGAATTTGTTTTATGTGACAGTATCAATAAAAAATTAAATGTGGTACGTGCCATAAAAGATGAATTAAAACTAGATAATGTATCAATACATTGGGGCCGGGCGGAAGAGATTAAACCAAAAAACTCATTCGATTTTGTTGTATCAAGAGCCGTTGCCCCATTAAGAAAATTATGGCAATGGTCTTCACCAATGATTCGAAAGGGTGAAAATAGAGAGTTAGATAATGGATTAATTTGCTTAAAAGGTGGTGATTTACATCAGGAGATATCAGAGAGTGGTACGAGACCGATGATGTGGGAAATCAATTCTTTTTTTCAAGAAGAAATCTTTGCCAATAAATATATCATTTATGTAAAAAAATGAGTCAAGCCTATGCTGGGTAGTCACAGACATTTTTATTACGGAACTTTTATCAGGATTTTATACCATAAACCAATTTAAAATGTACTATGATATTTAAGTCAATAAATCCTTACTCGGGTAAAGAATTGGCAAGTTATACAGCACTGAGTAGGGCAGCATTGGATAATAAAATTCAGTCTGCATCAGAAGCATATAATAGTTGGAAAAAGACAGACATTCAAGACAGGACAGCCTACTTATTTCGACTGTCACGTTTATTGAAAGATAATACCAACAATTATGCTCAATTAATTACAACAGAAATGGGCAAGCCCATTGCAGAATCGCGTGCAGAAATTTTAAAATGTGCCTGGCTTTGTGAGTATTATGCGGCGAATGCTATTGACTTTCTTGCCGATGAAATTATTCATACAGATGCCCAAAAAAGTTATGTTTCGCATCAACCATTGGGAGTTGTGCTTGGTATTATGCCCTGGAATTTTCCGTTCTGGCAAGTATTTAGATTTGCAATACCGGCCATAACTGCGGGAAACACAGTGCTTTTAAAACATGCGCCCAATGTATTTGGATGTGCATTAACTATTGAAAATATCTTTTTAGACGCAGCGTATCCTGAAAATACTTTTCAGCAGTTAGTCGTTCATCATGATGAGATAAAACATATTTTATCCCACGAGGCTGTGCAAGCAGTAAGCTTTACAGGAAGTGAAAAGGTAGGAGCGGCTGTGGCAGCTTTAGCCGGCAGTCAAATAAAAAAGTCCTTATTGGAACTTGGTGGCAGTAATGCCTTTGTTGTTTGGCCAGATGCTAATATTTACGAAGCTGTTGAAATTGCCATTAATGCGCGCATGATGAATTCTGGGCAAAGTTGTATTGCCGCAAAACGATTTTTACTACATGAAAAAATTTATGAAGAGTTTGTATCGCTATTTATAACGAATATAAAAAAACTAAAAATTGGCAATCCACTTGATGAATCAACCCAACTAGGTCCGCTGGCACGGCAAGACCTAGCAATAAAATTGAAACAACAAATTAATGACTCCATCAAATTGGGGGCCGAATTATTATACGGTGGCAGCCAACAAGATGCATTTCACGAGCCTGCCGTATTAGGAAATGTAAGGCCAGACATGCCGGTATTTGAAGAGGAAACATTTGGACCATTAGCTGCCATGATTAAAATTTCATCAATCGAAGAGAGTATTGCATTGGCCAATAAAACAAAATATGGATTAGGTGTAAGCATTTTTACATCAGAAATTGAAAAAGCCCTTGCTTATACCAAGGATATTAATGATGGAGCGTTTTTTATTAACGAACTGGTAAAGTCAGACCCAAGATTGCCTTTTGGAGGTACGAAAAAATCAGGTTTTGGAAGGGAATTGAGCAAAGATGGTTTACTGGAATTTGTAAATAAAAAAACCATCTATATAAAATAATCGCAATGTTTTATTTAAAGGGATTAGAATTAATCTAAAACATACTTTCACCTGACTTAAAAAGTATTCATTTTTCACTACTTTTACGGCACATTACTTATTTATGAAAACATTACTGACTGTTGGTTTTGGGGCTTGTTTGTTAATGCTGGTTTCTTGCGTAAAACCGAAAGAGCCGAATGCTAAAATATGCCCCGAGGAGCCTGTTGTAATAACTACAAAAGATACATTGGTTTTAGAAAACTGTTCAGAACATTACGATACACAAAGGTGGGAATTACCTGATGGCTCATTCAGTACCCAAAACAAAGTAGCTTTCACGAATACTGTTCCAGGGGTTTACAACATTATATTAAAAGTTAGCAATAACGATTATGCCAACGACTACGTTGCTGAAAGAAAAATAGAGGTGCGAAACCCTTAACCTTGCTGCTCTGATTCAAAAAGTACGGGTTTCTCTTTGGGAGAAATGATTCTGAATATCTTTTCGGGTTGGTCGTAAATTTTGGTGTTGTACTTATTACCTAGAACAATTACGGTGAAGTTATCATCAACGAAACGGTAAAAGCAAGTATTATTTCCATGCCACCAGCCGTTGTGATAAACGACACGCATATTTTCAGTAGGATAATTTATTAATCGCCAGCCTAGTCCATAATTCCGCTGAGAGGGTTTTTCCAATGTGTAGGGCTTGAAAACCTCTTTTAAAGTGCTCCATTTCAAAAGTTTATCAGAATACAACGCCTGATCCCATTTATACATATCTCTTACACAGCTATACACCCCCTTATCACCGTATACGCCGTCAAGATGCATGTCTGCGTAATGAACCCATCCGCCTTTATAGCTTTTAGCCTTATTCGGAGTTAAGCCTTCACGAGGATCATGAATTTCAGTGTTTTCCATGCCCAGTTTTTTGAAAATAAACCGTTCTACAAAATATTTGAATTTCATGCCACTCACACGCTCCACAACTGAGGCCAGTAAAGCATAATTGCTATTGCTATACTTAAATTGCGTATTTGGTGTAAAATATAGGCCAACTTTTTGTGCAGCGAATAAATCAATAATGTCATCATTATCTAGAAATGTTTTGCTGGGACTGGCGGGTGCGATATTGATATAATCTTTCAAACCACTTCGATGATTTAACAGCATACGTACCGTAATATTTAGATAAGGAAATTCGGGGATGTATTTACTTACATTATCATCGATATCTAACAGTCCCTTATCTGCCAATGTTAGCACAGCAGCGCTGGTAAATGGCTTAGAAGTAGACGCTAATTGGCTAATGGTATTTTCGTCCCATTTGATGCCACGCTCTTTATCGCTGTAACCAAAATATCTTTCGTAAACAATTTTGCCCCTATAACCCAACAACACGCTACCACTAAAGCCTTTAGCAACCTCATCGGCATAAAAGCTGTCCAGCTGACGAATTAAATCTTTATATTCCTTAGAATTTGGATTACTAAAATTATAGCTCAATGGTCCAAAATCAGGCACTTTTTCAGGACTGGCAAAACTCACCGAAACGATAAAAGTTAACAGCAACATGCCAAAAGTGAACTTGTTGATACTCATAGTTTCAAAGGTATAATTGAGCATCCAGTTCAGCTTGTTAAAATTATTAAGCACGATGTTAATTAGTGCACACGTTTATACACATTGAAATACAAGTATTGAACCAACAAATAATGAAGCAGTCATGACAAAAAAACTAAACTCGAATAGACGATGACTATTGGTGGTATTGTATCTTCGCGCAAACTTGTAAGATTATGAATTTTCAACTATCGGAAGAACACTTAATGATACAACAAGCGGCAAGAGATTTTGCGCAAACAGAATTATTGCCTGGCGTTATTGAACGCGATGAGAAACAACAGTTTCCGGCGGAACAAATAAGAAAAATGGGCGAGTTAGGCTTTATGGGTATGATGGTTGATCCAAAGTACAATGGTGGTGGTATGGATACGATTTCCTATGTCCTTGCCATGGAAGAAATTTCCAAAATAGACGCATCTGCCTCGGTTTGTATGAGTGTAAACAATTCATTATATAGTTGGGGTATTGAAACTTATGGTACTGAAGAACAAAAAGAAAAATATTTGAAACCAGCAGCAACCGGTGAAAAAATCGGAGCCTTTTTGTTGAGTGAGCCTGAGGCAGGCAGCGATGCTACCTCACAGCGTACAACAGCAGAAGATAAAGGTGATTATTACTTACTTAATGGTATTAAGAACTGGATTACTAATGGAAGCTCTGCTTCTTTCTATATCGTAATTGCGCAGACGGATATCGAAAAAAAGCACCGTGGTATTAATGCATTTATTGTTGAAAAAGATTCTCCTGGTGTAGAGGTAGGTGCCAAAGAAAACAAAATGGGTATTCGTGGTAGTGATACTCACTCGATTAGTTTTCAGGATGTCAAAGTCCCTAAACAAAATAGAATTGGTGAAGATGGATTTGGATTCAAATTTGCGATGAAAATCTTATCTGGCGGACGAATTGGTATTGCTGCTCAGGCCCTAGGAATAGCTAGTGGAGCCTATGAATTGGCCTTGAAATACTCAAAAGAGCGTAAAGCTTTTGGCACTGAAATTATGAATCATCAGGCCATACAGTTTAAACTAGCAGACATGGCCACTGAAATTGAAGCTGCCAGATTATTATGCTTAAAAGCAGCATGGTTAAAAGACAATGGCGAAGATTACACTCAGGCTGCCGCAATGGCAAAATTATATGCTAGTGAGATTGCTCAAAAAGCTACCACAGAGGCGGTACAAATACATGGCGGATATGGCTATGTAAAAGAATTTCATGTTGAACGATTGATGCGAGATGCCAAAATAACGCAAATTTATGAGGGTACTAGCGAGGTTCAACGAATAGTAATCGCTAGAAATATCTTGAAATAATTTTTAATAAACTGTACTTCCTGAACTCGGTTCTTTATCTTTAGAATCGAGTTTTTTTATTCATTCATTCATATGAGAAACATACTATTTTTAAGTCTTTTGTTAGCAACCTCAATCGCTTTGGGGCAAAAAAAAGGCATCACACTGGAAGATATTTGGAAAAAAGGAACCTTTAACGCTGAGTATGTGCAAGGTTTTCGATCCATGGCTGATGGAGAACATTATACTGAGATTGAAAATGGCGGACTTTATAAGAAGAGTTTTGCCACAGGTGAAACAGTGGAAGAGTTTGAATTTTATCGAGAACTAAAATTTGAAGAACAACCTTTACGAGTTTCCAGTTTTGAGTTTAACCAAGCTGAAGATAAAATGCTATTGTTTACTGAACCTGAAAGAATATATAGACATAGCGCCTTATATAAAGTTTTTGTCTATGATATTAAAAAAGCAAGTTTGAGCCTGGTAAGTAAAGAAAAAATATTACATGCGACATTTTCACCACTCAGTGATAAGGTAGCTTACGTTCAAAATAATAACTTGTATTACATCGACCTTTCAAATAATGAAACAGAGCGTATAACTACTGACGGGAGTAAAGAAATCATCAATGGTAATTGCGACTGGGTTTATGAAGAAGAATTTGGCTTTACGAAAGCATTTGAATGGAGTCCAAATGGCGAGTATTTGGCCTTTTATCGTTTCGATCAAAATGCAGTACCCGAATTTACAATGATGTATTTCAATGAACTCTATCCAACAAAATATGAATTCAAATATCCTAAAGCGGGCGAAGTCAACTCTAAAATAAAAATTGGTGTGCACAATATTGCTAAACATCGAAGTGAGTATTTGGAGTATGAAGAAGAGTATATACCTAGAATAAAATGGACCAATTATGATAATAAGCTTATTATCTATACGCTGAATCGACATCAGAATATCTTGCGGTTTTATGCCGTGAACCCCAAAACACTATCAGGCAAAAAGATTTATGAAGAAGGGAATAAATATTACATCGACATAAATGATGAAATTACTTTCCTTGAAAAACAGAATGCCTTTTTGTTTACTAGTGAAAAAAGCGGCTACAATCATATTTATTGCTTTGATATAGACAAGCAAGAAATGATTCAAATTACCAGCGGTGATTGGGAGGTTACAAAATTGCACGGCATAAATGAAAGTACAGGTCTTATATACTATACCAGTACGGAGCAATCACCATTAGAACGAAATTTATTCTGCATTAACTTAGAAGGGAAGGAAAAAGTAGGGCTCACGCCAGAAAAAGGTTGGCATGAAGTTTCATTTAGTCACCAATTCAAGTATTTTGTTGATGACTACTCAAACGCTTTTGTCCCATCAATTTTTACCATGAAAAACAACCGTGCAAACTTGCTGCGTGTGTTGAAGGATAACATTGACCTCAGAAAAAAAATGCAAGAATTTGATTTGCAGCCAATGCAACTCATGGAGGTTCCTATTGGTAATGACCTCAAACTAAACGCCTGGATGATTAAGCCAAAAATGGAAGATGGCAAGAAGTATCCTTTAATCATGTTCCAATATAGTGGGCCAGGGTCGCAACAAGTAGCAAATAAATTTTCGGGCGGGAATTTCTGGTGGTATCAAATGCTGGCTCAGCAAGGATACATTGTGGCTTGCGTTGATGGACGTGGTACAGGTTTTAGAGGTGAGGAGTTTAAAAAAATGACGTACCTGCAATTAGGTAAATATGAATCGGACGATCAAATTGCTGCGGCAAAATATTTTGGCGGTTTGGATTATGTAGATGAAAATCGAATTGGCATTTGGGGGTGGAGCTATGGTGGTTATATGAGCAGCATATGCATTGCCAAAGGTGCTGATGTTTTTAAAAGTGCTATAGCCGTGGCTCCTGTAACCAACTGGCGATACTACGACAATATTTACACAGAGCGTTATATGAGAACGCCACAAGAAAACTCAAGCGGTTACGATGACAATAGCCCAATCAATATGGTGAATAAAATAAAAGGAAATTACCTCCTAATACATGGTAGTGGCGATGATAATGTACATTATCAAAATACAATGGAAATGATCAATGCCATGATAGCGGCCGATATTTCTTTTGATAGCGAAATATATCCAAACCGTAATCATGGAATCTTTGGGGGCAACACGCGCTATCACCTTTATAAGAGAATGACTGATTTTTGGTTAGAGAAACTCTAATAAAATAAGGAACGAATTCTACTTTGCCTTCCAACAACAAGGTGAAAACTATTTTTTTGTAATAGGGGAATTATTAAAATAGCAGATTACGATATTAACTGAAAGTTCGTCCATGTTGATTTCGATTATTTACATTACATAAATTATTTGCAATACAGTTTAATCGGTATCATGAAAGAATAATTGTGTTCGCCTAACATCAAAACTATTAATACTCCTTTGTTGAAATTCGGCTTTGGCTATTTGATTAACCTTTCCCCATCCATATTTATTAACATGCAAGATTTTTTGTTTGTATTTTTTAACAATTAAGCCTGGAGGGTTAACTATATAGACATTTTTTGCTACTGTATAGTTAGATTATATTTGAAAGAGATTTTAAAAAATCTCAACCTTGAAAAAACTAAAAGTATTTGTTTCATACGCCAGGGAAGATGCTGTTTATAAAGATGAACTGGATAAATTTCTGATTATGCTAAAGCGTAATAAACAAGTTGATGTCTGGCAGGATAACCAAATTATTGCGGGACAAGACTGGAACCCTGAAATTAAGAACGCTCTTGAGTGTAAGCTCCCCCAAAAATAGTACGTTTTGAAAGTAGAAAAATCTCTTTAACTT
>CAYPET010000027.1:0-22683 GCA_964409905.1 uncultured Chitinophagaceae bacterium | reverse complement strand
AAAAGTATTATTTTATTTATACTCGTCACATCACACCGATGAACGCTAACGCCTTAAGGCTCCAATCGGTTAGTATATGGCAAGTAGGGCAGTAGAAGGTAATAACCTTTCAAGTTTGCACTGATCCATAACGTTGTATTTTGTTTTTATTTTATTCATTCTTAAAAAGCCAAATCAACGATTTGACGGCGTTGGTAAATAACACTGAACATTCATAAACCACCGAACGCCCTATTTGCTATATATAGTGAAATATACTGCTTTTTATTTTTGTATCAATTCACTAATAGCGTCCCATAGCGAAATCCTTTTAAGTAATGATTGTTTTGCAACTGCTAAAGTTTCACTCCATTTTTGATCGTCATTGCCACAAAGTTCTGAAATCATTTTAAGAGATAGCGGACCGTGCTCATCCCCATCTAATTCTATATGTCTTTCAAGATAATATGTCAACTTGCTATATGACTTGTTTTCAGAATCAGCATTTTTGAGTATTTCAATAAACATATCAGGAATTACATCTTCTCGTCCAAATGTAAATGCAGAAGCAACAAGATGTGACTTATTCGTCTCAATGATTGAAAATGAAAATGTAACAAAATCAGCAACTCTTTTGTCAATATTAATTTCGTTCAATGAATATTCAACGGTATTGTCAGATTCAAGAAGATTTATAAGTTTATTAATCTCAGTCGTATTTGCTTTTGCTTGTCTCATTGCATCCAAATACATTTCAAAATGACTTTTAGGTTCTCCTAATTCATTAATATCACTTTCTTCCCCGTGAACTATTTCATTTATGAATCTAGAAAGTGTTGCGTTTTTAGATGGTATCCAAGGTGTTTGAACATTTGTGAGTTTTATTTGAAGAGATTTCAAAAGCGACATAAAGTCCCAAACAGCAAATACGTGATTCTCCATAAAAACTTTAATGTCATCTACATTCTTTAGGTTTTCATAAAGTTTATGATTTTGCAATTGATTTCTTAACTCGGAAATCTCGTTTTCTATATGTTGTATTCTATTCATACTGTTTTTATTGCTTGCATATAACGTTTTTTGGCTTTGCGTTCGGTGTGGAATAGAAAGCACTAAAGTTCAAATTTAGTGCAAAAGCTAACAGAAAGTACAAATGTTCAGCCTGGTACTAATGCCACACTGACGCAAAACCAATGTTAGCGGTAGGTTTTATCATTAGTGGCTATTTATAAAGTTATTAAATTCGGTCTTGGCAGTCGGACTTTCGAATAGAGAGCCGTGTTTACCACCAGTGATTTCAACAAACTGTCTGTTCTGACAGCTTGTGCAATTTAGTACATCTTGTTTAAAAGTTGGCCACGAGTACATTTGAATTGGAGTGTCATTAAGTCCTTGAACAAATAAAATGTCAGACTTGAACCCATTTGTGAAATTAAGTAATGACCTTTGAAAGTAGGCATTGGGGTTACTTGTTGTCGTGCCATACACATTTTTAAGTTTGGTACAGACAGCACCTGATTGAACTTGCCCATTTTCCTCTAATTGACATCTATAAACAAGATTTAATGGTCCTGGTGCATTCGCAATAACGCCATTTGTTTGATGCATTGTATTAAGTCTTGTTACCATATAGCCTCCTTGAGAGTGTCCGCCTAAGAATACTTTCTTTACAGTTATCCCTAATTCTTGACTTGCTTTATTTTTCAACCATAACAAGGCGGCTTCGCCTTGAACAATATTGTCGCCTAATAATACATTTTCTTGAGGATATGCTACACTTACTATCATCATATCATTTCTATCTAAAATACTCTTGAATTTGTCAAGTGTAGTATTGGCAGCAGTCATAATGCTGCTATCATACATAACAGAGCCGTGGAATACCAACAAGACATCAACTTCATTTAATGCAGGTTTATCAATTACAACATCAACATTAATATTATTATAGGTAACAGACTTTGTTATTCTATAAGCAGTTGGAGTAGGCTGTTCTGTCGTGTTGTCTTTGGCACACGAGAAAAAAAATAATGTAAATAATATCAATAACCTCATAAAACTAAATTTGTAAATATTCTGTTGGACTGTTCTCATCAAAAATGGTTTAATCTTCTCGGACAAACTTACCGCTAACGGTCGGCTCAAGGCTTCACGCAGTTACGACCGTAGGGAGTAATTGCGTTTAAGCCTAAGATAGGTGGAGTCCCGCAGGGCGCCACCTAGCTTAGTGCGTGAAGCCTTGAGCCGATTGGAGGGAGCCCTGAGCGTAGGGGCTGTCGCGGTCGCTGACCGCAAAAGACAGCCAAGCTTGGCAGAGGGATTCCTCCATTCACGCTAATATATACCATAATCACCATTAATTTAAAATTTGACCTGAATTTTTTAGAACGCAATGTTTAAGGGCTACTTGGCTGTCATTTGTATAGTACATATTTAGTATGTACTATTGCCTAAAGTATCGTCTATATTTTTTTTATATTAAAAATGTACTATGGATTTTAAGCAATATCAATTCATTTTTGGGCAACATAATACTAAAAATATCATTTGGATCAAGTTTCCCTACCACAAGCAACTTATTCAAGATTTGAAAACTAGATTTCCTTCTTCCAGGTATTCTGCCAGCCATAAAATGTGGTATTTGCCCGATTTGCCGGCTGTACGCACCGAACTCGGTCTGCAACACAAAACAAAACTCGAAAAATTGCTCCTAAAACTACCCTCCACCAATCATAACGCACTTATTGATTTTAACGATAAACTCATTCAAAAGCAGTACAGCCCCAATACCATGAATACCTACCTTAACGAGTTTGCGTACCTGCTGCATGTGCTTCAAAAAAACAAGGTAGATGCCTTAAGTCCGGCAAGGCTTAAGGATTATTTCTTGTATCTGCTAAAAGTAAAGAAACACAGTGAAGCCAAACTGAATGGTAGTATTAATGCTATAAAATTTTACTTTGAGCAAGTGCGCCACAAGCCCAAAATGTTTTTTGATATTCCGCGCCCCAAGCAACCTTCCAAATTACCCAAATTACTCAGCAAACAGGATGTGCGCAAATTGTTGGATGCCTGCACGAACAAAAAACATGTACTCATGCTCAAATTATGTTATGGCATGGGGCTTCGAGTAAGCGAAATTGTTAATCTAAAACTAACCGATATTGACTCCAATCGCATGCAGGTAGCTATAAGAGGGGCCAAGGGAAAAAAGGACCGTTATACCAATCTACCTGAAAGTACGTTGGAAGATTTACGGGAATATTATAAATTGTATCAACCCAAAGTTTGGCTTTTTGAAGGGCAGTATGGCGGTCAATATTCCAAAAACAGTGTGCAGAATGTTTTTAAAACCAATTTGAAAAAAGCAGGTATTAAAAAACAAATCGGCATACACGGTTTGCGTCATAGCTATGCTACGCATTTGCTCGAAAGTGGTGCAGACCTACGCTATATTCAGGAGTTATTGGGTCATCATTCAATAAAAACCACGCAGATTTACACTCATGTCTCTACGGCATCAGTAAAAAATATTACAAGTCCGCTGGATAAGTTATAATTCCGCTTTCGGCTCCTCCTTGCCGTAATAATCATCCCATTCCTTTACATGCGGCTCGCTCAGCTTGCCCACGCTTTTGCCCACCAGCATAGCTACCGTGGCATCACCCGTTACGTTTATTACCGTGCGGCACATGTCCAATGGGCGGTCGATGGCAAAAATCATGGCCAGGCCGATGGCAAAATAACCTTCCGGCAGGCCAATGGATTGCAGCACCATCACCAGCATCACCATGCCCGCACCCGGCACAGCCGCCGAGCCAATGGAAGCCAGCAGCGCCGTCAGTACGATGGTCAGCTGGGCGGTGAGCGATAAAGGAAAATTAAGCGCCTGGCAAATAAACACGGCAGCCACTGCCTGATACAAACTGGTGCCATCCATATTGATGGTGGCGCCTACAGGCAATACAAAACTGCTCACTTCTTTCTCTACACCCAAATGCTCCTCCACACGTTCCATGGTAACGGGTAGGGTAGCAGCTGATGAAGAAGTGGAAAATGCCAGCAGCTGGGCCGGGCTAATCCCCTTAAAGAAAAACGAAAAAGAGCGCTTGGTATAGAGGCGAATTGCCACCGCATAAAACCCAATCATAATGCCCAGACCTAAGAGTACCACTCCTGCGTATTGCAGCAGACCCACCAGGAGTTGGGGGTCGTCAGCCGTCACAATCACATTGGCCAGCAAAGCAAAAACCGCATAGGGAGCAGTCAGCATAATAATGTCGACCATTTTAAGGATGACTTCATTGAGGGCAGTGAAAAAATCATAGACAGGCTTAGCATCTTCTTCTTTTATCAGCAAGATGCAAATGCCAAAAAAGATCGCGAAAAAGATGACCTGCAACATGGACTGATTATCCATAGCTGCCCGGAATACATTATCCGGCACCAATTCTACCAAAAAGTCCAATGGTCGCCCGGCTTCCTGCGCCTTGGCGGTGTTGATTTTTTCCATCACGCCGGCATCTTTGGCGTAAGTTTCGGTCATCTTGGCAATGGTTTCTTTCGGTATGGATTTGCCGGGCTGAAATACATTCACCAATACCAAACCAATACAAATGGCCAGTATTGTCGTACTGATATAAATGATAATGGTGCGCCCGCCAATTTTTGAAAATTTGGCAATGTCTTTCAGTTCGCCGATACCTTTGATGAGCGATGCGATGATAAGCGGGATAGCGATAAGTTTTAAGAGCTTTACGAAAATGGTCCCCATGGGGGCTATCCAGTTCAGTACAAATTCTTTTGCGCTTAGTTGGGCCATCAAGAGGCCAAAGCCAACACCCAAAACCATACCCAATAATATTTGCCAATGCAAGGCGAGTCTTTTCTTTTTTGCCATCGTGCTGCAAAATACGGCTTTATTGCCCAGCATTAAAAAGCCTGCGGACAAAAAAAACTGCCCTGTAAGAGGACAGTTTTTTTAGGGTTGGAAATTTTAGAGTCTTAGCGGCGCTGATTGCGGATGAACTCATGAAATTCATCTTTCGAACTGCTAAACTGAAAAGCATCATCAATCAAAAAGGCATCCTTGGGGTTCACTAAATAGGCATAGGCAAATTTGGCTATCTGTAGCCGAGAACTTTCAAAGCTCAATTCGTTCAAGATGCCCGTAAGTTGTTGCGCCGTTACCGGATTATCTTCGATGGCTGTTTTTACCAAATTCATACGGTTGTTTTCAAAGCCCGCATCACGCAGTTGACAAATCAATCGGTTGTGCTGCGCTGTGGTCATTACATTCCGATTAGACTGCCAAGGGTCATTGACATCGTTTTGTCGTCTGCTGCGTGGCCCATTTAAATCTTCGTAATAGGCTTTTTGCTGCGGGTTGTATTGCATATCGCGTTCCCAGTTTTGTTTGTCATAATAGCGGCTGCGATACCAGCCATTCTCATCTGTCCATGGGCCATTATCACCCAGGCAACAATCCACAATAATGTCTAATTTTTCAAATTCATCTACCGTTACATAATAAATGTTACCCGGGCGGGTGCGCAAATTGCCCTCGTAAATCAATCGGGCATTGCTGCGGCCATTTTGCGATGGCGACACCGCATAAAGACGCAAATTGTGTCTGCGGGCGGGGAGGTCGGTAAAGGTGAGCATACGCCCGACATTATTGTATCGTCTGCCGTTAATTTCGGCAGTAATCATGCGGTCGGCGCGGTCGCGGATTTTTAACAGGCAGCGCTCTTGCTGCGCAAAGGCAGGAATGGCGAATAACAGAGCGAAAAAAAGGCTAATCGTTTTTTGCATATCGTATTTTTTGTAAGCTTGGCTTGGATGCTAATATACAATGATAGTTTAATTCTCCACAGAATATCACACGGCTAAAAAAAAGTGCCTGGTCGGCTAACGGAATAGAAAAGCAGTGAGTATGCCACAGGCTATAGCGGCGTTTAAGCTTTCGGCCTGGCCTCGGGCGGGTATCGTGATATGCGTTGTAGCATGCGCAAGCAATTCGTTCGAAATGCCGTTGGCTTCGTTACCAATCAACAGTACGCCCTGCTCAGTTGGTGGCAGTTCATACATTGGGCTACCGGTTAACATAGCGGCATAAATAGGCAAGCCGATGTTGCCAAGCAGCGCGTTTAAATCTTCATAGTACACCGGGGTATGAAATATACTGCCCATACTGGCTTGAATAACCTTGGGGTTATATACATCAACACAATCATGGCTGCACAATATGGCCTCCACGCCAAACCAATCGGCCAGTCTGATAATAGTACCCAGATTGCCGGGATCGCGTATTTGATCCAAAGCGATGTATTTTTTATTAGCTACCTCAAATGCAGTCTGACGAGGCATGTCCACTATGGCCAGTATTCCTTCAGGTTGTTTTTGGGTAGATATTTTTTCAAACTCTTCTTCACGAATTTGAATCGCCTTGGTCACTTTTTTTTCTTGTATAAAAGGGGTATGCTGAGCGGTGTATAACAACTGTTGATACGGAGCCGCAGCTGCCAGCAGATCGCTGACACCTTTTTGTCCCTCTACGATGAACTGTGCATGTTCAATTCGCTTTTTTTTAGTGTGTAACGACCGAATATGTTTAATTTGCGCTTTACTCAACATTCGCATTGCAAAATACACAGAGAACCATATTATCATCTGTAAAACTGGCTTTAATATTTTTGGCCTTTTTCTTTACTTCTTGTCGGTACAACCAGCACCTGCAAAAAGAAGACTTGCTCCTCAGCAAAAATCAGGTAATGATAATTGATAGCTTGCGCACCGTGGATAATAAGGCCGATTTGACAGAGGGCATGCACTCGCTAATGCGCTTGAAACCCAATACGCATTTAATAGGCTTACAATTTTTACCCCGGCTAAAACTGTGGAAGTATAACTCGCGGCATAAATTTTATGCCGCCAATCCTGAACATGAAAGTATTCGAGAACGAAAAGTTGAGGCCCCTGTGTTGATTAACAAAGCCAGCTTACGCTTTACTGATTCTACCCTAAAGCAGTACATGGTGAATTATGGCTACTACTATTCAGAGGTTAGTGATTCTATCATACCCCTCAAAAATCAAGAAGCACAGGTGTTGTATACCGTATTACCCGGAAAGAAATATTATATAAAAGATGTTCGATATAACATTCCACCCGAAACGGGCATGCTTTTTTATATGAACAAATACAAAGAGAATAGTTTTTTGAAAAAAGGTCAGCCATTCCGAAATGTGGATTTTGGGCTGGAGCGCGAACGAATTTATAAGGTGCTGCGAGAGAATGGCTACTATAGCTTAAAAATTGAAAATATTTGGCCTTGGGTTGATACGATAAATCGCGATGCACTCAGAAATGTATTTGATAATCCATTCGGCATCACCACCGAATTGCCCAAAACAGTATCGGCTTATGACTCAATTATAGTAGATATTAATATTACGCCAACGCGTGATAGCAGCATCAATCAGCAGTTTAAGATTGACAGGGTGTATGTAAAATTTACCGATCCCTTTCACAAACCAAAAACTGAGCAACTTCGCGAGGTGATGTACAAAGATGTGCTCTTTCAATACTATGATGTAGCACCGGTGCATATGAACATTATTCATAAGAATATTTTTATCAATCATGATGAATTGTTCTCTACCTCCAATATCGAAAAAACATACAACCGACTGAATCAACTGAGTACATTTCAGTTTGTAGATATCCAATTTGCCAAAAGCAAAAAGGAAAAATATGTAGATTGTTATATTGAACTCACCCTGGCCATGAAGCGTGACATTAAGGCCAATGTAGATTTGAGTACAGGTGAGGATTATCTTGCAGGTTTTGGCGGAGGATTAAATTTTAGTACTAAAAACTTATTGCATGGTGCTAATAAACTAAATCTCAGCACGCAGTACACGCTGGAAACACGTCCGCTGGACCGTGAGGATTTAAGCAAAGGGGTGCAGTTGTCGGCTAACAATTTTAGCGCTTCGGCTAATCTTACCTTGCCACGCTTTCTGGTGCCATTTCGGTATGAATTTTCAAGAAACAATACACCCTTTACAGTATTAAGTATTGCGCACAGCAGAGTCAATCGAATTGGGTCGTTTAAACTTGCCAATACCACGGCAAAATTCAGCTACAGCTGGAAAGAATCTTCGAAAAAAAATTGGTTGTTGTCTCCGGCCTTTCTATCCTTTACACAAGTGCCACAGGATAAACTTAGCGTCGACTTTAGAAACCTTATTGAGAATTCGGCCTATTTGCGCAATACCTACTCCAACAATTTGATAGAAGGGGAAAGTGTCAATTTTGGCTATCGCAGTGACTTAAGTGGCACCGCGCCCAGTTCGCACGTGTTTAATTTTGGTTTGGAAGAGGCCGGCTTGTTAATGCAGGGGCTAAATGCTGGCTTGCGGGCCTTATCAAATAATGAAATTACGCCTGTGGCGCACTATGTTCGGGCTGAAGCCGATTATCGTTATTACTACAAAAAACGAAAGTACCAATGGGCGTCACGAGCCATGGTCGGAATTGGCATGCCTACTTTCGGTGATATTTCGCTGCCTTATATCAAGCAGTATTCACAAGGTGGTGCTTTTAGCAATCGAGGGTGGCAATTGCGCAACCTGGGTCCCGGGCGCACATTACCTGATACGCTGATAGGCTTGCAGCTATTAGACCGTACAGGTGATTTAAAGCTAGAGTTAAATACCGAACTGCGTTTTCCGCTGACAGAGTTTGGCCCTTTTACACTAGAAGGGGCTTATTTTGTTGATGCAGGGAATATTTGGCTTGTTAACACAGATTCTACCAATGTGGGTGGCGAGTTCCGTTTAGATAAATTTTGGCCGGATATCGCTGTCAGCAGTGGCTTTGGGATTCGGTTTGATTTCTCCTTTTTTATTTTTCGTATAGACCACGCCTGGCGTTTAAAATATCCATACAAACCCGAAAATGCCGGTTGGGATTTGCGCGGTTTGCGGTTAAATGACGGTCAATGGAACGTGGCAATTGGTTATCCTTTCTAAAAAAAATACATTTGCAATCAGAATCATGAAAAACGTACACGAAAATATACTGAGCACAATTGGCAATACGCCCTTAATACGCATCAATCACGTCGCAAAAGACCTGCCATGTCCTGTCTATGCCAAAGTGGAATATTTCAACCCGGGCAATAGTATTAAGGACAGACTTGCCGTGCACCTGATAAAAGATGCAGAGGAAAAGGGATTGCTAAAACCCGGCGGTACGATAGTGGAATGTACCAGTGGCAATACAGGCATGGGCTTGGCCTTGGCCGCCAGCCAGATGGGATATAAGTGTGTGTTCACTATGGCCAGCAAAATGAGTCAGGAAAAAGTTGACATCCTGCGAGCTATGGGAGCAGAAGTGCATGTATGCCCCACAGATGTTCCGGCCGATGATCCGCGTTCATATTATAAAGTAGCAGCACGCATTGCCGAGGAGCGCGGTGGTTGGTTACCGGATCAATATAACAATTTGGCGAATCGTGAGGCGCATTACCTTAGCACTGGCCCTGAAATCTGGGAGCAAACAGATGGCCGTATTACGCATTACGTAGTCGCTACCGGCACAGGGGGGACCCTCGTTGGTGCAAGCCAATATCTAAAAGAAAAAAATCCCAATATTAAAGCTATAGCCGCTGATCCGAAGGGAAGCATTTTGAAGCATTGGCATGAGACAGGCGAAATTGATGAATCGCGGGCTGAAGTATATATGGTGGAAGGTGCCGGTGAAGATTTTATACCGGCCAACTACGATGCGCAATTGATTGATCAGTTTGTTGAGGTTAATGATAAAGAAGCACTCAATTGCGGTCGTGAATTGGCTCGTAAAGAAGGCTTGTTTTGCGGGTCTAGCAGTGGTTGTGCCATGATGGGGGCGTTGAAGATTAAAGATCAGTTGACACCTGATGATTTTGTGGTGGTGGTATTGCACGATCATGGTAGTCGGTATGTAGGCAAAATGTACAACGATGCCTGGATGAAAGAAAAAGGATTCCTTTAATAGTTCATTATGCGTGCCACCACCAATATTGTTTTCTTTAGTATTCTCACGTTCCATATACTTTGGTGTTTGTATGCATTCTACAGCATGTTTAACGAATATGATGGTTGGACGGTTTATCATTGGCAGCCTTTGGTGGTGCTGCTTTATACAATAGTTTGGGCGGGAATCTGTTTTAAAAACTACTGGTTTGGGTTTGCTTACATTGGCCTGGTAATGATAGCTTTTCTCATAAAAGCAGCATTCAAACAAAACGAATGGGCTTCGGTGATTGGTGAAGCCCTTTTTCCTGTTGATCTTATTTTTGTTGCTGTATTATTAATATTATTTAAAACGCATTTTGGCATACTTAAAAGACCAGACGCAATATCCGATTCGACTGGAGACAACGCCTAAGCGAATTGTATCCTTGGTGCCATCCCAGACCGAACTGCTTCATTATCTTGGTCTGGAGGATGAGGTAGTAGGCATTACAAAATTTTGTATTCACCCAATGCATTGGTTCAAAAGCAAGGTGCGCATTGGAGGGACAAAAAAACTTTCCATCGAAAAAATCATCGCCCTGCAACCAGACTTGATATTGGGCAACAAAGAGGAAAATACAAAAGAAGATATTGAAAGGCTGCGCCAGCATGCGCCCGTGTGGCTTAGTGATATTCGCACATTGGATTATGCCTTGGACATGATTGACCAAGTGGGCATCATGACAAATAAGATTAGCCAGGCCCAGCAACTTATTCATGCCATTTTACTAGCTGCCGAATCCTTACCGGTTATAGGTAAATCAGTGCTTTATCTGATCTGGAATGAACCACTTATGGCAGTAGGAAAGGATACGTTTATTGATGCTATGTTGAGCAGTGCGGGTTTTCAGAACGCGCTGACAGCACAACGATATCCTGAGCTCACTGATAGCGATGTGCATGCTGTACAGCCGGATGTTATATTCTTATCTTCTGAGCCTTTTCCATTTTCCGAAAAACATGTGGAGACTATGCAAATGCGTTTTCCGAAAAGTAAAATTTTACTGGTTGACGGAGAGTTATTTAGCTGGTATGGTAGCCGATTACTCAAGAGCTTTGATTATTTTCGAGAGCTGAATGACTCTCTGGCATCAACATAAATCAATCTTTTTTGCCTTAATCGTTTATTTTACATTTTGGTATGGGTTGCACCCTTATTTAGGTTATTTATTAGATAGCGATGCCGTAGCTTACTTAACCATTGCGGATCGTGTGGCCAATGGCGACTGGCTAAAAAGTATCAATGGCTTATGGAGTCCGCTAAATGCGTGGTTGCTCGTACCATTTATAAAAATGGGTGTGGATGCCTGGTGGGTAGCTAAAATACTTAATGCGTTTTTTGGTGGGCTAGTTTTGCTGCTTGTATATATTTTGTTTTATCGACTACGTTTTAATGAGTGGACGCGCAATCTACTTTTAGCTGTATTGGTTGTGGTGCTTGTATTTTTTAGCTACTTCCAAATATTTGGTGATGTGCTACAATTGATTTTTGCTTTGGCTTATGTTCATTTATTCATAATCCCTAGGTTTTATCAAAGAAAAGGTCTTATACTGCTTTCGGCAATTTGTATGGGGGTAGGGTTTTATGCAAAATCGTATTCGCTCATTTTTTATGTACTGCATTTTTCGGCAATGGGTGTATGGGTGGTAATAAAAAATAGATCATTGCTTCAATCGGTGCTGCTGAATTGGTTAATCGGGCTAATCACAATTATAATGATAGCGTTGCCCTGGTCGTTTCAGATGAAAGAAAAATATGGCTTTCATGCCATAACGGGTTTAGCCGGCAAGTTGAATATGAGCTGGTACATCAATAGTGATAAAACTTTTAATGATAGTATTCAATTGCTTATTCCGCCGGCCTATGATGATTCTCCAAGCTTTTGGGAAGACCCGTATCTGAGTCAAGGTGAGTTGTCTAAACCATGGACTTCGATGCATCATTTTACCCGTTGGGTGCTGCGGGTAGGGCATACTTGCTTGGTAGCCCTGGCTTGTACATTTGAAATATCCTTGTTTTATTTATTCATCGTTTTTTATTTGCTTTACGGCCTCATCAGGAAAAAGAGCATGCCCCCAAAACCCTTTGATGATATTTTTCTGGCTGTCCTCATTTTGCCATTGGGCTACTTAGCTATGCATATCGAAACAAGGTATATATGGCTCAATACTTTTTTAATTATGGTATTGGGTGTTTATCTAATCAAGGAAAAAAAATGGGTAATAAAATACACGCACATGACCGTATTATTGGCAATATCGTTTTTGCCATTTATAAGCATCAAATTAGTAAACTTAAAGGATAAGAACAAAGAGTTGTTTCAGACTGCTGAACATTTTAAACAGGAGGGCGTGAGCGGAAAAATTGTTTCCAATATTAATGATGAAGGCAATCTTTGGGTAGTTGCCTACCTTGCAAGTTTAAATAATTATACTATTGAACAAGAACATTATTCGTTAGCCAAACTCATTGGTGAAATGGATCGTTATGGCGTTAAATACTATCTTCATTATCCTGAACAAGGAGGTGATTATCACGAAAGTGAAGACCAATTTCAACAACACTTTAATAAAGTATATTATGACACTAGTGCAGGTGCAACGCTGTACAGTTTACAACCCCACTAAGCTTGGCTTTTTACCCATGCCTTTATTTTTCTTATGTAATCGTAATATCCAATATTCATTCGGTAAAAGAAAATAAAAAGAAAGACAACTCCGAGCGCCATAAGGATATAGGCAGCGGTGTAATACTGGGCCATTTCGGATAAATAAACGATGACACCCGTCATGGTGATAAACAAAATAAAGATTAAGGCAATCTTCGGTCCTCCGATATCTATACGCCGGGGTTTGCTTTTTATTTTAATGGTAGTTCCACCTACATCATCTTGCAGGTGCAAATGTGTAATGGGAAGGGTATAAATGCGCTCATCATTATACTCAGTATGTGGAATAATTTTGAGCATCCCGTATCGTTCCATAACTTCAAAATCTAGCTGATGCACTTTAAAGTGCTGCCCTTTTAATTTGATGTATAAATCTTTCTTGGGTAGGGAAGATTTAATGCTACTGCTCGTTCTGAATATCATATGTAGGGATTTCTCCACAAAATAAAAATTATTTGTCAGTATTGCAAGAGTAATTAGTTCACAACGTACTTTAGACCTCTAATTTTTTTTTGATAATGGATACACAACATTTAGCAGCTGGTTCGCGTATTGAGCATCCAACACTGGGTAAGGGAGTAATCGTAGAAGCTGGCAGTGAACATTACAATATTTGGTTTAAATCTTCCAATACGACAAAAAATATTGCTAAAACGTTTGAGTTAAAAGTACTGTCTGGCATTGAGGCGAGTGGCAGTGGTGAAATGATTTCAGTAGCTGATCTGGAATTGGTGCTAAATAATATTCTTGATCAACGAACTGATATCTCAGAACGGGTAGAGTTAGGAGGCAAATGGGAGGACGGTATCTTGATACTCAAACCGGGTAGTGACGATTTGCAATCTAAAGAAATACCGATAGAAACATTTTTTCACAAAATTGTTATGGTGCGAGACCGATTAAGAGTGCTGGAACAAAATATCAATGCACACAAGGTTTTGACAGACGAAGAAAAAGTAAATCTGCAACAATACATCACTCGCGCCTATGGCTCTTTGACGACTTTTAATGTGCTGTTCAAAAATACATATGATCAATTTAAGGGAAGCTCAGGCAAAAGCTAGTGTGCTTTTCACTTGTACATTCATACTTTTCATTTACTTTTGCCTCTCAGAACAAGCGTTTTGAAAATCCTACTCGATAGTAAACAATTTCAAGTTGTTATAGAACGACTGGCACATCAGCTTATCGAAAATCATCTATCATTCGAAAACACCTGCATTATTGGTATTCAACCACGTGGTATATACCTCAGCGATATGATTGTTGAGTATATTGAAAAAATCAGGAATGTAAAAGTGGAATATGGTAAACTCGATATAACGTTTTATCGTGATGATTTTAAGTCGAGTAATGATTTTCATACTCCCGAAAAGACAGTCTTGCCATTTAGTTTGACAGACAAAAATGTGATTCTCGTGGATGATGTTTTGTTTACCGGTCGCACTATTCGTGCCGCCTTGGATGCCCTGCTTGATTTTGGCCGACCTGCAAAAGTGGAATTACTTACCTTGATAAATAGAAGATTTAGCCGTCAACTGCCTATACAACCTGATTATGTAGGCAAAACTATTGATAGTATGCACTCGCAAAAGGTGAAAGTATACTGGAAATCATTGGACAAAAAAGATGAAGTTGTTTTATTAAATGAGTAAAGAAAAAAACATATCAGTTAATCATTTGTTGGGTATCAAAGACCTGACGCCGGCTGATATTCAACTAATACTCAATACAGCCGTTGGCTTTAAGGATGTATTGCAACGACCGATAAAAAAGGTGCCTACCTTGCGGGATACCACTATCGTGAACCTTTTTTATGAGAATTCGACCAGAACAAAAATTTCTTTTGAACTAGCCGAAAAAAGATTGGGTGCCGATGTGGTCAATTTTGCGGCGTCAACCTCCTCGCTGAAGAAAGGGGAAACGCTTATTGATACGGTTAACAACATTCTTAGCATGAAAGTAGACATGGTTGTCATGCGTCATGCTGCCAGTGGGGCACCTCATTTTTTGTCAAAACATATTGATGCTGCCATTGTAAACGCTGGTGATTGTACAAACGAGCATCCGACTCAAGCCTTACTTGACGCATTTTCTATGCAAGAACGTCATGGCAACCTTAAAGGTAAAAAAGTGGCCCTTATAGGCGACATAGCGCACTCTAGAGTTGCGCTCAGCAATATCTTTTGCCTCAATAAATTAGGTGCACAAGTTGTGGTGTGTGGTCCACCTACTTTAATACCAAAACATATACAAAGCCTTGGCGTAGATGTAAGTTACAACGTACAAGAAACCCTCGAATGGTGCGACATTGCTAATGTGCTGCGCATTCAATTGGAACGGCAAAATATGCCCTTGTTTTCTTCGTTGCGCGAATATTCTTTGCAGTTTGGAATAAATAAGAAAATGCTCGATGGCCTGAAGCGTGAAATTACCCTAATGCACCCGGGCCCAATCAACCGAGGTGTCGAGTTGACATCTGATGCCGTAGAAAGCGAACACTCCATAATACTTGATCAAGTGCAAAATGGAGTTGCTATCCGAATGGCTGTTTTGTTTCTATTAGCTCAGAAAAATAAGGCGGTAGCCGAATCTGTAGCTTAAGTTTCAAATGTGTACTTTTGCACCCAATTATGGGCCTTTTTGATAAAATTTTTAAACGGAATAAGGAGCAGGAGGTTGCAAAAGAAACCTTGGATGCGGGATTGGAAAAAACAAAAAAGGGGTTTTTTAGTAGCCTTTCCAAAGCTATTGCCGGCAAAAGCAAAGTTGATGAAGATGTGCTGGATGCGTTAGAGGAAGCATTGATTACAGCAGATGTCGGAGTCAAAACAACTGTGGAAATTATCGATCGTATTGAAGCACGTGTCGCAAAGGATAAATACCTCGGCACTGCTGAGTTAAACCAGCTACTGCAAGAAGAAATCATGAAGATGCTTGCATATGCACCTAGTCTTGAATATCAAAATTTTGATTTACCGGCAGATAAAAAACCTTATGTCATGCTGGTAGTAGGAGTTAATGGTGTGGGCAAAACAACGACAATTGGCAAATTGGCTTATAATTTCAAAAAAGCCGGTAAGGTAGTTGTGCTTGGAGCTGCTGATACGTTTAGGGCCGCCGCCGTAGAGCAACTGAAAATTTGGAGCCAGCGAGTAGGGGTAGATATAGTTGAAAAAGGAATGGATGCTGACCCCGCTTCGGTGGCTTTTGATACCATTAATAGCGGTGTGGCCAAAGGTGCAGATGTCATTATTATTGACACAGCAGGGCGTTTGCATAACAAAGCGCACCTTATGGATGAGTTAAACAAAATAAAGCGAGTTATTCAAAAAACAATTCCCGACGCGCCGCATGATGTACTGCTGGTTTTAGATGGCAGTACGGGTCAAAATGCGCTGGAGCAGGCAAAACATTTTACCGCAGCAACCGATGTTAAATCATTAGCCATTACAAAACTAGACGGCACAGCCAAAGGTGGGGTGGTATTGGCAATTGCACATCAATTCAACATACCGGTTAAATATATCGGCGTAGGTGAAAAAATGGAAGACTTACAAGTGTTTAATAAATACGAATTTGTGGATAGTATTTTTTCGTTAGAGCAATAATCATTACCTAAAAATATATTCTTTGAAAACAAAAAAACTTAAACAGGATAAAGTCAATATTACTACTCTCGGTTGTAGTAAAAACATGGTTGATAGCGAGGTGCTTTCTGCTCAGCTGTTAGCTAATGATATCGATGTAGAACATGAGAGTGAAAACCTTGATTATAACATTTCCATTATCAACACCTGTGGTTTTATTGATAAAGCCAAAGAAGAAAGTATCAATACCATCCTGGAGCATGTAGAATTAAAAAAAGATGGTCTGGTGGAAAAAGTATTTGTCACTGGCTGCCTAAGTGAGCGCTATATGGGTGATTTGGAAAAAGAAATTCCTGAGGTTGATGCTTGGTTTGGCACGATGGAATTACCCAATATTCTCAAAAAATTTCAAGCTGATTATAAAGAAGAATTAATTGGAGAACGCTTTTTGGCCACGCCAAGCCATTATGCCTATGTAAAAATCAGTGAAGGTTGTAATCGTACCTGTTCATTTTGTGCAATTCCGTTGATGCGCGGCAAGCATGTTTCTAAGCCGATTGAAGAATTAGTGAAGGAGGTTGAGCTTCTTGTAAATAAAGGTGTGAAGGAAATCATGCTCATTGCGCAAGAACTTACTTACTACGGTCTGGATATCTATAAAGAAAGAAAATTAGCCGAACTATTGAGAGCCTTTTGTGCAATTGACGGCTTGGAATGGATTCGGCTGCATTATGCCTATCCGCACAAGTTTCCTGTAGAAATTATTGACGTGATGCGCCAGGAACCTAAAATTTGTAATTACCTCGATATGCCCTTGCAGCATAGTGCAGATGATTTGTTACTTTCAATGAAACGCCAAATTACCTCAGGGGATATGTATGAATTGATTGATGAAATTAGAAAACGAAACCCAAATATTGCATTGCGTTCTACTTTTATTGTAGGCTACCCCGGAGAAACACTTGAGCACATTGAACAACTGAAAGAATTTTTAGCCAAAGTGCGTTTTGATAGAGTTGGCGTTTTCACTTATTCGCACGAAGAAAATACCAGTGCCTATGATTTGGTAGACGATATACCTCAAGAAGAAAAAGAACGACGTGCTGAGGAGGTTATGTCATTTCAGCAAGAAATCTCTTTGGAGAAAAATGAAGAAAAAGTAGGGCAAACCTTGCGTGTTATCATTGACCGGAAAGAAGCCGGCAGATACATAGGGCGCACAGAATATGACAGCGTAGAGGTGGACAACGAAGTGATAGTAAACTCAAAAAATGATTTGCAGCCGGGAGATTTTGTAATTGTAAAAATTGAGAAGGCATATGATTATGATTTGGAAGGAGTAGAAATTATTAATGCTTAATATTTAATGTTTAATTAAAAATGAGGCGCAACCATTAAGCATTAAAAATTAAACATTACCATGAATATTATTCAAGTAAAAAACCTAGTAAAAAAATACGCCGACTTCGTTGCAGTAAATGATATATCCTTTGATGTAAAGCGCGGTGAAATTTTTGGTCTCTTGGGCCCAAATGGCGCCGGTAAAACTACCACCTTAGAGATTATTGAAACCTTGCGCGAGAAAAGTAGTGGTGAGATTTATGTTGATGGATTAAACGCTGATAAGCAACCCAATGAAATAAAAAAACTAATTGGAGTTCAATTACAAAGTGCCGGCTTTTATCCAAATCTGAATTTGAAAGAGTTAATTCAACTTTTTGCTGGCCTTTATAATATAGAGGTTCAGCCAATTGAAGTATTAAAAATGGTTAGTCTGGAAGACAAGGCAAAAAGCAAATACAAAGAACTATCAGGTGGACAGAAGCAGCGATTTTCAATTGCTTCTACCCTCATCAATCAACCCAAAATCGTATTTCTTGATGAACCCACCACAGGCCTAGATCCACAAGCTCGCCGAAATCTTTGGGATTTAATTTTATCTATAAGAGAAAAGGGGACAACTATTGTACTCACTACGCACTACATGGACGAAGCAGAGGAGCTATGCGATAGGATAGCCATCATAGATAGTGGTAAAATTCTGGCTATAAAATCGCCCGACGACTTTATTGATGATCTAGTGGCAAGTGGGTTTGAGAAAAATAAAAAAGTAAAGCCGGCAAATTTGGAAGATGTCTTTCTATCTTTAACGGGTAAAGCCTTACGAGATAGTTAGATGAAACTTTTTGCCACATTAATCGGAATTTCCATCGTGTTTTTAGCTTGTGATATTAACCAATACACCAAAGTTTATATCGACAATCAAAACAGTTTTCCAATCGAAGTGAACTTAAAAACAAATAATATCGATACCAGATATATTGTAGCAGCAAATGGTACCATAGATACACTTCGAAAATTTACCGACATTACCAGAGAAGACGGACAGTGGGAGATAATCGTTTCGAATGCCGATACAAAACAACTTATCAACCAACATAAACACGGCAAGTTTTTTAAAGGAGAGTTAGCCAACCAGTTTTCTATGAAAACAAAAGGTGCTTATTTTGAATTTTCGGTTGATAATTAAAAAATAATAATATGGGATTAAACAAAATAGTTGCAAATGCAGATGAAGCTATCGCCGGTATTGAGGATGGCATGGTGTTAATGCTGGGTGGTTTTGGCCTGTGTGGTATACCAGAAAATTGCATAGCGGCCTTAGTGCGCAAAGGTGTTAAAGATTTAACCTGCATCTCCAATAATGCAGGGGTTGATGACTTTGGTATTGGCTTGATGCTGCAAGGACGCCAGGTAAAAAAAATGATATCGTCATACGTAGGTGAGAATGAAGAGTTTGAACGACAAATGTTATCAGGCGAGTTGGAAGTAGAACTTGTGCCGCAGGGCACATTGGCTACCCGCTGCATGGCTACTGGCTACGGCATGCCTGTAATATATACACCAGCCGGAGTAGGAACAGAGGTGGCAGTGGGTAAGGAAACACGCAGATTTAGTATGTTTGGCGAGGAAAAAGAATATCTAATGGAACGGGCATTTGAAAGTGATTATGCTCTGGTAAAAGCTTGGAAAGGTGATACCCATGGCAATTTAATATTTAAAGACACGGCGCGTAATTTTAACCCGTTAATGGCCATGGCTGGAAAAATTACTATCGCCGAAGTACAGGAGTTGGTGCCCGCCGGTGAGTTAAATCCAAACGAGATTCATGTGCCCGGTATATACGTACGCTATATTTTTAAAGGCGAGAACTACGAGAAGCGCATCGAGCAACGAACAGTGCGTGAGCGGTTATAATACTGATTTTTTTTACTACCCTTCTTTTGTCCAGATTTTCCAGCTTTCATCAGCTTGTAATTCCAACATAGCCTGCCCATTCTTTATTTTGGCGCTTTTATCCTGAGCAAGGGTCAGAAATTTTGATTTGTCGGGGTTGTAGACAACATCAAAGCAAAAATGCTCTGGGCTGATAAATTCGTAGGGGATATCCACACAGGAGTCTATATCTGGAAAGGTGCCTAGTGGCGTTGTATTAATTAGTAATTTATATTCTTGCATGTATTCTTCGTTGAGTTGTTCATACAACACGTAGTCAAGGTAGTCATGTCGACTGACCGAAATGTAATCAATACCAAGTTGCTGAAGTACAAATTTTACCGCCTGAGAAGTGCCTCCGCTGCCAAAAATCATTGCTTTGGGGCGCGCCCTATCAAGCAGTGTCAATAGCGATAATTCAAAACCAATACAGTCTGTATTGTGGCCGACCCAATAATCATCCGGCATGATTTGAACACAATTCACGGCGCCAATAGTTCGCGCCGTCTCGCTTACGTCATCTAAATAATCGAATATTTTTTCTTTGTACGGGATGGTAACGTTAAAGCCGGATAGTTGGTTTTGAGAAATGATTTCTCTAATGGCATCCAAGCTTTCGATGGCCAAATTTTTATATTCGGCATGAATGCCTTCTTGTTCAAATTTTCTTGTAAAATAATTTTTCGAAAAAGAATAATCAAGGCGCTTTCCAATTAATCCGTATTTCAACAGTTGATTCAAAAAAGGATAGTTTGGAGTTGATTTGAAAAAGAAATTATTTATCCAGGTAAAAATCAAAAGTATCACCGCGTAAACCAATTCGCATGGCTTCCAGCGGAATCACTTCAGATGGCGCTATATTCCCTAAATTCACATTCGCCCCTACCAATTTCAAAAAGTAAACCTGTTGCGCTTTCAATGGTGCCTCCCAGATAATTTTTTCTTCAGGAATTTTAGTTAGAATTTCTTGCACAAGCCCTTCTCGAACTTCTCCACTGCTGCGATATATTCCTACGGTGCCGCTTTCTCTTGCTTCGCCAATCACATAAGAACTCCCAGCCTGTATTTCGGCTTGCATAAGCTCTATCCAACGGTATGGCGGTATTATATGTTTGGTATCTTTACTTCCCACCTCGCTGAGCACCGTTACCTGCTTTGCCAAACGACTGATGTATTTACATTTTTCTTCATGCGGAATACTCATGCTACCATCAGAAACCTCAACGTATTCCAGGTCATATTCTTTTATGATAGCCTCATACTTGTCTATCTCATTTCGAATTGCAAACGCCTCAAAAAGAGTGCCGCCGAAATAGATGGCCACCCCGGCATCTTTATATACTTGAATTTTTTCCTTTAGTTTGGGGGTAACCACAGAAGTGCCAAATCCAAATTTTACAACGTCAACATAAGGCTCGGCAATATCCAGAAAGTCTTTTACTTGATTGATGCTCAGTCCTTTATCCATTACCATGGTAATGCCATGTTTCCTGGGTTTTGAATCTCTGTTCGGTATCTGTGAAAGGTTAAAATTCATAGCAGGCAAAGGTAGTGCCAATCTATGTCAAGAAAAAATGACAATACAGATTATATGTTGAAAAAAATCAAAGGATTAACTTGTTAAAAAAATGTATATCCTTATTTTTAAGGTTCAAGATGAAAAATATGTTAAAAAGCTACTTCTACCAGATAGTGATTATTGTATTGTTGCTTGTCAGTTATAATACTGCTAATGCCCAAATGATAAACATTAACTCGATGACACCTAGTACGCATCCGTTAACTATCCCACAGACATCCACAATTACTACGAATAACGGAAGTGGAGCAGTAACATTTATTATAAAAAATACCAATCCTTTTCCGGCTATTCTGGATACAGTTAGCTATTACATTCAAGGTGCAGGTACGCAAGCTACAGAATTGTGGTATTCATCTACATCACTTACCAATGCAACAACAGCGGCAGCGCCTGCCTGGACTCAAATTGTTAACGCAAGTGTAAATGCTCCGTTGGCCAATACGATGCAACCTTTGCTTACTGGCTTAAACTTTGTCATACCAGGAAACACAACCTACCGATTTCAATTAATTCGTTCCGGATTAGGATACGGCGGCACCGGTTCTTGTGCCGCACCAAGTTCTCCAACTCCCGATTCTTTTTCAAACAGTGGCATTGTGCTTGGTGTCGGAAATTACAAAATTGGCGGAACGGTTTGTCCCAATAACACAGTTGGTTTTGGACAAGCAACTATGTCGTTCGTGCCAAGGTATTTTGTTGGCAAAGTGAGTTTAACATTGCAAAGTGCCCCTTGTGCAGGTATGCCTAACCATGATACCGTTCTTGGTAATCCAAATCCATGTCCGGGTGTGCAATCCTGCTATTACCTTACTGGTAATAATCCGAATTCTGGTTTAAGTTATCAATGGCTGCAATCTTCAGTCTCTGCTAATGGACCTTGGACAGTCATGACAAACGACACTAATTCTTCAATGTGTCTGGTCCCTCCTCAACCCGGACCGACATGGTATACTTGCGTTACCACTTGTGACACTTCTGGACTGTCAGATACGGCTACAGCAATCGCAGTAACCCCAGCTACTTTTAGTCCTTTCAGTCCCTGCTATTGTAATAATTCTACTGCAACGATTACCACCTTGGGTGACATTGGTCAGTTTAGTGTAGGTACGTTGTCCAATCCTGCTACTCCGCCGCCATTAATTAACAACGTGAATTCAGTTAATGGTTATTCGAATTTTGATACCTTGACCCCGATACCGACCTTTATTCAAGGTCAAAGTTACCCGATATCTATGCAGCCAACTTTTAGTTCTTCAGCCACTTATGCCGGATGGGTAAAAGCATGGATAGATTATGATCACAATACAGCTTGGACAGCCCCTGGAGAAGAGATTATGAATTTGGCAACGAATAGTACAAACCTTGCAACAGGCAACTTCACAGTACCAACAACTGCTCTTCCAGGGTTGACACGATTGCGTGTGGTGTACAATATGCTAGGCACTCAAGCTGCTACACAGCCATGTGGCACATACAACTACGGCGAGACAGAGGATTACGTAGTCAATATACTAGCTGCAGGA
>CAYPET010000026.1:0-23603 GCA_964409905.1 uncultured Chitinophagaceae bacterium | reverse complement strand
ATGGAAAAAAGATGAACCCGTTATGGTGCGTGTGCATAGCTCATGTTTCACAGGCGATATTCTACACTCTATGCGGTGTGATTGTGGTGAGCAACTAAACGCCGCCATGGAAATGGTAAACAAAGAAGGTAAAGGCGTAGTGCTTTATATGAATCAAGAAGGGCGTGGAATTGGTCTTTTAAATAAACTTAAAGCCTATAAATTGCAAGAAGCAGGCTTAGATACCGTAGAGGCCAATGAAAAATTAGGCTTTGCCATGGATGCACGGGATTATGGAGTCGGTGCGCAAATATTACGAAAACTGAATATTTCTAAAATCCGACTGATTTCAAATAACCCCAAGAAACGTGCAGGACTATTGGGGTATGGATTGCAGATTGTAGAGACCATCCCCATCGAAATAATACCCAACCTGCATAATGAACGATATTTGACCACTAAGCGTGACAAGCTTGGGCATAATATTTTGAAATAATTTGACACATGCAACCCATTATTTATTCAGTTGAATAAATAGTGGGTTGCATTTTATACACATTGTGTGATACAAACTATTGCACCATTGTATATTTGGCCGTACAAACTATGGGCTTATTAATAGGTTTCTTTATACTTTCTATTACCATTTCGTTTCTATGCTCCGTTTGGGAAGCCGTTCTTTTATCTGTAACGCCCTCTTACATAAAACGGAAGGAAGATGATGACCCAACAACTGGCTTGTTATTATCCGAACTAAAAAAAGATATTGACAAACCGCTATCGGCAATTCTTACGCTGAATACAATTGCCCATACCGTTGGTGCCATAGGCGTTGGCGCCCAAGCAGGGAAACTATTTGGCACACAAAAATTATCCCTTCTTGGGTTTGACATAGCCTACGAATCTATTGTAGCGACCTTAATGACCTTGGCGATTTTATTTTTATCCGAAATTATCCCCAAAACCGTAGGTGCGAATAATTGGAAAAATCTGGCTCCTTTTACCGCTCGTTCATTGCGCATATTGTCTTGGGTATTGTTTCCCTTTATTCGACTCAGCACCTTTCTAACAAGAGCACTTAAAAAAGAAAAAGACAAGAGTATTTTCAGCAAGCAAGATTTTGCTGCAATGGTCGATGTGGTAAGTGAGAGCGGTGACCTATCTGACGAAGATCACCTACTTATCAAAAACCTCTTACAGTTCGACGAACTAACCGTTAGAGATATTATGACCCCGCGCACTGTCATGGTGATGGCTGAAGAGTCACTCACCTTAGGTGAGTTTTATAAAAAAAATAAAGTTCGCTCCCAATCGCGCATCCCCTTGTACAAAGAAACCAAAGACGAGGTTACGGGCATTTTACTTAAAGACCACTTGTTACAAAGTTTGCTGGAAGGCAAAGAAGAGGATTTGCTAAGCACTATCAGCCGTGAAGCCACATTTGTTCCTGGCTCTATGACGCTGCGCAGAGTATTTGAAATACTCAATGAAAAACAAGAGCACATGGCTATTGTGGTAGATGAGTATGGAGGGGTTATGGGGCTGGTAACCCTAGAAGATATCATAGAAACTTTGTTTGGATTTGAAATCATGGATGAAACCGATGCCATCGCTGATCCGCAGAGCTATGCCAGACAAAAATGGGAGGCTCGTGCCAAACGGCTCGGCTTGATTGAATAGCCGGGCATGAAAAAGTCTCTTATAATATTTTATTTTCTGTGGTCATTGTTGGCTTGCATACAAGCTTTCAACATGGAAGTTTTGGATGATGAGGCTTATTATTGGGTTTGTAGTCTGGATTTAAATTGGGGCTCTTTTCATACACCACCGATGGTGCTCGTTTTTATCAAAATTGGCTACGCGCTATTTCATAATGAGTTCGGTGTTAGGCTATTATTTGTTTTAGCCCACCTTATTACGGTATTTGCCATAGGCTGGCTAGCCAAACCGCAAGATGTCCGCTTATTCATAGCAATCCTATGTTCCTTTTTGGTGATGCATGTTGCTGGAGTATGGGCTGCTCCGGATATCCCATATCTTCTTTTTAGCATATTACTAATTATTGCTTTTGACTATTACAACAAAAAAGTTACCTGGCCGAATGTCTTGCTGGTCAGCATGATAGCAGCCTTGCTATTGTATAGTAAATATCATGGTGTTGTCATCATCCTATCATTACTTGCCGCAAACATTCCATTATTTAAAAGACCCTCACTCTACCTTATTGGCCTTATTGCCCTAATGCTTTACATGCCTCATATTTATTGGTTGTATGAACATGACTGGGTCAGCTTCAAATTTCATTTATTACAGCGGGAGCGAGATGGTTATCATTGGTATTACCCCTTACATTTTTGGGGTGGCTTAGTATTAATCACCGGACCACTTATTGGCTTATTCCTTATACCTGCAGCAGCACGATTTAAACCGAATAATCAACTTGATAAGAATCTCAAATTTGTTCTTCTAGGCATTATCAGTTTCTTTTTTATACTAAGCTTTCGCAATCGAATTGAGGCAAACTGGATGGTAGCTACAATCATACCGCTGACCGTTTTGGGCTATAAAGCGGCCCTTCAGCGACCTCGATTGCGTAAAGCTGTCTTCCTGATTTTTCCTATAATGCTTATTGTGGCAATTGCTTTACGAATCGTATTTAGCTATGACATTCTGCCCAGTGGTTACAAAACTTTTCAGAAGGTTTATGAATTTCACAATAACAAAAAATGGGCGAACGAAATCAAAAAACAAGCCGGAGAATTGCCTGTTGTGTTTCAATCAGGTTATCAGCGTCCTTCAAAATACTGGTTCTATAGTCAGGATGAAAAAGTTGCCAACCTAACGCCTTTAGTATCATCACCTTCCCACTATCTGCTACTCAACAATGAAGTTGATTTTACAGGCAAAAAAGTTTTTTTGATACACAATGGCCTTACGGCAGGTTTTACGCCGCTAATTTTAACGAATGGAGATTTGTCGTATAAAATCATTGATTCTTTCCAAACTTATCGTCAGTACAAGCTAATACTGCAGCCTGAACAAATCACGGTAAAAGCAGGAGAAGAAATAAGACTAGCCATAGCTGTAGCTAACAAGCCAAGGAATCAGGAAGCACAATATCAAAAGGCCAATCTGGGTTGCCTGCTTTTTGAACAAGGTAGATTAATCAATAGTGTTGAATCGGATGTTGACATCAATGCTATTTTATCTCCACCATATTCCCATACCCTTACAATAGTAGCACCCAAAGAAAAAGGTGTTTATAAAATATACCCCTCATTATTCATTCAGTATTTGTCGCCATCCGTATACGGCGACCCCTGCACACTGATTGTTCAGTAGAAATAACATAAGATAAAGATGTTGCAGCGCAATCTGCTTTTATATTTGTCTACAAGCATCTAAACAATTAATAGCAGTCGTTATGGAAAATAATAGCAGAAAAAATATCATTGCCTGGATTATTCGAATTGTCATTTTTGTGCTGTTTACAGTGTCCGCAGTGGCCAAAATGTTTCCCCTCTGGGCCTTTGAAAAACAATTGGTAGACTTGAGTATTTGTGACTGGTGTATGTCACATTATTTAGCACGTCTATTAATTGGTTTTGAATTGGCATTGGGTATAGCCATTTTATTCCCTCATTTGTTAAAAAAATTGGTTATCCCGGTTACTATTATTTTGCTGGTGGCTTTTTGTGGCCATCTGACCATCCAAATGATACAATTTGGAGCAATGAATGGTAATTGCGGCTGTTTTGGACAACTTATCCCAATGACACCTTTGGAAGCCTTTGTGAAAAATATTATTACAATTGGTTTACTTATTTGGCTATACAAATTACTGCCTACGCAAGACAAAAGTTGGAAACGAATTCTCTATCCAGTTCTTATTTTTTTACTTTCTGCGCTACTAATGTTTATGGCATTTCCTTTTTGTCCGTGCGATAAAAAACCGGTTCAAACCAAAGAGGCTGTTATTGACGACGCGCTCATCGATATTAATGATTTAAACGATACACTCAGCATTACTGACGAAGAAATAGGAACCAATGAAGAAGAAAAAACAGTAACTGAAACCAACAAAGCAACCCAAACAAACAGCAGCACACCATCGAATACCAACACGAAAGAAGCTGCAAGCAAAACTCCAGAACAAAAAACACCAGAAGGCCCAGCTAAAAAGGTATCAAAGTTTGCACCATTCGCTATTTTCAATGGCAAAACGGTAAAAGTGGACGAAGGCAAAAAAGTGTTATGCATGTTTGCTCCTGGCTGCGATCACTGTCAAAATACAGCTAAGGCCATTGGCGAACTTGCCAGAAAAAATAAAATTCCGGAGGTCTACATATACTTCATGGATGAGGAGGCTGAAAAAATACCCGAATTCTTCAAAATAGCTGGCGTTAAATTTCCCTATGTAGTTCTCGGTATTGGTGACTTTTGGGACTTGTTGGGCAGCGGTTCAACACCGGGCGTATTCTGTCAGTGGAATGGCAATACGATACAATCCTACGAGGGCATAGACAAAAACGAATTCGACATTAATAAATTTAAAGAATTTGCCATCTCAAAATAATGATTGAATTTTTCAGATAAAAACGTAAATAGGCTTTTAGCTAATCGTCCAAACTAGGTAATTAGTATTATTTTTAATCCATGGCCAACAAGCTAAATCCAAAAGATTGGGTTAAAAATTATGCTGATTACTTATACAATCATGCCATGTATCGAACCAGCAATGTTGCATTATCTCAGGATTTAGTACAAGATACTTTCGTATCGGCATTTAAAGCTAAAGACAACTTTAAAGGCGAGGCTAGTGAAAAAACATGGCTTGTAACTATTCTAAAAAACAAAATCATCGATTACTACCGAAAAGCCAGTACACGAAATCAAATTACGATTGCTCAACTTGGCGATGCTGCTGATTATTTTTTCGATACCGCCGGCGATAGTGATTTCTCTGCCACAAACCAACCGGCAACCATACAGTCCACTTTAAAAACAGAAGGACTAAACTTTACCGAACAAAATGAACTTAGCGACATCATACTGGCGTGCTTTGACAAGCTCCCTGAAAAGTGGGGTGCCATCAGCAAGATGAAACTAGTCGATGATGCCACCACCGAAGAAATTACCGAGACATTTAATATTTCGAAAAGTAACTTTTGGGTTATCCTGCATCGGGCTAAACTTCAACTGCGCGCTTGTCTTGAACAAAACTGGATGAATCAATAAACCAACTTAAACATGGAACAAAATAAAATTGCCAAAAAACTATTCATTAATTGTAAAGAGGCCGGATTTTTAACTACAATCAAAGAAAGCGAAGGCCTTTCGACATGGCAACAAACCCAATTAAAATTTCACAATGTGCTCTGTAAAGTTTGCAAACGATGGGAGCAACAATCTGCACAAATAAACAACATAATTAAAAAAGCTTTTACACATCAGCATTTCAGCATGCCCGAAGAGCGCAAAGAGTTGATAAAAAAAGAATTAGATCAATTATTGTTTTAGCTGTGATACAATATCTATTTAAAAAACTTGGAAATGCACTACTTGTTTTGCTAGGAGTAGTCACCCTCGTCTTTTTTTTATTTTTTGTATTACTTCCTGCCGACCCGGCAAGACTTACCATGGGCCAGCGTAGCGATGCGCAAACAATTGAAAATGTTCGCAAAGAACTATACCTCGATAAGCCATTACCTACTCAGTTTGGATTGTATCTTAACGACTTGTCACCGCTGGCTATTCATTACAAAAGTGAAAAGGAACAATATGGTTTCCATGAGCTAATGAATTTTTCAAATGAAAGGCAATTGGTTATCAAAAAACCTTACCTAAGGCGTTCTTATCAAACAAAAATAAAAGTATGGGATTTGCTTTCTGATGCCTTCCCTGGTACGCTTATTTTGGCAGTACTTTCAATAGTTATCGCTACTGTTATCGGCATTGCTTTGGGAGTATTGGCCGCCGTAAAGCACAATACCTGGTTAGATTCTACAGCGGTATTTACCTCTGTCTTAGGCATCTCATCACCAAGCTTTTTTGCCGGAATATTTATTGCCTACCTTTTCGGTTTTTTATTCAGCGACTATACTGGCCTATCGATTATTTCACCCCTTTGGGATTATGACCCCATACTTGGCAAACAGCTGCAACTTAAAAGTTTAATACTTCCTGTACTAACATTGAGCATACGTCCAATGGCTATCATTACCCAAATTACGCGTTCCGCTATGCTCGATGTGCTTAATCAGGATTTTATTCGTACGGCATATGCCAAAGGGCTTAGGCAAAAGGCTGTAATTTGGCGACATGCGCTACGCAATGCACTGAATCCAATTGTCACTTCCGTATCGGGATGGTTTGCCGAATTACTGGCTGGCAGCTTTTTTATAGAATATATTTTTGGCTGGAAAGGCATTGGCAAAGTAACAGTGGATGCCCTCAATAAATTTGACTTTCCGGTGGTAATGGGCAGTGTAATTTTTACAGCCACTTTTTTCATTATCATTAATATTCTGGTGGATATAATCTACGCCCTTATAGATCCGCGCATTCGCAACTATTAAATTTGATTTTATTCTCCCCTTTTTATTTAACTTTAGTACCACTATGAATTGCAGGAAAACATTTGTCTTTATTTTTTGTATGATTATTGCCAATACAATACATGCCCAAAACCCTCAGATAAAATGGTGGTTTGATGTATTGGATTCGTCATTTGGACAATCCGCCGCTGGTGATATTGACAAAGATGGCAAGCTGGAAATTGTATTCGGCTGCTACCGAAACGATAGTAATATTTATGCCTTGAATGCAGAAAATGGCAGCCTGCTTTGGAAGTTTAATGCCCGGGGGTCTGGCGACGGCTGTAATGATGTGGCAGTGGCTATGTATGATATTGATAATGATGACACATTAGAAGTCATTGTGCCTAGTTCCTGCAACCCGAAAACATTTTGTTTCCGTGGCAAAACAGGACAAATCCAATGGCAAGCAAATACCGCAGGTAGTGATTCTCCACCCACTATAGCCGATGTAGACCAAGATGGCAAGGCAGAAATTCTCCACGGTGGCTTTAACGGACATGTGCTTTGTCTTAATAGTGAAGATGGTAGTCAGTGCTGGGACAAAAACGTGTACAGCAACTCATGGGTACAGACGGCCCCAACTATTGTTGATGTAAATAATGACGGCACGTTGGATTTTGTAGTCGGCATCTGGGCATTTCAACCGGACACTAGCCGTGTTTATGCTTATGATGGACTAACCCAAAATTTGCTTTGGTCGAAACCGGTATCAGATTATATATATCATGGTACGTCCGTTGCTGACTTGGATAACGATAATAAACCTGAACTGGTGTTGGGTGATTATAATGGCAAATTATACGCCCTCAACGCTGAGGATGGTAGCTTGTTGTGGGATTATCAGTCCAGCGTTTACATTGGTGCCCCGGCTGCCATTGCAGATATAAATGATGATGGTCAATGCGAGGTGATATACTGTGATGGCTATGGTGTAGGTGCACTAACTAAAAATGGTACACCACTTTGGTATTACAATGCGCCCAACTTTGGTCAGGCATTTCGTGGTGTAGCCATTGCCGAAATCAATGCAGACGGTAAAATGGATATCGTTTTCGGTACCAACAAAGGCAATCTTATTGCCTTAAATGGATTTGATGGTTCCGTAATTTTCAATCTGGATTTGGCTGCGCATATAGGAAAAACTTTTGAGTTGAGCCATGCACCTCTTATTGCCGACTTCGATCAAAATGGTAAAATTGACGCCTTCATTGTTGGTGGCAAAACCGATTACCCCAATTTTTCAACCAACTATGGCCGTGCCTATATGGTAGAAATAGGCAATGGTATCGGACCGGATTGGCTCATGTTTCAGCAGGATTTGTATCGTTCTTCCAGTATGTGTTATGCCCCATTAAGCGTTACGCAAGAGCCGGTAGATCAACTTACTTTCAACTTATCACCGAACCCGTCAAGTAACAGCCTGCAAATACATGCTACTCAAAAGGGTACATTGGCTATATACAGCATTCATGGTCAAAAAATCAAAACATTTTCCTTGAACCAAAACACCTCAACAATTGATATATCCAACCTACCTACAGGATTATATATGGTGCATTTTCAACATGATAATGGCAAGGTGACAAGCAAATTTGTCAAACAATAAAAAACTATGACTTTGCAGTACTGAGAAATTTCTCCCATTCTTCCTGCTGCTTTCCTTTCATAACGCGGGGAAATTTATTCATGGCACCCATCTTGCCTTTTTTCTCTAAAAAAGAAAGGAAAACATCCGAAGGCAAGACCTCCACAAATACCTCCTTCAGCGCACTGGTACGCTCTACGGCATAGTCGTCATTTACGGCACACAAGGTTTCATCTATTACCCGGCGCACTTCTTCCTTATCTACAGGTGTATCGCAGCTTACATACCAACGATGGGCAAACAAATCTTCATAGGCAAAACCTACTACAGTAAACTCTTTGATTTCAATTTTGAGCTTCTGTTGCACAACCTCTATGGCACGGTTCATATTATCCACGCTCATATGCTCGCCACACAAACTCAAAAACTGCTTGGTACGGCCTACAATTATAAACTCGGCATGTGCTACATCTGTAAAGCGCAACACATCCCCTATTAAATAGCGCCAGGCTCCCGAACAAGTACTCACCACAATGGCATAATCCTTTTTCTCAACCACTTCATGAATGCGATAAGCTTTGGCACCCTGTTTTATTTCGCCATCATCGCTAAAGTTATCAGCATTAAAAGGCACAAATTCATAAAAAATGCTGTTGTTGGTTACAAAGGCTATGCCTTTTACGCCCGGTCGCGCCTGAAAACCAAAAGAGCCTTCACTTGCCATATAAGTTTCCATGTATACAATGCTACGCCCGAGCACTTTTCGAAAACTATCGCGATACGGCTCAAAAGAAACTCCTCCATGAATGTATAACGAAAGGTTCGGCCAAATTTCATGTATGTGTTTAACCTTGTGATACGCCACCACACGTTGCAGTACAATTTGCACCCACGCCGGCACACCGGCTACAATACTTACATCCCATTTTTTGGCATTCCGCACAATAAGCTTGATACGATCTTCCCAATCCGGCCGCTTGGAAATGCGCTGCCCCGGTTTGTAAAAGAAATACGACAACCATTTGGGCATCTCTTTAGCCGAAATTCCGCTCATGTCTCCCTCATAAAAATCACCTTTTTCAAAGAGCGCTGTAGTACCGCCTAACATCAAAATACCTTTGGAAAAAACATTATCCGGCAAATCAAAGTTGAGCATACTACAAAACTGTTTGAAGCCTGTTTTTTTAGTTGACTTCACCATATCAGCTGTTACGGGTATGTGCTTACTGGCGCTTTCAGAAGTACCAGAGCTGAGGGCAAAATACTTCACCTTACCAGGCCAGGCTACATTCGGCTGCCCTTCATGACTTTTATGCCACCATTGCTCGTACATTGACGAGTAATTATGAAAAGGCACCTTCGCTGCAAACTGCGCATAAGGATCTTTGGCCCGAAGTATATCGTCAAACTGGTAATGCTTTCCAAATTGCGTATCAGCGGCTTTTTTTAGCAAACGACGCAATTCCAATTCCTGATAACGCCGATGCGAAGCATTGCGCAGCGTAATTCGACTCTGAATTTTGAGATAACGTTTTATGATTTGCCCAAGGAGTGCCAAGGCTGCAAATTTATCTGAAAAACTATGGAATCTTATGAAGTGGGCAGCATTTTTCGGTAGAAGGAGTTTGTAAAAATTTAAACCTTGAGGGATTTAAGTTGTTTGCTTTGGACAATCATTTTACTAAATACGTGTGATTGAATCAAGTTTAATGCCGCCTTTTAATTCGAAGTTTAAATGCGCGGCGTTGATGTGTCAGAATAATTTACAAGAACAAGGTATTTAAGCACTTCCTTTATTTTCTTACAAAGTCTACTTTTTTGATAGAAAAAGAGTTCGGATGTCTAAAAAGTTTACAAAAAAATAATATAGCATCTAAAGCAAACAATAATCTTATTGAGCGTTGGAGCTTTATTTTACAATTTCAACTAAACATCAATGAAGAAAGAGAATTTAAAATTGCCAATTAAACTGCAGCAATATTGTTCTTTGTTGGAAGTTGAATTTGATCAAATAACAACAGCTCGTAGAGCTCAACTAACCTTGCTCGGGCAATACATAAGCAACAAGTTAGAAACAAAAACAGAAGCCCAACTTATAGCAATTTGTACCCATAATTCACGTAGAAGCCATATGGCACAATTATGGCTGGCGATAGGTGCCACTTATTTTCAGTTACCCAACATCAAAACATACTCCGGTGGAACCGAAGCAACTTGCTTCCACCCAAATGCTATTGAAGCCTTTCAACGCATTGGGTTAACGATTGATTCCAACGAAGAAAAACAGAATCCAACATACGCTATCAAATGGACTCAGGAAATGCCACCATACTTTGCTTTTTCGAAACACTATCAGGATGCACCCAATCCTTCAACAGAATTCGCTGCAATAATGGTTTGTTCGGATGCCGATACCGGCTGTCCTTTGGTTAGGGGTTGTGATTTTCGCCTGGCACTTCCCTTTGCTGACCCTAAAGTGTATGATGCATCAGACCAAGTAGCCGAGGCATATGATAACAGCTTGAAACAAATAGGCCGAGAAATGATGTTTGCATTAAGTATTGTAAAACAATGAAAAAATACGTTGCCGAACTCATAGGGACTTTCGCCTTGGTTTTTTGTGGCACAGGCGCAATTGTCATCAATGACCTAAGCCAGGGTGCAATAGGTCATTTGGGAATAGCCATGACTTTTGGTCTGATTGTAACCGTGATGATTTTTGCCCTCGGTAATATTTCGGGCGCTCATATTAACCCGGCTGTGTCTATTGCTTTTTGTATAACAAGCAGTTTTGAAAAAAAACAAGTAATGCCCTATATATTGTCACAATTAATTGGTGCTTTTTTAGCAAGCGGCATGCTGCACCTGCTCTTTTTTAATCACGACCACTTAGGCTCTACCCTACCCGCCGGTCCTTGGCAACAAAGTTTTATGCTGGAAATCATTTTAACCTATTTGCTCATGTTAGTCATTTTATTTGTTGGTCATAATAAATCGGCAAACCAATTTACCGGCCTAGCAGTGGGTGCAACAGTCATGCTAGAAGCCATTTTTGCGGGGCCCATTACAGGTGCATCCATGAATCCGGCAAGATCCATTTCGCCGGCTGTCGTTTCTGGAAATATGAATTTATTATGGATATATATACTCGCGCCAATTGCCGGAGCACTGTTGGCCAGTATGACGTGGCTGTATTTCGGAAAGAAATAGTTTGGCTATTGGCTTGCTAAAAATTGAGTCCAGTGCAATGTTTTTGTAAGAGAAATTATCAACATCTCAGTTAAAATTAATCGTCAATATCATGACTGCTAATCTAGCGCTTTCAGCAATTGCGAGACTGGCATAAAATCATTGAAAGTGGCCCGCAATTCTCGCTTTTTGTTATAAACGCGCACTGACAATACCTCGCTATATCCAAAATACTGATCGAACATTAATTGGTCGTCCTGACAAAAAATGAAATTTGACTTACCATCGAAGTGCTTTTTGCTAAAAGTTGCCAATTCATTAAGTTGCTCATTCGAAACCCAAACCATGCTTACACCTTTGAACTTATCAATTTCACCTTTAATCCATGATGCTTGTTTTTGGCAGTGGTCGCAATACGGATCAAAGTAAAATATTAGAACTGGTTTGTCTGCAGGTAGACTAGACGGTGTAATGCGTTTATTATTCAGCCCTAAAAAAGAAAATTCAGGTAATGTTTGCGAATAAGTTGTTTGAGCTATGCCTGCAAACAATAATATTAGAACAAAGTATTTTTTCATATAAAGAAGGATTTTAAAAGGTGATTTTATAGGAAAGTTAGATAAAATATTTAATTAAACTAAAACAAAATCACAAATGCTAAAATGTCCTTCGGGCCAGCAGATTTTGAAATTTTATTATACAACAGAGCACCGACAAACCTAAACATCACAACTTTTTTAGCTTGCAACTCAATTAAAGTAGCAATCAATCTAATTATCACAGTAATATGACATGCTAATACCAATTTAACATTTCTAACCGCTTGACTGCCGTTAAATTGCAACCCGAAACATGGCATTAAAAAAACTCCTCTTCTTTTTCTGTTTATTGGGCATTTCGACAGGCGTATTTGGGCAAAGTGTTACACTGAGTGGTTATATTAAAGATATTGCTACCGGCGAGAGTTTGCCTGCGGCTTCGGTGTATATCAACGAGTTAAAAAAAGGAGTGAAAGCAAACATGTATGGCTATTATTCTATTTCGGTAGCTCCTGGTACCTATACTGTGCGCGTCTCCTATGTTGGTTTTTCCACCTTAGAAAAAAGTATAAAAATGGACGCAGATGAAAAACAAAATTTTGAGCTAAGCCGCCGCTCAACGGAAACCAAAAAGGTAGTGGTTAAAACAAAAAAATCGGATGCCAATGTGCAAAGCACCGAAGTAGGCATGCACCAATTGTCTGTAGCTGATGTAAAAAAACTGCCCGTTATTCTGGGGGAGGTAGATATACTGAAAGCCATTCAGCTGCTTCCGGGAGTCAACTCGGCAGGTGAAGGACAAAGTGGTTTTTATGTGCGTGGTGGTGGCCCTGACCAAAATTTAATTTTATTAGATGATGCACCAGTTTATAACTCAGGGCATTTATTTGGCTTCTTTTCTGTCTTCAATGCCGATGCAATTAAAGATGTAAAACTTATCAAAGGCGGTATGCCTGCGCAGTATGGCGGGCGACTATCGTCTGTAGTGGATATTAGCATGAAAGATGGCAACAATAAAGAATATCAGGTAGATGGTGGCATTGGTTTGATTGCCTCGCGCCTTGCCATTCAAGGACCTATTATCAAGGATAAATCATCATTTATAGTTAGTGCCCGACGCACCTACATAGATGCGCTTACCAAACCTTTCGTAAACAAGGAAAGTGCTTTTGCCGGCTCGGGCTATTATTTCTATGACGTAAATGCAAAAGTGAACCATACTTTTTCTGATAAGGACCGTCTCTACTTGAGTGGTTATTTTGGCCGTGATGTATTCACCTTTAGAAATGAGACAGGCAATTTTAATATCGATATACCATGGGGCAACTCAACGGCGACCTTACGTTGGAATCATTTGTTTGATGACAAACTATTCATGAATACTACGCTGCTATACAATGATTACAACTTTGCTTTCAACGGTGAGTTTCAGCAGAATACAACATTCAGACTATTTTCTGGCATCAGGGATTGGGGCGCCAAAACAGACCTTGACTATTACTCCAAATTCGGACACAATTTTAAAGGAGGTTTAAACCATACTTTTCACACTTTCACACCCAGTACTTTTCAAGGGCAAGCTGAAGGTGAGGACATCAATCCCGCAAATGCTGCAAGTAGAAAATACGCACATGAGATGGGCGCATACGTACAAGATGAATTTGACATTGGCGAGCATATAAAAATAAATGCCGGCCTACGATATTCGGCATTTTTACAAGTTGGTCCTTACACTCGTTACAGCTTTGCCGATGACAAAAACACCATAAAAACAGACAGCGTCACTTTTGGGCGTGGAGACATTGCACAATCTTATGGTGGCTGGGAGCCACGCTTAAACATGCGCTTTGCCCTTAATAATAGCTCATCATTCAAGGCTAGTGTGGCGCGCAATTATCAATACATTCACTTGGTTACAAATAACGGCTCAACCTTACCCACTGATTTATGGACACCCAGTTCCTACTTTGTTATGCCACAAAATGGGTGGCAGTATAGTTTGGGGTACTTCCGTAATTTCAGCGATGATATGTTTGAAACATCAGTGGAAGTATATTACAAAGACATGAACAATTTGCTGGAATATCGCGAGGGCTATACCCCTGACAATATTCGTGATGTAGACTATGACTTTGTTTTTGGAAACGGTCATGCCTATGGTGCAGAGTTTTTTGTGAACAAAGTAAAAGGCCGTTGGACTGGTTGGATATCGTATACCTTAGCTTGGACAAAGCGTAATTTTGAAGATTTGAATAATGGCGAAACCTACTATGCCAAGTATGATCAGCGACACAACCTGTCAATTATTAATACCTACGAAGTAAATAAGCAGTGGACATTTTCAACACTATTTGTATTCGGTAGTGGCACACGGGTAACCCTACCAACCTCACTTTATTTCGTGGACCAAAAACTGGTTCAAGGATTTGACCAATTGAATAATCAACGCATACCAGCCTACCACCGCTTTGATATTAGTGCAATTTATACCCCTGTACAAAAGAAAGAACGTCGCTGGACAAGCTCATGGGCATTTGGCATTTACAATGTATATAGCAGGCAGAATCCATACTTTTTATATTTAGACCTGCCGGGTGACGTCACCAGTCAGGAAGGGGTTGATATCAAGGTAAAGCAGGTGTCAGTCTTTCCTATAATACCTAGTGTTACGTATAATTTCAAATGGAAATAGCGCCTTCGAAAAACGCTAATGTTCCCTTGCCAATAACTGAAGAGCTAACTCGTGTAATTGTTCCCGCTTTTCGGTGGGCACCTGCACCTTATTTAATTCTTCAAAAGCCTCTTGTGAGTATTTTTCTTTCAGTGCATAGACAAAATCGCGGGCACCTAGAGCATCGTATAGGGCTAACGTTTTGTCTAGTTTATCGGCCGAAGTAGATAACTGTAAATTATGCATATGCAATTGCTGTTCATCGCTGGCTAGTTGCAAACAATAGCAATAGAAAATCGTTTTCTTATTAGCAAGAATGTCGCCTCCTAATTTTTTTCCGGTCTTCGTAACATCACCATACGCATCGAGATAATCATCCTTTAATTGAAACGCAATCCCCACATTTCGACCAAATTTATACAGATGCCTTACATCTTCCTCTGATGCCCCTCCTACCAAAGCCCCAATAGCCAAGGAAGCCGCTAGTAATACTGATGTTTTCAACTCGATCATCTTCAAATATTCAACAATCGAGACATCTACACGCGATTCAAAATCCATATCAATTTGCTGCCCCTCGCAAACCTCTATAGCTGTTTTATTAAACAATTTAATGATTTCAATTTTCTGATCGGATTGCAATTCAATTAGTAAATCGTAGGCAAAAACGTTTAGCGCGTCGCCGGATAGAATGGCTGTAGGCAATGAATATTTCTTGTGCACAGTGGGCTGCCCCCTCCGAATATCTGCCTGATCCATAATATCATCATGCACCAACGAAAAATTGTGAAATAGTTCAATAGCAAGGGCAGCCTTCATAGCATCTCCATCATCATCTCTGAAAAGTTCATTTGCCATTAGACATAGTACTGGCCTAATTCGTTTGCCTCCTATTGACAAAATATGACGGCAAGCGCCATAGAGTTGCTGGGGCTCATTTGGAAATTGGTAGCTACCCAAAAAGTCCAGAAACTTTTTGCGCTGTTGATCAAAAGTTTGCATTATGATTCTTCGCTATCTTTTTGTTTACTTTCTTCTGTGTCTGAATCCTTAGTACCTTTTGGCTTAACTAAAGCAAAGGTCAGCTTCTCATTTTCTTTATCCAAGTCAGCTTTTAAGGTATCGCCTTCCTTAATGGATAAATTCAAAATCTCTTCAGCCAATGGGTCTTCTAGATATTTTTGTATGGCCCGATGTAATGGTCGTGCACCAAATTGTTCATCATATCCTTTATCAGCAATAAATGATTTTGCAGCTTTTGTGAGTTCTAAATTAAAGCCCAGATTGTTCAAGCGCTTCACCACGTTGGCCATGACGATATCAATTATTTTATGAATATCCTCAGGCTTTAATGAGTTAAATATTACTACATCGTCTATACGATTCAGAAATTCTGGAGCAAAGGTTCGCTTTAACGCTTTTTCAATAACGGCTTTGTTATTATCAACATCAGTAGCGCTTTTTGCCGATGTAGCAAAACCTACGCCAGTGCCGAATTCTTTCAATTGTCTTACCCCAATATTAGAAGTCATGATGATTAAGGTATTTTTAAAATCTACCTTTCTGCCCATCCCATCGGTTAACTGACCATCGTCAAAAACTTGTAGTAATAAGTTGTATATATCCGGATGTGCCTTTTCAATTTCATCTAACAAAATTACAGAGTAAGGTTTGCGCCGTACTTTTTCTGTTAGCTGACCGCCTTCTTCATAACCTACATAGCCCGGAGGCGCCCCTATCAATCGACTGACAGAAAACTTCTCCATATATTCTGACATATCAACACGAATCAACGAATCTTCGCTATCAAACATTTGTCTTGCCAATACTCGCGCAAGCTCAGTTTTTCCAACACCTGTAGGCCCAAGAAATATAAAGGTTCCAATAGGCTTTTTAGGATCTTTCAACCCCACCCGATTGCGTTGTATTGCCTTTACCACTTTTTCGATAGCCTCTTCTTGACCAATCACTTTTCCGGCTAGGTCTTTACCCATATGGCGCAACTTGACACTTTCGGCTTCTACCATGCGCATGACGGGGATTCCAGTCATCATGGAAATTACTTCTGCGATATCCTCCTCACCTATTGGGTGCTTTTTATTTTTAATTGATTCTTCCCAGTCTTTTTTTGCAACCTCGAGTTCTTCCTGAAGTTTCTTTTCTTTATCTCGCAATGCCGCAGCTTTTTCAAATTGCTGGCTCTTCACCACTTGGTTTTTTTCAAGTTTCACATCTTCTATCTTTTGCTCAAGTTCGAGCATGGCTGGTGGCACGTCAATATTTTTTAAATGCACCCTTGCGCCCACTTCGTCCATAACATCAATAGCTTTGTCCGGGAGCAAACGATCAGTGACGTATCGGTCACTTAATTTCACGCATGCTTCAATAGCATCTTTATCATATTCCACATTGTGAAAATCTTCATACTTTGATTTTAAGTTGGATAAAATGGTGATTGTCTCATCAACACTCGGCGGCTCAATCAAGACTTTTTGAAAACGTCTATCTAAAGCACCATCCTTTTCAATATGCATTCTGTACTCATCCAACGTACTGGCACCAATGCATTGCAGTTCTCCTCTAGCCAATGCTGGCTTGAAAATATTGGATGCATCTAAACTACCACTTGCACCGCCTGCACCAACGATTGTATGAATTTCATCAATAAATAAAATGATATCGCGGTTTTTCTCAAGTTCGTTCATTATGGCTTTCATGCGTTCTTCAAACTGTCCACGATATTTTGTACCGGCAACTAAAGCAGCCAAGTCTAATGATATCACACGTTTATCAAATAATACACGTGATACTTTTCGTTGATGAATGCGTAAGGCAAGGCCTTCTACAATAGCTGTTTTACCTACACCTGGCTCACCAATTAATATTGGGTTATTTTTTTTGCGACGAGATAAAATTTGCGAAACACGCTCAATTTCTTTCTCCCGACCAACTATGGGGTCTAAATCATCATTCTCAGCAAGTCGGCTTATATCGCGACCAAAATTGTCCAAAACAGGTGTCTTGGACTTTGTGCTTTTGGCACGTCGGCTTCCCCCTGCGCCACCACCGTAGCCAGCGCGTTGCTCTTCGCCAAACTCATCGGCATCGTCGGCACTTGCTTTAAAATCATCAATAAAGTCATTTTCGGGAGTGCTACCAGTTAGTTCGGTCATGAAAAGATCGTAATCGACACCCAAACGATTTAATATTTGGCACGCCACATTGTCTTTATTTTTTAAAATTGAAAGCATTAAATGTTCTGATTCTATCAAATCACTTTTTAGTGCTTTACGCTCCAATTTGCAAAGCCGAATAACACGCTCGGCCTGACGGGTAAGCGGAATACTGTTTAGGCCTTCTACTTTTTTGTTGCTTTTATTCTTAATTACTTTTTCCAATTCTCGCCGCAAGTCGTATAAGTCAACACGAATATTTTTCAGCACTTGAATGGCCGTAGAATCTCCCTCACGAATAAGCCCTAAGACAAAATGCTCCGTACCAATAAAGTCATTACCCAATCGTAGTGCTTCTTCTCTGCTATAATTAATTATCTCTTTAACCTTTTCTGAATATTGCGAATCCATATACCGACAAATTTATATTATTATTGTTTACTTTGGCCGAAGATTTATCCCTATGGCTTTCAACATTGCACATAAAGACAATTTCAACATCATCACCACTAGTATAGATGCTTTTGGAACAGCAGAGTTTACAGCGTTTACTGCGTTTTTAGAAGAAAATAACAGTCTTGGAAAAAATATAGTTATTGACATTAGTTCTGTTATAAATATGGATACATATGCCATGCATCAATTAGTGGCATTTCAAGAGGGCAGTTATCAATTGAATACTTCATTTGTTATCTGTTGCGGCAATGAAGATATCTATCACGATTTTCAGACAATGTTCCCTACCGATACAATGTTTATTACACCTACATTGGAAGAAGCTATTGATATTGTAAGTATGGATATCTTGGAGCGCGATTTGCTAAATGGCTCGGACGAATAAAAAAGAGGAGTCTGGTAATTTACTGTTGAACTTCACATGCTCACAAGTTATTGTTCAAGCGTTGAAGCATCGTACAATTTGCTGTTAGAATACTACAAATTAGTGACATAGTTCGCTTGAACTTTCTGCTTGTTTTTATGTGATTGAACTATCTTTGTCCCTTTCAGCTATGTTACACATTTTACTAGACGTCACCAACGAACCCATTAGTTATTTTCCAATCGTTATACAAATCATCGTAGCCATTGGTTTTGTGGCAGTTATGATGGGTGCTACGCATTTGCTAGGACCAAAAAGAAAAACTAGCGACAAACTGGTGAATTTTGAATGCGGTATTGAACAACAAGGAAACGCACGCCAGCCATTGGCCGTAAAATACTTCTTAGTAGCCATACTTTTTGTATTATTTGATGTTGAAGTAATTTTCTTTTATCCTTATGCCGTTAACTTCAAAGATTTAGGATGGGATGGTTTCATGGCTGTATTAATGTTTGTGGGGTTCTTTATTTTGGGCTTTACATACATTATCAAAAAAGGCGCTCTTAAGTGGGAAGATTAATTAGGTAGAAAAAAAATCAATAGAAATGGGAAGACCAGTTACACATAATACTAAGATAAAAACAGTAGAAGCCCCACAAGGATTTACTGGCGAAGGCTTTTTTGCAACAAAACTAAGCGAGGCTGTAGGCTTGGCGCGTTCTAATTCCTTATGGCCATTACCGTTTGCAACATCGTGTTGTGGTATTGAGTTTATGGCTACCATGGCTGCTCACTACGACCTCGCTCGTTTTGGCAGCGAGCGATTGGGTTTTTCGCCACGGCAATGTGATTTGCTCATGGTAATGGGTACTATTTCTAAAAAAATGGGCCCTGTATTAAAGCAAGTTTATTTACAAATGGCCGAGCCACGTTGGGTATTGGCCGTAGGTGCTTGTGCGAGCAGTGGCGGAATATTTGACAGCTATTCGGTGCTGCAAGGCATTGACCAAGTCATTCCGGTTGATGTTTATGTTCCTGGCTGCCCGCCTCGTCCTGAGGCTATTCTTGATGGTTTTATGCGCATTCAAGATTTGGTTAAAAGTGAGAGTATCCGACGTCGGAACAGCGATGAGTACAAAGCATTATTGGAAAGCTACGGAATAGAATAAGACTATGACAAACGACTTTATTACCCAAAAACTAAAAACAGCATTTGGTGACGAAATCTACGATTTTGTAGAGCATTACGGCATCTTAACTTTTACTGCAGATAAAGAACTTAATCTTAAAATTCTTACCTTTTTAAAGGAAGATGAATCTTTAGGATTTACTTTTTTAAATGACCTCACAGCCGTTCATTATCCGGATCAAACGGGTAAGGAGTTAGCCGTAGTTTACTTGTTGCAAAACCTCAAAGTAGGAATTCGTGTTCGACTGAAGGTATATACAGACATTAACAAACCGGATATTTATACAGCGACAGCCATTTTTTCTGCGGCTAACTGGCTAGAGCGCGAAGCCTATGACTTTTTCGGTGTAAACTTTGTTGGTCACCCGAATTTAATCCGCATTATGAATGTTGATGAAATGGATTATTTTCCTCTTCGCAAAGAATATCCGCTTGAAGATCAAACGCGCATTGATAAGGATGATGAAATGTTTGGTAGACAAAAAATGAGCAATTAGTTATGCATGAAAGCAATCACAATATCCCCTTAGCAGATGGGAACATAAATAAGAAAACCTATACCATGAATCTGGGGCCCACGCACCCCGCTACACATGGCGTATTTCAAAACATTTTGGAGTTAGATGGTGAGCGCATTTTAGATGCTGTTCCTACCGTTGGCTATATCCATCGTGCATTTGAAAAAATTGCAGAGCGAAGACCCTATTATCAAATCACCACCCTAACAGATAGATTAAACTATTGTTCCTCACCCATCAATAATATGGGATGGCATCTCACGGTTGAAAAACTAATCAATGCCGAAATCCCAAAACGTGTAGAGTATATGCGAATTATCGTGATGGAGTTGGCGCGTATTGCTGATCATTTAGTTTGTAATAGTGTAATAGGTGTTGATACCGGCGCTTTAACCGGCTTTGTATACGTGTTTGAATTCCGTGAGTTGATTTATGAAATTTTTGAAGAAATATGCGGTTCGCGCCTTACAACCAATATGGGACGAATTGGTGGTTTTGAGCGAAATTTTTCAGATGACGCATGGAATAAGATAGATCATTTCCTTAAAACATTCCCCAAAGCAATGAAAGAGTTTGAAACACTCTTGAATCGCAACAAAATATTTATGGATCGTACTATTGGTTGCGGTGGAATCAGCCAGGAAAGAGCTATAAATTATGGCTTTACAGGTCCAAATTTGCGTGCCGCTGGTGTTGATTATGATGTGCGTGTTTCGCATCCCTATTCCGGATATCAGGATTTAAAATTTGATATCCCCATTGGTACCACTGGCGACGTTTATGATCGTTTTTTGGTTAGAAACGAAGAAATTTGGCAAAGCATAAGTATGATAGAACAATGCCTCGAGAAAATTTCACCGCTGGACCCAACTATTTTTCATGCCGATGTGCCTGACTTTTATCTACCCGAAAAGGCTGATGTGTATACCAGTATGGAAGCACTCATTTATCATTTCAAGATTGTGATGGGTGAAACTGATATCCCCAAAGGTGAAGTATACAGTGCCGTAGAGGGTGGTAACGGCGAATTAGGCTTTTATCTTATCAGCGACGGAGGGCGTTCACCGTATCGCCTGCACTTCCGCAGACCTTGTTTTATATATTACCAAGCATTTCCAGAATTGATAAAAGGCGCTATGCTATCAGATGCCGTTGTAACCATGAGTAGCCTCAATCTGATAGCCGGCGAGCTGGACGGATAAAATTCACTACATTACCCTATAAAAAATTACACCATGTTGAGCGACAGTTTAATAGCCGAAATAAAAGCCTTAACCAAAAAATATCCGGCCGGCAAGCAAAAAAGTGCCTTGCTTCCTGCTTTGCATCTCGTGCAAGAGCAAGGTAATAACTCACTTTCAGTGGAACAAATGGACGCCGTAGCGGCAGTATTGGAGCTGGAACCTATAGAGGTTTATGAGGTGGCCAGTTTTTATACCATGTTCAATCTAAAACCTGTTGGTAAATATGTACTGGAGGTTTGCCAAACGGGCCCTTGTATGGTGCAAGGCAGCGATGAAATTATAGATTACATCAAAAAGAAGCTGAATATTGAAGCCGGACAAACCACCGAGGACGGTCTTTTTACGCTAAAGCCTGTTGAATGCCTGGGCGCCTGCGGCTATGCACCTTTGATGCAAATGGGCAAATTTTATAAAGAGCACCTGACACCAGAGAAAATTGATAAAATCATCCAGGAGTGTCGGGCGGCTGTTTCAAATTAAGCGTAACAGAAAGTACTTTTTTATTGTTCAAGAATAAAATAAATTTATATTTGCACACCCAAACGGGAATGGCTGCGTAGCTCAACTGAATAGAGCATCTGACTACGGATCAGAAGGTTTCAGGTTTGAATCCTGACGCGGTCACTAATAAATACAAGGGTTTCAGCTATTTGAAGTTGAAACCCTGTTTTATTTCCGACACATTTTCGACACAAAACAGATTTTAGGGCTAATTTATTCCTGATTTTTTGGGTCCAAAGAAATCAGTTTACCCTTTCGGAAAATATCTACCGAAACACTTATTCTCGTGAAACGCTAAATTTAGAACAGGAAATAGGAAATTTAGTCAATTGAAAAAACTTCTAATACCATTATTTTCATAACTTCCCACTTTGAGAAACCTATTAATCATATTTGTTCTCTTATCAAACTTGGCGTTAGGTCAAGTTCCTAACTATTATAATGGCATTGATTTTTCGAAAAGTGGGGATTCCCTAAAAACACAACTACATAATTTAATTACAAGTACACATACGAATCCATTGGATTATACAAGTTCTATTAATACAGATACTTGGGATGCCTTAAAACAAAGTGATTTAAAAGATGGAGACACTTCTAATGTTCTATTAATTTATGGATATGATGATTTAGATGCAATCACTCAAAATGACAGAACAAGAAATAAGGATTCCTCTTGTCATACAAGCGGTTGCAATGGTCTATGGAATAGAGAACACGTATATCCGCAGAGCTTAGCTAATCCTTCCATGACAACTCAATTCCCTGGCACGGGAACAGATTTACATAATTTGCGCTCTGTTGATGGTCAAGAAAATAGTTCAAGGGGGAATGACAGATTCGCTAATGGTAGTGGGAACTCTGGAAACTTATCGGCCAATACCTACTATGTTGGGGATGAATGGAGAGGTGACGTTGCTCGAATCATAATGTATATGTATGTAAGATACGGTTCTGAATGCCCTGCAATTAATGTGGGTACTGGTAGTACTTCGTATTCAAATTATGGAGATATGCCCAATATCTTCTTAGAATGGAACGCTCAGGACCCTCCAAGCCAATATGAGAAAAACAGAAATAATATTTTCCATAATTTGCAGGGAAATCGAAATCCATTTATTGATAATCCATTTTTAGCAACGAAGATTTGGAATGGACCTTCTGCACTTAATAATTGGGGAGCTTTGAGCACCTCAATTAATTGTATCAAAGAATTTTTTGTTTACCCAACTTTTACCCGAGGTAAACTCTATATTAAAAAAACTACAAATATTTCAAAACTCAAATTTTCTCTTTTTGATAGCCAAGGCGTTAAAATAAAATCAGGATTATTTGACGAGTTTATAGATTTAATAGGAATAGCTAAAGGGATATACTTTCTAAAATTTGATGATTTCAATTACCCAGTTCATAAAGTAATTATTTACTAACCTAATACAATGTATAATCTAATCCTTCATTAGAGATATAATCCTCAATAGTATTCATTTTATAGCCCGTGAGGCTTTCGCCATTTGGTCCAATCCAATCCATTAACAATGGATCGAAATGAAATACATCCAACCGGGTAAGCCAACTCAAAATGCCTATATCGAA
>CAYPET010000025.1:0-27198 GCA_964409905.1 uncultured Chitinophagaceae bacterium | reverse complement strand
ATAGACCCCATAAATCATTAAATTATCTTTCACCTATTAACTATAAAAAACAAAATCTATTAAATTTACAATGGTAACAATTTGGGGAAGCTTACAGCATCTTGAGCGGCATTTTAAAGTGAGTTCTTCGAATAGCATCTCACAAGTACGCAACGCTTGGGCTTTGCTGCATTCTTACGCTAGTTGATTTATCGATGGTTCCCTTTTGCATTTTTAGAAAACATCGTATTCATTATCAAAGCATGCGGGAAGGTTATAGCTGCAATGAAAGAGAAAAATATGGCGGTAAAAATTTTTTCTTCTTTGAAAATAAAATAAAGTATTGTAATACCAATAATTGATATCATCCAGTAGGGAAAAGCGTTTTTGCAATATTGCAGAAAGTTTTTTCGATTTAAATTGCCATACACATAATTCACTTGCTCGAAAAGCGAAGGTATACTATGCCAAAAAATGAAATAAATAGTGAACCCCCAGATAAGCGTGGATACTTTAAAAATAATGGCCAAAACAATTAGGTAAAAAAACTCTTCCACAATTATTTTTTTATAGGAGGATGCTTTAATAATGGCATAAATGGAAATAAGTATAAAACTAAATGCCGAAACTATAAAACTAAAAAAAATTAAATCAGGAGTTAGTTTATAAGCAGTAATTTCCTGCACAATTTCTATAACGTCTGATTGATTTAGCACAAATAATAATTCTAAAATGAGTAATCCGTATATAAAGTAAAATGCCTTGAGTGCAGTTGGGGAAAATTCCAATTTTCGGCTTTCCCACTGTTGCTGTCCGAAATGATATGAACTAAAAAGCACAAACAGTAGAAGAGCAGCAATAGGAATTAAGTAAAAAACTATAATTGCTGCAAAAACAGTCAGGAGATACAACATTAAAACCTTAAAAAAGGTGTACTTTTTTTGATTGCCTTGAAGGGCGTTGATTATAAGCAGATCATTTGATCCATGTAAAATCCCAAACGTAAAAATTAGGATGAAACCCAGAACGATCTCTAGATTATCTGAGAACATAGAGGTTATCCATAGACCCATAAAACTACTTAAAATAGATATTTTGTTTAAGTTTTTCACTTATAATTTTAACATAATTGTAAAATTATGATAAAAAAATTTAGGCACTAATAGTTTTTTTTTTGTTAAAGATTTTATACTTTTAATCATTAATAAAAAACACTAATTATGAACATGACCGTATTGTTATCAGACATGACCTCAAAAATAGTCGCTACAGATTATGTAGGTTTCACATTTTTCGTAGGTAGTATGGCTATGATGGCCGCTTCAGCCTTCTTCTTCTTGTCTTTAAATCAATTTGACAAGAAATGGCGAACCTCTGTATTAGTCTCAGGACTAATCACTTTTATTGCCGCAGTCCATTATTTCTATATGAGAGATTACTGGGCCGCTAACATGGAATCTCCTACATTCTTTAGATATGTAGACTGGGTTCTTACTGTACCACTAATGTGTGTTGAATTCTACTTGATTTTAAAGGTAGCTGGTGCAAAGCAATCATTAATGTGGAGACTCATCTTTTTTTCTGTAATCATGCTCGTAACTGGTTATTTTGGAGAAGCAGTATTTACTGATCAGGCTGCACTTTGGGGCTTTATTTCAGGTCTAGCTTATTTCTATATTGTATACGAGATTTGGCTTGGAAGCGCTAAGAAACTTGCTGTACAATCTGGTGGAGAAATTCTACAAGCACATAAAATATTGAGCTGGTTTGTTTTAGTAGGTTGGGCTATTTACCCTCTAGGTTATATGCTTGGAACAGATGGCTGGTATACTAGTATTCTAGGCACAGGTAGTATAGATGTTGCTTATAATATTGCAGATGCAATTAATAAGATTGGCTTTGGCTTAGTAATTTATGCTTTGGCAGTTAAAAAGCAAAAAGTACTGGACTAATCACATATTGCAAAGGCACAATTTGAACGTTGTGCCGTGACAGAAAAGGAAATGAACACATAAAACAAAAGAAGCTGCAGCCTAAGCATATTTTTCATAGGCTATGTCTCTAAAGTTACAACGCCTGAAACAAAATCCCAATTAGTAGGATATTAAAAAAAAGACCGCATGAAACATGCGGTCTTTTTTCAAATATGATAAATAGCATTATTTACCACCTTTTAATGCTTTGCGCAACTTGGGTTTGTTTACACGGTCGCCCAATGATTTACCCGCTTTAAATTTAGCCATTGCTTTTTCAGCAATTTTAATTTTTCCGCCCGTACTAGGATTTACGCCCTGACGTGCCGGACGATACTTTACATCAAAAGTACCAAAGCCAATAAGTGAAACGCGCTCACCATTTGCTAATGACTCTTCAATTACTTCGAATGTAGCATTCATTGCATTTGCTGCATCTTTTTTTGTAAGGCCCGTTTTGGCAGCTATCGCCTCAGCCATTTCTTTTTTGTTCATAAAAAATCAAAAGTTGTTTAGATGACAAATTTATTTCTGATAAGTAACGTAAACCGATAAAGTTATTCACATTTTGCCCGTACCAATGGGGCTTTCCCATGCACCCAACAGCGACATAAGAGGTAATTACGATGCCTAAATTTGAATGCATAATAATAAAAGGCCTAAATTTGAAAGAATAGATTTAGCTCACAAAAAATGAATACTTCCACAATACGACTTAGTGCATTGGCAATACTGTTGATGACTATTTTCATTAGTAATAGCGTAATGAATGCACAACCCCCAATTAATAAACAAGCCAGTATTGAGTGGCTAAGCTGGGATCAGGCCGTAGCAAAAATGAAAAAGCAGCCACGCAAAATGCTGATTGACGTTTACACCGATTGGTGTGGCTGGTGCAAACGTATGGACATGACCACTTTTGCGGACCCTGCTGTGGTTCAAAACATAAATGAGCATTTTTACGCAGTCAAACTTGATGCCGAACAAAAAGAAAATATTGTATTCGACCAACACACTTTTGCCTTTGTAAATGAAGGAAGGCGAGGTTTTCATGAACTTGCCGCCTCTTTGTTGGATAACCAAATGAGTTATCCTTCCTTTGTGCTGATGGATGAAAAAATAGCACGCATCACCATAGTCAAGGGTTTTCAGCAAGCCAACGATTTCAATTGCATCCTAAATTTTATTGCAAAAAACAATTATCAAAATACGACTTTTGAAACTTTCAAAAAAACTTGTAAGTAACTCAACACATAAATATTACCAACCATTATGAAAACACTTCAATTTATCACCTTAGGTGCCGTCTTACTATTCTTTGTGGCATGCGGCCAAAAAAAACAAACAATGAGCGACAATATTTTACTGCAACCTTGGGAAGGACCTTATGGCGGTGTGTCGGCTTTCGACAAAATGAATTTGACAAATTTGCAGCCGGCTATACTACTCGGCATGGAATGGCAATTGGCCGAAATAGACTCTATTGCCAATAATCCTGCCCCTCCAACCTTTGAGAATACGATTGAACAAATGGAGCGTAGCGGCAAACCGTTGGAAAGAGCTTTTACCTATTACAATATATACAGCAGCAATTTATCCACGCCAGAATTCAGAAAAATAGAAGAAGAACTCGCACCAAAAATAGCTGAGTTCGAATCAAAAATTACACAGAATGAAAAACTATTCGCCCGAATCAAAGCCGTATACGAAGCTGCACAGCAGCAACCATTAGCGGCTGATCAACAGCGAGTTGTGGATTTAGTCTATACACGATTCACCATGAATGGCGCCGCATTGGATAAAGAAAAGAAAAAAAGATACGCTGAAATAGAAAAAGAACTTTCGGCCCTGTATACCAAATTTTCTAATAATGTATTGCATGACGAGGAGAACTATGTCACATATCTTACCAAAGATCAATTGGGAGGCTTGCCCGAAGATTTTATTAACGCGGCTGCAAAAATTGCCGAGGATAAAGGACAAAAAGGGCAATATGCCATCACGAATACACGGTCTTCCATGGACCCATTCTTAACATATTCTACCGAACGAGCGCTAAGACAAAAAGTATGGGAAAATTATTACTCCAGAGGTGATAATGGTGACGAATATGATAATAATAAACTAATAGCCGACATCCTGAAGCTTCGTCGTGAAAAAGTAGCCTTGCTTGGTTTTGAAAATTATGCTGACTGGCGCTTGCAAGATCGCATGGCAAAAAATCCAACAAATGCTATGAACTTAATGATGAAAGTATGGCCGGCAGCAGTGGCTCGCGTTCAAGAGGAAGTTGCTGATATGCAAGCTGCGGCCGATAGGCTCGGCGACAGTATTACAATAGCACCTTGGGATTACCGCTATTATGCTGAAAAAGTAAGAAAGGAAAAATATGACCTCAACTCAGATGAGGTGAAACAATACCTGCAGCTAGATAAACTCACTGATGCTATGCATATGGTTGCATGCGAGTTATTTGATTTTGATTTTAAACCCCTACCCGTGGGCAAAGTGCCTGTTTTTCATGAAGATGTGAAAGTATGGGAAGTTACCAATAAAACAAACGGCAAGCTTATTGGGTTATGGTATCTGGACCCCTATGCCCGCGAAGGTAAACGCTCCGGTGCATGGGCCACTACCTACCGAAGCCACACCACATTTGATGGTAAAGAAAATGTATTAGCCTCGAATAATTCCAACTTCATCAAACCCGCTCCTGGCCAGGCGCTCTTAATATCCTGGGATGATGCCACCACCTTTTTTCACGAGTTTGGGCATGCACTACATTTTTTCGCTTCCAATGTAAAATACCCCACACTGAATAGTGGTGTTCGCGATTATACCGAGTTTCAGTCGCAGTTACTTGAGCGTTGGTTATCCACTGACAAAGTGATTAAAAATTACCTAGTCCATAACAAAACGGGTAAACCCATGCCCGAAGAACTAGTGGCAAAAATTAAAAAAGCCGCTACATTCAACCAAGGATTTGCCACAACCGAATATTTAGCTTCTGCCATTATGGATATGAAATTGCATCTTGCCAATCCAGAGGGTCTGGATGTTGATAAATTTGAACGCGAGACACTTGCCAAGCTCAACATGCCAACTCAACTTCCGATGCGGCACCGCACCCCGCATTTTAGTCATGTGTTTTCTGGTGAAGGATACGCAACAGCATACTACGGTTACATGTGGGCTGATGTTTTAACATCGGATGCTGCTGAGGCGTTTGCCACCGCTCCCGGAGGTTTCTATGACAAAGATCTCGCCACCAAGATGATTCAATATTTATTTGCCCCTCGCAATGCGATTGACCCGGCTGTGGCCTATCGCCTATTCCGAGGAAGAGATGCCAAGATAGAAGCTTTAATGCGCGACCGCGGCTTCCCTGTTAAGTAAAACATTTCAACCGTAAAAATAAACGGCTTACAATCTTTTGTAAGCTGTATTTTTTTACGCCTACTCATGCCTTGCCAAGCTTGTATTGGGATTGAGAGACCACCCATTCCGTACGGCAAAGTACCGAATCAGAATAACCGTGAGTATAGCCAGCAGAATATTCAGATTCTCCAAGTGGCTTATTTTGTTTAATACAACATATACAATACCACCGGCAAAGCATGCCGTAGCATAAATCTCTCTTCTAAAAATTAATGGTACTTCGTTTGTCAAAACATCTCGTATTACGCCACCAAAACTAGCCGACACCACGCCCAGTATCAAACAGTACTCCGTATGCAGATGACTCAGGCCGGCTTTTTGTATACCTAAAATGGTAAACAAGCCAATCCCAATGGTGTCAAACAAAAACATGCTCTTGCGGTATTGTAAGGTTTGCTTTTTAAATAAATACGCTACAAGATAGCCTGCCACAATTACGAAAAAATAATTCCGATCGCGTAACCAGCTCACAGGCGTTTCACCCAGCAGAATGTCACGGAGAGTGCCGCCGCCAATGGCAGTAACGAAACCGATAATCAAACTACCCACCAAATCAAATTTCTTATCTATGGCAGTCAATACGCCTGAAATAGCAAATACACCGGTTCCGAAAATATCTACAAAATAAATCCAGCTCACGGCTGTAAAAGTAATCTTGCTTGTATTGATTATTCGAACCCGGCTAATAAATCATTTTGAAATTTTATGCCGTCTGTCATGCGCCTTTTATCCAACCGACCATACTCAACCATGGCCCACAGAATAAACTCAAGATAAAAATTTCTGTCCTCCGGAGTGACGTCTGGCTGAAACTCATCAAGAATGTTATGCAAGGGTTCAATTTTGCCCAATGCCTCCGAATAACTTTCTTCTGGCATATCAAAGGCAATTTGAAGCATCGGATTGTCAACAAACCAATGCGCCAAGGCCTCGAATTGTCCGTATTCGCCATCTTTGGCCAGTTTGCGTATGGGTGTAAATTCGGTGGCAAATAATGATTTTATGGCCTCTCCAATTAAGAGCTGGGCCACATTCTCCGAGCCCTCTTGTTCGCCCTCGTAGACAAGCTCTACTTTACCCGTAATGGCAGGTATTATTCCATGAAAGTCACTGAGTCGAATTGTTGTTTTTTTCTCATTATTACGCAGCATACGCAATTGTGCAGTGCTCATCAAATTTTCATAAGTTGTAATGCTCATCCGAGCCGAAACTCCGCTTTTGGCATCAATATAATCGCTTTGACGAGCTTCAATGACAATTTGTTCAAGCAACGTTTTAGCAAAATCAGGCACATAGACAGACTCGAGTACATCAGCTTGTATTTTTGCTTCTTGCTCGGTAATGCGCTTGGCTATTTCAATGTTTTTGGGATAATGGGTAATGATTTGTGAGCCAATCCGATCTTTTAGTGGTGTAACAATACTTCCTCTATTGGTATAATCCTCAGGGTTAGCCGTAAAAACAAATTGGATGTCTAAAGGCAATCGGATTTGAAAACCTCTAATTTGGACATCCCCTTCTTGCAGAATATTGAACAACGCAACTTGAATGCGCGCCTGCAAGTCGGGTAATTCATTGATAACAAAAATGCAGCGATTAGCACGAGGTATCATTCCGTAATGAATAGCTAATTCATTATCATAAGATAACTTTAGATTGGCTGCCTTGATGGGGTCAATATCGCCAATCAAATCGGCTATGGTGACATCTGGTGTTGCCAGTTTTTCGAAAAAACGTTGTTCACGATGCACCCATTGAATTGGCGTTTCGTCGCCCTTTTCATTTAATATATCTTTCGCCATTTTAGAAATCGGATGAAATGGATCATCATGAATCTGTGAACCTGCTACGATTGGCAAATACTCATCCAGCAAATCTACCAGAGACCTGGCAATTTTCGTTTTTGCCTGACCACGCAGGCCCAACAAGTTAATGTTGTGTTTAGCCAAAATAGCCCGTTCCAGCTGCGGTATCACGGTATGTTCGTAACCATGAATTGACTGAAATAATGGTGCCTGTTTTTTGATTTTTGAAATCAGATTTCCCCTCAACTCCTCTTTGATTGAACGACTCAAATAGCCTGAAGTCTTCAATTTGCCAAACGTATCTATCTTATTGATATTCATATATTTATCTTATTTTTTTGATTCTGTTTTTTTCATAATCCCGAAAAATCATTTCACCTAAACCTTTAAGTCCTGTGAAGAAAGCCTTACCTTGATTTTCCTGCGTAAACTGATCTACAAACTCTATTAAATATGGATCTTGTGCAATCATGAATGTGGTAATGGGTATTTGTAATTTTCGTGCTTGCCGTGCCATATTGTAGCATTGGGATACAATCTGCGGATCCAGACCAAAACTATTTTTGTAATACTCACCAGAGGCCAATCGAAGACAACTGGGCTTACCGTCTGTTATCATGAAAATTTGCTTGTTCGTTTGCTTTTTGCGTCTAAGCAAATCAAGCGCCAGTTGCAAACCTGCCACTGTATTGGTATGATACGGTCCTACCTGCAAATAAGGCAAATCTTTTAGTTCTATTGGCCAAGCATCATTACCAAACATAATAATATCCAGCGAATCTTTTGGATAACGTGTTCGGATTAGCTCCGCCAGGGCCATGGCAACTTTTTTGGCCGGAGTAATGCGGTCTTCGCCATATAGTATCATACTATGGCTAATGTCAATCATAAGGATAGTACTCATTTGCGATTTATGATGCGTATCCTGAACAATTAAATCATTCTCGGTCAGCTTGAAACCATCAATGCCATGATTACGCTGTGCGTTTTTTATGCTTTCCTGCATAGAAATATCCTCCAGCGAGTCACCGAAGACAAAATTTCTAACCTCGCCGTTTGTTTCATCTCCACGACCTGATTTATTCACACTATGATTACCAGTGCCTGTTTTGCGCAAATTGCCAAATAGCTGATTTAGCGCATGCTGCCGAATGCCCTGCTCCGTTTTGGCCGTTATCTTAAACTGCCCATCTTCTTCGGCCGGATCTTTGAGATAACCTTTTTTTATCAGATCCTCTATAAAATCATCCATCGTGTATTCGGGTGTCGTGAGATGATACTCTTCATCCAACTCCCGCATCCAATCCAGCGCTTCGTCAGCATCACCTGAGGTGTGGGTAATAAGCTCCTTAAAAATGTCAAGCAGCTTATCAAATAATGACAAATCCTCAGCGCTTGGTGAAGAAAAAATAAACCCGTCCCGAAATTGATTTTTTGCCATAGCTGCTTTGAGCAAAGCTATGTATCAATCTGTGAAATAAAATCCAAAGCGCAACGCAACAACAAAATTGACCCTGCGATGAGTTAATACAAGTTCAGATATTTGAGTGTACAGCCTGCTGCTTTGGATTATATTTGGACCACCACGCTTAATACTATCCAATGAAGATTTCTTTCAAAAATGACTATGCCGAGGGGTGTCACCCCAATATTTTGTCTGCACTTGTACAGAGCAATTTATCTCAAGAAGAAAGCTATGGAGCAGACAGTTTTTGCCAACAGGCAACTGCTATAATTCGTAAAAAGTTAGCTGCACCAACATCAGAAATTTACTATGTAAGTGGCGGCACACAAGCCAATTTAATTATTGCCACCGCATTATTGCGCCCACACGAAAGCATCATTTCGGCCAACACTGGACATATATTTACCAACGAAGCAGGGGCGATTGAAGCTAGCGGACATAAAATTCACAGTGTGCCCTCCGAATCCGGTAAATTGACTGCCGATGGAATTGTTGATATACTGGATCAGCATCAACGAGCCCCGCATCAGCTGAAACCAAGGTTGGTTTACATTTCAAATGCCACAGAATTGGGTACAACCTATACATATCAGGAATTGAATGATATACATCAATGCTGCCAGCAGCACAATCTTTTACTGTTTTTGGATGGGGCCAGGCTGGGCCAGGCAATTGCAGCAACTAATAATGACTTGAATTGGCAGCAGATTGCAGCATTTACAGATGTCTTTTATATAGGCGGCACAAAAAATGGCGCACTCATTGGTGAGGCTATTGTAATTAACAATCCTACCTTACAAACTGACTTTGCTTTCATCGTGAAGCAAAAAGGTGCCTTGCTTTCAAAAAGCAGGCTACTGGGCATTCAATTTTATGAACTTTTTCGTGAAGACTTGTATGAACAACTCGCAAAGCATGCCAATGCTCAAGCCATGAAACTAAAGAATGCGTTTCATGAGAATGGGTGCAATTTCTTGACGGATACATTCACCAATATGATTTTTCCGATATTACGAAATGAACAAATTGAAATACTACGCTCCCAATTTGAATTTTATGAATGGAAAAAAATAACTCAAGAACAATCAGCTATTAGAATCATCACCTCCTGGGCAACACCGGATAGCCATATTGACAAGTTTATCGAATCTATAAAAAAAATATAAGGCCGAATAAATTCAAGGTATTATCATTAGAAAACCGCAACTTTGAAGGAGAATCTTATGAGAATAATTAAAACAACCCTGCTGCTGATTTGTATTTTATTTAGTTTGAGTACGCTGTCAGCGCAACCAAACGCAACAGAATGGAAAACATTTACTGCTACTGAATACGAGTTGCAATATCCATCTGATTGGGAACTGGATACAAGCAAACAAATGGGTACGGTGTTTATACTACTCAGTCCAGCCAATACAAAAAAAGATGTTCAATTCCGTGAGAACATAAATCTGGTGCAGCAAACACTGATGGATGCAGGAATGCTTTTAGAAGAATTGGTGGCATTATCTGAAAAACAAATTCTCACCATGATTACCGATAGTGAAATCACCTCGAGCAACAAAATAAGCAGCCCTCAAGGAGATTACCAACAGGTTCAGTTTACAGGAAGGCAGGGGCAGCATAATTTGGTTTTTGAACAACGTTATTGGATTGTTGGTACAACAGCTTATGTATTAACCCTTACATGCACTACGGAAACTGAGGGTACGATTAAGGAAAATGGCCTGAAAGTGCTAAATAACTTCTCTTTTCTATAAGTGGATTGCATAAGTAGATTTGTTTAAGACCTACCGTTTAGGTATTTTTGAAATTATTTAAACAAATTGAACTCATTTACTATTTCTCAGCTTCAGGATTATTCGGGTATTAAGGCCCACACGATTCGTATTTGGGAACAACGTTACAATGCGCTGCAACCAAAGCGGTCTGAAGGTAATACGCGCTACTATGACAACCATCAATTGCGTCGCTTGTTGAACATTGTGAGTTTAATGAATACGGACCATAAGATTTCTCAACTATGCGCAATGTCGGATGCAGAACTCAATGCATTAATTGACGAGCACTATCTAAAACAAGATGTCTCAGAAAGTAATCTGGAAATGTATGTTTCGCAAATGATTGCTGCAGCCTTCGAGTTTAATGAAACGAGATTTGAAAAACTTTTTTCTAATTGCTTACTGCGATTTGGTTTAAAGGATACTTATATTTTGGTAATCTATCCTGCATTGGTAAGACTTGGTCTTTTATGGACAAAGGATGCCTTGCCCCCTGCTCATGAACATTTCATTATTAATCTAATTCGGCAAAAAATATTAACTGCAATAGAGGCACTCCCTCCTGCTGTAAGTTCAGAAAACGCCTGGCTACTTTTTCTGCCCGAGGATGAGTTTCATGAAACAGGACTACTTATAGCCTATTTTCTAATTAGGAGTGCTGGCAAAAAAGTATATTATCTGGGCGCCAATGTCCCCCTAAGCTCTTTGCAGCAAACCATTGACAGTATTGACATTCGTCATGTGCTTGGCTTTTTGGTCAGTAAAAACGACAAAAAAGACGCTATCAAAGCTATAAACGAATTATGCACGCGAAATGCGCAAATCAAGTTTCATATAGCCTGTAACCCTTCTAGTTTGAAATCAACAAACGAACGTCCTTGTTTTGAACAACTAAATAATGTCGAAGAGTTGGTCAGCATGCTTAAAGAAATATAGCCATCAAAAGGCATCATCCGGCTAAAACCTTAGCTGTGTAAGACAATTGTCATTTTTGTTTACATTTAAATATTTTTACTTAAACATATTTGTTTACACGGATTGAATACTGCTACATTTGTTTCAAAATAAACAATAAAATTTACATACCATGAAAAAAGTAAAAAAACTAAATGTAGCCTTAATGGCACTGGCAATTGGCTTCACGACAGTCTTCTCATCATGCAGCGATGATGACGATCCAGGAAATCCAATCACACCGACAACAAACACGATTACTGATATCGTTGTTTCCAGCAACAATTTCTCAACCTTAGAGTCAGCTGTCCTAAAAGCTCAACTACAAACTACGTTAAGTGGCACTGGCCCATTTACTGTATTTGCTCCAGATAATGCTGCCTTCACAGCTTCGGGCATAACTGATGCCGTACTGAATTCATTAACACCTGCACAAGTAGAAAGCATTTTGCTTTACCACACATTGGGTAGTGAGGTGAAAGCCGCCGACGTCCCTGCTGGGCCAAACGCTAAAGTAACTACGGCCAGTGGAGACTCCGTTTTTGTCACTAAGAACAGCAATGGTGTATTCATTAACGGTATACAAGTAACATCAGCAGATGTTGACGCTGACAATGGTGTAATACATGTTATCAATAGAGTATTAATGCCACCATCAGGCAACACTGTTGAAATTGCAATAGCTTCTGGTTTAGACTCTTTGGTGAAAGCCGTTACACGAGCCACTACTGAACCCGGTGGTGATCCGAACCTAGCCTCTACCTTGAGTTCTGCTATCTTGACCGTTTTTGCACCTACAAATGCGGCTTTCACACAGCTACTAACTGACTTAAACCTAACCGACATCAATGATATTCCATTGAATACGTTGTTAGCAGTACTGAAATATCATGTTGTGGGCGGTCGTGCTTTTTCCTCAGACTTAGCCAATGGTGCATTGCCAATGTTGGCTGGCGGAAACACAACCGTTAATTTGACAAATGGTACAAACGGTGGTCCTACTATTACTGGTAATGGCAACAGCGGTACTTCTTCTAATATTCAAGCTACCAATATCGTAACTCGAAATGGTGTAGTACACTTAATTGACCGTGTATTACTACCATAAATCTGTGGTATTACGCAAGTAATACTCTTTTTCATATGGGGTGAAAGGTCCTCCTTCGGGAGGGCCTTTTTTTATATCTATGCCCCAGCACATTCAATATCTTAATATGTCATTAAATTGACAAATTTAACTATGTTATAAAACAAGAAATCGGACCTTTGCGAGCGCATATGAAAAAATTACTGTTACCAGCTATCTTGTTACTTACCCTCAGCATCAAGGCTCAGTCAACAAGCGAATTGAACGAATCAAACTATCTACGCAACATAACAATGTTAACAAATGGCGGAGATAATGCAGAAGCTTATTTTTCGCCCGATGGTAAAAAACTTTGTTTTCAAAGCAACAACAAAGCTTGGGGTGCAAAGTGCGATCAGATATTCTACATGAATATTGCCACTGCAAAAACAGATAAAAATAAAAAACACCCTCGTGTGAGCAATGGCCTGGGTAGAACTACTTGCAGTTATTATATGCCCAACGGTAAAGATATCTTGTATGCTTCAACTTTTAAAGGTGGAGAAGCGTGCCCGGAAGAAACACAAATACCAGGCAAATATCTTTGGTCAATTTACCCAACATATGACATTTTTATAGCAGATGAAAAGGGCAATATAAAAAAACAGCTAACTAACAGCCCTGGCTATGATGCAGAGGCTACCGTATCCCCCAAGGGCGATAAAATTGTTTTCACAAGTACCCGAAACGGCGATTTAGATCTTTGGACTATGGATATTGATGGTAGCAATCAAAAACAAATCACTTTTGAAATTGGTTATGACGGTGGTGCATTTTTCTCACCTGATGGTGAGAAACTTGTTTTCAGAGCCTCTCGCCCTAAAACTGATCAAGAAATACGCGAGTATAAGGATTTATTATACAAAGGTCTTGTAGCCCCAACCAACATGGAAATATACACTTGTAATGTTGACGGAAGTGATTTAAAACAAATAACCAACTTGGGCAAAGCCAATTGGGCGCCCTTTTTTCATCCTTCCGGAGATAAAATAATCTTCTCCAGCAATCATCATAGTGATCAGGGTTATGACTTTCAACTGTTTATGATTGATATGAATGGCGAAAATCTGACACAAATAACTACAGAAAGTCGATTTAACGCATTTCCCATGTTTTCGCCAGATGGTAAAAAAATTGTTTTCTCGTCAAACAGAGATAATGGTAACACCCGCGATACCAATATCTTCATTGCAGACTGGGCAGCTGAATAAACTGATATTATGAAAAAAGTCGTTACGATTCTTGGAATGATGCTCACCCTGCAAGCCGCTTCTGTGCAAGCACAGCATGTTTCAGTCCGACATATAGAGGACCATATTTATTACTTAGCAAGCGATGAACTTCAAGGTCGTCGTTCGGGCAGTGAGGGAGAAAAAAAAGCTGCTCAATACATTGCAGACTGCTTTGAGGAAGTGGGGCTAAGTCCGGCAGGCAACTTTGGTTTTCTAGACACCTTTAGCCTGAAATACAAAACAACAGCGCATGATAAATCGAGTACAAAAACAGAATTAATTCATTCGCAAAACATCATTGGATTTATTAATAATAATGCCAAACATACTGTGGTAATTGGTGCGCACTACGACCATTTAGGACTGGGGCATGACCATAACAGCTTGGAGGCAAATGCTGAAGATAAAATTCATAACGGTGCAGACGACAACGCCAGCGGTGTGGCAGGACTAATAGAAATTGCCCGCTTGCTGAAGAAAAATAAAATAAATGAAAACAACAACTACCTGTTTGTTGCTTTTACAGCTGAAGAATTAGGTCTATTGGGTTCCAAAACATTCTGCGAAAATCCAACAACCGATTTGGCCAAAGTCAATTATATGATTAACATGGACATGATAGGCAGGCTGAATAGCGAAAAATCGTTGGTTGTTTCGGGTGTTGGGACATCGGATGTTTGGACAAAAACTCTCTACAATGTCAATGAGGATTACTTCTCATTAAAACTAGACAGCACAGGTGTAGGACCTAGCGACCACACTTCTTTTTATCTTAAAGATGTTCCTGTCCTTCATTTCTTTACAGGCCAGCATAGTGATTATCACAAGTCAACAGATGACGCAGAAAAAATAAACTGGCAAGGCACCAAGCAAGTAATTGAATTCATATATGATGTAATATTGGCTGCAGACCCCCTTGAAAAAATTAATTTTTATAAAACAAAGACTGTAGAACGTGAAGCCAAAAGAGAGTACAAAGTAACTATGGGCATCATGCCCGATTATACAGCCGATACAGAAGGGCTGCGCATTGATGGCGTCACCTCAGAGCGACCCGCTGAAAAAGCTGGGCTACAATCCGGCGATATTATTACTCGTGTTGATGATATGCCCATTAAGGATATCTACGATTACATGAAAGTTCTTGAAAAGCATAAGCCTAACGATACTGTTAGTGTAGAGTTTATCAGAGGCAACACAAAAATGACAGTAAGCCTAACGTTTTAATTGCAAAATATCAAAAAACAAAAAGCCAACATTCGTTGGCTTTTTTTTGTTTTGCTAACTAACAACAAGTTTTTATATATCAACAGCCTCGCCATAAGCGGCTGCCGTTGCCTCTTTAACACCTTCACTCATTGTTGGGTGCGGATGAACCGAATTCAATACTTCCTGATAGGTTGTTTCCAGGGTGCGGCCCAATACAGTTTCGGCTATCATATCTGTTACACCATTGCCTATCATGTGTGTACCAAGCCACTCACCATACTTCGCATCATAAATGACTTTCACAAAACCAGTTGTATCACCGGAGGCAGCCGCTTTTCCGCTTGCCACAAAAGGAAATTTGCCTACTTTGATTTCATACCCTGCATCTTTTGCTTGCTTTTCGGTATAACCAACCGAGGCAATTTCAGGATGACAATATGTACAACCTGGTATATTTCCGTAATCTATTGGTGTAGGCTTATGCGCCGACTTCTTCTCCATATAGGCAATATTTTCAGCACACAAAATGGCTTCTTTACTGGCAACGTGTGCCAATGCTTGTGTAGGCAATATATCTCCTATGGCATATATACCCGGTATGTTCGTCTGACAATATTCATCGGTGATTACCCGACCTTTTTCTGTTTTCACACCAACAGTTTCTAAACCAATATTTTCAATATTAGCAACCACGCCTACTGCACTGAGCAGCACATCTGCTTTCAACTTCTCTTCTCCTTTGGCTGTTTTTAAAGTCGCCACCACGCCGTCTCCGCTGATATCAACACCCTCAACGCTTGATTCAGTCATTATGTTTATTCCTCTTTTACGGAATTGCTTACTTAATTCTCGTGAAATCTCTTCATCTTCCACGGGTACAATGCGTGGCATGAATTCTACTATTGACACTTCTGTGCCTACGCTGTTATAAAAATCTGCAAACTCAACACCGATAGCACCACTACCAACAACAATCATTTTCTTTGGCATATTGGCTAAGGTCATTGCTTCGCGGTAGCCAATAACTTTTTCACCGTCTATTGGTAGACTTGGCAATTCGCGCGCACGACCTCCGGTGGCAATGATGATATGTTTTGCTTCGTAAACCTGCGCATTGCCGTCGGTACCAGTAACTTCTACCTGACCCTTTGCTTTTATTTTGCCATAACCCATTACCACGTCAATTTTATTTTTTTTCATTAAAAATTGAACGCCTTTACTCATGTTATTTGCAACACCTCGGCTTCGCTTCACCATGCCGTCAAAGTCGGCCTTTGGGTTTTCAAGAATTACGCCATAGTCTGCAGCATGTTTTGCATATTCGTATACCTGAGCACTCTTTAATAAAGCTTTGGTAGGTATACATCCCCAGTTCAAACAAACACCACCTAGGCTTTCTTTTTCAATAACGGCAGTTTTAAATCCTAACTGAGAAGCGCGAATGGCAGCAACATATCCACCAGGACCACTACCGATTACTATTACATCGTAATTCATAATTTTTATTGATTAAAATTGAAGGGCAAAAGTAGCACCAAAGCGAGGATTTCAAAAATGCTATTGTGAGCTTTTTAAGGCATTGGCAAATTTCACCATTTTTTCGTTGAATGGTTTCGCTCCCCAAAACACGTAATACCTTTTTTTCTTATTGAACAGACTTCCCCTTTTGGCAATTTTACAAGGAGTAAAACGCAATTTACCTTTCACGGCAGCATAATTTGGATTGCGCAGAATTATCCCTAACCCAAAATGTTGCTCGGTTGTTTCTTCTTCTACGGTTTGTCCATTTTTCTCTACTTGTATAAACTCTTTAGGATAAAAGCTAACATTGGCAATCCAATAGTCTTGTAGTTTTTTTGGCGTCTGAATTTGCTGACCATCAAGATTCAACAAAAGAAGTTCATCCAGTTTGCCGTTTTTTAGTTTGTCAACATCGGCGCTTTCAAAAAAATACACTGAATCGTATTGATAATTTTCTTTAAAATCACGCAAGATGGCATGTTTTATTTGCATGTCCGACTTTCGGAACTGATTGGCAGCCGACGTATCTCCATGCGCCTCTGCCGCCTCAATTTGACTCATGGAGCTTGGTAGCTGAAACAACATAACAGATTGCGCAGAACTTATGCTCGTTACAAAAAGTAAAATCAGCAGCAAGTTGGTAAATACGGTTGTCAAATTTGTCATGAATCAAATCTTCAGCGAAAGCTAACAAAAATAGACCTGATTAGTTTATTTTCGGCTTGTTGAAAAAACATTATGATATCGTTATAATCGGTGCGGGACCAGTGGGTTGCGTGGTAGCAGAGCGCTGTGCAACTATCTTAAATTGGCGGGTCTTGCTTGTCGATAAGCGACAGCACCTTGCTGGTAATTGTTATGACGAAATACATTCATCCGGGGTATTAATTCATAAATATGGCCCACATTATTTTCGGACTAACAACAAAAGACTTCTCGATTATCTCAGTCAATTCACTGATTGGATACCTGGCAACTATTTTGTAAAATCTTTTGTAAACGGTGAACTTTACCCTTTCCCTATCAATTTAATCACCTTAAGCAAATTTTTCAATGCCAAGTACGACGCGGCATCTGCTGAAAAAAAACTGGAAGAAGAACGTGTGAAAATTGACGAGCCAAAAAACTCCGAGGAATTCGTACTTTCTCGAGTCGGGAAAAAATTATACGAAGCTTTTTACTTAGGTTATACACTTAAACAATGGGATATTCACCCAAGACAACTTGACAAAAGTGTATGCGGCCGCATTCCTATTCGACTAAATGATGATTGTCGGTATGTTGATCATGAATATCAGCTGACACCAAAAGATGGATTTACAAAAATGTTTGCCAAAATGCTTCAAAACGAAAATATTGATGTGCAGCTTGGTTTAGATTTTAAAGAAATCCGAAACAACGATTTTGGACAAAAAGCTATAGTTTACAGCGGACCCATTGATGAATATTTTAATTATCAATTCGGCAAGCTCCCTTGGCGCTCTTTACAGTTCGACTTCGTTGAGTACAAACAACCGTTGAAACAAGCATGTGTTCAAATAAACTATCCAAACGACTTTGACTTTACTCGCAGTGTTGAAATCAAGCACATTACGAAACAAGAAATCGACAATACAGTTATCAGTTTTGAATACCCCAGTGCTACGGGAGACCCCTACTATCCAATACCGGCAAAGGAAAATGCTGAACTATATACCCGCTACAAAGCCCTTGCCGACAACGAAACAGAAAAAAAAAATGTCTACTTCTGCGGCCGCCTAGCCACATATCGGTATATCAATACAGATGAGGTTATTGAAATGGCACTGGAGACCTTTGATAAAATAAGAGTCAAACATGCTTAGCGCTTCAATTAATAACATGTGGGTTATCATGCCTGTGTATAATGAGGAGGAAGCGCTACCACTCGTTTTGGAAGAATGGATTCCCACTTTCAGAAGGCTATTGGGCCAACGGTATACCTTATGCATTCTGAATGATGGTTCTACAGATAATTCACTACAAATTGCACAGGATTATGCCAGGCATTATCCCGAGATTCGCGTGGTAGATAAACTGAATAGCGGGCACGGTCAGACATGTGTTTTTGGCTATAAAATAGCCTTAGCAAATGGTGCGGATTGGGTATTTCAAATGGATTCTGATGGCCAATGTATTGCGGAATATTTTGAACCATTGTTGGAAATGACTACCCCAGACAATGTCATCTATGGATATAGAAAAACCAGAGATGATGGAATGAAACGATATTGGGTATCAAGAATTGTCAGCATTTTTGTTTGGGCTGCTACAGGCATTTGGGTAAAGGATGCGAATGTACCCTACCGCCTTATGCCTTCTAAAGCCTTGGAAGGCATAGTGCCCAAGGTGTCAAGCAACTTCTATTTGTGCAATATTTTAGTCAGTGTCTATCAGCAAAAAAATTTCGGTATCCGATGGCACAATATTCATTTCAGAAATCGGCTTGGCGGATTCGCACATGTTAAAACATTTTCGTTTGCCAAACATGGCTTTCGTTTGTTTAAGGATTTACGAAGCAATAAGCGCAATGGAGTTTTTTACCGATAAAGCAACCAATCACCTTTTAATACAAACAATTAAACTATATTTCACCGATGAAATTTCTATACACAATTTTATTTTCTTTACTTTTTTCACCTTCAATGGGCCAATCTTTAGAGCAAGGCCTCATTGCAAAGTATTGTTTTGATGGCGATGCGTTTGACATTGCCGGGAATAAATCAGGCGTCTTAATGAATGGCGCAACTGCTACTACGGATAGACATGGTAATACCAGCGGTGCCATTACCCTTGACGGGATTGATGATTTTGTGCAGCTGCCCAGCGATGTATGGTTGACCGGTGATTTCACGTTTAGCGGTTGGGTAAAATTGCGTTCCAATGGATTTTGGCCACACCTATGGGGTTTTGGCAATGGTACAAATAAGCAAAATATTTTCTTTTCGACAAGTATTGGCACTACAGGTACTTCACACTTATCAGCACATGATTGTGGTACAGGCGCAAGTTACGATCGGGTAATAACGACTACCTCCTTTCCGTTAAACGCCTGGACGCACATTGCGGTTACATTAGCCGGTAACCAGGTAACTATCTACAAGGATAATACCGTTTGGCAAACAGGAAGTATACAATATACCCCATGCAGTGCCGTAAAGGATTCTGCATTTATAGGAAAGAGTAATTTTACCTTTAACAATAACGCCAATACCGATGGCGAAATAGATGACTTTAGATTTTATAATCGTGTATTATCAGCCCAAGGCATTGATTCACTTTATAAGTTAGAGGCAGATTTGTGTTGGCCCGAATCAGTATCCGCGCAAGCAGCGGCTCTTAATAATATACAAATTGTACCAAATCCGTTTAGCACAGGTTTTGTTATTTCGAACAACGATGGCATCACAGCCGAGCAGATTGCTATTTATGATGTAATGGGTCAGCGCGTTCAGTTTAACAAATCAGGTAATTACATTACTTTGCCACAAGCTGCACGCGGCATTTACATAATGGTGTTAACGCTAAAGGATAATTTGAGTAAAACGTATAAACTGGAACAGCGTTAAGCTAAAGCTTTCTTATTACAAACTCAGGTGCATATTTCACAATCAGTGAAATAATGCGCCATGGCAAGCTTGGGTATAATTCAAAGCTATTTGTTTTCTTCATAAACAATCTAGCAATATCCTCAGGTTGATTAGCTAGTTTCCCCAACTTCATGCCAGCAGTTAGTTTGGTGTTTACAAAACCTGGTGTGATGGCCTGAACAAGAATATTAGCCGCTGCCAGCTGCTGACGCAGCCCAAACAAAAACTGATGAAAACCAGCCTTAGTTGCGCCATACATAAAATTGGATTTTCGTCCACGCAACCCTGCCAAAGATGACATCCCGACGATTCGTCTAATGGTAATATCTGTTTTTGCCAACAGACTGCTCAACAATAATGCCGGGGCTTGATAATTCACTTGAATCATTGAAGCTATTTTTTGACTATCCAGCATAGCGTCGTCATTGGCGTACATATTACCGGCGGCATACAATATTTCATACTCCCCACCACTTAATTGCTGCACAAAGTGATCTATTTGGTTAATATCCTCTAGGTCGAGAGCTACGGTAGTTGCCACCGTATTCAAATTATTTTCAGCAACAAAGGCTTGTAAATCGTCTAAATTTCGTGACGCCAATATTAACTGGCCATCATGATTTTGCTGATGCCAGGCCAAAATGCAGGCCTTAGCCATATCAGAGTTCGCTCCTAACACAAGTAATTTTTTCATAGTTAATTTTTGTTGCTTTTCATGCTGCAAACGGTCAAACTGCGCTGTAGTAAATTTCCCAATTAAAGGTCTATGCACATATTGATTTTCATAAGTTGCTGTTGACATTCGCGCATCTTTGGTAAGGTATACCTTGCCGCCTAATTCATTTACTACCTGATCGCAGGCTTCCAGTACATCCAAGGTGGATTTTTCATATTTTATATCAACCGCCAGCGTATAGCCTTCCATTGGAAAATGCAGATAACGATCTTCATGTGACTTGCCAAATAATTTTAATACAGCTAAGAATGATGCTTTCTTATTTTCGGCCAATAGTGTAAGAATCTTTTTCACTCCTTCGTAAGATTTTTCTTTGGGTAACACAAATTGATACTGCATAAATCCTTGCTTGCCATATATCCGATTCCAATTATGGATTTTATCTAAAGGATAGAAAAAACCGTCGTAATGATTGTAATGTGTCTTGCCAATTTTACGTAAAGGATTATGAAAATAAAGCCAATTGAAAATTGCTACCGACCAGGTGTTCAATACGAAATTTGGAAATGAAAAAGGGATATTTAGAAAAGGTTTTTTGTGTAAAAGCAATTTGTCGCGGTTAGTCACCTCTTGGGCCGTGGCATGCTCACCAAGCATCAGAATGGAACGCCCCATGTTTTTGCCTTTTTTAAGACAATCAATCCAAGCTACGGAGTAGGTATAATCCTGATATTGTTCAAAGTGTTCAAAAATTTCGGCAAGGTTGGCAGCCTTTACATTAATTTGCCGAATGTAGGATGTTTCTATTTTCTTCAATCCAAACTTTACCGTTTGAATAAACCCAGTACTCCCCATGCCGCCAGCGGTCTTATAAAAGAGATCTGTATTGGGCAGCACCTCTACCAATTGACCATTAGCATCAATCAGTGTAAAGGACGCTACGTGATCTGAAAATACCCCATCCACATGGTGATTTTTTCCGTGTATATCCGAAGCTAATGCACCGCCAACGGTAATAAACTTTGTGCCCGGCGTTACTGGCAGAAAAAAACCATGCGGTACTATCAATTGTAAAAGCTCGTCTAATAAAACACCACTTTCGCATTCAATAATGCCTTGTGCTTCATCAAACATAATAATTTTTTGAAAAGACAAAGAGGATAATACTTTGTCACCCAAAGCCGAATCGCCATATGACCGTCCATTTCCACGAAATGTGATCTCATTATTCTCGGATATAAAACGCTGCACATCGGCAGTTTGATTAAACTCGTAATATCGACCTTGCTTTATGGGATACATCCCCCAACTCATTATGTTCCGAACACCAAATTTCATCTGCTTTGTATAAAAAAACGCTGCAAAGCTACCACCACTTTCGCATTATGCCTGCGTAATAAACAAGGAAGACCAATATCGCAATAATGATTTTTTTTGACCTCAGTATTTTATGTAACGTTTCATCAGATTGGGTATTGGCATGATCGAAAAAGTTGAAAATAATAAAGAGCCCCAGAAAGTTAATCGCGATAGTAGAATGAATAGAATGTACTTCCAGCACAAAAATATTGTGAATATTGAATATCAATAGAGAAATAAGCGAAAGGCTCACACTTAAAATGCGCAAGTATGCCTGATCATTAATGGTGTAATTTTTACTTATTAAAGCATCCCGGTTGGTAATACTAAATTCGTTTAGGCGCTTGTTGATGGCCAGAGATGAAAACAAAGTAATTGAAACTAATATGAACATTTGGGAAATCAGGAGTCCCTCAATTTCAAAGCCAAAAATGATGCGTAGCAAATAAAAACTAATCAGGAAAAAGATGTCCATAAATTTTATTTGCTTTCCCCAATATGAATAAAAAATGTTCATTATTATATACGCCCCACCCAATAAATAGAGATGCAAATTTTGCAAATAAATACCGAGTAATATAACCAGCAAGAGACATACGACGAGTATTCCCCTTGCTTGCGGCATACTAATCAGGCCGGATGCTATAGGACGATTTTTTTTCTCGGGATGCTTGCGATCATCTTCAAAGTCCACCATATCATTAAAGACATAAATGGTGGAAGCTAGAAAAGAAAAAAACAAAAAGCCCAATATATAAAGTGAAATGCTTTGATAATGCCAATCAAAGTTGGTGAGTATCATAGGTAAAAAAATCAATAAATTTTTCACCCAATGCTTTATCCTTATTAGCCTTAAATATTTCACTCCTTATAATTTAAATTCAACTGGCTTACCATTAATTACCTTCACATATTTCTTGTAAGAGGCCCGAAATAATACTTCGTCGGCTGCAGAATCGCCAATATAGACATAAGGTTCCCAATGTTGATCACGAATGTATTGCAGTTTTTTGACCCCTTTTAGGTTAACCAATGTTGACCCATGGATTTCATCGAAAATATCAAAACTTTTATTCAATCTGGCCAATCTATCCAGGAAAAATTGAGGACTAGCTGATAATAGTATGACTTTATCATATTCAGCCGCATGAGCCTTTATGTATGCCAGCACTGCCTGATTAATCTTCTCCGAAACTAGGCTTGAAGTTGGAGTAAAATTTTTAAGCAACAGATTTTTTGTAGCCAGCGCACCTTCTTTACCAAAATACCGTAACACATTGATCCAACGGAATGTAAAGGATGCTTTGAAAAATTGCTCTGCAAAAAAGTCGTTCCGTACAAAGGTTTTATCAAAATCACATATCAAGTACATGGGTAATTCGTTGGCTTGGGGTGCACAAAATTATACTATCAAGCGAACAATTGAAGATAAATAGCTATATATTCGACATTGTCAACTAATTATGATGATTCAGAAATTATATAACGAAGACAAGTTAAATTTCTTCCTTTATTTATCCTTAACCTTTATGCTGATTAGCATGATAGTTATGTCATTCTATCATGGTATTACAGGTGATGAGCCCGAAATGCATGAATACGGTAAAGTAATGTATGATTATTTCGCAAGTTTTGGAGCAGACAAAACTATTTTCAGTGAAGACCCTCTGTTTGATAAAGACAAAGTGATTAAATACTACGGTGGGCTATTTACGTTACTTTGTACAATACTTGGCAAAATCATTCCGGCTGATCCTTTCGTTATTGGTCACGTTGTGAATGCCATTTTTGGTTTTATAGGTATTTACTTCGTTGCTCGCATTTGTAAACTCATTGGCAATAAGCAAATCGCTCTAATTGCCATCTGGATAATGTTTCTATCGCCATTTTACTTAGGTCATTCAATGAATAACCCTAAGGATGTCCCATTTGCTGCTATGTATATCATGGCGGTATTTTTTATTCTTCGTTTTTTTAATACGCCCACTGAAGAAAGAGATCGCTGGGATTATTTGTGGGTCATTTTATCAATTGGAGCGGGAATTAACGTCCGAGTTGGCGGATTATTGTTATTGGCATATGTTGTGGCATTTGTAGGTATCGAGTTTATTATCAAAAACTTTATTCAAAAAGAAAAAGTTTCCATACAGTCATATATCAAACCCCTACTAATTATTCTACCGCTGGGCTATTTGGCGGGTAGCCTGGTTTGGCCATTCGCACTGGAAAATCCAATTCAAAATCCATTAAAAGCTTTACAAGAATTCAGTCAGTTTCAACTATCGCTGGGTCAGCTCTGGGAAGGAGAAAAAGTGCGCTCGCAAGATTTTCCAAGCTACTATCTTTTAAAGACCTTTTCTATTACAAATTCTTTCGCCTTGTTGCTTGGTCTGTTAATGACTGTATTAGCTGTTATAAAAAACCGTAAAAATGCTCAATATGCATCTTACATATTTGTAGCATTTACATTTTTATTCCCTATAGTTTATATCATTTTTACCAAGGCGAATATATTTCACGCTTGGCGCCACCTTACCTTCATTTTTCCCCCAGCCGTAATTTTGGCCGCCTTTGGCTGGAATTCACTTCAGGCATATTTGCAAAAGCTCAAGCTAGTAGTGTATGGATTATTGATCCTTTTATTACTTGATCCTATCAGCTACATAGTAACAACCTTCCCCCAATTTGTCACATATCACAACGCCCTTGTTGGAGGGATTGATAAGGCTTATGGCAATTATGAAGTCGATTTTTATTATAACGGCTTGAAAGAATCTGTTGATTACTTTCTTGATGTAGAATATCCCAAATATAGCAAGACAGACACCGTCGTCTTGATGTCAAACGCACAAAGGATTATTGCTTATTACCGCAACCGACTGCAAGATTACCCAAATTTAAAAGTGGATTATATCCGTTATAACGAACGAAATGATAAACGATGGGACTACCTCATCATGCATATTGCCCTCATTCCACAAGAAGACATTAAATCAGGCCATTGGTTACCAGAGAGCACCTTACAAGTAACCAAGGTAAAAGGACATCCATTAGCAGCCGTAATTAAAAGACCAAGCTTTGATGATATTAAGGGTGATAGCTTAGCCAATGCAGGATTCATCGAGGAAGCAAAAGCCGCGTTTACAAACTATTTAACCAAGGACCCGAAAAACACATCCGTGTTAAACAAGCTGGCTTCACTGTATTTACAAACAAATAATATTGCAAACGCTAACGAACTTGCTAACAAATCTTATAACTTAAACCCTGGCAATTTAGAGACCGTTAATTTATTGGGCATGATTAGTTTACAAAAACAAGATTTCAATACAGCTTGTAATATGTTTGTGAAAATATTGCAAGCAAATCCTCAATATCTTCAGGCGTATTATTACTTAGGTATCGCCCAGCAAGGTATGGGACAATTAAATGAGGCATTATCAAGTTTTAATACAGCATCACAAATTCCGCAATTATCCTCAGCATGTTATAAAGCTATGGCTGATATCTATTCCGCCCAAGGCAATGCAGAACAAGCGAATAGATTATATCAACTTGCCGGAGGGAATGCAGGTGCTCAGTAATAAATGAAGAAGCAATATTTATTCTTCTAGGTACTTTGGTTGCATAGCAAAGGCATTGTTATTTTCGAAAAGCTGTTTAATGCCCCTTAAATGTGTAAATGAATCATGGCATGATGTAAAAAAACAAGAGGTCCTTTATTACATTTGCGCTTCAACTCGATAATTTATACCTAGATATGTCAAAAATAAAAGTACAAAATCCTGTAGTAGAGATAGATGGTGATGAAATGACGCGTATCATTTGGAAATATATAAAAGACAAATTGATACTCCCCTACCTTGACGTAGAATTAGAATACTATGACTTGGGTATCGAAAAGCGAGATGAAACAAATGATCAAATCACAATAGATGCCGCAAATGCAATCAAAAAACATGGGGTAGGAATTAAATGCGCTACAATAACGCCTGATGAGGCCCGTGTTAAAGAATTCGGACTAAAAAAAATGTGGAAATCACCAAATGGTACTATTCGAAACATTCTTGACGGCACCGTATTTAGAGCACCAATCATTATGCACAATGTTCCGCGTTTAGTATCAAATTGGACTGCTCCCATTACCATTGGACGTCATGCCTTTGGTGATCAATATCGTGCCACCGATACGGTTATAAAAGGGAAAGGGAAATTAACCATGACTTTCACGCCCGAAGACGGTGGTGAAGTACAAGAATTTGAAGTATACAATTTTGAAGGGGATGGCGTAGCTATGAGCATGTACAATACTGATAGCAGTATCTATGGATTTGCCAGATCATGTTTTAACATGGCACTCAGCAAAAAACAGCCTTTATATCTTTCAACCAAAAACACCATCTTAAAACAGTATGATGGGCGATTCAAAGACATATTCGAAGAAGTATTTCAAAATGAATTCAAGGCAGATTTTGATGCAGTTGGCATTACATACGAGCATCGATTAATAGATGATATGGTGGCCGCAGCTTTAAAATGGAATGGTAATTTCGTTTGGGCCTGCAAAAACTATGATGGCGATGTTCAAAGCGACACCTTAGCGCAAGGCTTTGGTTCCCTTGGTCTAATGACATCATCTCTTATCACTCCAGATGGTACAACTATGGAAGCAGAAGCGGCACATGGTACAGTTACAAGACATTACAGACAGCACATGGCCGGCAAGCCAACCAGCACCAACCCTATTGCCAGTATTTTCGCATGGACAACAGGTCTGGCGTTCAGGGGTAAGTTAGATAATAATCAGCCCTTGATAGAATTCTGTGAAAAGTTGGAAAGTGTATGTATTGAAACAGTAGAAAGCGGCATCATGACAAAAGACTTGGCAGTGTGTATACATGGTAATAATGTACAACATGGAGAACATTACGTATATACAGAAGAATTTCTTGACGCTTTAGACCAAGGACTAAAAGCCAAAATGGCATAAGGAATATATCCCCTAAAAAACGTTTCCCAAAAAAATCCCGGGTCACACTGACCCGGGATTTGTATTTTATCGATGCTTGTGT
>CAYPET010000024.1:0-29552 GCA_964409905.1 uncultured Chitinophagaceae bacterium | reverse complement strand
CGGTCGCTGACCGCAAAAGACAGCCAAGCTTGGCAGAGGGATTCCTCCAATCACATAAATATATACCATTACCAAATTAAAGTTTCTATTCGTCAAGTTTTATAATAAAATGTTACATGCCAATACTGGCAGTTGGCTAAACGATTTATCCGGTTATATCCGTTTATAATCGTTTACACACATTTTCGTTCAAGCAAAACTTACCGTCTGCTGTTACCAAAATTTCTTTTTTGAGGTTTAGGGCTACGGGGATTCCACTGTGGGCCTTCGCCTAGCTCGGCGGGTGGTTGTGTTTTGGGTACTTCGCGCCCAATTAGTTTTTCAATCTCGGCAAATTGCTGCATATCGCCCGGGCTTACCAGCGTGACGGCTATACCGGTGGTGTTTGCCCGCGCGGTGCGGCCCACCCGGTGCACATAGTCTTCGGCTTCGTTGGGTACACCATAGTTTATCACGAGGTTGATATCCTTAATGTCAATACCGCGGCTTATCACATCTGTGCCCACCAGCACCCGTATTTTTTTTGCCCGAAACTTCAGCATGACGGCCTCTCGGGCATCTTGGTCCAAGCTGGACGACATGGCCTCCACATTTTCGCCGGCGGCTTTCAGCTCGCGCTGCAATTCGCCCACCTTTTTTTTGGTCGAGCAAAATATGATAATCGATTCTAAACTTTTGCGGTCTTTGATTAATGAGAGGATGATGCCGGCTTTTTGGTTTTCGTAACAGAGATAAGCTATTTGCAGTACACCTTCGGCCGGTTTGGAAAGTTCAAGTATCACCTGCTTGGGCTCGTGCAGTATTTTTTTTGCCAGCTCTTTTATCTTTGGGCTCATGGTAGCGCTAAACATGGAGGTGTGCGCCACATTGGGTAAATATTTCCTTATTTTTTCGATGTCGTCATAAAAATTCATGTCCAACATGCGGTCGGCCTCATCGAGTATGAGGTGTTTGACTGTGTCAAATTTTACATAGCCCAGGTTGAGGTGCGAGATCAGTTTGCCCGGCGTTGCTACAATGATATTGGTGCCACTTTGTAACGCTTTTTTTTGGGTGTTAAAATCTTCGCCATCCCCCCCGCCGTAAATAGCTATCGAGCTCACCCCAAGAAAATAGCCCAGCGCCTGTATTTGTTGCTCTATTTGAATGGCCAGTTCGCGGGTAGGCGATAAAATCAGGGTGCTGGTTTCGTCGGTAGCTTGTTCGGCAATGAGCTGTAAACTAGGCAATACGAAAGCTGCTGTTTTGCCCGTGCCTGTCTGCGCGCAGGCAATGACATCGCGCCCTTTTAATATTTCGGGAATGACTTCTTCTTGTATCGGAGTAGCGGTTTCAAACCCCATATATGAGATGGCCTCCAGTAGGGAGTCGTTTAGTCCTAGTTCTTTGAATTTCATTGGGTGCTAAAGGTAATTGTAAAAGGTGGATAATATTTTATTATGATAATTCAAATGCGGCTATTACATTTGCCGCGTTGCAAAACAGGGAATGCCGTGGAAATCGGCAACACTACCCGGTGCTGTGAGTTCTTATTAAGCTTGTTTCTTTTAGCCACTGATTATTTTTTAGCGATGCCGATAGGTAAGGTTGCAAAAAAAGTTGGGAAGGCGAGACAAGTATCAGAATCAGTCAGAAGACCTCTTTGTAGCAGAAACCTAGACTTCGGGAATAAAGTCAGCGAGGCAGAAATTTTTTTCTCTTCTCACAGCTTTGAGCTTGTTGTTTAGCATTTTTTACTTTAAACAAATAAAAACTATGCAAACACAAAAACTTATTATCCTGGCCTTGATACTTGGCCTCTTCTTTTCATGTGAAAAAGAACGGAACACCTATGTTGAAAATCCACCGGCTCCGGCGGGCAATAGCCGATATCTTATGGTGGGACACGAAGGTGCTTTTGGCACCAATACTGCCTCCTTAAGCCTTATTGATTTAGAAAATAACACCGTAACGAACAATGTCTATCAATCAAAAAATCTGCAGGCATTGGGCGATGTATTGCAAAGCATGACGCGAATAGGCGATTTTTATTACTTTGTGGTAAATAATTCCAACAAGATATTAATCACCGATACGGCATTCAACAAAAAAGCCGAGATAAAAAATCTAACCAGTCCGCGCTATATCACGGCGGTTTCGCCAACCAAAGCTTACGTAAGTAGTTTGTTTACCAATCGGCTGTATATTATTGACTTAGTGTCGAATACCAAAATCTCAGAAATTCAGATGCGTACCAATTGGACAGAGCAAATGGTGCTCATAAATGATGGCGGCGGTGATGCGGTATATATCTGCGAAAATGATACGGCCATAAACTATATCACCAAAATTGATGTCAATACCAATCAGCTTGTTGACAGCATTCCTATAGCCGGCTATGCGCCTTCTCAAATTACACGTAGCAGCGATGGGCATTTGTGGGTGTTGGCCGGTAATAATTTTTATGGCAAACAAAGCACTTTAACAGAGGTTGACCCGGCAACAAAAAAGATCATCCGCTCGTTTACTTTCGATAAACGATTTACGACCGGACAAATGGCCCTCGGACCAAATGATGAAAAATATGTTGTGGTGGTAGATTATGCTACCAACGAGTATGGTGTTTACAAATTCAATAAAGGAGCTGCCACCATGCCTGCCGCGTATTTTACTACTACGCCATCAGGTGCAAATTTCTATGGTATTGCGGTAAACCCAACGAATGGTGAAGTATTTATCAGTGACAGCAAGGGCTTTTCGCAGGCAGGCGCAGTTTATCGCTATACTCCTTCGGGCGTATTGTTAAACAATTGGACTACAGCCATCGGGCCGAGTAGTTTTCATTTTATTCAATAATTGGCTAATAGCGCCATCACATGAAAAGGGCATTGCGCTTTTGGTTTGTTTTGATTTTTGTACCATTGTTTTCGATGGCACAAAATGCCGACACCACAGGCATGGCGAAGGTGTTATCTAAAGGCAAAAGCGAAGCGAACCAAACGCTCACGTTTGATGCATTGCAAAAAAGCTTTCATTTATCGCAAGATGCTGTGGCCCTGTTGCAGGCCAATACCAATGTGTATGTGAACAATTATGGCTTGGGTAACCTGAGCACGATGAGCATCAGAGGCAGCTCGGTGGCGCAGACGGCAGTGTTATGGAATGGGCTGCCCATACAAAACACTATGCTGGGCTTAGCCGATTTAAGTACGATACCCAATTTTTTCTTTGATGAAATGTCGATTCAGACTGCCGGGTATCTCGAAAAAGGTACTTTTCAGTCCATGGCGGGTTCGCTCAATCTCAAATCTACAAATCAATTTACTAATCAGGTTGGAGGCCTCATGCAATCGATAGCGGGCTATGAAAGTTTTGGGAATATGGTGTTGGGTGCTAAGGCGAAGCTAACAAATCGACAGTGGAATGCTGATGTCAAATACTTTAACAGGCAAGGGGGCAATGCGTATCGGTTTTATAATTTTTATCATGATGCGTTTGATACTTTGCGTGATGCCTTTGGGGTTCAGGAGCAATTTATGGTTGATTTGGCCTATCGACCGAATCTGCGACACACTTTTCAATTACACTACTGGCACTTGGCCAATCGAAGAAAAATTGCTCCCTTAGCTTTTGAAACCAACAACACACGAAGTGAAACCAATAAAATTGACCGTCTTGGATTAAGTCATGAATTCATGAAAAACAAGTTGCGATGGGATAGTAAAATTGGCTTAACCATTGATTCTTTTGGTTATCAGGATGCATCCATCGGTTTGCAATCACAGGCACGGGTATTTAATGTACCAGTAATCAGCAACATCAGCTATTACATACATGACAACTGGGATGTCGGCCTGACCTATTCTTCGCAGTGGAGTTTTTATAAACAGCAACAGCTAAACAAAGAAATTTTTCAGTCTGCCGTACAGTTTCATATTCATAGAAAAGCGCTTTTTTGGGGCTTGTCATTTCAAGGCTATATGCAAAAAATAATGGCTAGCATTGGCCAGAATCCCTTTGTTTATGGCGGGCGCCTAGGCAAGGAATTGGGCAAGCGGTATGAATTTTTCATTGCTTACAATACCAATTACCGACTACCCACCTTGAATGAACTTTACTATTTTCCGGGAGGGAACGAACAATTGACGCCTGAACTGGCCAAGAATGCCAGCTTGGGATGTGATGTTACATATGAATGGAAAAATTGGTCACTAATGAATCGGTCGGCCATCTATTCTCGCTGTGTACAAGACTGGATATTATGGTCAGGCTCGGCTATTTTTTTTCCTGACAACATTGCCGAAGTTTGGAGCCGTGGTATTGAAAATGATATTTCTGTTCGCTACACAAAAAATTATTGGGATATACGCAATGACTTTTTTCTTAGCCTTAGTAAAGCCACATCACAACGAGCTTATTACAGCAATGACCAAAGTATTCATAAGCAAATACCCTATGTGCCGCAAACCAGCTGGCGAAACAATTTTTTTATAAGTTATAAGCATACCACTTTGCAATGCAGCTATTCTTACACGGGTTATCGTTTTTTTACCCGAGACGAATCACAATGGGTTGACCCGAATCAGCTGCTGAATTGCTACATCAGTCAAAAAATCTTATTCAGAAATCAGCAATTAGAGCTTCAGTTTAAAGTAAACAATCTTTTAAACGAACGGTACGAAAGTCTGCGTGGTCGGATTATGCCTTTACGAAACTATGCAATAAACCTGCTCTATACAAGGCAGCATTAGTCTTTATTCACGTCAATCTGAATTGGAGCGTCCTTGATTTTATTGTTTACATCAAAGCCTATGGTCAGTACAAAAATGTTCGATTGGTTATTCTTTACATAACTATCGCTCCAAAAGTTTGTTGGGTAATAGATGAGCTTGGCGGTGAAACTATTGGCAAAACGATAGCCTAAAAAAGCATAAGCAAAGAGTGTATTTGTTTTGTCAGAAAGCCATTCATCGGCCTTCACTTTGTTTGATCGGTTCCCGATTTCAATGTGCTTTTCTTTATAGTTAAAAGGGAAATCAACACCACCACCAAAAATGGCATATGCTTTGTTCAGGTTCCCAATTTTAAGGCCAAGTGGTGCGCCGATAGTGTAGGTGCGGTATTTATTTATCAAGCTGTCGTCACGAAGAATGAACCCCAGGTTTTTTATGTTCAGCCCACTAAACAAATACACGGAATTACTCAAAGCCAAATTTGCATGAAATCCGCCATTCCAAAAGTACGAGTATCGTGGTGTGGAAACTTGTTGTTTACCGCCAATCTCGAGCAACGCCATTTGCAGCATGCTGGCATCAGCTGTCCCCGTTAATTTTATTTTTCGCTCAGTAGTTTTAGTAGTTTCAACCTCAACGGCATCAAAACTTGGCGCCGTTTGAGCGGTAGATGCGTTGGCAAAACAAAGAAGGATAATTGCCAGGGCGAATGTGCTGCTTAAATTTTTCATAATTGTCCCCAAATCTACCTTGTAATTACATATGCCGTAGTGATTTCATAGTGTACTTTTGCACACAATTATGTTTGAAAATTTACAAGAAAAATTAGAGGGAGCCTTTAAACAGCTCAAGGGGCAAGGACAAATTACCGAAATTAACGTTGCTACTACTCTAAAGGAAATACGAAGAGCTTTAGTGGATGCGGATGTGAGTTTTCCGATTGCCAAATCTTTTACCAATACAGTTAAAGAAAAAGCATTGGGTCAGAAGGTATTGACGGCATTGCAACCCGGCCAGCTCATGGTGAAAATTGTGCAAGACGAGCTTGCAGCCCTTATGGGAGGCGAGAAGGTAGAACTTGACTTGACAACATCGCCAACCGTTATTCTGATAGCGGGTCTGCAGGGTAGTGGTAAAACAACATTTAGTGCCAAACTGGCTAATTATTTAAAAACAAAAAAGAAAAAAAAGCCATTATTAGTTGGGGCTGATATTTATCGACCTGCCGCCATGGATCAGTTGACGGTTCTCGCTGAGCAGATTAGTGTGCCGGTGCATATTGAGCGGGAAAATAAGAGCGCTGTTTCAATTGCTGAGAATGCAATTGCCTATGCCAAAGAAAATAAGCATGATGTCATAATTATCGATACGGCCGGTCGGCTAGCAATTGATGAAGCTATGATGCAGGAAGTAGGCGATGTGAAGTCAGCAGTGAAACCAGCCGAAATATTGTTTGTCGTAGATAGTATGACGGGGCAGGATGCCGTCAATACAGCTAAAGCCTTTAATGATCGCTTGAATTTCACGGGCGTTGTACTGACAAAATTGGACGGTGATACACGAGGTGGTGCTGCCTTAACGATTAAATACACTGTACAAAAACCAATTAAGTTTGTTAGTCGAGGTGAGAAAATGGAAACACTGGATGAGTTTTATCCGGATCGTATGGCCCAGCGAATTTTGGGTATGGGTGACATAACCTCACTGGTAGAAAAAGCACAGGAACAGTATGACGAAAAGCAAGCCCGAAAACTAGAGAAAAAAATACGTGCGAATAAGTTTGATTTTGAAGACTTCAAAACGCAGCTGAATCAAATAAAGAAAATGGGGAACATGAAAGATTTGTTGGGCATGATACCTGGTATTGGTTCGCAGATAAAGGATATTGACATCAGTGATGATGCGTTTGTGGGCATCGAGGCAATGATTAATTCCATGACGCCGCAGGAGCGAAATAACCCTGACATGATAGATCAAAATAGGCGCAAACGAATAGCTAAAGGAAGTGGTAAGCAATTGGAGGAAGTTAATGCGTTTATGAAACAGTTTGATCAGATGCGACAAATGATGAAGAAAATGAACAAAATGGGCGGCATGCGCATACCGGGCATGTAACTTTTATTGACCCAATATTTTCTTTAATGAAATGCTACACGTCATTGACAGACTGATGTATGACGTGTAATCTGGTTCTTTTGCCGGCATACGCTCTAGGTATAAATGAAATAAAAATCTATTGCTTACTTTTGTACAACACAGTACACCTACATGAGAAAATTTATACTGCTCTTTTTGTTGATTTTTGTTTTGGGACTTTCCGGATATATTTGGTTTTTCTATTACAAAGTTTATAGCGTGGGTGATCGTTTTGGCACCTTGAAAAAGTTTTCTTTAAAAGGCGACATCTTTAAAACCTATGAAGGTGAAATTATCGTGTTAGACTATTTTCCGTCTGCATCAGGCATTAATACAGGAAATAAGTTTTACTTCTCAGTCACAGACCCCGAAGTGGCAGAGGACCTCAGACAAATTATCCGCTCAGGAGAATCAAAAAATGTTACTGTACGATATTTGCAATACCGAAAATGCTTACCCTGGCGAGGAGAAAATTATAATGGCAAGAACGAATCTGTTGGACAATACATTGTGGACAAAGTAGATGTCCAGCCACGAGGCAGCAATTCGCAAAATATGATGCCCAATCAATAACCTGCATAGATAGCAAACACGGCCGGCTGTTTATGAAAATCAATTTCCAGTCTTTTCCAGTCTTTGATTTTTTTGGTAACGATGTGTTCATTTTGGGCGGTAAGATTTGCGGCAATGCACAGGGCAGTGTCCGGGTGTAACTTCTGCACGATTCTATCCTTTAGTTGATTATTACGGTATGGCGTTTCAATAAATAAAATTGTTCTATTCTCAATCCTACTCTGATTTTCGAGTTGTATTAATTTTTTATCTAAAGCAGGTTGCTTATTTGGTAAATATCCTTCAAATGAAAATGATTGTCCGTTAAAGCCGCTCGCCATCAAGGTGAGTAAAATAGAATTTGGTCCAACCAAGGGCTTAACGATAATTTCGTGTTGATGAGCCAACTCAACCAGTTTTTTGCCCGGGTCAGCTACAGCGGGACAGCCGCAGTCTGATAATAAACCAATATCCATATTCTGTTTAAAAAATGTTTCTGCAATGGAGACATCGCTATTTTCATGTTCGTTGAGTATAAAGAATTGGCTGTTGTCAATATCAAAATTGCTATCAACCCTTCGTAAGAATCTTCTGGCGGTTCGCAAATCTTCTACAAAAAAGACTCTTAATTTTTTTATGGCCATAAGCGTTTCGTTCGGAATACAGGCAATGTTGTCATCACTCAGTGATGATGGTAATAGATATAGCATTAGCGTTTTTCTGTAATTTGATAGTATGATATGGTTGCTGCAATGGCTGAGATTGGTGCAATAAAAATGACCCCGATAACAGGTAAAACAACCATACACGCATAAAAAATAAGCCCATTGCCAAGTGCAACTCCACGATGCTGATGGATAAATTGCACACTCTCACGTACCGTTTTTTTATCCCGTTCGCAGCTATAGTCTATCATCGCAAAACCGTAGTAATAGGCATCTAATAGAATAATGAAAAACGAAAATACAAGACCAATAAGCGGTATAAAGCTCAAAATGAATAATAGCAGTGTTAGTAGCAGCTGTTTAAATAAATTTCGGATTGATATCCGAATTCCGTGAATAATGTCTTTTATAAACTGACCAAAATGAAATGGGAACGTTATACCCTTGTATTTCTCGGCACTTTTTTCGGCGATGTAAGCGTAAAGCGGGGAGGCTACAGCTAAAAACACAAACTTATAAAATGAAATAAATAAGAAAAAAGTGGAAATATGAATACCCAATTTGAACAACCAAACAATCCACTTTTGGTTATTAAAAAAATGATGCCATTGCTGTATCAATTTTAAATTCAGTATCCAATCAATAAGCACAGCATTGCCAGCATAAATAGCCGCCACGCATAATGCCAATAAGATAAGGAAAAGAAAAAAGGAAACAAAAAGCAAGGGGTACATATTGTGCCGGCGAATCAATTTCATGGCATCGGAATAATGCCGAATACTCATTGCGATTTCCTCTAATAAAGACATTGTACAAAGTTAAACAGGATGACTCTCAAAAGTTATAAAAAACAAAATCTGCATAGATGGTTAGGCTTGTACAGTTATAAAACATTAAATTTGACCAACATATCAGTAAGTATGAAGTTTACGCCCGGTCCACTATTAGCCAAAATTGACAATCCTAGTGATTTAAAGAAACTAAAGAAACACGAACTGGTGCAGTTATCACAAGAATTGCGACAGTTCATTATTGATATAGTTAGTGTAAATGGGGGGCATTTTGGAGCTAGTCTGGGTGTTGTGGAGCTTACGGTGGCATTACACTATGTGCTAAATACTCCCGAAGATCAATTGGTATGGGATGTAGGGCATCAGGCTTATGGCCACAAAATACTAACCGGCCGCAGGGATGTTTTTCATACGAATAGAAAATATGGTGGTTTAAGCGGCTTCCCAAAACGCAGTGAGAGCGAATATGACACCTTTGGTGTAGGTCATAGCTCAACATCAATTTCTGCGGCTCTGGGAATGGCCATAGCCTCTCGGTTGAATGGCGAAACAAAAAAACAACATGTTGCTGTTATTGGCGATGGTGCCATGACGGCTGGTTTGCCTTTTGAAGCACTACAACATGCGGGTGTCGATCATTCTAATTTGCTTATTATTCTTAATGATAATAATATGAGCATTGATCCCAATGTTGGTGGTTTGAGAGAGTACCTCACTGATATTACAACTTCCAAAACATACAATAAGGTTCGTGACGATATCTGGAAGTTATTGGGCAAACTTCCCTTCGGTGAAACGCAACAAAAGTTAGCATCTAAAGTTGATCAGGCGGTAAAAGGGATATTGTCAAAATCTTCCAATCTTTTTGAATCTTTAGGTGTTCGTTATTTTGGCCCTGTAGATGGGCATAATGTCACCGCGTTGGTAGATATGATACGCGATTTGAATGAAATTCAAGGACCAAAGTTATTGCACATCATTACCAAAAAAGGGAAAGGATATGATAAAGCTGAAGATGATCAAACCACCTGGCATGCACCTGGTCTTTTTGATAAAGACACAGGAGAACGGCAGAAAGTAGTGTTTGATACACCGCAACCGCCTAAATATCAGGATGTATTCGGTAAAACAATCATTGAATTAGCTGAGCAAAACAAGGATATTATGGGAATCACCCCGGCAATGCCCTCGGGTTGTTCATTAAAATATATGATGGCAGAAATGCCAGATCGTGCTTTGGACGTGGGGATATGCGAACAGCATGCTGTGACCTTGAGTGCCGGATTGGCAACACAGGGTAAGCGGATATTTTGTAATATTTACTCCTCATTTATGCAACGCGCATACGATCAGGTAATTCATGATGTGGCAATACAAAAATTACCTGTAATCTTTTGTTTGGATAGAGCAGGTGTGGCTGGTGACGATGGTCCGACACACCACGGAGCCTACGATATTGCCTATATGCGATGCGTCCCCAATATGATTGTTAGCGCACCGATGAATGAGGCGGAACTTAGAAATTTAATGTATACCGCTCAGTTGCCTGAGCAAAAATTGCCCTTCTCAATACGCTATCCAAGAGGAGAAGGTGTAATGCCACACTGGCAAACAAAAATGGAAAAAATAGCCATCGGAAAAGGTCGTAAACTAAAAGCGGGTACGGATATCGCTGTATTAAGTTTTGGCCATGTAGGTAATTTTGTTACTGAAGCGATGAACCAACTAACGGATATTTCGGTAGCACACTTTGATATGCGTTTTGCCAAACCGCTTGACACAGATTTATTGCATGAAGTAGGCCAGCAACATCAATTGGTTATCACAGTTGAGGATGGTACGATTGTTGGCGGTTTTGGTAGCGCTTGTCTTGAGTTTTTTGCAGAAAATAACTATAAGCCAACAGTTGAGCGCTTAGGGATACCTGACAGAATTGTAGAGCATGGCAAACAACAACAGCTATACAATGAGTGTCATTATGATACGAATGCTATTATAGCAAAAATCAAAGAGATGGTAATCGCCCCTGCCTTATTGAAGCAATAACAATAGCACATTAAATGCATTATGTGACTCCAAAAATTAGGTTTTTTGGGGTTTTTTCTTGGCAGCCGGAAATAGCACGTTGTTGAGTATTAATCGGTAACCAGGAGAATTTGGATGCAATTCCAAGTCTGTTTTTGGGTCACCAACCTGATGCATATAATCTTCTGGGTCGTGACCGCCATAGAATGTCCAGGTGCCTTTACCATATTCGCTGTGAATATATCTGGCTTCGTCAGAACTTTTTAGTTCGCCCAAAATGAGCACATTGCTTTTCAAGGTAGATTTTTTAAACGATGTTGTCTGTCCCATAAATCCTTTCACGGTAGTGGTATGGTTTTGGGTTAACATACTGGGTACAGGATCAAACTTGGCCGAGAAGGTAAAAAGGTTAAAGTAGTCTGAGGTAAAAGGAACACGCCTTACCGTTGTCATATCAATATCAGAATATTCGTACTCATATGGGTTGTTTTTCAAAACAAAATCTTTGAAGGCAAAGCACTTGGTGAAGTCTAACTCTTGTTGCGCATTTGGACTTGGTGGGTCGCCATCATACATATGATCACAAATATCAGTTCCTTCAGCCGCCAGGGCAATGTCGTAGCTATCGGTAGCACTGCACATTGCAAATAAATACCCGCCGCCTGCCACAAACGCTTTGATTTTTTTAGCCACATTCAATTTTAGCTGAGAAACTTTACTATAGCCGTGCTTTCTGGCCATGGCTTCATTTAATTTCTGATCCTCCTGATACCAATCGGCATTACGGAATGCGGCATAGAATTTACCGTATTGACCTGTAAAATCTTCATGGTGTAAATGCAGCCAGTCATACTTCACCAATTGATCGTCGAGTACTTCATCGTCATACACTTTGTCAAAGGGAATTTCTGCATAGGTCAGTACCATGGTTACCGCATCGTCCCAAGGTAATTTCCCCTCGGGGGTATACACACAGATTTTAGGAAGTTTATCCAATCGAACAATGTCTTTGTTTTCATCCGGGTCTGAAATTTCCTCTAAAATCAAAGTGTACTTTGCATCGGGCAATATTTCATAGGTCACGTCGCGTATTTTACACTCTCGCTCTAGCTCTGCATAATGCTCAAACACAAAACTCCCACCTCGATAGTTTAATAACCAATCAACCTTGACAGATTTGCTAAGTGTGAAATAGGCTATTCCATAAGCTTTTAAATGATTTTTTTGCACATCGGCATCCATCGGGATTAATATTTTGGATGCAGATGCTTGTGAGAGAAAAAAGAGCATGAAAAAGAATAAAGGAAGCTTTTTTGGCATAGTATCAAAAGTACGTACACTGACTTTTATCAAAACGTTAATCTTTATATCATGGTGATAGGGTATAAATTTGCGGCTGTCTTGAAAGGAGTGAGTATACATATAAAAGACGGATTGCATTATAAGCTAACAGCTGGGGCAAGTTTGCAGGATGATTTTGTCAGTATAGTCAAAACCTTGGATGGTTTGCAATTTCGCTTTCAATATTCCGGTGTGGAATGTGTATTGGTTGATCCGCAGAATCCGCTAAGCAGTTTATTGATATTTGAGGCTAACGACAACTTTCTGAAACAGTTTGAGGCCAATTTTAGTGAGCAGATGCTTGAGATTGGTAGAATTGAACTTTGCTGTAATATGCAAGTCCATATACATGAAGTTTTAAAAAATAAATATCAAGGTAGGAAGTTAAAAATTTTTTTGGAAAGTAAGTTTCTTCAACTGTTGTTGTGTATTGAAGATAAGCGAGAAAGCGGTGTTGCGAATTGTGGCAATTGTAAATTTCTATCGCGGCCGGATGAGCGCAGAAAACTTGAATACGCATTAGATATATTAAATACATCATTTGCCTCATACATAACAATACCGACTTTGGCCAAACAGGTAGGTATGAATGAATGCTATCTGAAAAAAGGCTTCAAAGAGTTATATGGCAAGACGATTTTTATGCATTTACAAGACATAAGAATGCAGCAGGCTAAGCTATTACTGCAACAAGCAAAATCTGTCACAGAAGTGGCCACGGAGGTTGGCTATGCAAATATCAGTAGCTTTAGTTCGGCTTTTAAAAAAAATGTAGGGGTTATGCCTACCGAGTACGCTTAGTTTTTTTCCCTTATTAGTAAGTCTTTTTTCCTTTTTCGTAAGAGTCTACAACTAGGTGGACTAGACTTTTGCACTCGATTATGAAAAACGGATTACTTATTTTTTATTTACTCTATATAGTGCAATATGCACATGCTCAAGAAAAAGTAGATACAAATAAAATTCAATTAAAAAAGGTACGTATTGGGCAATCTATAGGAGGCAAATCCGAGAATTTTCAGTTAACAGGCTCCGGACATTATTTAGACATAGAGGAGATACAAAAACTAAAGCAAACTGATGTAAACCGCATGCTGAAACAAATACCGGGTGTCAATATTCAAGAGGAAGATGGTTTTGGACTGAGGCCGAATATTGGCCTTAGAGGTGTGAGTAGTGATAGGAGTTCAAAAATTACAGTGATGGAGGACGGAATATTAATGGCACCGGCATCCTATGCGGCTCCGGGCGCTTACTATTTTCCTCTGGCCGCTCGAATGTCTGCCATAGAAGTATTAAAGGGGAGCAGTCAGATAAAGTTTGGTCCGAATACAAATGGTGGTGTCATTAATCTTATCAGTACACCTATAAGCGATTCGTACAACGCTTTTATCAAAACCACGGCAGGGAATTTTGGTAATAGAGGCCTGCATGCATACGCAAGTGGAAAGTATAAGCGTATCGGATTTTTGATAGAGAGTTTTCAGGCAAAAAGTAATGGGTTTAAACAATTGCCAAACCAGCAAAATACTGGTTTTGGAATTCAAGATTATTTGCTGAAGCTTAGTTACGAAAGCAAAGCCGACAGCCGCTATTTTCACCGCTTATCGCTCAAAATTGCGGAAAATAGTCAACGCGCCAATGAAACATACCTAGGCATTTCAAAGGAAGATTTTATAATAAATCCTTATCAACGATACCAGGCATCGCAGCTGGATAATATAGATTTAAAACAACGGCAATATGTGCTCAGCCATCAGATGGAATTTAATAAAAACTTAAGCCTAACCACCGATATTTACAGAACTGATTTTGATAGAAATTGGTATAAACTTGACAAGGTATTTGATACTTTGGGCAAAGGACAAGCTTTGGGAAATATTTTAACCAATGACTTGCAGCCATACTTAGATATTCTGCGCGGTAATGGTCAAGGTGAGCTAGATATTAAGGCGAATAATCGTACTTATTACGCACAAGGTGTGCAAACGAGCCTAAATGGCAAGTATGAACGATCGAATGCAACACATAGTTTTTCTATAGGACTGCGCATCCATCAAGATGCGGCTGATCGGTTTCAATGGGTGGATCAATATACCATGAATGGGACATTAATGAGTTTGAAAACTGCGGGCATTGCCGGAACCGAAAGTAACCGCATAGAAAAGGCAGATGCCATGGCGACCTATGCGCAATATCAACTAGAATTGGGCAAATGGAAAATTATACCTGGTCTTCGGTATGAAAATATCTGTTTCGAAAAGCAGGATTTTGGTACAACAGACCTGGAACGTGTTGGTAATGACCAAAAAATTACCCGAACAGAAAACAAAATATTCTTACCCGGTTTAGGACTGTCATACATACCTAATGATTATTGGGTATTAATAGCCGGTGCGCATCGTGGTTTTTCACCTGCAGGCTTTTCGCCGAATGCATTGCCCGAAAGTAGCAATAACTATGAAGCGGGATTCCGCTATCAGCATTCTTCAACCAAGGCTAGTGCTATCCTATATTATTCATCCTATGATAATTTGTTGGGTGCGGATAATGTTAGTGTAGGGGGAACAGGTAGTGGCGAACAATATAATGGTGGAGCTGCGCGCGCCTATGGTGCAGAGTTAATGGTTGCACATAATATCATACAAGAATTGTCTGATAAATTTGCTTTGCCCATTGGAATAAATTATACCTACACAAAGGCGCAATTTTTTACGGGCTTTGACAGCGAGTTTGATGCATGGGGTCAGGTAAACGCTTTAGATGATATCCCTTATATTCCAAATCATCAATTCGGGGCTACGGTCACGTTTGTACACGAGGCGTTTAATTTCCATTATAACTATAAGTGGCAAAGCGCTATGATGGCGGTCGCAGGTTTGATATCGCAGGGCGGCAATAACATGATACCGGCTTTTTCTACATCGGATATTTCGTTATCCTATGACATTAATCAAAAGGTGCAGGTATTTGCCAATTTGCTGAATGTGTTTAACCAAAAAAATATTGTAGCTATGCGTCCTGCAGGATTACGTCCTAATCTGCCACGCAATATCAACTTTGGTATTCAAGTGAGACTTTAGTCGCAGAAATCCTAATAGGTCTCGCCGTTTGCAAAAACTTTAAATCGGTTAAATCCTATTTGATATTGTAAAATATCAAAATCAAGTCGAAAATCTTTTACTGTTTGATTGGTTACATCATACACTTTTCCCTGGCTAAATAGGCGCAGCATATTAGCCTGATTAGTATAGGCCAGAGATTTATAATGCATTTGAAGATTTGGGGGATAATAGTTTTCTAAAACTTCCGTATTGCCTTCATAAAAAACTTTGAAGAAGCCATTTGTCGCCTCAAATGCTACTAAAAAGTCTTTTACTTGGTATTGTGGCTCGTAAAAGCCCAAATTATACATCTTGCCATCATAGAATATTTTGAAATTGCCCTCATAATTAACAAAAGCAACTATATCATCGCCTACCTGATAGGATTTTGGGGCGAAGGCATCAATTTTATACGTTTCGCCTTTATGAAATATTTTGAATTGATTGTTGATATCAACATAGGCAATGGTGTTTCGCCCTATTTGAAAGTCGTTGATTTTTTGTTGTTCCAACGTGAAAACATCATTGTGATAAAATGCCTTAAACATTTCATTAAAATTGACATAGGCGCCGATGTTGTCAGAAGCTTTTACGTTTTTTTCAAAAGAGAAATCGCCTTCATCCAACAATAAATACGTTTCCAGTTCAGTGATTTTTCCGTTGTAGTATGCATTAAATGTAGATCGATTGATATCGTAAAACATTACAACGCTATCGCCCATGGAATAGTTTTGACACAAGCCTGAGAGCAATTTGATATCGTTACCATCGATTACCGAAATCATATTTGCACTTCTATATAGTACCAAGTTATCTGAAACCTGAAACTGCAGCGTGAATAAATTTTCGTCTATAGGTGTCACAACTCCGTTTCGGTAAATTTTAAAATTGCGTTGATTGTCAACATAAACAATACTGTTTTTACCAATCTTGTAATCTACAGGTCGCAGGTGTTCTAATTTATTAATAGCGCCGTTATCAAAGGCATAGAATTCTTGGCGGACATCCACATAGGCCGAATAGGGTTGAGCTAATGCCAATTGGTGGAACATGTTGATGAATAAAAGCGAAAAAAAATATCTGGTCATCTTAGTAAATCTGCTAAAAGTTAACACTACGAATATAAGACGCTATGTCATAGCATTTCGTTTAAGCAAGTAAGGAAGCAAAACCTGCTCAAACCCCAAATTAATATCCGCGTCTACAATGTCTATCCCATATTGCAGGCATTTCATTGCTACTTTTTCACGATAATCGTTCATTTGTTTGGCATATTCTTTTTTTAATTGCGTTGAGTTCATTCGAATTTTCTCGCCCGTCTCCAGATCTGTAAACTCGTAGGGCTTATTGTCATATTCAAAGTCAACCTCCAATTTTTTATCCTGTACCTGGAAGAGAATTACCTCGTGCTTATTAAATTTCAAATGTTGAAGGGCATCAAAAAGCGCATCAATTTTCGATACCTGGTCCAACATATCACTAAAAATAATCACCAGGCTTCTTTTGTGAATAATATCGGCGAGTTGATGTAAAAGATTGGCAGTATTCGTCCTTTTTTGCACCGGTGGTGCTTGTAAAACTTTTTCCAACTCTGTTGTCAGTCTTGAATAATGTACCGTATTCGATCGACAAGCGCTTTTGAAGTATAACTCCTCGTCGAATAAATGTAGCGCACCGGCATCTAATTGTTTTTTGAAAATATTCAAAAGGGCAGCTGCGGCAACGCAGGAAAATTCTATTTTATTAGACTCCTTGGGTTTCTCCGGGAAAAACATAGAGGACGATGTATCAATTACCAGTTGGCAGCGCAGATTTGTTTCTTCTTCATATTTTTTAATAAATAACTTATCAGAACGGCCATAAACCTTCCAGTCTATATGTTTGAGATTATCCCCGGGGTTATACAAACGATGCTCAGCGAATTCCACCGAAAAACCATGGAATGGGCTTTTGTGCAAACCAATAATAAAACCCTCAACAACCTGTTGAGCCAGAAAGTTCAGGTTTTCGAATTTTTCGTTCGGCTTTCGGAGCAAATTCATTGCTGGTAAATTTATTTTTAAATGTTGGTGTAGAAAAATGAGATTGACTATATTTGAACATATTTAACGGATGAATAGGTTACTCCTTTTTTTAGTTTTAATTAGTCTTATATCTTTAAGTTCTTGCACTCAGGAATATATCTGCCAATGCGAAGTATCCTACAGTGGCTCTCAGCCCGGATTGCCCGAACCGGTAGTAAAAGAATATTTTATTAAGGATTCGCATGATGAGGCTACAAAAAAATGTGAAAGTAGCAGCACTGAGGTTACTGCGGAGAATATCACAATGAAACAATCTTGCAGATTGTTCTAGAAACACACATTGTTATTATTGTTGAAAACTAAGCACCTGTCAAAGAATGTTGGTATGGCGCAATGAATTTACTTTGTACTATTATGTTGGAAGATTATCAAATCATAAACGAAAAGGACACTCGCTCTGGATTTGGAGAGGGTATCTATGAGTTAGCCAAAGAAAATAAAAACGTAATCGCTTTATCTGCGGACCTTTCCGGGTCATTAAAGCTTGATAAGTTAATGGCCGAAATGCCCGAGCAATATGTACAATGCGGAATTGCCGAAGCCAATATGATGGGTGTTGCTGCAGGTGTGACAATAGGTGGTAAAATACCGTTTACCACAACCTTCGCAAACTTTTCAACTTCTCGGGTTTATGATCAAATTAGACAAAGTATTGCCTATAGTGGTAAAAATGTGAAGATATGTGCTTCACACGCTGGCTTAACGCTAGGAGAGGATGGCGCTACCCACCAAGTTTTAGAAGATATCGGTATGATGAAAATGTTGCCAGGCATGAAAGTGATTGTGCCTTGTGATTTTAATCAGACCAAAATTGCTACCAAAGCCATAGCAGATTTTAATGGTCCTGTCTATTTGCGTTTTGGTCGTCCAAAATGGCCTAATTTCACTCCTGAAAATCAAGAGTTTGTTGTTGGCAAAGCACAACTTATGAATGAAGGCACGGATGTTAGTTTGATAGCTTGCGGGCATATGGTTTGGTTGGCCTTACAAGCTGCAAGAAGCATGGCTGAAAAAGGTATATCAGTTGAGGTTATTAATATGCACACTATTAAACCACTTGATGAAGAAGCTGTGCTTAAATCAATCAGAAAAACGGGATGTGTGGTTACTGCTGAAGAACACCAACTAAATGGTGGTTTAGGTGAAAGCATTGCCCAGGTAGCCCAAGGTCATTACCCTGTACCACAAGAATTTGTAGCAGTGAAAGACACTTTTGGCGAAAGTGGTACACCTCTTGAATTGCTGACAAAATATGGCTTAAGTACTGAAGCGATTATTGAAGCCATAGAAAAAGTGCTACAACGAAAAAAGTAGCCGCCACAAACTTTAACATAAACGTTAAAAAACCTTTTATTTACAGCTTCTAGAGGAAACTATGGTCGCTTGATTCTACCTTTATCATAGGAGTGAATTAAAATCTCCTATAATGTGACATGTTAAGGTTAATTGTTTTATTAGTTTTTCTAGGATTGCTTCACACAGATGCAAAGGCTACGCGGCCTGATTTGAGTGCCAACAGAATGAATGCCCAAGTCAAGACTTATATTGACGGGTTTTATGCTGCGTTACAATATCGGCATGGCCAAAAGAAAATTGCCCAAGTTGTATTTCAACAGGCATTTTATGGTTATTTGAATTTAGCAGAGCACGGTAAAATCACGAATAGAAGATATTTGACGATTTGCGATTTTTCATTATCCAGTAACGAAAACCGCTTGTGGGTGGTTGATATACCCAACAAAAAAGTGGTAATAAATACCATGGTTGCGCATGGTGCAGCCACAGGTGAGGAGTATGCACGACAATTTTCTAACATACCCGAAAGTCACCAAAGTAGTCTTGGTTTTTTTGTAACAAAGCAAACTTATTCTGGGGCGCATGGTTATTCATTGCGTTTGGCAGGAGTAGATGGCCACTTTAATAATAACGCTGAAAGTCGAGACATTGTTATTCATGGTGCAGACTATGTAAGCAAAGAATTTGCCAGAGCACACAAGCGCATTGGACGCAGTTGGGGGTGCCCTGCAGTAAATACGAAAATAGCCAAGCCGCTAATAGATCGAGTAAAAAATGGCAGTTGCTTATTTATTTATCATACAACGCCCGCGTATTCAAAATCTTCGTATTGGCTTAATCAACGCCTTGCAAGGGTACCTATGGATATGAAAGTGGAGCCAGCGGACGAGACTGCTGATATTACTACAGAATCAAATGAAACAGATACCAAGGATGCAGATGCTCCATCAACGCTAAGCCAGTTGGGTCAAGCAGAACAGCAGGATTACTTATTGACAGTAACTGAATATCAAGATCCCGAAGAGATAGCGAAATTGGTAAATGACCCTTCTAATAATGTTGAGACCTTTACGATACCGCAATCTGAGGTAACAGATGAAACACGTGCCAAAGTACTGAAAAAGAAAAAAGTGGTACGTAATATTAGCAACATCATTTATATTAGCGGTAAAAATGATGCCGCCACAAATAATTAATTTTGTTTCGCTTACTTTAGTGCCAAATATAGACTGAGGTTTGGCCATTACATTATTCCTTTTTTATTTTTCACTCTTTTGTGGGCTGTATTACTGGCTACGTTTGCCACAGCGCACAGGGCTTTCATTTTGGTTAATTTGTATATTGTTTGGTATAAAAGTGTTGGCCGGTTTGTTGAATCTGTATTTTCACAACTCGCAGTATCTCACTAACGACGCGCATTATTACTTTTTAGAGGCCAATATCCAATTAGCGGCCTTTGCTCAACAACCTTGGCAACAATTGGCTGAGTGGTTTTTCAATTGGGGCGATATTATCCATCACATCAACTTTTTAAATAGTGAGAATGCTGTTTATTGGTCTGATGTTGGACGCTTACTTCATTTGCGATTTATGATTGTTTGCAATATGCTTTCTTTTGGGAATGAATATGTCAATATCATTTTTTATAATGCTTTCTTTTTTATCGGCTTGTTGGCTCTTTATAAAACCTTTCTCTTTCTTAAACCCAATCAGAAGTGGGTCTTTATCATCATTATTTTTTGTATACCATCTGTTACTTTTTGGAATAGTGGTATACATAAAGATGGCTTTATACTCAGTTTATTTGGCTTGGTAAGTTGGTTTACCCATCGGTTTATTCAACAAAAATCGGTAAAGAATGCTTTGATACTATTGTTTTTTCTTTTTTTATTATTGGCATTTCGTTATTTCTATTTCCTTGTGTTGTTGCCATTTTATTTGCTTTTTTTCTTGCTGCAACAAGCAAAAAGCCCCTTTCTTTGGTATGCATCGGCTGCATTATTAGGAGTAGGCGTTTTTTTATATAGTGGAAGTGTTACTCTCAAATTCAACTTGTTGAAATTTGTTACAAATAAGCAAGATGAGTTTTTAAAATTGAAAGGTTATTCGGATATGGGAACTCCCATCCTTGAAAATACTCCCAGATCGTATATAAAGAATTTTCCAGTGGCCATACAGCATATTTTTATTGAGCCTATACCCAAAATGGGCGATCGATTAAAATACGACATTACTGCTATTGATAGCATTTTGATATTATTGTTGCTGTTTTTGGCCCTTATATTTTTGAGATACAGAGATTTTCAAATGCCCTACTTATGGCTGGTTTTTTATTTCAGCATATTCAGTTTGGCATTTATTGGTTATACAATACCCAATTTGGGCGCATTAGTGCGCTATGAAAGTCCGTTTATTTGTTTATTGCTGCTAAGTTTATTTGCAATGGGAAATTTTACACTTAAGCCAAAGCTATCTATTGAATAAGCCATATTTCAGAATGCAATAAATTGCACGAAAGCCATCCCGCCATCCAATTTTTTTACCTTCTTCATAGGTACGACCATAATATGAAATTCCGACTTCATATATTCTGATTTTGGGTATACGTGCAATTTTAGCTGTTATTTCAGGCTCAAATCCAAAACGTTTTTCTTTCAAATCAATAGATTGTATGTCAGCCGTCCGAAACATTTTATAACATGTTTCCATATCCGTAAGGTTTAGGTTGGTAAACATGTTGGAGAGTTTGGTTAAAAAACGATTGCCCAGACTATGCCAGTAAAAAAGAATTCTGTGCGGTTTCCCGCCTATAAAACGCGAGCCATATACGACATCAGCATTTCCCTCTAAAATTGGCTTGAGTAAAATATTGTACTCACGAGGGTCATATTCTAAATCTGCATCTTGAATAATCAGTAATTCGCCAGTGGCCAATCGAATACCGGTGTGTAAGGCAGCACCCTTACCCATATTGACCTCATGCAGGTGATACTGAATATCCAGTTCGGGGTACGTTTCCTTATAACTGAGAATAGCACCTTCTGTATTGTCACTAGAGGCATCGTTGACCAAAATAATTTCTTTCGACATATTATCCGGCAAGACAACATCTTTCACCCTATCCAAAATCAGATGGATTGTTTTTTCCTCATTATAGGCTGGTATGACGATGCTTAATTTCAAGTGCAAAAGTTTATCGAGTGGCTGCGAAGATAATAAAATGAAACACTTTATTTTGTAACTATTCTATCAATTTTGTGGTTCAAACATATCATTCAACATTCAATAAAAATTTAATATTGATGCTCAATATTTTTTTCACCCTTGTAGGCAACTGTTTAGTGGTATCTTATTCCAATAGCTAATGGCAGATTTTAATCATAACAGAAGCATTGTTATGCAAATAATGGTCTTATTTGTAGGTATAGTGATCATTATAAGACTCCTTTTTTTACAAGTTATTGGTGCGGGGGGCTACAAGGAGGCATCAAAAAACCAAGCAGTGAAAAGGAAAATTGTAGTACCTGCGAGAGGATTATTGCTTGACAGAAAACAACGAATAATATTGAACAATGATATGTTCTACAATTTGACGTTTCAACCAAGGAAATTAAAGAAACAAGCTGATTTTGATACTGCACGCTTGTGTCAATTGTTAGACGTTCCCGTGGCAGAATTTGATTCATTGGCCAGCGCCAAAATTATGTTGAATGGCTGGGATCGGGATATTACCTTATACAAAAATTTAAGTCCCGAGGCTGTGGCGCGATTACAGGAAGCAATGAACGATTTTGTAGGTATCGATTTGGTTGAAAGTGCGCAGCGCACCTATCCATACAATGCCGGAGCTTCATTTGTTGGTTACATAAATGAGGTAACCAAAGAGATGCTTGAAAAAGAAAAATATGCAGATTATCGTCAGGGGGATATGATTGGTATTACCGGTTTAGAGAAAACCTATGAAAATGTACTTCGAGGTTCGCCAGGGGTGCAATATTTGTTGCAAGATGTGCGACAACGGATTATCGGACCATACAAAAATGGCACCTTAGATTCTATGGCAGTACCAGGTAAAGATCTTCAACTATTTTTAGATATTGAACTGCAGCAGTTGGCCGAAAAAATGATGGCGAATAAACTGGGTAGCGCCATTGCTATAGAACCTGAAACAGGCGGCATTCTTGCTTTTGTTAGCAGCCCGACCTATGACCCAAATTTGCAAACAGGTAGTGACAAAAGCAAAAATCTTCAAGCCATTCTGCGTGACCCGAGAAAGCTCAGTTTTAATAGGGCCGTTTCAGCAAAGTATCCTCCAGGCTCTACATTCAAGCCCCTCACAGCACTTGTTGGGTTGGATATGGGCGTAATCACATCGCAATATGGCTATCCGTGCAATGGAGGCTATTATAAATGTGGTAAGCGCATTGGTTGCACGCATAGTGGTCATGGCCACGCGTCAAACATTACCAATGCTATTGCAAATTCTTGCAACGCCTACTTTTGTCATGTATTTAGGCTATCAGTAGATTCTCCGGCCAATAAAAATGTTCGAGAAGGGGTAAAGCGCTGGGGCAGATATATGAGTGATTTTGGTCTAGGCCATCCCATCGGTATCGACTTTCCGGTAGAACGAGGGGGGAATATTCCGAATGTGGAGTATTTTGATCGTGTATACAACAAAAACTGGAATTCGTGCAACATGGCTATTTTGGGGATGGGACAAGGCGAATTGGAGTTAACCCCACTGCAAATGGCTAACTCAATGTGTATTTTGGCAAATAAAGGATACTATAGAATACCGCACTTCGTGAAATCCATAGCCGATGATTCTACACATGAAATGTTGCAGCCATTTTTAGAGAAAAAAGTGGTAGCCAATATTTCAAAAGAAAGTTTTGAAGCAGTTATTGAAGGTATGCATGCTGTGGTAGAGTTTGGTACGGCCCGTATCGCTAAAATAAATGGTATTGAAGTGTGTGGTAAAACAGGGACAGTAGAAAACTATACCTTGTTAAATGGTAAACGAATCAAACTGAAAAATCACTCTGTTTTTGTCGCCTTTGCTCCAAAGGATAAACCCAAAATTGCGGTAGCCGTTATTGTTGAGAATTCGGGTTATGGGGCTACCTGGGCAGGGCCAATAGCCAGTTTAATGATGGAGCAATATTTGAATGACAGTATTAGTGATAAAAGGAAATACTTAGTGGACCGAATGAGTGATGCCAAGCTGATACCCAGTATTGTGTATATCAAAGACTCCATCGAAAGGCGTGCGGCTCGTGAACGATGGCAAAAAGAGCTGCGTCGCCGGGATAGCATCAAACAATTGAAGCGCAAGCGTCAATTAGAAAAATTACAGCAATCAGGAAAGGATGGATCTACCGTATTCAAATGGTGGAAATCATGGGCTTTACCACAAGAAAAAAAGAAAATAGATGAGCGCAATTAATCCAAAGACATACCTGCAGAAAGTCGATGCCGTACTGATTATGTTATACTTCATTCTAGTTGCTATTGGTTTTTTAAGTATTTATTCTGTAGAGCATACCAGTCAAAATGAAGCTTTTTTTCAAATGGACAGAAGCTATATGCGTCAATTAATATTCCTAGCTATTGGCGTGCTTATTTCTGTTGTCATTTTGTTTTCTGATAGCAAGCTATTTCCTAATATGGCTTATATATTATACATACTGGGTATATTGTTATTGCTAATCGTATTGGTGGTAGGTAAAAATGTAAATGGTTCTAAATCGTTTTTGGTACTAGGGCCCATTCAAGTGCAACCTGCCGAGTTGACCAAGTTTTTTACAGCTTTGGCATTGGCCAAGTTTATCACGAGTTTGGAAGGTAATTTTACTGCCACCAAAGACCGGGCAATTGCAATAGGTATTGCTTTGTTGCCAGCTTTGATTATTCTGCTGCAAAAAGAAACCGGAGTTGCCTTAGTCTATTTTTCATTTTTTTTGGCCATGTATAGAGAGGGGTTGCCAAATTGGGTTTTAATCCTCGGTTTTGGTGTTATTATTCTTACAGTAGCCACGCTTATGCTTGAGCCCGTAACATTTCTGATTATCATTACCTCAATAGCGCTATTGATTATCTATGCCAATAGAAGAAAAATCAGAAGAAAGAGGAAATACCTATTTCGTATATCGGGCATATGGTTTGTATGCATGCTATTCTCGCAGTTGCTTGTTCCGATTACTTTTACTAAGGTGCTCAAACCCTACCAGGTGCAACGCATCTATACTATGATTGGCCAGGATGTGCCGGCGGCCTATGCCGGAGGTGCCAATATGTTAAAGCAAACCGCCTCGGAGTATAATGTGAGTCAATCTAAAATTGCAATTGCCTCCGGCGGTTTCATTGGAAAAGGTTTTTTAAATGGAGCTCAAACAAAATACAATTGGGTTCCAGAGCAACGTACTGACTTTATTTTTTGCAGCGTGGCAGAGCAATTTGGCTTTTTAGGGTCTACAATTTTAGTGATTTTGTATGTTTCATTATTACTGCGCATTATACATATTGCCGAACGTCAACGTTCACAATTTAGTCGAATCTATGCCTATGCGTTGGCAGGAATATTATTTTTTCACGTACTGATTAATCTTGGTATGACTATCGGCATTGCACCTGTGATTGGCATTCCGTTACCACTTATTAGTTATGGCGGTACAAGCCTTTTGACCTTTACCATTATGATTTTTGTCTTAGTAAGGTTAGACGCAGATCGAAGTTTGATTCTTAGATAACAAATATTATGCAGGCAACAATAATTCCATTAAACGAAGGCTATTATACCATTGGTTTCGATAAAGTCTTTCATTCCTTCGATCCAGCAAAGGATAAATTAGAAGAGCGTAGCCGAGGGTCATTATTAGTAGAAATACAGCCGTTCTTGATAAAAACGGCCTCGCAAAATATCCTGATAGATGCCGGTTTAGGCTTTATTAATGAAGATACGGGGAACCTGCGCATTGAAGACAATCTTACCAAGCAGGGCTTGCGTCTTAGAGATATTACTGATGTTGTGATGTCTCATTTGCATAAAGATCATGCTGGAGGTTTATTTCACCGAAAAAATGACCACTGGGTCACCACCTTTGAAAATGCAGTACATCATATTAATCTGAATGAATATCATTTTGCTCTGGACGAAAAAAATGCACTGAGCTACGACCTTGAAAAATTAAAACAGTTGCATTTAGCAGCTGACTTGCAATGGATGGAAAACGGGCTGATTTTTGATTTTATGCAATATATGGAAGATGGGGGGCATTGCCCTCATCATACTTCATTCTTAATGAACTTTGAGAACGGCAAATATTTCTTTGGTGGAGATGTGGCGCCCCAGTTAAAGCAATTGAAATATCGCTATATGGCAAAATATGATTTTGATAGTCGAAAAAGTGCAGCATTGAGGGATGAATATGCCAACAGAGGTTTGCAGGAAGACTGGATATTCATGTTTTATCATGATGTAAGTATTCCGATGGCTAAATTAAAAAATGACTAACGGCCTTGATTGACTCGATTTAGCAGTACTTTTTTAAACTGCGTTTCGGCACGCTTCAAATCAGTGAGTTGAACGGGCGATAAAATTTTAGCAAAACGATTAATGTATTTCTCTCGCAACTCCATGAATTCTTTTTCTCTTTCCATTCTGAATTCAACATCGTCCATGGATAAATTCTCTTCACGATATTTATTGCGGTACTTTCTAAACAGCATTTGTTTAGCATTGTCGTACTCGTTATAAACTGGCCAAAAGTCTTCAGCTGTTTTGGGAGATAAGTTTAGCTGTTTTGAAATAAACTCGAATTTTAGTTTCTCTATCTTCTCGTGCCTGTCTCGCTGAGCATAGCCAGACAAAGCACTTAGCATGAAGCAACAAATAAATAGAGCACGAATAACATTGATTGAATTAAAGGGCATAAACAAATATTTCTTCATCGCTTAATGTTTTTGTGGCGTCCCGTATTTCTGATTCTAAATATTCTAAGTCTTTAGATGTTATGCTCGGGTTTTCTAAAATATCCATTGCTTCAAAATCGTAGGATTTTTCCTCAAGATAACCTTTTATCTGTTCAGGGCTGAGCGTTGAAAGTTGAACCTCTAACGACTGATTGGTTTTCGGGGTGGTATTGACAAAAAACAAGCCAACAGTAATAATAGCTGCAATGCTGGCGGCCAAAGCCCAGTTTTTCTGTACTGTCGGACGAGCAAATAGCCTATGCTTGTTTTGTTCTGAACGAATTTTTGCAAAAACACCAGCTTGCATTTGATTAAAATATTCAGCAGGGATAGTTTGCGGCATTTCTTTGGGTAGCGATTCTATAAAATCTTGTACAAATACATTTTTTAGCAACGCATTTTTGGTATCTTCAAAATATCCTGACGGCGCAACGTAGGGAGTACCGATACTTGGCCCAAAAGTTGCGCCTAATTCGTTTAATTCCTTATTTATTTCTTCTTGATTCTTTTTCACGGTGTATAGACGTTTTAGTTACAGCTTGGTTTAATCCTCTGTTAGCATTTGTTGTATTTTTTTTACAGCGTGGTGATAACTGGCCTTGAGAGCTCCCTCAGAGGTCTCTAACACTTTGGCGATTTCGCTATAAGGCATTTCATCATAGTATCGCAATGCAAAAACAGCCTTTTGTTTTTCTGGTAATTTTTGCATGGCCACTTGAAGTTTCCATTCTATCTCATTGGCATTAAAGTGTTTATCGGCTTTTACAAGGTTTGCAAGACCATTATCGTCATCCGATAGGCTCATAGAGCGTCGCTTGTTTTCTTTGCGTAAAAAGGTAAATGATTCGTTAGAGGCAATGCGATACATCCAAGTATAAAGCCCGGACTCTCCCCTGAAATTTTCTAAATTCTTCCAGATTTTTACAAAAACAGACTGTAGTACGTCGTTTGCATCTTCATGCTGCACCACTAGCCGTCGGATGTGCCAATATAGTTTTTGCTGATAGGTATCCATAAGGGCAGCTAGTGCTTTCTCCTTATTTGTATTCGTCTTGAAAGCATTTATTATCTCCTGCTCAGTCATAATTTGTGGATAACCCAAAATAAGAATCAAGTGCAAATGTAATTTTTTTTATTTTTACTCAAGCCTCCATGATCGTCAAAAAAAATAAGTTGCTCATTGCTGGGATAATCGCCTTATCCTTTTTGAGTCAGGCCTGTAAAACCGAGATTAGTGGCGATAATTGGCTGGGTGCGTTATATACGCCATCGGTGATTGATATGGACGGATTGGAAGGTGTATTGGCTAATGATACCGCATTTACGCGCCCGTTTATCTTGCAAGGTGACACGACTTTTAGTGATGCAGCAATAAAAAATGTGTATAAAGAATCCAGGGCCTATTGGTTTCGAAAGGAAGGTCTTCACCCAAATGCCCAGCTCCTTTTAGATGCCTTACAACAGGCAGATACAGAGGGCTTCAATGCCGAAAATTACTACCTTCCTCAACTAGGAGACTTACTAAAAAACGTTGCAAAGGCAAGCGATACAAGTTTGCGTAATGCAGAAATATTACTGACTTATTCCTATCTTAAATTTTTAAAACACATATTGCTGGGGCAGTTGCATCCTTCATTAATTGATAAAAACTGGCAAAACATCAATGATACCACGTGGTCAATTGATTCGGCAATGGTGCGCTTGCAAACAGATGCCGTTGATGAAATTATTAACATGTATCGACCACGGCATCCTTGGTACAGCGTATTTAGAAATGCAGCCATAGGGTACAAGCAACTGTTAACACATTAGAATCAACTGAGAGAACTCCCGCCCATTGTGAACTTGGGCGATACTTCGTGGCAAATACAGCAATTAAGAAATGTATTGCTTTCAGTAGCAGACATTCCGATTAATAGCCAAGAGGCCGAATGGGATTCAATAGCAATACAAGCTCTGAAAAAGTTTCAGGGTCAATTTGCAATACCCGTAACAGGTGAGTTGGACTCATTGACGCGGGCCCTATTGATACAAGACCCATCAGAGGCTATAGGCAAATTGGCATTAAATATGGAACGTATGCGTTGGTTGAAAAGAGATTTTGATAAAGAATTCGTTTGGGTGAATATTCCGCAAATGGAGGTACATTATTTTGAAGAACAGCAGCTTGCGTTCTTTATGCGAGCAGTAGTCGGTAAGGTTACTAGAAAAACGCCAACCCTGGATTCCAGATTAAGTAATATCGCTTTCAATCCGCCATGGTTTGTTTCGCCTACTATCTTGAAACGAGAAATTATACCCGGCATTGCAAGGAGTGGTGGATATTATCTGCGAAAAAGGGGTTTGATAGCAAAAGATAGAAGGGGTAGAACGATTAATCCGGCCATAATCAATAGCTCGAATTATCGAAAATATTCTATCAGTCAAAATCCTGGACGAAATAATGCCTTGGGCTCTGTAAAATTTAACTTCCCTAACAAAGAATCCATTTATCTGCACGATACCAATCACCGAGAAGGTTTTTCAAGGGCGTATCGAGCTACAAGCTCCGGTTGTATTCGTGTGCATTACCCCAAAGATTTTGCACGCTTCATTTTGCGGGATACTGCTTTTTCAGCTCAGCACATCGATTCAATTATTCATAGACAAAAAACATTCTCTGAAAAAGTGCCCCGTCCGATTGGTGTGCATATTGTATATCTTACTAACGCTGTGGATAGTGCGGGCCATTTGATTGCTGTAAATGATATCTATGGATGGGATGAGAAACTGCGGCAGCATGTCACAACACATCACCTGAAAAGCCAAATGGTAGCAAATTAGCAGCATTGGGAATTATGATTACTTTTTCTTCAATGCTACTCAATACTAA
>CAYPET010000023.1:19131-33636 GCA_964409905.1 uncultured Chitinophagaceae bacterium | reverse complement strand
AACGGATCTCCAACGGTGTCACCTGTTACAGATGCCTTATGGGGCTCTGAACCTTTGTAATACATTTGGCCATTGATCTCGGCTCCGGTTTCAAATGTCTTTTTCGCATTATCCCAAGCTCCACCGGCATTGTTTTGAAACATTCCCATCAATACACCACTAACTGTAGCACCCGCCAAAAATCCTCCTAATACTTCGGGGCCAAAAGCAAAACCAATGATTAATGGAGACAAAATTGCAATCGCACCCGGTGCAACCATTTTTTGCAACGATGCTTTTGTAGAAATATCTACGCATTTCTCATACTGTGGTTGCCCTGTACCTTCCATAATTCCTGGAATTTCTCTAAACTGTCTTCTTACCTCCTCTACCATTGCCATTGCAGCTTTACCTACAGCTGTGATAGCCAATGAAGAAAATATAAATGGAATCATACCGCCCACAAATAAACCTGCCAAAACATTTGCTTTGTAGATGTCGATACCATCTATTTTTGATATACCAACGAAGGCTGCAAATAATGCAAGAGCTGTAAGCGCAGCAGAGGCAATGGCAAAACCTTTACCTGTAGCGGCAGTTGTATTACCAACGGCATCTAAAATATCTGTTTTCGCACGCACATCATCAGGTAATTCACTCATTTCAGCAATTCCCCCTGCGTTATCAGCAATTGGACCAAAAGCATCAATTGCCAACTGCATTGCTGTAGTAGCCATCATACCGGCCGCTGCGATAGCTACACCATATAAACCAGCGCATAAATACGAACCATAAATACCTCCAGCCAATACCAAAATGGGCATAAGCGTACTTTCCATACCAATGGAAAGACCACCAATAATATTCGTGGCATGACCAGTAGAAGATTGCTGAATAATACTGTTTACAGGCCTTTTGCCCATGGCAGTATAATATTCCGTAATAATACTCATCAAGGCGCCAACTGCAAGCCCAACGACAATCGCACCAAACACTCCCATTCTTGTTATTTCAAATCCACGCAATTCCATTGTTTCAGGTAATACCATCATTACCAAAGCAAAAGAAGCTACCAAGGTCAAAATCATTGATCCCCAGTTACCCATGTTCAACGCCCTTTGAACCTTAGCTGTTCCAACTCCCTCACCATCAGTTATACGTACCATCAAAACACCAACAATTGAGAATATTATACCAACACCTGCAATTAACATCGGTAGTAAGATTGGAGACATACCATCAAAGGCATCAATTAATTGACCACCACCAATATTCGTCACCTCTCTACCTAAAACCATTGTCGCCAAAACTGTTGCTACATAAGAACCAAAAAGGTCAGCACCCATACCGGCAACATCACCTACGTTGTCACCGACATTATCGGCAATGGTAGCTGGATTTCGAGGATCATCCTCAGGAATACCGGCTTCTACTTTACCCACTAAATCCGCCCCAACATCAGCCGCTTTGGTATAAATCCCCCCGCCAACACGAGCAAAGAGTGCAATACTTTCAGCACCTAACGAAAATCCAGTAAGAACTTCAATTACACGCTCCATTTCTAAAGTTTGTACCCCTTCAGGCGCAAAGTATGCATATAGTAATATGAATAAGCCTCCCAAGCCTAAAACTGCCAAACCTGCAACACCAAGCCCCATTACTGAGCCACCTGTAAAAGAAACCTGTAAAGCTTTTGACAAGCTGGTTCGGGCCGCTTCGGCAGTGCGCACATTACTTTTCGTGGCAATGCGCATCCCGATAAAACCAGCTAAAGCGCTAAATACAGCACCGATAATAAATGCTATTGAAATGGACCAATGCGAAGACTCATGACTCCAACCCAATAAGCCTAATAATAAAGCTACAACAATCACAAATTTTGCAAGCATCTGATACTCCGCTTTCAAAAATGCCATTGCGCCATTATAAATATACTTCGCAATCTCTTCCATGCGCGGCGTACCAGCTGCTTGTTTTTCTACCCAAATACTTTTTACATAGGTATAAATCAATGCTAAAACACCAAAAACAGGAACTAAATAGAATAAATAATTCATTTTGTATAGTTTATTTTAAGGGCGCAAAAATAGGGTAAGACAAAGTGAAAACGTTATTTTAAATAGCAAAATTCTCAAACACCTAAAACGAACCATTTACGCCTATCGAAAGGTAAAATAATGGTTATCAAAGAAGTTACAATAATTCTATATATTTGTATATCAATTACTTATGGATTTTGAGAAAACAATTAAAGACCTATTCGCAGAGGCTGTAACATGTTTCAATTCTGGAGAATATGAACAATTGGTGGCGCTAACTACCGAAAGTCTTGAATTGATAAGTCCCGAGATTCAATCCAGTGAATTTTACGCTCCTTCAATTCACCTTAAAAGCCGAGAAGCGGTTTTCGAGTATTGGAAAGAGATTCATAGCCATCATGACAATCGAATTACATCCTATAAGTTTATCAAAACCGGCAAAAATCTACTAGTTCGTTGCTTTTATGATAATTTAAATATGGTTATTGACTGTGAGTTAAAAATTGATGAATATAGCAGAACAAGTAAAATAGTCAATCACCTTGTTTCAATAAAAAACTAAATACTCTCTCAAAACAAAAAAAGGCGACAAATCATGTCGCCCTTTTTATTCCTTTTTTCGAATCATGTAACTTAAGGGAAAATTATTCCAGGATATTTTGTCACCTCCACATCCGGTATTGATGCGTTATACTTTGCATTGATAACACGTATAAACTCATTGGCCACCAATGCATAACCTCGAGGATTCGGATGCACCGCATCAACACTAAAAGCTCCTCCAGAAATGTATTCAGCATTCAACTTTACACCGTTGTAGACAAAACCTGCCGTAAATTTCTTGAAATAGGCATTCATATCCACAAGGCCAATATTAAATGTAGACGCAATATTGGCAATAGCAGCATTATATTGAGCAGTATGACTTAGAATAGCTTGCATTTCATCAGTATCCAAAAAATATTCATCGGTTAGCGCTTTTGTTGGATCAACACCCCATTTTGCGCAACGTAGCGAGTCGCCAGGGATTGTAATCAGCATTAGCTCTCCTGCTCGAGCCTGACGCACGCGTAAGCTCGGGTGAGCAACGGTTGTATCTTCTACAATAAATGGGTTCGCGCCTTCCTTCCATGTAATATGTGTAAGGCCCAATTGGGTATATAATTGATTCAACGTATCAGCCGCACCTTTTGATAACATTACACCGTTGTAAGGACTCGTATTAAAATAAGGGATTGCCGTAACATCAGGAATATTGGCAATCACGCCTTTTGCACCTCGTCGCACCAGGGAATCTACGAGAACTGTCAAAGATCCAGCCACCTGATTTACTGCGCTCAAATCACCAGGCATAGGTATTGCAGGGTCAATAATACCGAGTCCACCACTTGTAGCAAATCCCAAAACATCATTACTACCCAACCACAAGGTAAAGAATGTCGGATTTTGGCGAAGCACCTCTGTTAAAATAGAATTGAATCCCGGGGTTTCTACAATACGATTTAAAAATGGATTTAAACTCGAGTAAATGCCCGAGCTAATATCAACCGCCCGAGCACCAGGGATGCCCATTAGGTTAAAAGGCCCCTTGTTGGCAATACTGGCCAATGAAGATGCCGTACCACTGGCTGGTCTTGAACCTATAGTTGCCTGACCAGCGCAATTAGTAAGGTAATAAAGAATACGCTTGGTAACGCCACTGCCATTATTCCCATTGCCAGCAGGCATATAAGGAACTTTAAATTCGCCACCACCTACTAGGGCAAACTGCTCTGCAAGCATTAACGGGAAAGCATATTGCTGCCCATCTGCACTGAGGGCTCCGTCAGCATACCCGGCTGTTAGCGAATTGCCTATAGCCACATAAGTTGTAAAATTCGCATCGCCCGGCAATGGCAAATAACCTTCTAAGTTAGGCTTGCAGGCATTTAGGCCTAACATGAACACTGCGGCCAGAATAAGTTTGTTTATTGCTTTCATATTAAAAATTGTTTACACTTTTTTCTACTTTTTTTCCAAATAAATAATTTAAGCCTATTCCAGGGATAATGGCTTTGGTTCCATATGTACCGTGAATTTGGGTTTCGGTATTTAATGTTTTTCTTCGGGCTACATCCTCATACATAAGTGAGGCATCAATGCTAAAGCGATCCTCCAACCAATAAGAAAAACCAAGTGTAACTCCCAATTTATCATTATCAGGTAATTCCGGATTCACATATTCATCTTGTACCGGAGTTTGATCATAGAAAATACCGGTGCGCAAAGCCAAACGCTTAGTTGGGCACCACTGCATTCCCGCTCTTACTGCTAATGCATTCTCATAATTTCTTGGAGATACATCATCAGTTAGTTTATCAGTATTATCTTGATAATCAAACCCTAATGATTGGAATGAATTCCAAAATGTATAGTTCATATCCACCGCCAATAACAGATCCTTATTTAATTTATAGGCAACACCTACGCCTAACTCAGAAGGTAATGGCAGCTCAGTATCAAAGGTTGTATTAGGGAAACTGCCAGCCAAGCCGGTGGGTATATTTGTAAACGAAGCCGTTCCGTCATCAACTTTCATATCCACTCTAGAATGATAAGTGATACCTCCGCTAAAATTCTCACCTGCTTTAAAATAAGCGCCAAGATTATAACCCCATCCATTTGCATGACCATCTAAGGCTGCTCCAGCCTCTGCACCTGCGCCGGCAGATTGTAACGGAATTTGCTTTTCTAAAATTACACCACCCGATGAGTATACAAAGCCAGCCCCAAGAGAAAGATTATCTGATACCTTGTATGCAATAGTTGGTTGAAAATAAACTGCCTGTAGACTAATATCAGTTAACACAAATCTACCCGTCCAATTTGTTGGATATTTAATTCCGCTTCCAAAAGGCGTATAAATACCCAATCCCACAGACAGCGGGGTATTGGGTAATGCATAACTCGCATAGAGACTAAATGGTGAAAAAGCTTGATTGACAGCATAAGTGCTGATATTGGTATTGGCATCCAAAAATTGTGTTCTGGGCACAATAATAGATACACCTGCATTAACCTGATTGTCAATAAAAGACAAGCCGGCAGGATTAAAATAAACGGTGGCAGCATCTTGAACCAACCCAATACCTACATGAGCCATACCAATTTGCTTTTGACCTTGCAAACCAATTTTGAACCCACCGGCAAATGCGCTGCTATACATTCCTGCTAATGCCACAGCCAATAGTGCTATTTTTTTCATAAACATATGTGAATTTAAGTGGCTAAAGGTAAGCGGAGAAAGTTTTTTTTACAAATAATAGACAGCGCATTTTTTAGCATACTAAAACACAATAAAAAAAGGCTTCCATCATGAAGCCTTTTTCAAAATTTAAGCGGAGAAAGAGGGATTCGAACCCCCGGTCCCGTGAAGGACAACGGTTTTCAAGACCGTCGCAATCGACCACTCTGCCATTTCTCCGTGGGCAAATATATGGTAATGGTTCTTTTGGCAAAAAAAAAATACTAAAAGCTTAAAACTTTTTTTCAGATGACCAACGAACAGTCTTGTTTCGAAAAAACATTGCCTCGCATTTTTTATGTTACGTAGAAAATGCGGACATATGAAAACTCTATATTGTATCAAATATAACCATGAACAATAGAGTGCATTTGAGTCAATTATTTTTTTATTTCAACATGTACGCTGGCCAATTTAATTAAATTTGAACTACATGGCAAAACCTGAATTATGAAATCAACCTTATACATATTAAGTTTCCTAACATTTACTTCATTAACAATAAATTCCTGCAGAAAAAAACTATAGATGCTTGTATTTTTTCAGGTACCGTAAAACGAGGTTGCGCCATAGGACCAGCCAAAAACGAGTTGGTACAACTATGGTATCAAGAAACAAAAGATTTTAAAAAGGTAGACGTCATGCATGATTCTGTTCGCACAGACGAGAATGGGAATTTCACATTTAGTTTTGATTGTAATGATGCCTGGTGGCTTGAAGTTTTTGACAGAAAAATTTATCATGGATACTACGATACGCTCAATTCGGGTATCGAAATAATACAAGGAGCCACCAACATACTGGATATTTATTTTGACGTGCAAGGCACATTCACAAATCAAGACTCCTTAATTTTTTTCAATTACCGGCTTTTAGTTCACCTAGCTCACCGCTTATCATAGCCGGACCTTTTACTAGCGGTTTATATAATCGTTATCATTCGCCACCATTAGCACCTAGCTATTTTTCAAATGATTCAACAATATTGGGATTTAAAGAGGAAATACCCGGTTTCCAGGTCGGCATAAAAAAATCGGGCACCACTAAATGGGTAAAAGTAAAGAATCTAATTGACGAGTATGCACTTTGTGGTACCTCAAAAATTACAATTACATTGAAATAATACTTTTTTTTCTCTTTGAAAAAACTGCGATATTACCGACTTTTGCCCCACACATGGCAAGTCAAAAATTATTACTCAAACACGCTCAGGTAGCCGGCATTGAAACCTTTGAAGTATATCGTAAACACGAAGGGTACAACTCAGCAGAAAAAGCGCTCAAGCAAATGAGCCCGGATGAGGTGACAGAAGAAGTTAAAAAAAGTGGCTTGCGCGGTCGTGGCGGAGCGGGTTTTCCTACCGGATTGAAGTGGAGTTTTCTGGCCAAACCCGAAGGTGTACCGCGTTATTTGGTTTGTAATGCCGATGAAAGTGAACCCGGAACATTTAAGGATCGGTATTTAATGGAATTTATCCCGCATTTGCTAATTGAAGGCTTAATTGTTTCCAGCTATGCATTAGGTGCAAACACATGCTATATCTATATCCGTGGTGAATATGCTTGGATTGTAGACATTTTGGAAAAAGCAATTGCCGAAGCAAAAACAAATGGCTTTTTAGGCAAGAATATTTTGGGAAGCAACTTTGATCTGGAAATATATTTACAACGAGGTGGCGGTGCCTATATCTGTGGCGAGGAAACTGCTTTGCTTGAATCCTTGGAAGGAAAACGAGGCAACCCTCGTATTAAACCACCCTTCCCTGCTGTAAAAGGTTTGTGGGGCTGCCCAACAGTGGTGAATAATGTAGAAACCCTGGCTGCTGTAGTTCCAATAATTAATCATGGTGGTGAGGAATATGCCAAAATTGGCGTTGGTCGAAGCACCGGTACTAAGTTGATTTCAGCTTGCGGTAATATCAATAAACCGGGTGTATACGAAATTGAAATGACCGAAAGCGTTGAGGAGTTTATATACTCAGAGGAGTTTTGTGGCGGCATACCCAACGGTAAAAAACTGAAAGCTTGTATACCCGGCGGTAGTTCAGTACCAATTGTGCCGGCTAATTTATTGTTCAAAACTGCTAATGGCGAAACGCGTTATATGAATTATGAATCCTTGGCCGATGGGGGTTTTGAAAGTGGTACAATGATGGGTAGTGGTGGTTTTATTGTGCTGGATGAAGATCAATGTGTGGTGCGCCATACTATGACGCTAGCTCGATTTTATAATCACGAAAGCTGTGGACAATGTTCTCCTTGCAGAGAAGGTACTGGCTGGATGTATAAAATTCTAAATAAAATTGAAACCGGACAAGGTGAAATGAAGGATATTGACTTACTATGGGACATTCAATGTAAGATTGAAGGAAATACTATTTGCCCATTAGGTGATGCAGCGGCATGGCCGGTAGCCGCAGCAATTCGACACTTTCGCGATGAATTTGAGTGGCATGTAACCAACCCTCAAGAAGCACTTGTAAGAAACTACGGTATTGGCAACTATAACGCCCTGGTATAGGTATAGTTAATTTAAATTATAAGAACTAAAAATCTGCACACAATTTATTCTGCGCCTAAACCACTTACAATAACTGCAGAGGCTGTTTTTTTCTGAAAATGGGCTTCCTTTTTAGTCTCAATAACCGGAAGTGCTTGCGCTTGCTCCATTGTCAACATTTGAAATTCAAGATTCCCAACCTTTTCAGGCGATACTTGCTTGCACGTAATACAAACAACCAGCGAATAGATAAATATCAATGAGGTAAAAACATTAATAGTTCGTCTCATAATCAAGGAATTGAGTTCAAAAGTAAAATGTGGATATCTCAAATGCAAGCAATTCTTTAATATTTTTCTAGCTAATAGCAATACAGAAATTGCCTTATTTAATAATTTGTGACAATTTTATTTAAATAAATATTTTTCAAATATGTAATCATCAAATAAAAAAGTATTTATCCATTAATATTCCTACTTCGAATGCGAATATCTGCCAATACCAACAAAGCCAGGCCACAATAGAACAAGCTCCCAATTTTGTCTGTTTCTAACAGCTCACTGAAAAAATTATTCACAAATACTGCTCCCAACAGCCCTAACAAAGCCAGTATCAATATTTTTTCTTGATGATTGGCCGATAGATTATAAAGCTCCTGACCTTTCCAAAAAATAAGAAAAATAAGTGCCGCATAGAGCAACATAGCTGCCAACCCCTGCTCTGCTAACATGAACAGAAAATAATTGTGCGTGGTTGATTTCTCTAAATTTCGACTCACCCATGTCTTATACTCCGTTATACTATATGCTCGATAATGATCATAAAATCTATTGGGGCCGACACCAAAAATGGGATAATCCCGGCTCATGCGTACAGTGGCAATCCATCGAAAATAGCGCTCTGCCGATGAAATATCTGTTCCTTGTACCGTAGCCATTAGGTGATCTGACAAATCTTCGTGCATTACCGTTTTATCAAAATTTGGCCGATATTGCAGGTAACGGTTATCAGCCGACAACCACAATACAAAAATGATTAACAAAGTATAAATTGTTGGCATTACCAACTTACCCAACTTCAGCCGTATGGCCACCATCATACCAATGCCGAATAACACGCCCCCCCAGGCCCCTCGAGAATACGAAAAATAAATAGCCACTAAGTATATCAGCAAACTAATGGCCAGTAATGACCGGTAAACACTCCCCTTACGGGAAGTGTAATAAGCACCAATAATGACAAAAAAGAAACAAGAAATCATGGACCCATACATCACATGATTAATAAAAAATGGTTGTATTGGGTCATGCACATCCGTAAAACTAAAGCCCACCCCCTTTGCCTTGTACATCACCATAAGTACAATACTTGTAAGACTTGTAAACATTAACCAAAATGCAATACGTAGATTTCTCGTATCAGAAAAATAGCCAAACGCAAAGAAGAAGAATGGAATTAAATACCACACCTTCTTTATAACAAATTTCAAACTCAGCGCTACACTGTCTGAGGCTATAGCGGCCAACATGGTCCAGACAAAACTTGCTATAACAAGTAGTGTAATTGGATGAAGCAGAAAATTAAGCTTATAAACCGGACGCTTTTTAATGAAATAAAAAAGCATGAAGGCTGTAACTATAAGTTGTAGTGCTTCGTCCGGAAAATCCATTTCAATCGGTAACAACCTAGTTAATGGAAAGGACAAAGGCACCGCAAACAGCAGCAGATGCATTGGCAACTCGATATTAGGAACAAAATACAGTGCAACCAATAGGCCAAAAGGAATTAGTGATAAAAGCAAATTCTCATTAAGAAAAGCCATGACCAGGCACAGCATAAATAACAGCCCCAGACCTGAAAAAAATATTCTCGTATTCTGCTCGAATGATTTAAACATCAGCAGTAAAGTACGCTTTATTTCTTATCACATATTCATACAATACAAGCATCAACCATGCAAACAAAAATGCAGCAAACCCAACTCCCAGCACCGTGAGGGTTCTGAATGGCCCCGCCTTTTGACCACTTGGAGATGCCCATTGCACAACATGTAACATCGGGATATCATAGTGCACCAATGTTTTAAACTCATTTGCTAAGGCTACATATTTACCTTTTTCAATTACCAGTCTATCCTTAACCTCCTCTACTTCTTGGATTGTTTCCAACGCTCTGGCGTAACCTTCTCCACTACCGCTTGCGCGCATTGTAACTAAATTTTTTCTCCCGGGACTAATCAAGTCATAAATCCCGGATTGCGTTCTGAGCGCCACTAGGCTATCCGTTAATTTTAGAATTTGACTCGATAAAGAATCGGTTCTTTTTTCGAGGGCAATGGCAATTTGAGAATGCCCGTTGATGTAAATTTTCTTCAATTCTTTTTCCGTGAAGTTAATAGCTGCATTCACCACCTTCGCCCCCAACTCTTTGTCATCATCTTCAAAGGTCACTTCTATGTGTTTAAAGCCGGTACGATTAAAAGAATATTGCTTTACAAACTTTTTAAATGTCTTTCGTTTAGCGTCCGGATCTTTTTTAGGATCCAGACCATAGTGCTTATACATATCAAACTCTTCCACCAGCTGTGAAATCACATTCGAAGTATTTCCGATAACATAGGCTCGGTCAGCCTCATTTTCTTCGCCAAAAAGATCAACCCATTCCTGATTAAACTCTCTAAAAATATTTACGCGGCCTGATATCACACTGGATGCAGGAAAAAAAGCACCATATGCCCGATAGGTATTTTTCTTGAACATCATAAAACCTGCCGCAATGATGGCGGCCAGCAGAGCAAAACCAATTATAAGTTTTTTACGCTTTAATCCAAAGCGGATAAAGTCGATAAGGTCGAGATTAAAATTTTGATGTGACATAAAAAAGGTTGGGGCAAATATATTACTGCTTACTCTTAACGACGATTTCTTGAAAATATTTTGTCAAATCATGCCACCTCCATAAACGCAGGATAAATACCGATGGTATAAATATGAGGATATTCAGTATCAACGACCACAATAAGGTCAATCCAACGAATCGAAAAATATAATTTAATAGAATGAACAGGCTAAAGAAAAGTACAAATTGGGCCACCCACTCCCATTGAAATCGCAAGACTGTATAACGGATGCTGAAAAATATGAAGCATCCAGCAGCAACCCAGTGCACAATTAACGCTACCAGTGCAACTGTTACAGATTTGTATAATGGAATGAAAATCAAATTACCACTAATGCTTAATAAACATGAAACCAATGCTACCCCTATCAGCAATCGCAAATTCCCATTTGCTGTAAGCAGTGTACTATAGATATACAAAATACAAAAAGCTGGAAAGCTTAACATCACAAACCGGTATAGACTGCTGGCTTGTTGTGTGTTATGATCGTAAAGCAGGTCCATTATTTCCTGATGAAAAAAAAGTGCATTCGCTGCAATAACAAATGATATAGGCAACAGAATATTGGCTGTTGTTTGCACCAAACCGGCAATATTATTCCTATTCGCCAACATTCTACTGAACATCGGTAGCAACATGCCTGCAAATAGCACCCCAAAAATGTTCAGCGCATCCAACAAGCGAAAAGCCTTAAGGTAAATACCGTTTTGTTCTTTACCGTCTATTGGCAGTAAACGCTCCAATAAGACACTGTCAAAACGCATATAAATACCCATGAGTAAAATTAACAAGGCAAAAGGTAGGCTTTCCCGCATAAGCTTTTTCAAAAGTTGCCATTTAACCTCCGTGAATTTCAAACCGGCGTATCGAAAAAATACAATCGAAAAAGCAATCACGATACTTAATCCATAAGACAGTAATTGTGCGTATATAAACCATGCAATTTGAAACTGTGAACGATATTTTGGCACAAAAAGCAGTATGCTGCAAAAAACTATCATAAACAATTTGTCAGCAATACTGAGCAAACTATCTATTTTAAAATCATGATGGGCTGAAATATTGCTTCGTAAATAAAGCAACCATGATGCCAACAACTGCCCAAGGCCTATCAAAGAGAGCAAGTACAAACTATGCTGATTGTAATTGAGCAACCATGCAAATACCAGAATGACCACCATAAACAAAACGCCCAGCAAACTCTTGGCTACCAACATATTTGGTAAATAGACACGGGTACGTTCAATATCTTCAGCTATACTTTTATTATTAAAATTAGTCAGTCCAAGATCCAACAGTATATTGAAGACAATAGTTAAACTCAATAAGGCACCATAAAGCCCGTATTCTTCGTCTCCAACTACGACTTGTACTTTTCTGTCAATGGCAAAAATCCAAAAAGGTTTTACCAATAAATTGAGCAAAACCATCAATACAATATTGGAAATAAAGTAGCGCTTTAGCATCAGGGCAGGTAAAAATAGGTTAACTCGTTATAGATAAATTACATTTGTGAGCGAAAAATGAAAATTGCCGTCAATACCCGATTTTTATTGCCCGATAAGCTTGAGGGTATCGGTTGGTTTACCCATGAAATCTTCAAACGAATGGTGCTACAACATCCCGAAGATGAATTTATTTTTCTATTCGACAGACCTTTTGACCCAAAATTCATTTTTGCAGAAAATGTGACCCCTATCGTCATCCCACCGCCAGCCCGCCACCCCATTTTATGGAAAATTTGGTTTGATATTACAGTCCCAAAAAAATTAAAACCATTAAAACCAGACATTTTTATTTCCACCGATGGCTTTGCATCCCTGACAACGAAAATTCCCCAAATCACCACTATTCATGATTTAGCATTTGAACATAATCCTGAGCACCTCCCTTTCAAATTTTGGTATTATTTACGCAGGTATACGCCCAAATTTGCCCGAAAAGTGAACCATATTATAACTGTTTCGCAATATTCCAAACAAGATATCCAACAACAATATTCCATACCGGCATCCAAAATTTCGGTAGTCTATAATGGTGCACATGATGAATATAAGCCCCTATCAACCCCTGAAATATTGGCTATACAAAAAGAATTTTCCAGCGGCAAGCCATACTTTGTGTTTGCCGGGGCCTTGCACCCGAGAAAAAATATTGAAAAACTTTTAGCAGCCTTCGAGTTGTTTAAGGAGCATACTAAGGCTGAAACGCAATTACTGCTTATAGGTAGATTTGCATGGAAATCAGATAGAATAAAAGATAAAATTGTCCATCATCGCTATCGCGACGACATTCACCATTATGATTACATGAATGTCGATAAATTATCTAAAATCATTGCTGGTGCTTTTGCACTCACATTCGTTTCAACCTTTGAAGGTTTTGGCATACCCGTATTAGAGGCTATTCGTTGTAATGTACCCGGCATCTGCTCCAAATTAACTTCTATACCCGAAGTGGCCGGGAAAACAGCAATTTATGTCGACCCGCACAATACCCAAGAGATTGCTAATGCTATGGAAAATATGTATGTAAACCAGGCCTTACGAAAAGAACTGATTGCAAACTGTGCCGAACAAGCAGCAAAATTTAGCTGGGATGAAAGTGCGGCACTATTCTACAATATTATTTGCAAAGAAATATCAACCAACGTGAATAACTAATCCGCTCTAAACACTGCGATAAGCCTACATTTAACCCAATATGGGTCATGCATCAGCTGTTTATAATATAAAACTAGATCAATTTGAGGGTCCGTTTGATTTGTTGCTATTTTTTATACAACGCGACGAACTAGACATTTACAATATTCCCATTCATACAATTACTCAAGATTTTATTGATTATATCGAACATGTTGACGATTTAGATATTGAACAAGCTAGTGAGTTTATTCTTTTTGCATCAACATTAATGCGCATAAAATCAAAAATGTTGTTGCCACGAAAAGAGATGGATGAGGCTGGCAACGAGATTGATCCAAGGCAAGAATTGATTGATAAAATTCTGGAGTACAAAAGATTCAAAGAAGCCGCTGCCGAGATGGCTTTAATGGAAGCTGAAAGACAATTACAACTTAAAAGAGGTAATGTTGAAGCTGAATTATTGGAAATAGCAAGAAATGAGAGCGATGGCACCGAGGGAGAATCGCTGACAAGTTTTAAACTCTTTAGTGCCTATGAGCGCGTGCTACGCAATATGGACGCCCGCCTGAATAGTCCGGAGCATGTAGTGGTAAAATACAACTATAGTATGCAGGGGCAGCGTAACTTTATACATGACTGGCTTAGACGAGATAAGAAAATATCTTTTGAAAGGTTTTTTCAATCATGTGAAAATCGGGTGCATGCTATTTTTAACTTCTTAGCTATTTTAGAACTTGCCCAGCTGCAATACATCCGCATACTAAGCGGTGAAGGCAGAAATAATTTTATTTTGGAGTGGACCGGTATGAATACCGCTGCATTGGAGGAATAAAAGGTTCAGTAAATGAACAGTTTGTCAACCATTGAACAATTAGCTGAAGGTCATCATTTTCAGCGTTTTTTATATAATCCGGTTCGTTACATCTTCGGGATTGTTTATAGCAAACTGATTTTCCCGATTTTTAAAAAGGGTACCCAACAATCGTGCACAACCTATTTCAACAAAAAAATGGATGTATTGTTACCGGCAGGTCTCGACATTTTTTTACTCGGAGCCAAAACCCACAATTCTGAAATCAGATTGGCTCGTTTTCTTCATTGTCATTTAAAAGATGGCGATGTTTTTTGTGATGTAGGGGCACATTTTGGTTATTTTTCTTT
>CAYPET010000023.1:0-19121 GCA_964409905.1 uncultured Chitinophagaceae bacterium | reverse complement strand
GCTGCTCAACGCGTCGGCGATGCAGGTCAAGTAATTGCCATTGAGGCTTCCAGTCAAATTTTTCGAATGCTAAAAGCAAATGTTGAAACAGAAAAGAATATCGAAATTCACCATTTAGCATGTGGTAAAGAAGACGGAACAATCTCTTTTTCAGAATTTCCTTTGCTTTATTCAGAATACAACACATTATATCCAGCGCAATTTGAAAAAACCGCCTGGGTAAAAAAATACCGGGCAAAACAAGTACAGGTACCTATAAAAAAATTGGATACTCTATTTAGCACTACCAATTTTAAACCCAACATGATAAAAATTGATACCGAAGGTGCAGAGTATGATGTTATACTGGGTTGTGCCAAACTGCTGTCGCAAGTAAAGCCAATCATTATATTAGAATATTTGTTTCCTACAAATACAGGTGACATTTACCATCAAGCCGGCACTGCACTTATTCAATCTGGATATGAATGTCACATAATAAATGCTGACGGTTCATTAAGGCCAATGGCATTAACGGCTATACCCGATTACTTCATCGCAACGCACACTACTTCTGACAACATTGTTTTTCTACCACTTTAAACTACATAAACTCATTATGCAGTCTTAGTTTTTCTTTGAGCTATGCAGCTAAATGAGAACTTAAAAAAAGGCAGAGGTGCTCAAAAAAATACGAAAAATCGTTTTAGCCAAAACCAATACGGGCATTTTGAAAACAAAGGATTGGATTATATAGAGGACTCCCCAAAACCAACGCAATTTTTTAAAGAACACCCTAAGACAATTCTAAATAAGGTTACCAGCCCCGATTTACCATTCCCCTATTCTCTCAACCCTTATCAAGGTTGCGAGCATGGATGCGTCTATTGCTACGCCCGGAACAGTCATGAATATTGGGGCTTTAGTGCAGGAGAAGAATTTGAACAAAAAATAATCATTAAGCAAAATGCCGACAACCTATTAGAGAAAATGTTTCAATCTAAACAATGGAAATGTGCACCCATAACGCTAAGCGGAAATACCGATTGCTATCAACCCATTGAGCGTAAGCAAGAAATCACCCGTCGCATTTTGGCCCTATGCCTAAAATATAAAAACCCGGTTTCAATCATTACAAAAAACAAGTTGATATTGCGCGATACAGATCATTTGCAGAAACTAAATGAATGTAAATTAGTGAAAGTATACATTTCTATCACAGGTACAGATGAAAGCCTGCGAGCTAAATTAGAGCCGCGCACAGCCACATACAAAACCAGATTTGAAGTGATTGAAAAACTCAGCAGATTGGGTATCCCGGTAGGAGTAATGAATGCACCAATCATTCCCGGACTAAACGACCAAGCCATGTATGAAGTATTGAGACAAGCAAGTTTGCATGGAGCAAAATGGGCTGGCTATACAACAGTCAGGCTAAACGGAGCGGTTAGTGAAATTTTTTCAAATTGGTTAGAGCACGCCTTCCCACTTAAGGCTAATAAAATTATTAGCCTTATTAGTGACATGCACAACGGTGTCGTCAGTAATAGCACCTTTGGTAAACGAATGCATGGGACAGGTAACATTGCCGCAATGATTAAAATGCAATTTGAAAAGTATACCGACCAATTTCGATTGAATCAACATGAATTCACTTTCAATACCAGTGATTTTTTACGATATCATCCAGGACAATTAAGCCTGTTTTAATAGGCCAAGTAAACATAATATCCTCTTATGATGTATTAGAGCACGTAACCCTATACATTATAGGTATAGGTTACAATGCCAATATGTATGCAACCAAGTGAGCGATAATTTTGCATTTAGTTGAAATAAGTATATTTATACTATGTTTCGATTAACGATTACGCTACTTTTTTTGTCACATTTTTGTTTGGCCCAATCCTGGGATGAGGAAATTACTGTTTACCGGAATCATTATATCGCCGAGCATTTGCTGGAGGCTAGGTCCCCTATTAAATACCAGCATGTAAAAGATTTGCATTTTTACTTGCCCGATTTACGCTTTCGAGTGAAGGCGCATGTCACTTCAGTAGCCGATACGATTGGATTTGAAATGCTAACATACTCTGGCAAAAAGAAAAAGTATTATCATTATGCCTTGCTTGATTTTGAAATGAAAGGTGTCAATCATACCCTCAATCTTTATCAAAGCGAACAATTGATGGCCAAAGAAGATTATGATGGTTATCTCTTTCTACCCTTCACCGATAAAACCAATTATGAGGAAACATTTGGTGGCGGCCGCTATCTGGATTTTCAGATAAGTGATATTAAAAACGATAGTTTACTCATAGATTTCAACAAGGCATACAATCCTTATTGTGCATATGCCGGAGGTTTTAATTGTCCGATTCCGCCAAAAGAAAACCGCCTAAATATTGCTATTCAGGCGGGAGAGAAAAATTATACCGGCAATGTTACTGCAACTCACAAGTAACAGAAGTTACCGTGGTGCCAGTACTTTCATAGGTTTCGTCACCCATTTCTGTAGAAGATGAATCTTTGCTGGTCATATCCTTCATAGTAATTAAACCGTTAGTCACATCTACTACTAATGTCATTTGGGTAAGATTGTTTATGACGGAGGTAAACGCACCACCTCGTCCTCCTGCTACAGAGCCCTTAGTTTGCTGTTTAGCAGTTAAGTTTGCCATAGTTGGTGACATCATACCCTGAAACGTATACTCTGTTATTATTTTCAATCCATCTTCCTCTTTTGTAGTGCGCCATTTTTTTCCCACCTCAATATCTTTTGGGATAAGAACAAACGCACCTTCCAGAGCCGTGGCTGCACTCCCACCGCCCATCATGCGCATCATGCCACCTCCAGTAGCTTCCTCCTCATCTGCCACCTCTCCACTATTGCTTAGTTGAAGTGACTTGGCTTTCCCGATGATATTTTTAAAACCCTGAGCCATCTGCCCACCTTGTTTTTCAGGATCTTGGCTATCATATTCTGATTTCATGCCAAAACCTTCAAAATTCATTTTAGCAGATTTGACTGTAGCCTCAATTTTGTAGCCATCGGTTGATACACCTTTCACAACAAATTCAGATACCATTGTCATGTCGGTTTTCATATCACCACGTTTGGCCTGTTGCATATCCGTCTTGGTAGTGGTGGTCATTTTTATGGTTTGACCTTCCTTCAAATTAATTTTATCTGTTTTGCCCTGACCGAATAATGTCAAACCAAATAAAAAAAGTGTTGATGTGAGTATAAGTATTTTTTTCATTGATATTGTTTGACCAAATATAAATTTCAATACTTGGTATATTCGTACCACAAACTAGTTTTAACAAACCCAAGAATGCAAAATGAACTTTATATTATTTGATGATGGAAGAGAACAGCAGTTTTTACCTTTTACACATACAAGACCTGTTAGCGAAATTCGGTGTGGTATATTAACCATGCGAGAAAAATGGGAACACATTACCGCAGTAGGTGTAAGTTATCATTGCGCAGAGCATTTGCGCATTTTATTTCCCAAGCAGGTAGAAAAAACCAATTGTTTTATCAATTCAGCCTGTTTCCCTAATGATGCACTTTTTGCAGCCATTTTGGCTTTACAAGAAAATGAAAGCTTGTACTATGGCGATGTGATGATAGCCACCAGGCTGGATGCAGAACAAAGTAAAAATTTCAATGTAGTTGATGCCAGTGTCAATACCAAAGTGGTACATTATAACGATAGCGTGCGATTGCTTGAGCACATCTGGGAAATTTTCACTAATAACGACCAAAATATTGCAGAGGATATTGCGCGCATCACCCGAAACCGTGTCTCACAAAGTTTATCACCCACCAATACGCTTATCGGCAATCAAATATTTGTTGAACCCGGCGCTAAAATAGAAGGCGCAATATTGAATAGTAACACAGGCCCTATCTACATTGGCCGGAATGCCGAAATAATGGAAGGTTCCATTATAAGAGGCCCTTTGGCTTTATGTGAAAATGCCGTAGTCAAAATGGGCGCCAAAATATATGGGGCTACGACTATCGGACCAGGCTGCAAAGTAGGTGGTGAAGTGCAGAATTCAGTATTGTTTCAGAATAGTAACAAAGGTCATGATGGTTACCTGGGCAATGCTGTCATTGGCGAATGGTGCAATTTAGGAGCCGACACCAACAACTCTAACTTAAAAAATAATTATGACGAAGTAAAAATCTGGAGTGAAGCGAAGGAAACCTTCGTCAGAACAGGCCTGCAGTTTTGTGGTTTGTTTATGGGTGATCATTCCAAGTGCGGAATCAATACCATGTTGAATACCGGAACGGTAGTTGGCGTAAGTGCGAATATTTTTGGCAGTGGTTTCCCACGCAACTTTGTGCCATCTTTCAGTTGGGGTGGTCATAGCGGCATGACGGTTTATCAGCTTGAAAAAGCGGCCGCCACGGCTTCGCGAGTTTTGGCTCGTCGGAATATGGATTTTGGACAACATGAACGCATGCTTTTCAAACATATTTTTGACAGCACTCAACATCAACGAAGATTCTAGATCACCATTGTATGTTTCGCGGTATAACAAAAACGGTTTGGCTCATTTCATTAATCAGTCTTTTCAATGACTTTAGCAGTGAAATGCTGTACCCGGTGATTCCGTTATATCTGGAACAAATTGGTTATGGCACGATACTCATTGGCATTCTGGAAGGTACTGCTGAGTGTCTGGGCGGGCTTACAAAAATTTATACCGGTAGCCTAAGCGATACCTTAAAAAAACGATTGCCATTTGTGCAACTTGGATATGCACTAAGTGTTTTATCAAGACCATTTATGGGTTTATTTCAACATGCTATACCAATTGTTTTGGCTCGCATTCTTGATCGAGCAGGTAAAGGCATTCGAACCGGTGCTCGTGATGCCATACTTGGCGATGAAAGCCATGATGGAAATAGAGCAGCGATTTTTGGCTTTCACCGTGCACTGGATAATTGGGGGGCTGTTTTAGGGCCACTTGCGGCATTAATTTTTCTGTATTTTTTTCCTGCACATTATAGAACATTATTCCTACTTACCATTATCCCAGGCGCAATGGCCATTTTCTTTACGTTTGGAATAAAAGAAAAAGCCAGACATCCGATACCGCGAAAAACAAATTTCCGTGAGCATTTTACCTATTTTTCAAACAGTACGGCAACTTATAAAAGGATTGTATTGATTCTGTTTCTTTTTGCATTAGCCGGCAGTAGCGATATGTATTTATTACTTAAAGCCAAACAAGCCGGACTTTCTGATACTCAACTTCTTGCAGCCTATATTCTTTTTAATTTGGTGGCAGCGTTGGCTGCATACCCCGCGGGCCGATTAGCAGACCAGAAAATAGGCAAAAAGAGGATGTTGCTTATTGGCCTTTTTGTATATGGATTGACCTATTATTTGATTGGTTTTTTTACAACTATCGAAATACTGATTTTGGGTTTCATTTTGTACGGATTGTATTATGCCTTGACCGATGGAATAATAAAGTCGATTCTGATTGCCACATCACCCGCCACCGAGAAGGCTTCAGCAATTGGTTACTATGCCGGTGTTAATAGCATATTATTATTCTTCGCAAATTTGCTTGCCGGTATTATTTGGTTTTCTTTTGGCGCTGCCGTTGTGTTCTTTTATGCAATTGTGATTACAATCATCACGATTGTTCTAATTTCAATTTTCTATCAACCAAAAAAATTATTGGCCAGCCAATGACCGCCCATCCTAAAGCAAATGAATCGTTTAAAAAATTTATTAAAAAATATATTATCGCACTTGGGTATTTTTTTATCCTTAAATCAACGCTACGACTGGCAGCTACGGAGAATAATAAAAGTAATCCAACCCGGCGATAAGGACATCGTGCTCATTGATATTGGTGCACATAAAGGAGAAGTGACCGACATGACATTAAAATTTCATCAGGGCATTTATTTATTATTTGAACCAATACCCAAACTCTACCAGAATCTATTAAAGCAATACCAAGGTAGAAAAAATATCCATATCTATGAATTAGGATTGGCCGATGAAAAAGGAAGCAGCACATTTCATTATAATCATACCCACCCGGCCTATAGCGGCATCAAAAAAAGGAGCTACCCTTCGGGAGCAAACCAAGTAGAAGAAATTACGATTGTTCTAGACACGTTGGATAATGTGATGCAAGCTTTCAACGATATTGAAGGAGTTTCATTAATAAAAATTGATGTGGAAGGAGGAGAATTAGGCGTTTTACACGGAGCTACTGAAACAATACAGAAATATAAACCCCTAGTAGTATTTGAACATGGATTGGGAGCCTCAGAGTTTTACGCTACCCGACCTGAAGATATTTACCAGTTTTTTACCCGGCACAATATGAGCATTCAAACAATGGAAGTTTGGTTAAAAAAGAAATCGCCCGGTATGAATCCGGACGATTTTACTAAACAATTTTATAATAAAAGCAATTACTACTTCATTGCCTACCCTAACAATTAAGCAAAGGACTGCGCGTCTTTTAGGAATTGAGCAAGTCCTATATCAGTCAATGGGTGTTTTAGTAGTCCTAAAATAGAACTAAGTGGACATGTACAAACATCAGCACCTACCTCAGCGCATTTCACAATATGCAGAGGATTGCGAATACTAGCTGCTAATACTTGTGTATCGTAGCCTTGCATAGTGTAAATGTTGGCAATTTGTTCAATAAGGTCTACCCCATCCCAGCTGCTATCATCAATTCGACCGATAAAAGGTGACACATAGGTAGCACCGGCCTTGGCCGCCAGAATAGCTTGTCCGGCACTGAACACCAATGTACAATTCGTTTTAATACCATTATCACTAAACCACTTAATAGCCTTTATGCCATCTTTAATCATGGGTACTTTAACAACGATATTTTCATCAATAGCCGCCAGCTTTCGACCTTCTTCAACAATGCCATCAAAGTCAGTTGAAATTACCTCTGCACTTACAGGCGAATTTACAATAGCACAAATGTCTTTGTAATGTTTCATTACGGCCTCTTCACCTTGTATCCCAACTTTCGCCATTAAAGACGGGTTGGTTGTTACGCCATCTAAAATACCTAGCTCGTGTGCTTCTTTAATCTGGCCTAAATCGGCTGTATCAATAAAAAATTTCATTTTTCTTTTTTAGAATGCAAATATAATTGGTCCTTTTTGCTGTGTGTATAAACAGTCTACTTAGATATTCACATTTGAAACAAAATGCTTATTGAATTCATTGTTCCGCAATAAAGGATAATGCCCATTTTAAAAATAATTGGCTCGAGTAAATAGGTGCAGTATTGGGTATACCACCATAACGGTTCACCAGTTAATGAAGCTAATTATATTCTATATAAATATGCGAAATGGTGTGCAGTTAAACTTTTGCATTGCCGAAAGGTCAAAATAACCGAACCTTAAATAGAATAGTCATGAAAAAGTCATTCCTTATAACCATCAGTTTTTTGTTACTATTAGCCAGCTCTTGTACCAAGGAGGGCCCAATTATCATGACTCCATTAGAAAAATTACAAGGTGAATGGTATTACAACAAAGCATTTTTTGTTTACAACAATGGTCTTTTTAGGGACAATGTTCTTGACGAGTTTATAGACAGCCGAGTGAGTATCGATGGTAATGCCATCCGTATGACCAATTTGCGCACGGGTCAGGTTCTTGAAGGAACTTTTGATATGTACAAAGATGACGTGGGTGGTTATTGGGATGAAAACGGGAATTATATAGCCGATATTGAGCGCTTTATGTCAATTTATGTTTATGACACGGTCACCAACCAACGCTATATTTATGATTGGCAAATAAATTTTCTTACGCGAAGCAAATTTAATGTTGGAGAATTCTATGCCGATGGCAATTATTCTTTCAAATTCAAAAAGTTAGAGTAAGGCATGCTCGGTTCAGGCTTTATTAATATGCGACATAAACTTAAGTAAATGCAAATAAATTAAAGAAAGCCTCATAGAGTTGTCAGAAATTAACGCAGAGTATTACATTTGCCGCGGCAAGTCTTATACGACCAGCTCCCTTTAATCCCCCAGGGCAGGAATGCAGCAAGGGTACGAGGTTGTAGCGGTGCGATATAAGTAACTTGCCATTTTTTTGTTGTAAAATAGCTTTACTACAATAATCTACTCACACCTATACCACGCAAAGCTTGTTTTTTGCCGCTTGAAACATATCATCACAACCAATATTTTTTAATATAGCTTCTTTACTTTTGCGCCATGCCAGAAATTTCAAAAAGAGCTGTTGCTTTACCTCCTTCACCAATACGAAAACTTGTACCCTATGCAGAAGGTGCCAAAGAGCGCGGTATTCATGTTTTTCATTTGAATATTGGTCAGCCGGATATACCCACCCCTCCAGAAGCTTTGGATGCTGTAAGGAATATGAATATTGATACCTTGTCCTATAGCCATAGTGCAGGTAATTTATCATACAGAAAAAAATTAGTCCAATACTACCAGCGCCTTGGTATTGAGTTAAGCACAGAAGAGATTATTGTTACTACAGGCGGCTCCGAAGCCATATTATTTGCAATGTTGGCTTGTTTGAACCCTGATGATGAAATTATTATTCCAGAGCCATTTTATGCCAATTATAATAGCTACGCAGTGACTTGTATGGCCAAAGTTGTACCTATAACCTCGACAATTGAAAACGGATTTAAACTACCACCTATTGAAGACTTTGAAAAAAAGATTACGAGCCGAACAAAGGCAATCTTAATATGTAATCCGAATAACCCAACCGGATACTTATACTCTGATCAGGAAATGGAAACATTAAAACAAATATGTTTAAAACACGACCTTTTCCTATTATCTGATGAAGCCTACCGAGAGTTTGCTTATGACAGAGACCGGGCTAGTAGCGCACTGGAACTTTCAGGTATGGAAAATCATGTGATAATGATTGACACCATTTCCAAACGTTACAGCGCTTGCGGAGCTCGTATAGGAGCTATTGTAAGTAAAAATAAAGAGGTTATGAATGCAGCGCTCAAGATGGCACAAGCCAGGTTAAGTCCTCCATCATTAGCACAAATGGTGGGCGAAGCTGCTATAGATGTCCCTTCTGAGTATTTTGAGGATGTAAAACAAGAATACCGAAAACGCCGTGATACCCTAGTGCAGCGTCTGCAAAAAATGGAAGGCGTTGTATCCACTTTACCAGGAGGTGCTTTTTATGTTATGGCCAAACTGCCGGTAGATAATGCCGAAGATTTTTGCCAATGGCTATTAGAAAAATTCTCATTGAATAATCAAACTGTAATGATGGCGCCAGCAGAGGGCTTTTATGCAACACCTGGATTGGGTAAAAATGAGGTGCGATTTGCAAATGTATTAAACGTAGAAGAAATAGAACAGGCTATGGATTGTTTAGAAGCGGGACTGCTAGCATATAAAACAAGCTTGAATGGATAATATTGCCTATGTCATAATTGCGGCAACTGTTATCATTTCATTCCTTTCGTTTAGTAATGTAGCGCTTATGTATAATAGTTTATTTATACCTATTAATATTCATCAGCGCAATGAGTACTGGCGATTTATTACTCATGGGTTTGTACATGCTGATATAAATCATCTGATATTCAATATGCTTACCTTATTTTTCTTCGGACCTTATGTTGAACAAATATTTCAGTTCGTTTTTGGCTCAGGAGTATATTTCATTACCTTTTATCTGCTGGCATTAATTGTGGCAGCAATGCCCTCATACATAAAACACCGTAACGATGCAGGTTACCGCTCTTTGGGAGCAAGCGGTGCGGTGAGTGCAGTACTCTTTTCGTTTGTGGCTTTTCACCCCTGGGAAAAAATTTATATATTTTTTGCTTTACCGATTCCGGGCATCTTGTTCGCAGTGCTATATGTATGGTATTCGGCCTATATGAGTAAGCGCAGTAATGATAATATTGGTCATGATGCTCATCTATGGGGAGCTATTTTCGGCTTTGTATTTCCCTTTTTGCTAAAACCTGGATTGTTCGAATTATTCTTAAGAAATATCACGAATATTCCTTATTTCCGATAAAACCTATAACTTTAAAAGTATATGCGAACGTTTTATTATTTGTTATTTGTTGTTACACTTTTATCAGCATGTGCTAAAAATTCTGTTGATGATTCAACATCCAGATTCATGCTGCTTCATGCTTCACCCAATACCCCAGCCGCTGAATATTTTATTGATGATAAACCAATTTTATTACAACCTCTTTTATTCAACTCGAATACTTTTTACAGAGATATTTTAAGTGGTGTTCGAAATTTTAAAATAGTCATTTCTGGTAACACAATAGTTGATACCAATTTAAATTTTGATCAAGGTGCTGTGCGTTCATTCATTTTGTATGACAAACCAATACAAGTAAAACTAAAAATTATAGATGATAATTTATTGCCCCCTGTCACTGGTCAGTGCAGAGTTCGATTTATTCAACTAATACCTGATTTGGGCAGACTAGATGTAATGAATAGTAAGAACAATGAAGTCATAATATCAAATGCCGACTTGGGCGACGTGCAGGACTGGCAAAGTATAGAGGCCGGAATCTATAATTTTCAATTGCGCGAATCTTCAAGTCAAGGTATAATATACACAGACTGGAGACCAGACACGTTATTGCCCGGACAAAACTATACCATTATGTCTACGGGTTACTGGCAAACGCAAACTACTGATACAATGGAAGTTTGGATTGTCAATCACAATAATTTTTAAGCATTATAAGATAGGCTCTTTATTATTTCAGACGGCAATTTAGGTAGCTGATTTCGTTGCAGTAAGAAAGAAGTAAGGTCAGCAAATTCTTTAAAAATATAATGCGATGCAGCAGCATTTTGCAGGTATTTTGCTCCAGTGCTCCCCCCCGTACCCACTCGCTTGCCAATCATTCTTTTCACCATATTCATATGGCGATAACGCCACTGGGCCATCAAATCATCAATATCCAACAAAGCATTAATTAGTTTGTACGGGTCGCTAAGTAATGGATAGTCGCGATATAGCATAATAAACAATGCTGAGCGCGAAGCATCTCTGCCCAAGCGTAAGTCAGCCGGATAATTAGCTTCATCCAGAAAAATTGCATCGTAATACGCCAAGTTGGTCTGCTCAGCATCCTGCAAACTGGCAGCATAGGCTTTGCGATATTCACGCCAAAAACCGTCCTGCGTTTCCCATGCATTTTTTGTAAACGGCATACGAGCCAACCACCGCTCTACCAATACGAAAAGAGAATCTTCTTTTTCATAATCCTGCACAAGTAGCCGATCAGCATCGCGCAATTGTGATAAATAATACTCCTGACCAAAGCGCTTATCATAGGGCAAGCCCAACATTGCCTCAGCTATTTTGAACTGAATACTTTGAAAACCTGATGCTGGTCGTAAGAAATCTCTAAAGTCCAGAAAATCTAAAGGCGTCATAGTTTCCATAATAGTCATTTGACTTACCAATACTTTCAAGATTTCAGAAACACGATTTAATCGATGAACTGCATTGAAAAGATCAGCTGAATTATCTTCAACGTTTTCCTGTTGAAAAATTTGTCTCACCAGGTTTATTTCGTAAAACATTTGTTTAAACCAAAGCTCATAGGTTTGATGGATAATAATGAATAGCATTTCATCATCAGCGCGTACACCGTATTTGGCACTTTCTAACTCTTGAGCGTTTAATATCTTATCTAATTGAAGATAGTCACTATAATAAACCGGTTTCATTTTTAAAGCGTTTGGATAGTTTAATAAAAAAAGAAAAGTGAAAGTACATCATACTTTCACTTTAACAAATTTGGCAAGATGAAATAGCTAATTTAATTCGGTTATTTTCTTAACAATTTCATGAGCTGGCCTAACGCCAGATTTTCGCCAAACCACTTCTTTATTTTTGAAGAGCATAATAGTCGGAACACTCTGCACCTGATACATTGATGCCAAGGCCGGATTTTTGTCAATATCTATTTTTATAATTTTGACATCCTCACCTAGTTTACTTTTTACGTCTTTAAGTATGGGCGGCATCATTCTACAAGGTCCACACCATTCCGCAAAGAAATCAATCAATACTGGTTTATCACCACTTATAAGTTCTGAAAAAGATGTTTTTGCCATGGATTAAATTTTTGATTGTAAGCTACTCCAGCCTCCACCGTTATAGACGTTTTGATATCCGTTCCGTTTCATAATTGCTCTCGCAGAAGATGAGCGCATGCCTGAGGCACAACATGTGATGTACACTTTATTTTTATCCTTCAAGGTGTTTAGCGCTCCTGCTATTTCGCCTAAAGGGATATTTTTTGAGCCTTTAATATGGCCTCCACGATATTCTTGTGGTGTACGCACATCAATAATCATTGCTCCATTTTTCACCATTTGTGAAAAATCTACGGTTTCTTTTTTAAAGAGTTTTTTAATTGCTTCAAACATATTTTATACTGTTTCGTTTTTTTGAGAAAATGGTAAATCTAATTTTTTTATTTCGCTGTAGCCCCCAATAACATCTATCACTTTACTCCAGCCACGGGCTTTCAATATACTGGCAGCTATCATAGAGCGATAACCTCCTGCGCAATGCAATACAATGTTTTTATCCTTTGGAAATTGAGCCAATTGATTATTAATGTCATCAAGTGGTACATTGTTTACATACTCTAAATGACCATCAGCATATTCAGACGGTTTACGCACATCAATAATAATATTGGCATTGTCGTTAAAATGCTCCTGCAGCGTTTCGGCAGTATAGCGCTCAATTTGATCAATTTCGTTTCCTGAATTTTTCCAACTTTCAAAACCGCCATCCAAAATGCCAATCACATAATCAAACCCGACCCGTGCCAAACGGGTAACGGCTTCTTCCTCAGTTCCTTTTTCAGTCACTAATAATATTTGTTGTTTAACATCGGGTATCAATGCTCCTACCCAAGGGGCAAAACTACCATTCAACCCAATATTGATACTATTCGGAATAAATCCTGTTGCGAAATCTTCGGGATTACGTGTATCCAATATTACAGCTCCTGTTTCATTAGCAGCAGCTTCGAATGCTGTAGGATTCAATGTTTGCATGCCTCTTTCAATCACTTCACTAATAGCATCATAACCTTCCTTATTCATTGCTACATTCATCGGGAAATATGCCGGAGGTGCCATTAAACCATCTGTTACCTCCTTAATGAATTCATCTTTAGTCATATCTCCACGTAGGGCGTAGTTCGATTCCTTTTGATTACCGATTGTAGAAACTGTTTCCTTACTCATTTTCTTACCACAAGCACTACCTGCGCCATGAGCCGGATACACGATAACATCATCTGGCAAGGTCATTACTTTTTGCCTCAATGAGTCGTAAAGCAGTCCGGCCAATTCTTCCTGCGTCATACTGGCGGCTTTTTGGGCTAAATCTGGCCGGCCAACGTCGCCAATGAACAAGGTATCACCGGTGAAAATGCTATGTGCTTTTCCTGAAGGATCCAACAATAAATAGCAAGTACTTTCCATTGTATGGCCGGGTGTGTGAATGACTTTAAATTTTATATCTCCTACCACTAATTCTTCGCCATCCTGAGCAATATGGGCATCGAAGCTTGGATTTGCCAATGGGCCATATATGATTTTTGCTCCTGTAGCCTTGGCTAAATCAACATGTCCGCTAACAAAATCTGCGTGAAAATGTGTTTCGAGTACGTATTTTATTTTCACATTATCCTTGGCGGCACGATCAAGATAAGGTTGAATTTCGCGAAGTGGATCTATCACAACAGCTTCACCCTTACTTACGATATAATATGTCCCTTGCGCCAAACAACCTGTATAAATTTGTTCTATTTGCATAAGTAATTTTTTCGGATGCAAAGATGGGTCATTCTGTGATTAAATTATGTGCGTTTTGTTACATTAAGCTGTTAAGTAAAATGAAATAATAAGAGATTCTATTTAGGCTCTGCCTTGAAGTATGCGATGCCAATAAAACCAAGGTAAAACAAACTTTTTGAGTAAGTACATGGAAAAACGCTCCTTTGCTTGATTGATTGGGAATGTTTCCGTAGGATTGTTGTCATAATCAAACTCAGCAAATACAAGCTTGTTTTTTCCTGTAATTAGCGGGCATGAGCCATAACCGTTATATTTGGCCACTAACTCTTTTCCTGCCATCAAACTTAAGAGATTTGCAACCAACACCGGGACTTGCTTGCGTATCGCAGCCCCTGTTTTGGCATTTGGTGTTGAGCAAACATCCCCACAACTAAATACGTTAGGATAACGCACATGTTGTAGGATATATTTATCCACTTCTACCCATCCAAATGCATTGTCTTGTATAGATAGGGAGCTTTTCTTAATAAAATCTGGTGCAGATTGTGGTGGGGTTACGTGCAACAAGTCAAATGTTTCTGTAATGACTTCGATATTGCCAACTGCATCAATTTTTTCAAAAGTGGCAACTTGTTTTGGACCATCAACGGCTATCAGATTATGTTTAAAATGGGTTTGTATACCATAACGCTCTATGACTTTATTTAGGGTATCGGCATATTTTTTAACACCAAAAATGATGCCCCCACCGCTATAAAAATGGACATCAATATCCTTCAACACACCCTTTCTCTTCCATTTATCGGATAATAAATACATTATCTTCTGTGGTGCTCCACCGCATTTGATTGGTGTATTAGGGTTGGTAAATAACGCTTTACCAGCAGTCAATTTTTCAGCAAATTTCCATGTTTGCGGGGCGAGGTCAAAAAGGTAATTTGAAGTAACACCGTTTTTACCTAAAGTTTCTTCTAGACCCTTAATCTTGTACCAATCAAGCTGTATTCCGGGTGCCACAATGAGATAATCATAGGTGTATGTTTGTCCACTTTTACAAGTAATAGTATTATTATCTGCATCAATTTCACTAACCTTCTCTTTGAGCCATTGGGCGCCTCTAGGTATAAACTTTGATTGCGGTCTTTTTGTACTGGCAATATCAAATTCTCCTCCGCCCACTAAGGTCCATGCCGGTTGATAATAGTGAAACTCATTGGGATCAAGTATCGCTATATCCAATTGTTTATTTTTTATTAGCAATTGTGAGGCTGCGGATATACCAGCATTTCCACCACCAATTATGAGAATTTGAAAATGTGTTTTCATAGTTAAGTATTTAGAACACTAAGTTCTCGAAAACAGTTATTCTCATCAGTGATAATTCTCACACATGCGAAAGAAGATTACGAAAGCTCCTTGTATAAAATAAAAATACTCATAAGGAGAACAAACCAACCAAAGCCTTTCTTGAGCCATTTTGCCGAAATGAATTTGCTGAGGTACATACCAATAAAAATTCCTACAATGGATATGGTGGTAATGCTAAGCAGAAACATCCAATCAATCTCATTGGTAAAATTTTGCACATCGCCAATAAAACCAATCATTGATTTGATGGCGATAATAGCCAAGGAAGTACCAATAGCCTCTTTCATCGACATTCCCATTACTAATACAAGTACAGGAATAATCATAAAGCCGCCGCCGGCTCCTACAAATCCGGTTAATGTACCCACAAACATCCCTTCCAGGATTACGATCCAATAATTTACTTTCTTAGGAGCAACTTTTTCATCTTCTTCTTTTTCATTCCGTCCTTTTATCATAAAAAATGCTGCAATGGCCATAAAAACAGCAAAGAGCATCATAATGAAAAGATCTTTAGTCACTACAAAACTTCCCAGATCAAAAAAGTGTTCTGGTAATGATTGTATGATAAATTTTCGTGTAAGGTAAACGGCCACTATCGAGGGGAGGCCAAAAAATAATACCGTTTTTAATTTTACCTCTTGATTCATTATTTTTCTTGCACTACCAGCCAATGAAGAGGCTCCTACAATGAATAATGAATAGGCCGTTGCTAATACGGGTGACACATTAAAAACATAAACTAACAATGGCACCGTTAATATGGATCCACCACTACCTATTAGTCCCAATGAAATGCCAATCAAGCTTGCCAATACATATCCTATAATTTCCATAAAAGCGAAAGTAGATACAAGTGTATCTACTTTCGAGTGACAATTGTCACGGCTAAAATTATGCCGAACTTTTTAGCCTATTCGGATACAATAAAAAGCTGTTTATAACTGCTTTTATTTTCGTCTGTCAATTGAATAATGTAAGTCCCCGGTACCATATCTAGGTCAAAACTTGTTTTTTGCCAACCGATGTCATCAACTTTCCAATTTCTTTTATACAACACTTCCCCAAGCTGATTACTGATGGTAATTGCCAATCGACCAGTAGATTTTGCATAGTAATCTAAATTGAGCATTGCGTTTGTTGGGTTTGGATAAAATTGAACTTGACTAATAAGGCCTATCTCTTCTTTTATATCTTTTATTTCATTTGGGTTTTTACTTTTTAACCATACCTCAAATATTCTGGTAGTTGCATCGGATTGTGTACCTGTGTTGGTAAAGAAAATATTAGGTTGTGTACTTTCAATACCACCAACTACATGCCCTATCATTACAGAATCCCCTACTATTTTGTCGGATTTAATTATCTCATTTTCATAATGCGCCACTTGTCTATTTGGAATAAACTCTGTTCCTGCACCAAGCAAAAGGGGTAATTCGCCAATTTTTGTCTCCGTCATGCTACCAATAGCACTGCGGTTCACAGCTGCAATAGTATTTACAAAAGGTACATTATCATCTTGTATTAGCGTACCGGCACTATCCCAAAATTGACTAATCCCTCCAAAGAAGATATTTTCACTTACGTTATTTACGGAGTCATACAAGGCCACTTTGGCACAATGGTAGTGATTATAACGAATCGTGACACTGTTGTTTACGGAAAAATTAGCAGGTGAAATGTCTACTAAATTGAGATAAGGTAAATCACTGGGCACCTGAAAAACCCCCGAAAACACTGTAAAACCCTTTGTTCCATTATTGAATATTTGGGGTAACATATTATAGTCACGTCTGTGCAGAGCAGCGGCATCAGTCATTGAATTTGTATCGCTAATGGCCAAAGTGGTACCATTGTCTTGAATCTTGAATCTTCTGATTTGATTGGTATATTCTTGTGTAAAACTAGGACCATTCATAGGGTTATAACGCCCTGTGAACTTTTGTCCTCCAACCAAATAAAACACACTATCCTGATAACCAAGTTGCCCACCGGTGACTTGTATATAAGGTGATGCAATTTGGCGAAATGCATTACTAATCGATTGATTATTTTTAATACTTGTAATCAACTGTGGCAAGTCAATAGCTGTGAGCTTGTCGTAAGTAATGTGATTGTTACTCGTGTTACTAAAACCATAACCACCCAAAACGTATAAAGTATTACCTCTTTGATAAAACTGCATATTCGTGCTTTGTAATTGCTCATCAAGCGCTGCCGACAAGGTATTTAAATTAGCAGTCCATAATTGGGCTGTAAGTGGATTGATAACGTAAATCAGTTTGTTGTTGTCCGCCTGACTAAAAGAAGAGTTAGGTTGGCGAAGGTGTAAACCATCTGTACGGCCACCAATCAGTACCCAGTCACCGTTGTATTGTCCAAATACAAAGGATTGTGTACCAGTGAAACCATTAATGGTAACAGGCTTGAGCGATACATCATATTTTGATAATACCTGTGCTTGAGAAACTGATGCGCCAAGCAACATAAATAAGGCTAATACCGTTTTTTTCATAAAATAAATTAATACTCCAAAGCTAAATGAATTTCGCCCTAGTGCTTTGTAACTTTTATCACCTCGAAAAAAACATCTCATTGAGTTGGATGTGATTTCTGTGTAATTGAATCATACCGCGTTGTTCCATTTTTTTTAATAATCTGGAGATGACTTCTCGCGATGTACTAAGCTCATTAGCAATGGTTTGATGCGTGATATGAATATCATTCTCTTGGTATTGTTCATAGTGGCGCTTTAGGTAAAATTCCAACCTTTCGTCCATGCTATGAAAAGCAATATTATCTATCACATGCAATACCTCCTCAAACCGCGTTCTGTAAGTATCTAACACAAATTGATTCCAGCTTGGATACTTAAGCATCCATTTTTCTATAATGCCGAAAGGAACAAGCAACAATTCTGTATCCTCAATCACCTTTGCTGTAATCTCACTTTTTTCGGCCTTACTGGCACAAATCAATGAGATTGCGCAAGCTTGACCTGGTCGCAGGTAATATAAAAAAAACTCATTCCCATCTTGATCTTCGCGGTAAATTTTCAAAAATCCGCTCAGAACCAGCACAGTATTGCGAATGTAGGAGCCGGCATGCATGATAATTTCACCGCGTTGAAAACTAGCCAAATCCGCCTCAGCGTCAAGCACTTCCAGAAATTCGTTACTTAGCGTCGGAAATTTTTCTTTAAGATGATGCATTGTTCAGTTTATATGATGTAAGAATTCTTCAAATTTAACTTGAACATTTATATTTCCTACTTTATCAACTTATTATGCTCAATGAAAGGATAGAATATTTTCTTTCAATCGTCAATTTACTGACGCTGTCTTTTCACAAAACGAAACACACCTGTGACGATTAACAAAATTGCCCATACCAAAGCTGTGACTTGTAGCGTTTCATTTTCTTCAGCATGACGATACGTAATGGCCAACAAGGCCCAAACTCCAACCATGACAAAAACATACATATCTCGCACAAAAAGCATGTAAAAATTTATGAGAGCCGCTACAGAAATCATGATAATAGCCCAAACCCAATCGGGAAATAATACGGACCAGCCAATATGCGCTAAATGAGCCGAAACATTCGCAACCAAAGCCACTGTAATCCAACCACCATATAAGCTTATAGGAGCCCAAATTAAATACCTTATAGTTTTATCGGCAGCTATCTGCGCAATTTGTAATTTCAATATACATTGTAACAACGCAATAAGTAAAATCACCATTACAAAAATGCTCACAGCACTCTGCTCATTCAGCCAAAACCAGAGCCATGCCATATTTGCAAGATTGGCAATTGCCAGCCAAGGTCCTATCTGAAGGATGGTTCTATCATTACTTTGAGTGTTAAAGGCCATTCTCAACTGCGTTACGACTAACACCAACAATCCTATA
>CAYPET010000022.1:0-33932 GCA_964409905.1 uncultured Chitinophagaceae bacterium | reverse complement strand
ATCGGGAATATTAATTTTGCAGACAAATTATGAAGAAGAAGAACATTACAATTTTGGGGGCAGGCTTGGCCGGCTCGTTACTTGCCTATATGCTTGAAAAAAGAGGCTATCAAGTACAAGTATTTGAAAGAAGGCCTGATATGCGCAAACAAAAATTGAGCGCAGGTCGATCTATCAATCTTGCAATGAGCGTACGAGGCTGGACTGCATTGGAAAAAGCAGGCGTAAAAGAACGATTTGAAAAAATCGCTATCCCAATGTTTGGTAGGGAAATTCATCAACAAAACGGAACGATAGATTTTCAGGCATATGGTAAAAATAATGAAGCGATCTACTCAATAAGTCGAGGCGAGTTAAACGTACAATTAATGACATTGGCAGAAGAAGCCGGAACAGTTTTTCACTTCGGTCATCAGGCAACTTCTATTGACCTAGAAACAAACCACATTACTTTTGAAACCGAATATGGTTTAGAATATCATACAGCGGATCTATTGATTGGTTCGGACGGAGCTTTTTCAGCATTGCGAACGGCCTATACCAAAACTGACCGATACAACTATCAGCAATTTTATGTAAAACATGGCTATAAAGAGTTGCACATACCGCCCACCGAAAATGGCGAGCATCAAATTAATAAAAACGCTTTGCATATTTGGCCCAGAGGCAAGTTCATGGTTATTGCCTTACCCAATATGGATGGCAGTTTCACCTGTACCCTATTCTTTCCTTTTGAGGGCGAACCATCATTCGGTTCTGTACAAACCAAGGAAGATGTGAAAACATTTTTTAATGAATACTTCCCCGATGTTATTGATCGGATGTCGGACTTGTTGGAAGATTATTTCGAAAATCCTACATCTTCTTTAGTTACCGTAAAAAGTAATCCGTGGATTTATAAAGATAAAAGCCTAATACTCGGCGATGCCGCACACGCGGTGGTTCCTTTTTATGGCCAAGGTATGAATGCCGCATTTGAAGATGCCCGCGTATTGGTTGATTTGATTGACGAAAATCCTAATGCCGACGATTGGTCTACCATTTTGCAACAATACAATGACCTGCGTGTTGCAAATGGTCAAGCAATAGCAGATTTAGCCATCCGCAACTTTTATGAGATGAGTGATCACATAGCCCATCCCGAATTTTTAAGACGTAAGAACCTTGAAAAAGAAATCGGACGCTTATACCCTGAAAGATTCAATTCTGTATATGAACAAGTTTCATTTACCAATGGAGATTATGCCACAGCATGGCACAGGCAGAAAGCGCAAGATATATTCATGGAGCGTATTTTGAGCATGGACGAGTTTAACGAGTTGCCACTCAACGAAAACGCCATTGAGAAACTCAATACACTTTTGCAAGATTATCAAAAAGATATTCAGAAGGCTCCTACTGCTTTATCAATTTAGTTTGATATACCTGACCTTCCTTAGAGCGTAGATTTATAAAATACATACCCGAAGCTTCTTGTTGCAACACATGATTATTATAAATCAAGTTGTTAATATTCCTCAATTGTGAAACTACACGTCCTTGGTAGTCATATACCGCAACATCATACGGTAAAAAAGATTGTTTTACACGAATACTAAATGTGCCACTTGTTGGGTTTGGGTACAAGTCATAAACTTTTTGTTGCTGAGATTCAAACTCGTCAATGCCGGTAGCGACGTTATAAGCTAGGCGAAAATCAGGTATTCCAAATCCATGTGTATTATTTGGGTTAGAAAAACGGTCACTGCATTGCATCACTAAATGACGTATTTGTGATTCGCTATAAGTTGGTAATCCTTGCCATAGACAACTAACCAAGCCTGCCAGCAGTGGGCTTGCAAAAGAAGATCCATTTGATGTACCTGGTAAACCATTGCCACCTATCAGCATCACATCTTTACCCATAGCTACACCATTTGGCTTTATCTGGCTGTCAGCATTGGGGCCATAACCGCTCGTTGCCCAAGCGCCAGAGCCATCAACGCTACCAACAGAATAGGCACTATCAGCGTCAGCCGGGGTCAACATATAGTGCCAAGGCGCTGCACCGGAGTTACCTTGTGCTACACAAGTAAAAATACCTTTGCCAACAGCCATATTGGCTGCCTGTGCAATCACAGTTGAGTTACCATCTAAATCATTGGCCCAGGTATAGCTGGCATGCGGTGCACTATATTCGTTATAACCCAAGGAACCATTAATGATATCAGCACCGGCGCTATCTGCCCATTCTGCCCCGCTTAGCCAATTATCCTCTTCTATAGGTTGTTCGGTACGGATATCTTCGGTAACTAATTGATAAATATTGGCTTTTGGTGCTGCACCAATATATGAACCCGGATCTTCTCCAATGATAAGCCCGGTAACATTTGTACCATGATCATTATTAATATTCAATACATGCGTTGTATCATTTACAAAATTGAATGTCCCTAGTAATCGGCCTTCATTTCGTAAACTATCGAATTGTGTATGCGTATCGGTATATTTAAAGCCGGCATCCAGAACAGCAATGGTCATGCCCTGTCCTCTATATCCTTGGTCGTGTAGGTAATCACCATTATGGATATTTATTTGCTGAAAAGTGAGGCCGTAATATGCAGGGTCTCCCAAGGTTTTTTGCTGCAAGGGTGTTACTACAGGAAATTTGCGCGCACTTAGGCCAGTAGCCACATCAGTTTTTGGCGTATAATTAAAATATTCAGCTACCAACATTACACCCGATACAAAGGGCAAATTGGCCACGTCGTTAATTTTGTTGGAATCATAAGTGACAATTACAATCTGGTTCAGCCATTTTGAACGGTTATGCAACTTAACCGCATTCGCCACCTGCATGGTAGAATCAATATACTGATGCACTACCGGCAAATCGGTGCTATCCAGCATAATGCCTTGCTTTGCTCTTCGGTCTATACTTTTTTGAGATAAAAATTGCAACGAATCAGCAAAAGAAAGCGAGCCATTTTTGTCGGCAAATTTCACCCGAAATGCATAAGCGGTCTGGGCTTGTGCAGCATTGGTAAACAATATCAACGTGGCGATTACGAGGAGTTTCTTCATAAAAGATAATTAATTATTTTCTTTGGCTTTAAATATGGTGGTAAATCCTTTTCTAAATTGGACTGTAGTTTGATATTCCCAGCGGGTCACTTCTCTATAAACCATGCCCACATTGGGCGCAAAAACTTCTCTTGAATATGTTCGCGCACTGTAGGCATCAGGATTATCGGGTGAACCTTCTATAACATTCGCTTGATCTATAATGTGAGTTTCATCATACTCTTTAATACCTGTGTTAAATGGCACCAAAACATCGGTATAGCGATACTCCCAACCATCTAACCACCTCAGTTCATCGTTTGTTTGGCTGGCCAAATAGGCATTCCCAAACCATTTCTTATTGAGCTTTACGGGGTAAACCATTTTTATATACCTTAAGTTATTCTCGGTCCATAGCAATTTGTAAGGGTCTTTGGATATGTAGTAAACCAAATTCATTTTCCAAGGTTCAGTACTTGTTTTTCGTACATAGCGGTTTACATAAAAAGCAGACTGTCCTTGATCATCAATAAATTCATCGCCAATTTCGTCTTTTATCTCCAAGCGCACTGTATCAACAGATTTTTTGAAGTCATCAAAAATAATGGAGTCAACGTCGTAAATAATATAATGACCTTTTTCAAGAGGTTGATAATCCCATCCTAAATTGCTTGGAGGGTTTTGTATAACTTGTTTTTGACACGCCGATAAAAACAACGTGACTGATGTAATCAACAAAATAAGCTTGACAGGCAAAAAGTTCACAACCTAAAAATAATTGTTTTGGCGCAAACCAAACACAAAAATTACAAATATGACTTTGTGATGATGCCTCCGGCTATTACATCGTCACCATCATAAAAGACAGCTGATTGGCCTGGCGCAACACCTTTAACAGCATGATGAAATTCGACATGAGCACCTCCTTCCACATCTTTTACAAGCGCCATGGCACCATCATCCTTGTAACGTATTTTTACTTTAGCCTCCATTTCGCCACCAAAGGATGAATATTTTACAAAATTCAGCTGACCAACCTCCATGCGCAATCTATTCAATTCATCTTCTTGCCCTAAAGTTACAGTATTGCTGGAGGCATCGATATCGGTAACATACATCGGATGCCCAAAAGCTATTTCAAGCCCCTTCCGCTGACCAATAGTATAAAATGGATATCCCTTGTGTTGGCCAATAACATTACCGGCAGTATCAACAAAATTGCCTCCGGCAACTTGCTCTTCTAATCCTACCACATTCTTTTTCAAAAAATTGCGGTAGTTATTATCCGGCACAAAACATATTTCGTAACTCTCGTTTTTCTTAGCCAGTTCTGGATATCTAAAATCAAGGGCCATCTGTCGAATTGCAGATTTTTCAAAACCACCCAATGGAAAAATGCTTCGGCTTAAACAATCTTGGGTTAAGCCCCAAAGCACATAGCTTTGATCTTTGTTTTCATCCAGCCCTTTAGAAATGATAAATCGCTTATTTTCCTCGCGTACTTTGGCATAATGACCTGTAGCGATATAATCACACCCCAGGGCATCGGCGCGCTTTAGCAAAGCCTGCCATTTAATATGGGTGTTACACATCACACAAGGATTGGGAGTCCTACCTGCCAGGTATTCGTCAATAAAATTTTCTATAACGGCATCGCCAAACTCGGAGCGTATATCTAAAATATAATGAGGGAAACCATTTTCTACAGCTGCTTTACGCGCATCATTAAAACTATCCACATTGCAGCATCCTGTTTCTTTGCCATTTGCATTGCTGGTGGCATAATCCCATGTTTTCATGGTAATGCCGATCACCTCATACCCTTCAGCATTTAGCATAAGCGCGGCTACGGTACTATCTATACCGCCACTCATTGCTACCAAAACTTTACCTTTTTTACTCACAACGGCAAAGATAGCATATAGCATCATGAAGTATTTTTAGGAAATGTTATTGTTGAATTACGGCAGAACTATCCCAAAAAGTTATTCAAGATTGGGTAAATTTGACACAAGACCGAATTAATAGAGATGGCATTTATTGATTATTACAAAACACTGGGTGTAAGCAAAACGGCTTCTGAAGAGGAAATAAAAAAAGCCTATCGTAAACTAGCTCGAAAATATCACCCTGATTTAAACCCGGGCGACAAAGAAGCGGAAAAGAAATTTAAAGAACTTAATGAGGCCAACGAGGTTTTAGGTAATCCCGAAAACAGAAAAAAATATGACCAATACGGCAAAGATTGGAAACATGCAGAGGAGATAGAAAAACAGCAACAACAACAACGCTCTCGAGGTCAAAGAAGTTCTGCTAACAGCGGATACAGTAGCAATCCCAATTACAATGAGCAGGATTTCTCGGATTTCTTCCAGTCCATGTTTAACCAACAAAACCCACGTGGTGATAGTCAGCGAGTGAGGTTCAAAGGTCAAGATATCCATGCCGATATGCAAGTTTCGCTGCTGGATGTTTTACATAAAAATACCCAGCTTATTCAAGTAGGAGAAAAGAAAATACGCTTTACCATACCTGCAGGTATTGAAGATGGTAAATCCCTCAGATTAAAAGCCAAAGGTGGAGCGGGAATCAATGGTGGTCCCAACGGCGATTTGGTTATTACCTTCCACGTGATAAACGAAACGCCTTACACAAGAGAAAAAGAGCATCTTTTTCGAAAAGTACCATTAGATTTATACACGGCAATACTTGGCGGAACGATTACCGTCGATACGCTGCATGGACCCGTAAAACTGAAAGTTAGCCCAGGCACACCAAATGGTAAAAAAGTAAAGATAAAAGGCAAGGGGTTCAGCAAGTACAACAAAGATGGTGATTATGGTGATTTAATCATTACATACGACATTCTGCTACCAGAGCAATTGTCAGCAGCGGAAAAAGAACTATTTCAAAAACTTCGAAACTTAAAAAATCATGGCAGCTAAAAACTATATTTCCATAGATACTATTTGTACTCATTATGAGGTAACAAGCTTGTTTATTGAAAATTTGCAAGACGCCGGCCTTATAAAACTGGTTGAATACCAGCAAGTCAAATGCTTGCCTCATACAAGTTTACATAATTTTGAACGGATCATTCGTTTACATAAAGAATTGCAGCTAAACTCTGAGGGTATTGACGTTGTGCTCAATTTGTTGGAACGTATTGAACTGCAACAAGAAGAAATAAAAAAATTGCGCAATCATTTACGGCATTTGGATAGTGAGCTTTTTTAATAAGAAATAGTCATGAACGGAATTGCCAAATTTGTTTTTATTCTAATTCTCCTTCATCTACTTGTAGGAGTTGCCTATCTTATCATCAAGCTAAACAAACCAAAAGATGATTAAACCAACTTTCGGATAGCCTCTCTTTTACTTAACGTTTGTAAGGGTGTGCGTGCCACAAAATCCAGCACCCATGGTGCATTATATGCTCCATACTCTCTGAGTGCCCAGCCGATAGCCTTATTAATAAAAAACTCACGCGAGTTTAAATTGGCAAAGATTACTTTTTCCAAAAGTGCCGTATTGGTTGCCAACCGAAATTTGAGCTGCGCTATGATAGACAATCTTCTTTTCCACATATTTTGATCCTCCGACCATTCTATTGCCTTTTTTTCCAACAATAAAGTGTTCTTAATAAAAATAGGATAGTTTATATAAGAATTGCTCATATCAACGGTATCCCACCAGGCAGAATGTTCAGTAAAATACTCTACAATTTGAAGGGTATCGGTGGTAAAATGTTTTTTATATGTTGCCACTGTATCTAATCCATAATGGTGCATTTCACGCTCAGGATAACTTAAACATATTTGAACAAAACGTAAAAGGCTGGCAGCCGGCATGTCCAAAGTGCCATTGTGCTCTTTGGTTAATAAACGGCGAGGACCTGTTTTAATACCAAAATAATCAAAATGCTCCTTCATATAGGATTTCATCTGGCGTGCATCCTCCGCATTACTATGCTGATGAAATATTTGATGCATTTTGGCAATATGCTCTTCCAAATATGTATCACTCATAGAAATACATTCTAAACTCCTCCCTATTAGAATTTTATGTTTTTAAAGGCGAAAGGTAGTTGCCTTAGTAAATGTTCTTCTCGCGCATTACAGCATTCAAATAGCGAAGCAATAAGAATAGCATAAGCGCAGCGCCCATCGCTAAGCCAAAGTTCATTAAGAAAAAGTTTTGCTTCGATTCAAAGGTTTCCCATAGTCCGGAGAGCATACCGGATAATTTATTTCCTATAGAAGTCGATAAAAAGAAACCACCCATCATAAGCGCCGTAATTCTTGGCGGACTGAGCTTAGAAACTAATGACAAGCCCATAGGCGACAAGCACAATTCGCCAAGCGTAATCACGCCATAAGAAGCAATCAGCCACCAACTGCTAGCTTTGGCGCTTAGGTCGTTAGTGGCCATAACAGCGCCCACCATAACCAAGGCTGACAAGGCCGTAATAACCAACCCAATGGCAATTTTGGTAGCAGTAGTAGGCTCTTTTTTTCTACGACGTAAGAAACCCCAAAAACCAACTACAACGGGGGTTAACAAAATCACCCAGAATGGATTAATGGATTGGTATAACTCAGTAGATATTAGTTTTAAGGATTTTCCCTCAGCAGGCATACGTGCAGGGTCTACGTTATTAAAATAGGCCGCCGCTGTTTTATCAGTGGAAGCTCCTTCATTGGTTACAGTCTCTACCATACCAAGAGGCTCTGTAAATCCTTCAATAGCCTGTGGCATAGTGCGCTCTGTATAATCACGTGCCCAAACCGTCAATGCATCTCCGTTCTGATGAAATACGGCCCAGAAAATTACCAAACAAGCAAATACAGCAAGCAAAGCGCCTATTGGTCTTTTATCATTTTCGTTAGCTGTAAAATAGAGGTAAATATAAAATGCCACCACAGGTATACAACCGAGTATAAAAGCATCGTTTGTATCCGTACCTAATAAATTTCCAGGAATTAAATAGCCCAATACGCCGAATACAATCATTGGCAACAAAGTAAAACCAAGTATCTTACCTGTTGACAAATCACCTTTCTCCAGTGGCTTAAGCACATCAGCTTCCTTCACATTTTTAGACCCGGAAATAAAGATAATTACACCAATAATCATACCTACACCGGCTGCTATAAAAGCCCAGTTCCAACCATAATTATTGCGCATAAAGGCTGCTACAAAATTGCATACAAAGGCACCTATATTGATACCCATATAAAATATATTGTAACCTGCGTCTTTGTTCATTTTATATTCATCCTTATTATAAAGGTTACCTAATAAGGTGGATATATTCGGTTTAAAAAAACCATTACCCAATATGATTAACGCTAAGGCAATATAGAATGTTTGAATGCTATGTATTGACAAGGTCAAATAACCGGCAGCCATCAGCAAGCCGCCCGCAACGATAGATTTTCGATACCCAAACACACGATCTGCCAAGAGGCCTCCAAGAAATGGTGTTAAATAAACCAGCCCCAAATAGGTTCCATAGATGTCCGATTTTGACGCATTGTCAAAACCCATTCCTCCTTTTACCCATGGATCCAGCATGTATAATGAGAATATGCCCAACATAAGATAGTAGCCAAAACGCTCCCACATTTCAGTAAAAAACAGAACGTAAAGACCCTTAGGATGGTTAGCTGATTGAGCTTCAATACTCTTGGTATTCATATCTTCCATAGTTTATAAAATTATCCGAGCAAGATAAGGATAAAATTCTTTAATGGCTATTTTAGCCAATTAGAAATACACACTATGAATATACTTCTCTTGGGTAGCGGCGGGCGCGAACATGCATTGGCTTATAAAATTATTGAGAGCCCTTTGTGCTCACAGCTTTATATTGCTCCGGGCAATGCAGGAACGAATATGCTCGGCAAAAACTGCAGCCTGAGTTTAAACGATTTTAAAGCGATAGGTCAATTTTGTTTAGAAAATAACATTGAAATGTTGATTGTCGGACCGGAAGATCCACTAGTGTTGGGTATATATGACTATTTCAAAAATGATGAACTGCTCAAACACATTTACATCATTGGGCCTTCTGCCGCCGGTGCACAACTTGAGGGAAGCAAAGCATTTGCAAAGAAATTTATGCAACAATATGGCATACCCACTGCTGCGTATCAGGAATTCACTGCCGAAAACTATAATGACGGCATCGCTTATATCCGTGAGCAACAATTGCCCATTGTGCTCAAAGCCGATGGTTTGGCTGCCGGTAAAGGTGTAATTATCGCCGCAACTTACCAGGAAGCTGAAGAAGCCTATAAAAGCATGTTGCAAGATGCAAAATTTGGCCAAGCTGGGGCCAAAGTAGTTATTGAGGAATTCCTTGATGGCATTGAGCTTTCGGTATTTGCCCTAACGGATGGTAAAGATTTTGTCATGCTACCCAGTGCCAAAGATTATAAGCGCATTGGCGAAGGCGACACAGGATTGAACACAGGAGGAATGGGGGCCGTTTCACCTGTACCATTTGCCGATGATACTTTTATGAAAAAAGTTATAGAAAAAATTGTAACCCCTACAATACAAGGCATCCATCAAGAAGGTTTCGACTATTTTGGTTTTGTGTTTTTTGGATTAATCAAAGTAAAAGACGAGCCATACGTCATTGAATACAATTGCAGACTGGGTGACCCCGAAACGGAAGTAATACTACCTCGCCTAGGCAATGATTTGGTTGATTTATTCAAGAAAACCAACGAAAGAAAATTAAATTCGTGCGAAATCAACATCAAAAAGGATTATTGCACAACGGTTATACTTGTCTCAGGCGGATACCCAGAAGATTATCAAAAAGGTAAGGTCATAAAAGGGTTAAGTGACGACAATGATTCATTGGTCTTTCATGCAGGAACTATCGAAAGCGATGGTGCAATAAAAACCAATGGAGGGCGCGTATTGGCTATTTCTTCTTTTGGTCAATCCTTGCCAGAAGCATTAAACAAAAGCTATAAAACAATTGATAACATCTGTTTTGAAGAAATGTATTTTCGAAAAGATATCGGGCACGAGTTTTTGTAGCCTATTTTTTTTAACATTTTAATATTTAAATAAAATAGAACTTTGAGTTGAGCATGCCGACAAAAAAGTTCTATAGTTTGTTATTGCTTATTACCATGAGCAGTTTAAGCGTTTTCGGACAAATGAAAAATGCTGAGGGTAAAATCATTTTAGGTGCCCGCATCGTGGGTAACGACACTATACCCCATGCATACTTGCCTCAGGTGACAATATATAACCCTGACTTATTGGGAATGAGTGCAAGGGAAAAAAGAAAATATCTTAGAAACATTGCCAACAATAGACAACAATATTCACGGCTTCGAATGAATGTTTACAAAACCTATCCTTATGCCGTTATGGCTAGCTACATCGTGCATGATATTGATAGTGCAATGCTAACTATACGTTCTAAAGAGGCGCGTAAACTCTACAAGAACCATAAGGAAAAAGAACTCATGCAGCAGTACAAAGGCGAATTAGAAAATATGACCATGAGCCAAGGCCGAGTATTGGTAATATTAATTGCGCGTCAAACTGGCAAGGATTGCTATACAATCATCAAAGATTTGAAAGGTGGTTTTAACGCGCGCATTTGGCAAACACTGGCAACATTATTTTCGAATAATTTGAAAAGAAACTACGACCCTGAAGGCGAAGATGCCACTATTGAATTCATTTGCAGAGAGATTGAAGCTAGTGGCAAATTCGTGAGAACAAATATTTAGGTAAATTTGCGCCCACATGAAAGTAGATATTTTAGCCTTTGGTGCGCACCCCGATGATGTTGAGTTAAGTTGCTCAGGCACATTATACAATCACAAATTACTAGGCCAGAAAATAGCGATTTGTGATTTAACACAAGGTGAATTGGGCTCACGTGGATCTATTGAAACACGCTACGCAGAAAGTGAAAAAGCCAGTAATATCCTTCAGCTTGATGCTCGTGTGAATTTAAAATTGGCAGATGGTTTTTTTGAAAACAATCAAGCAACACAACTTAAGGTAATTGAAGTTATTCGCACATATCAACCTAAAATCGTATTATGTAATGCTCCCAAAGATCGCCATCCTGATCATGCTCGCGCAGCCCAACTGATAAGTGATGCTTGCTTTCTTTCGGGCCTGAAGAAAATCGATACCGGTCAGGAAGCATGGCGACCTAAACGCGTTTTTAACTATATACAGGATTATTACTTGGAGCCCCATTTCATCGTAGATATTAGTCAAAGCATGGATACAAAAATGAAATCCATTCAGGCTTATTCAACTCAGTTTTTTTCTAATGAGGGCGATGCAGATACCAAAACCTACATCTCCTCTGAAAACTTCTTGGAGAGAATAAAAAACCGGGCAAGTTTAATGGGTAAGAGAATTGGAGTAGCCTATGGCGAAGGATTCCTATTAAATAATAGTCACATGGGATTGCGAGATTTAAATACTATAGTATTGCCCGAAATAGCCTAAAATGTATAATTACCTTCTTGGTCGTACATTGTGGGTGGTACTCTTTTGGTAGCCTCAAAATAATCAAAGGCTTGTTTCAGATTAACCCAAAACTTGTGTTTATCCTCTTCCCCCTTATATTCTTTCCCTAAATAATCCAAACTCTTTTTATCAAACCTGACCGGATAGATATGCACCGGAATGTACATCTGCCCTGCTGTGCGCGCCTGCAAACAAACAGTATAAATCTCCTCGATAAATTCATTCGTCATGGGTAAACATCCAACCGTCATACAGCCTCCATGTATGTAAATACCTCCTCCAGGTTTTTCAGCATTACTAAAAAACATATCAGAATAATTTGGGTAATTTAACAGCAAGGATAAATGATAATTTGATTGAGGGTTAAAATCTTCAATAAAATAAAACCCTTCCGGCACTTGCCGGTCACCTTCCCAACGTTTTGGACCTAAGATACCGGACAATGCACAAACACCATAATGTTTAATAAGTGTGAACGTATCTGCAATGGTGTTTCGGGCATAAAGTTCAAATTCATTAGTTGCCTTAAACGAACGGATGTAAATATGCTTTGAGGGATATGTTATTCCTTTTTCCTTAAAAAGGGCACGCAACTGCTGATCAGAGTGTTCGTAAGCAAGCTTCACCCGTTGCATGGATAATTGAAAATGCTGAAACTGATTATCGGGATATTGCGGGCTTAGTGGAGGCTGTCCAAAAACACTTACCACGAAGAATAAATAGAATATGGTTATAAAAATTTTCATAGCACAACTATGGATTGTCACAAAAGTAATTAAATATGTCTTTGTTTTCCTCTTATCATCGCTATATCAACGTTAAAAAACAACGCTCACAAATTACGCATATGATTTAAACTTGTCTGGTATTGCATGCTGGAAAAGCCAAGTACAATATTGAACAAATTGATAGTTGGTAACATTATATTTGTTCAATGGAATTTGCGCAAAGGCTGGAACGAATCAATGAACCGCAAACTATTCGAATGGCAAAGTTAGCCAGAGAGTTCAGCGCGTCAGGTCATAATGTAATCAACTTAAGTTTAGGTGAACCTGACTTTAATACTCCGACCCATATTATAGATGCTGCTAAAAAAGCAATGGATGACGGTTTTACAAAATACACACCGGTTGCCGGCATGCCCGAATTACGAGAAGCAATTTGTGAAAAATTGCTGCGCGATAATCAATTACTGTACAAAGCAGAAAATATCATTGTCAGTACTGGTGCCAAACAATCTCTGGCCAATGCTGTTTTGAGTATTATCAACCCTGGCGATGAAGTGCTTATTCCGACACCCTATTGGGTCACATACTCAGCACTAGTTGACTTAGCCGAAGGTGTTTCAACTTTTATTCCTTCAACCTCCGAGAACCATTACAAGATAACTGCGGCACAACTTGAAGAACACATCAGCGATAAAACAAAATTGTTTATGTTCTCTTCTCCATGCAATCCAAGCGGTAGTTTTTATAGTAAACAAGAGTTAGCTGAACTAGTTGCGGTTTTTGAAAAATATCCGCACATCACAATCATCTCTGATGAAATTTACGAATACATAAACTTTACAGGTCAACATGAAAGTATTGCGCAATTTGACAGCATAAAAAATCAGGTTGTAGTGGTAAATGGTTTTTCAAAAGGATTTGCCATGACAGGCTGGCGCCTGGGTTATTTGGCTGGCCCAACGGAATTGGTAAAGGCATGCGAACGTATTCAAGGCCAATTTACTTCTGGTGCAAATTCGATTACACAAAAAGCAGCCATTACGGCCCTTACAAGCGAGTTAACGCCAACCATTCAGATGCGGGAAGAGTTTAAAAAAAGACGGGATTTTGTAGTAAAGTCCTTAAATGAAATAGATGGTATTCAAATTAAAGCTCCAGAAGGTGCTTTTTATGCATTCCCAAATATGGCCAATTTTTTAGGCAAAAACGGATTATACAATTCTGAGGACATTAGCATGCTCTTGTTAAACAAAGCCCATGTAAGCACAGTATATGGCAGTGCCTTTGGCGACGATCAGGCCATTCGTATATCCTATGCAGCCAGCATGGAAACACTTGTGGAGGCCATGGCAAGAATAAAAAATGTATTGAATGAGCTTAGTTAAAAAGGTAAATAACCCCTCTTCAGAAATCCAATTTTTAAAAGGTCCGCAAAGTCGATGGGATGACTTTTTATTTACATTAAAAGTGGTTCGTGAATTTGTAAAAGGATTTAGAACTTTACACTTTGCCGGACCTTGTGTATGTATTTACGGCTCTGCTCGCTTTGACGAAGATCATAAATATTATCAGCAAGCTCGAGAACTTGCCGGGAGAATTGCAAGGCTGGGTTTTTCTATCATGACTGGCGGCGGACCAGGCATCATGGAGGCTGCTAATCGAGGCGCACATGAGGCCGGTGGACGAAGCGTTGGTTGCAATATCGAGTTACCCTTTGAACAATCCGGCAACCCTTATTTGGATAAATGGGTTAGTATAAAGTATTTCTTTGTGCGAAAAACCTTGCTGGTAAAATACTCTTATGCATTTGTAGTAATGCCTGGTGGCTTTGGCACACTGGACGAACTTTTTGAGTCATTAACCTTAGTACAGACCGGCAAGTTGAAGATATTCCCAATCATTATTTTTGGCAAAGAGTATCATAAAGAAATAATGCAACATGTCGCCATGCTAAAAGAAGCTGGCACAATCTCACCTGAAGATGTAGATTTAATAACCTACACTGACGACATGGACGAGGTAGTTCGGATATGTAAAGAAGTCATTCAAACACATAATTTGGAATATTACAAAAAGAAAACTTACTTCAAAATATTGGGCGAAAACCCGACTAGAAAAAAATGAATTGCGTAATAATCGTGGCAGCCGGCAGCGGCAAACGGATTGGTGGCAATATCCCAAAACAGTTCATCAATATTAACGGTCATTCCATACTTTATTATACGCTTAATAGATTTATTGCATCGGGATATTATGACGAATACATCATTGTTTTTTCAAAAGACTACCTTACAGAAGGATATGATTTAATGCAAGCATTTCCGCATGCGAATATTAAAATTTGTGCCGGGGGCAAAGAGCGTTTTGACTCTGTAAAAAACGCTTTACAGTTGGTGTCGGAATTTTGTAACACCATATCTATACACGATGCTGTAAGACCTTTTGTAACATCAGCATTATTAGCGCGTAGCTTGACGACTGTGAAAAAATATGGCTGTGCCATTCCAGGGATAGCCATAAAAGACTCTATTAGAATATTAGACAGTGAAGGCAACAGTCAAACTGTTGATCGTTCACAATTACGCAGTATTCAGACTCCTCAGGTTTTTGAAACCAATAAACTTATCATAGCTTACGAACAAGATTATCGAGCTGAATTTACAGATGACGCAACAGTTTTTGAACAAGCAGGTTATAGTATTCATTTGTTCGAAGGGGATGTCAATAATATAAAAATTACTACCCCAGAGGATTTAGAAATTGTCGCAGTGCGATTGAAAAATCTTAGCGCATAATATACAATTTGCCAAAACCTTTATCTGTCCATTTAGAGGCAGCATCGTTTTCTGCTTTGTCCATCTCTTGACCATTCAAACGCGTAACGACTCTATATAGATACACACCATTGCCCAACAAATCACCATATTGGTCATCTCCCTTCCAGCGGAATTCGGTGATATTTCGGCCGATATGTATATGCCCAATTTCGGCTTTTGATATTTCTCTGACGACTTTTCCTGACATATTATAGATTTGAATTTTAAATTGTTCCGGCACCTGATTCCCTGTAAGCGTAAACACAAATTGCGTTTGAGTGCTGAATGGATTAGGATAATTCAAAACAGAAGTTATTGATGATTTGGTAATAACTGTAAAAGCAATTTTATAATCAATCGTACCACTTTGGTTTCCAATTTTATCTTTCCCTTTTACAACTAATTCATAAATTCCGTCATTCAAGAATGTAGGCGTAAATTCTACTCTTGCTTTGTTTTCACCTTGATTGCTAGGGTTTGCAGGTATAAAAGTCAAAGTCGGATTGTCATATCCTATAGGTACATCCACATTGGGGTTATCGGGATAACGAAGAAAAATTTGCATAGCTGATGTATCGTCAAGCGGCAAGTAATCATTCTCGTCCTTTAATGTTATTAATATTGTTGGTTTGGCCGATACAATGTCCCGATTTAAAATATGTATTCCGTCAAAAGTGACATCCAATAATGGGTTTTTGTTATCAGGATTAATAAACAACTCTTTAAAGCCCAAATTATTCGGATGGTATTGCTCTGGTTGGTCTTTGTTTGGATTGGCTTCCACTTTAAACAAATAATTATTTGCAAATGTCCGAGTATCAAATTCAAAAGTAGCATGCAAGGTGTCGTTTGCACCAAGCGGTTTGTAACGTTGTAAACCAATAATCGTTTCAGCACTGTTTTCATCAATTATGCTATACTTCACTAGCATACTATCCATTGGTAAATCTGTAAGATTTTCTATTGCCAATTTCATCATGCCTTTTTGACCTTGTACTAAGGTATCAACAAATGCGTATTGTGCATTTGGGTTTAACGCAGCCTCTGGCACTGGTGTAAAGTGAACACGCCAGTACTTAACTTGCTCGGGCGTACTGAATCTTTCATCCTTTTGATTCATTACCAAGCGAATATTGGGGTATAAAACCGGATCAATAAAACTCAAGCTGGTATCTCCAAAAACCTTGGCTAATAGCGTTTCATTATCATCGGGACTAATACCAAATATTTCAACACTAACGGTATCACCAGCCTGCCCAGGTTGAAGACTAATACCGCTGCGCTTGAAGTCGCCCCACTGCTTGGCCGGACCAATTTTATTACTGATAATTTTACCCTCATACAAGTAAGAATCAAATTCAAATTCTTTGTACAATTTGACGGTGCTATCAGGCGCAATATGCTGTTGGACTGAATTCATATCACCTTTTTGCATAAAGAATATCATCGGCCTATTTTTATTAAAAGAGTCAATTAGGGTAAAACCAAAATCCTTTAATTTATGATACAACGAGTTTCCGCTACCTAATACCGTAGTATCATTTTTCCAAAGGTTTACATGAGCCGTAGTCAACCCACCACATTGGCCACTCAAACATAACCTTGGCTGCATCATTACATAAGCCCCATCAGGAATACTGTCCAAAAAGTTCATAATGTTTTGTCGGGCCGCAGTATTCATGTAATAAAACTCAAAAAACGGATCGGCAAAGACACCACTACCGGGTGCAGTTTCAATGCGACATGGCTTCCAGCTTCCAAAACGACCTTGGTTGGGATTGGTAGTGCTTTGGGTATTCCTCCATGGCAAACCTGTCAATGAATCAATAATAATGAATTGTACACTTTCATATCTTGGCCATGGGTCGCAACCATCATCATAAATTTGAACGCCATTGATTTTGGCTGTATAGTCAGCCCATGAATAGAAGTACGGGTTAGGACCATATAAACAAACATTCTGTATTTGAAGTTTTTTGGTCATTTTGGTAAACTGAAACTCCCGTTGAATTGAATCGATTCCGATATTTTCAAATTCATCTTTTAGGTATTGATAATAATGTGACTGATTCCAACCCGGGTTGGCATTTGGCAAATAAATAAAGGAGCTTGTTGTCCAGCGATGCTCTGGATTGCCGTACACTGTGTCCATTGCTGTTCGCCAATAGTATACAGTTGAATTCTGCAAATTGATAGCAGGTGTCCATTTGACAAGGCCGCCGCCCGATGTAATACGCGTGGTTAATAAAGCGGCCGAATTAAATCTTTCTGTCGTATCTAGTTGAATTACATATTGGCGAGATTCTAAAAACGGATTTAGAGTAGAAGCCTTTAATGTTAGATTAGGTTCGGTTACGATACTGAATTCATAAGGATAGACAGGTTCCAAGTCATCATTATAGACTGAAAAAGTTCTAATAATTTCGTTGTTATACTCCGCAACTTCATCAATTTCTGACTGATCATCAATCCGCACTTTTAAACGATTTATACCGAGAGCATTTTTGCCTCCTACCGGTATACGCAATGCTAGGGAGTCTGTTACAATAATACCATTATACCTTTTCTGCAGTACTACCTCTTCTTGATTGTTGGGCAAAATTCTTGTAATCTTCAAATCAAGGCTATCCCTTGTATACTTTCCTAAGTTATACACTACCAGATCTACATCAAACGAATCCAGCTTTGTAGTGACACTTACTTGTCTGATGCGCATGTATTTATCCTCTACCGCATAGTCGGGTTTATCTCTACCAAACATACGTACAGCAGGATCTCCTTGTAACAATATTTGCTCAGCATGTAATCTGATTACGTTATTATTGAGCACATTTGGATCAGCAAAAATGTTTATTACATTTCCAACGAATTGCTCACCAATAGTTTTACCATAATTATACTTGCCAAATTGTTTATAGAGCGAATCTGTGTAATTAGCAAGATAAAATAAATATCCGGTATTGGAATTTGCGATATAACCAATACCACCTCTGTTTGGAATTTCGTTCCAACTTTCACTTAAAGATCGCACCGAACCAAGCCCAAATACATTACCCACGCCGCATCCATTGGCCATGAAAATGGAATAGCGATTGTTTGGTTCGTATAAACTGACATTGTCAAAACCTCCAAAATCCAAGGTTGACAAGCTGCCATGGCCAAAAAACTGAATGAAGCCTGCCCCTTTATTCACGATTCGATCAATAGCTTCTGTAGCTTCTTGCTGCACAGCCGCTGTTGATGATTTTGCAAAGGTTGATACAACGGCTCCATAGAGCGTATCTCGTACTGTTTCACCTTGTCTATTCAAAGCACTCAATATAGGTGCCTGAATGTTTATGTCATCTGCACCAGCAACATGCAAGTATTGCTTCATCCAAAGAACAGAATCTACAAATTGCTGACTTGTTGACAATAATCGACTTTCATGCAATTGCACTTTATCTAAATAAGGACCAATAGCACTGCCGTTTAAAACTGACAAACGACCAATAGGTAATTCTGGTATATTGTCATTATTAAAATCTGTAAGCATAATATCCGATGCCGGTATCCCAAATGTTGGAATAGGCACATATGGATAATTTGCAGGATTATTTAATCTGCCATTCGAATACGCTACATAATCGGTGTATAGTATGCCTTTACCAATGATGAAGGCAAACTTCGATTTACTACTCCACAATGAACTTTTATTTGAAAAATGTAAATAATTACGAATAGCCTGCGCATGAAAATTATACCCGTAACCAAACTCATTATAAATGTCTTCTATATTCGCTACTATGGCCTGATAGCCACCACCGTTAATACTACTCCGAAAAATCTTATAATTCTCAACATAGTTTGTTCCTGCTCCATCAAAATAGTAAGGATGCGTAATAATGATATAATCACCTTGATTCGCTGAAAGCGTATAGTTTTTAAAAGAAATCGGTTGGAGTTTATTTACCATTTTAGGAGCAGATGCCTGTGCCCCAAGAAGAAATAATTTTTTAATACCGCCAGAAGAGGGTATCAAAAAACGCACCTTACCTGGTACGGCTATATTGGCAACATAAAATTCCTGAGCATCCAAATCATAAAGCCTTGGCGGGCCGGCGCTGACATTCATATTGTCAAACTCAAGATAATAATTCCCGGCTTTAGGGTCCAATTCAAAATACTGGGCACTCACACCGGTCATATCCAAGGAAGCTGCGAAACGTACATTGACATTCGCAATCCCTACCCGATCAAATAAATTAGATCCTGGTTGGCTATTTAATGGTGTATAATTGAAATTTAAACTATTACCCAAACCCAACAAACTTGCAGGTGCGCTCATACTGAATTCTTTAGAAGAAAAAGCAGGAAATGTTTCTTCTGCCAGCTGAGACCCATTTACCTCCACCCGCACACGATGTAGGCTTAAATATGAAAAACCTGCCACAGTAGTTTTAATACTTAAACTTGGTGCGCCTGCACCTTTGAAAGGATTGGATAAGTTTACACTTAGCGCTTGTGCATTAAAACTGAAGTTATTCACCCAACCTTCGGCACGCTCAAATTGCGAAGACCTTATATAATTTATTGGATTGTCTGATTGACCAATATACGAAGGGCCCTGGCTCAACGCACCCCGAAAGTTTGTATTGCTTACATCCCAAATGTAGGGTTCTTTTACCGGACTTCCCGAAATCGTATTGGAGGCCTGCGAAAAGCGTAAATATGGCCCAGTGCTTGATTGTGTGATAAAGTAAAAAGCCGTATCCGAAATCAAATTTTGAGTTTTATTCATTTGCTGAGTCGGATCAAGATACAAGGCCTCATCGATTTGTCCATTGGCCTTTTCTGCATAAAATTCAATATAATCCGCTACACCAAAAGCTCCTACTGAGCTTACGAATATTGGTATTTGTTTACCTTCTCTAATCAGTTGTATCGTTGTACCATTTGGGGATGTGATACCAGCGCCTACTAGCTCCGAATAGGTTACACGATACATCCCATTTTCATGAACACTAAATTTTGCATAACTCTGCCCATAGTTTATCCACTCATTGCCAAAGATCTGGGCATGAATTTCGTTTGCGGTGGCGAGCCATCCTAATAATATCAAGGTGAATGTTAAATACCTTTTCATAATTTTTTTCAACTTATTCTTTGTTCTTTTCTTCTTCACGTTTTCTATTTCGGATGTCCAGTTTTAACGAAATAAAATGACTGTAAAGTGCATTTGACTGAATATTTAAGCTTGAGAAAGCGTAATCTATGGCAAAGTTTTTAATTTGTACACCAAGCCCTAATGTTGGTTGGAAAAGCGTTCTATAATTTGTACCTGTAGTATCCTCATCAGTCAATACGCGTTGAAATTGGCCTACCCCGGTGCGTAAAAAGACTTTGTTGTCATAATTAAACTCAGCTCCTAAGCGAGGATCGATACTAAAAGGCTCCGCATTAATTAAGTTGGCATATCGACTACCATCTGAGGTTATGTCAAAGTTCAGCTCTCCCAACACACTTAACTTATGATTTATTGGAAACACTCGTCCACCACCTATGATGGCTCTTGGAGTATTAATCTCACTACTTCTGGATACAATTTCATTACCCGTCTGAGCAAAAACCTGTTTTTCTTGTTCTGTTAGGCTAAAAGACCACACGGTGTAAGTAGTGGTCACATCACGCACTACGGCCCCCAATTTCCATCGCCCAAAACGCCCCTGCAATCCAAAGTCCAACCCCACCCCCCAAGCATTGGCCATGGAGCCAACTGAGCGATGAATAATTTTAAAATTGGTTCCCCACATCAATGAAATGTCTTCGCGGTCTTTCCAACGACCTACAACCACAGGTCGCGCATAAGAAATCAAACCACCATAATCCGCAGAAGAGATACTGCGCACCTTTGAATAGTCGACGGTTCCATCCGGCTGAACAAGATTTATAGTATACGGAATGTCATCAACAGCAAAACGAATTGCAGAGAAACCAATCACGCCTTTTCGATTTTTCAGTGGGAATGTTGCCCCGATATAATCATATTTGGCAATGCTACTAAAATATTCTGAATGCATTAAGCCAAGTTGCATGTCGGTATTTTGATATGCTATTCCTGCCGGATTCCAGAAAGCTGCCGTAACATCGGTGGTAGAAGCCACCTGAGAGCCACTCATCCCCAAGCCGCGTGCTCCTACTCCAATATTCATAAACTCGTTAACGTACTTCCTTTGTTGCGCTTGGCTTTCGGTATGCAGTAAAATCCCTAAGACTATAGCTAAAATCGAATATCTTAAATTCATATATCTTCTGTTAAAAGAAATCAAACGTACAAAAGCATTTAATATTATACGTCCTATCAAAAATACTTAAAATCAATATACTTTTACGGCTCATTTTATAATGATATTACTTTAATTACACGTTTTTGACACTTTTTAGATTAGCAGCAAATGACATTTATTGACGAATTGGAATGGCGCGGACTTCTTCAGGATATAATACCTGGCACTAAAGAACACCTAGAAAAAGGCATGGTAAAAGCCTATGTGGGGTTTGACCCTACCGGTGACTCTTTGCACATTGGTAGCTTGGTGCCCATTATATTGCTTATGCACCTGCAGCGCGCTGGTCATAAACCATACGCCCTTGTAGGTGGCGCTACCGGTATGATAGGTGATCCGTCAGGTAAATCTGAAGAAAGAAACCTGCTGACTATTGAGGAAATACATCACAATCAATTAGGTATACAACAACAACTGTCACATTTTTTAGATTTTGCGAGTGGCAAGGAGAATGAAGCTGTAATGTTGAATAATTATGATTGGTTTCAACAAATTTCTTTTCTCGACTTTGCGAGGGATATTGGTAAGCATATAACTGTGAATTATATGCTATCAAAAGATTCTGTAAAGAAAAGACTGGAAACAGGAATGTCCTTTACCGAGTTTACTTATCAACTAATTCAAGGCTATGACTTTTATCATTTACACCAAACTGTAGGTATCAGCCTTCAAATGGGCGGTAGCGACCAGTGGGGCAATATTGTGACAGGCACCGAACTAATTCGGCGCAAAGCGCAAGGAGAGGCTTATGCTTTTACTGCACCCCTTATCAAAAAAGCCGATGGCGGAAAATTTGGCAAAACAGAAGCCGGAAATGTTTGGCTAGACAGAAACAAAACCTCCCCTTACCGTTTCTATCAATTTTGGCTAAACACAACAGATGAAGACGCCGAAAAGTATATTAAAATTTTCACCTTCTTACCACAAGACGAAATTCAACAATTAATATCTGAACATAGGGCAATGCCACATCTGCGAAATTTACAAAAGGTACTGGCAGCAGAGGTTACGACTATGGTACACAGCGCCGAAGACGTTGATTTTGCTGTAAAAGCCAGCCAAATACTATTTGGTAAAAATACTGCTGAAGATTTACTCAGTCTGGATGAGGCTACCCTACTTGATATTATGGATGGTGTGCCTCAAATTGATATTGAGGGAAAAGTTGTGGCAGCAGGGCTAGATATTATTACCTTTCTAACTGATACTAAAATCTATACCTCAAAAAGTGAAGCCCGTAAAATGACCGCCAGTGGTGCAGTCAGTGTGAATAAAACAAAGGTTAATGACATAGCCTTTAACATTGACGATAAATGTCTTTTGGCAGATAAGTTTATCTTAGTGCAGAAAGGAAAAAAACATTACTACCTAATCCGAACAATTTAATTATGACAAAATATTTCAGCATTTTACTATTGTTTCTTTCAAGTTTTGCACAGGCGCAAAAGATTGAAAAATATGTTATCGAACTAGACAACCCGGTTTCTGTGCAAAATAATTTGAATGCTCTTGCCCAGGCAGAAGCAGACTTTTGGAATACACAATTCGGGTTTGATTCTTCCATGCGTGCAAGGATTCGGGATAATAGCTTTTCAATCTATATGCAGTATGTAGAAATCATGAAACATTATAATTACAAAATGGAAAAAGTATTGCTTACAGAGCAGTATAATTTCAAATCTCGAAGAGAACGTTTCATGCAAACATTCTTAAACGAGCAAGACTTTAAAAAGTTTCAGGTAATTATAGAGCAACATGCCAGCGAAGCCCTGAAAAAATACAACGACCAACCAAGTAAGGAAATAGAAATGTTGCGAAAACAAGTAGCTGGCTGGAATGTGTTGGGCCATGCAATTGAATTCAAATAATATCCAATGAAAATCGGACTACTATCCGATACACACGCCTATTTGCATCCGAACATAGTGGAGCATTTTAATGACGTTGATGAAATTTGGCATGCCGGAGATATTGGAACAACCGAAATAACAGATACTTTATCATCAATAAAAAAAACACGTGTTGTATACGGCAACATAGATGGGCACGAAATCAGAAAACAATTTCCAGAGTATACCTTTTTTACTGTTCAACAGTTAAAAATTTTAATAATCCATATTGGCGGATACCCACCGCATTATAATGCGCGTAGCATGGCTCTTATAGAACATTTTCAACCTAATCTTTTTATTTGCGGGCATTCACATATACTTAAAGTGATTCCTGACCGAAAAAGAAATTTACTACATCTGAATCCCGGGGCTTGTGGCAAACAAGGTTGGCATAAAAAAAAGACCATTATGCGCTTTGAAATAAAGATGGATAGAATAGATCAGCTTGAAATTATCGAACTAAGCTAAAATACAACCTACTACAGTAGCCAATTGTACTGGCTAAATCAGCTACCATAAAAGCGTAAAGGCATGCTGCTTATCACCATCTACGCTCCTATGTGGCAACTTTTCCCACACTTTTTGTGGAAATCAATTTTGTCTATGAAAGACAGGTAAATTAACTTTGTCGCACAATTATGGAAATGGATAACAACTATATCGAAAACGAAGCTGACATTGAAGTTAGTAAACCTTCGAAAAGTCGCTTTTTATTCTTGTTGGGCTTTTTAGGCTTCTTTATCTTTTTTGGCGGTTGCTGTTATGGACTTTGGACGTACAGCTACGACAGCAAAGCCGATGTAGAAGTTCCTGATAATACCAAGTACACGCCCAAGTATAAATCATAACTATAAATGATTCACTGTACTACAGATACTGCTGTAGTCATACTAAGCTTTAATGGTAAAGAGTTGCATCGCAATTTTTTACCCCTAATTGTACAAGAAAGCAAAGGTCAATATGACATTGTTTTGATTGATAACGCCTCCACCGACGACACATACGAATTTGTCCAATCCAATTTTCCTGAGGTAAAATTAATTCGACACAACACCAACAATGGTTTTGCACAAGGTTATCATGATGGCCTAAAGCAGATAAAGGCTAAATATTACGTACTACTGAGTGCTGACTTCGAAGTGAGCGAAGATTGGTTTCAGCCATTATATAAAACTATCGAACAAGACAATAACATAGCAGCGATACAACCCAAAATACTATTTCAAAAAGATAAGTCACTATTCGAATATGCCGGAGCAGGTGGTGGCTTCATGGACAAATGGGGCTATATGTTTTGCCGGGGCAGAATTTTTGACACCCTCGAAAAAGATGAAAAGCAATACGACGATACGATAGAAGTTTTCTGGGCTGGTGGCGGTTGCTTTTTTGTGCGAGCTGATTTATATCACCAATTTGGAGGTCTGGATCTTGATTTTTATGCACATATGGAAGAAATTGATTTATGTTGGCGGTTTAAAAATGCCGGCTATAAAATTGCCTATTGTGGTTTAAGTACTGTATACCATGTAGGTGGCAGTGTAATTTCATACGGAAGTCCTCAAAAACTGTTTTACAATTACCGAAACAATTTAGCCTTGTTATTAAAAAACGATGTAGCCAGCAGATTAGTTTGGTTATTGCCATGGCGGTTAATATTAGACGGCATAAGTGCTCTTCCTCATTTGATGGGTGGTAACTTGAAAGCCGTTAAGGCAATATTGAAAGCACATTTTAGTTTCTATGGGCGGATTCCAACCCTATTGCGAAAAAGACGAAATGGCTTCAAACTATCAGATGCTAAACCAAATAATAACGGAATCTATCAGCAATCTGTAATCATTCAGTATTTTTTGAATAAAAGAACCAAGGCAAGTGAACTGCCAACATTTAAAGCGAACGCTTTATAAGCCTTTTTTAAAGGCCGTATGCAATTCTTTGAAGTCAAATTTCCCTTGACATTGTTTTAAATAATTTGATAGCACTAGACCCTTTTCTATTCGTTTTTCCTCAGTTTTATACTTTCCAATCATATAAAGTAAGGTGCGCTGCTTACCGGGTGATAGTTTTTCAAAAAATGAAAAAGCCATGGTATCCTGACTAAAAATCTCCTCTAACTCATGCGGAACAGGCATTCCATATTTGCTTTCATCTGGAGAAAGTTGCACTGAAACACTATCACCAACCTTTAAGCCTGCTTGTTTCAGCCGATCCTTACTCATATTGATATAACCATGTCCAACTTGCAGATGCAAAATGGCCATGCTGAATACCGGCAGTTGATTAACCATACAAAGTAATCGGCGAAAATTGTGTTGTTTATAAAAATTGGAAATCGCTTCAGGTATTACAAGATGATACATGTAAACACGACTATCCGGCAATTTTGCTATTTTGCTTTCAAAAGTTTTTATCACCATTGTGAAAATAGTAGCAAAAGCCTAACAAAAGAAATAACGCTCCCAATTATTCAAATTACAAATGCTGCGTATTTCTTGCTGCTCGGCTGGATTAGCAACACTAATAATTATTTGCTTATCCTTTATGTCTTCAAGTTTATGTGTGCTTTTTAGTTGATTCTTATAAATCATCTTTCCAATTTTTTTTTCATTATTACACACCCAGGAGAATTGAATATCGCGCTCATTTAAAAAACGGGCAATAAACTTGCCGCGTTTACCGGCGCCCCATAGCACAAGTTGTTTTTCGGAATGATAGTCGATATCCAGGAAATAATGACATTTCAACCAGAGAAGTTTTTCGGCTTTGTAATTTTTGTCAATACGGGTAGTGCGTAAAGGTCGATCTCGCCATTTGAGCAATACCTGGGCAGCAGGTATACAATGCAACCCTGCCTTATACATTCTAAAACATAAGTCATAATCTTCGGGGAAAAATGTTGACTTAAAAGCACCGCAGGCATCCAAATCTTCACGATGTAGCAACCAACAAGGTGATGGTATCACACATTCCTTATATACTTCTGAAAATCCGCTACCTTGAAAAATTAATTCATTCAACCAAAGTTGATATTGTAAATACCCTTCGCCCAGTCCATCTTCAGCAAAATACTCAACCTGACCCAAAGCAATATGCCCTTTACCTGCCTCACTTAACTGCTGATACATCTGCTCAAACTTTTGAAGTGCATTAATATCATCTGAATCCATACGTGAAATGTATTCACCCTTGGCGTGGGCATAGGCTGTCTTTAGTGCATCAATAACACCTTTGCCATTATTGGGCACAACTCGAATGCGCTGATCGATAAGAGCGTATTTCTGCAATATGAGTAGGCTATTGTCATCGGAGGCATCATCAACGGCAATTAACTCCCAATTTGAATAAGTTTGATGTAATATAGAGTTCAGGCAATCATGCAAATAAGGAGCCGTATTTTTTACGGGCATCAATATGCTGATTAATTCGTTCATTTTTCTATAAAGTTCAAATCTCGGCCAAAAGTATCCTTCAATTTACTTGCTGCATAAAACGCAAGTACAAATACTATAACACCAGTAGCCATAGCAGCAGGTACTTTATTAAGACCTAAAATATTTTGAAAAACAAAAACATAGAGTATCGAAACTGGAGTTAGAGAAGCCCGAATGAAATTGGGCACTGTGGTTGTTACCGTAGCTCGAATATTTGTTCCGAATTGTTCGGCAGCTGATGTAATGATAACGGCCCAGTAGCCTGAAAAAGCGCCAATTAAAAAACAAACCAGATATAACCAACCTACATTGATACGACCTAGGACAGGATATAGCGCCACAGCACATGCAGTTGCAAGTATAAAATACTGTATGATGCGCTTCCGACTTTTTAACAGCTGACTTAGTAATCCTGACGCAAAATCTCCTATGGTAACACCGGCATAACCTACCATAACAGCCGTGCTTACACTAATATCATCCTTAGGCAGTCCCATTTCAGCACCAAGTTCCGGACAAAAGAAAACCAGTATACCAACGCCATACCAGATAGGTAAACCTGCCATAATACAATAAAAGTATTTTTTCAGATTTTCACGATTGCCAAACAAGGTTTTTAAACTACCCATCATAACATCAGCATTTCTGGCCACTTGAAACATCCCAGATTCAAACACACCAATGCGCAGAAATAATAACGCAAAACCCAATACCCCACCTAACAAATAGCCCGTCTGCCAATTCAATACATAATTACCTATAGTGTTAGACCCATTAAAGTAATTGCCCAAAAAACCCGCAAACACTGCACCACTAACACCAATAGTGGCAACTAAGGTAGTCCCCCAACCCCGATCTTCTTTTTTTAGCACTTCAGAAACTAAGGTGATGCCAGCACCCAGCTCACCGGCCAACCCAAAGCCTGCAAAAAATCTGAGAACATAATATTGCATTTCCGATGTAACAAAAGCATTCAGAATATTAGCCAAAGAATAAACGATGATAGAACCAAACAACACACTCAGTCGGCCCTTTTTGTCTCCTAACATGCCCCATATGAAACCACCCACGAGCATACCAATCATTTGAATATTCAGCAAGGCGTGACCAACTGTTTCTAATTGCTCCCCCGCCAGACCAATGGCTTTTAGGCTTGGCACGCGAAATATTCCAAACAAGACTAAATCATAAATATCAACAAAATAACCTAAGGCAGCAACCAATACGGGGACACTCCAAATGCTGGCGGACTTGTTCATTTGACTAATTTACTGCCAAACGGGTAGCAAAAACAACTAATCCTCTTTTTTATCAGATGAGAGGCGAAGAAATTTTATCAATACCGGGGCTGTAGTTACAATGATAATAACCAATACAATAATCTCGAGTTTATGTGTAATGTCTATTCCCCATTGTTTTAATATCCAACGGTGTAAAAATCTACCGGCTAACATTAATGAAAAAACCCATGAGAATGAACCAACGATATTAAAAAAGGAGAATTTTTTAAAGTCCATTTTTACTATGCCTGCCACTATAGGCGCAAATGTTCTTACAATTGGAACAAAGCGCGCCGCAACAATAGTAAATGCACCATTTTTATCGTAGAATGCCTGGGCTGTAAGTAAATGTTTCTTTTTCCAAAAAAAGGTATCCTTTCGGCTATATAAAAATGGTCCGGATTTACGGCCAAACCAATAGCCCACAAAATTGCCGAGCACCCCAGCAATACTAATGAGCAGCATTACGAACAAATAATGAATATCACCAAGCTCTGCGGCAAGTTTGTCAACAAAAATACCGGCGACAAAAAGAAGTGAATCGCCAGGCAAGAAAAACCCAACGAACAAACCCGTTTCGGCAAAGATGACAAGGAGAATCATATACAATCCTCCGTTTATGATATACCACTCCGGATTCAGGAGCGTCTCTTTTAGCGTATGAAGCAATTCGTTCATGAAGGCGCAAATTTAGGTTTAAATCAAATAGAAAGTCTTGTGGAGGGAAGCCTATTTCTGTAAAATTGAAATCAGGTTACCTTAAACTTATTCCGCCATCATATCTTCAATAACAGCCGCAATATCCTCGGCATTCGGTTTGGAAAAATAGTCGCCATCAGTACCATAAGCCGGTCGATGTGCTCGGGCTGTGATGGTGCGAGGGGCAACATCCAGCCAGCGATAACCGCCTTGTTTTTCCATTACTTGTTGAAACATAAAAGCAGTAGCTCCGCCGGGAACATCTTCATCGATAAATGCGATTCTGTTTGTTTTTTTCAACTCCTCAATAATCACATTATTAATATCAAAAGGCAGCAAGGTTTGAACGTCAATTACTTGACAAGAAATCCCAGCTGGCTCCAAATATTTTTCAATAGCTTCATCAATGATTCGCAATGTGCTACCATAACTAACTAGTGTAATATCCTCACCTTCGCGAATAATTTCTGGCACCCCCATTGGCACATTGTATTCACCAAGGTTGCTTGGCATCCGCTCTTTGAGGCGATATCCATTTAAACATTCTACAACGAGCGCCGGTTCATCACTTTGTAACAAAGTTTGATACATTCCACAGGCCTGCGTCATGTTCCGTGGCACACAAACATTCATTCCTCTTAAGGAATTTATTATCATACCCATAGGCGAACCACTATGCCAAACACCTTCTAATCGGTGTCCCCTAGTTCGCACAATGATAGGGCATTTTTGTCCACCCTTGGTGCGATACTCCATGGTAGCAACATCATCACTTAGTGGCTGTAAACCATAAAGCAGATAATCCAGATATTGTATCTCAGCTATGGGTCTAAGCCCTCTCATAGCCATGCCAATACCTTGGCCAATTATGGTGTTTTCGCGAATACCTGTGTCAAATACACGAACTCTCCCGTACTTCTCTTGTAAACCTGCAAAACCTTGATTTACATCGCCAATTCTGCCTACGTCTTCACCAAAAGCAAAGACCGCAGGATTACTTGCTAAGGTTTTATCAAAGAAAGTATTCAATATTTCATATCCATTCTTCGTGACATCGTCTTGATAAACGGGTGATATGACTGGTATGTTTCTTACAGCTTTTTGGGAGTTTGAGTATAAATACGAATTATAATTTTCTTCGTTTTCTTTTTTTAACTTCTTATAATAAGTATTTAGCTGCCGCTTTGCATTTCCGTCATGCGCATATCGTAAAGCGCGAGACACAGTTGTCATTACATCTTTTCTAATAGGCTCTCGGATAGCTTTTAATTCTTTGACCAAACTTGCAATGAATGGAGCATTTTCACCTCCTTCAAAAATGAGTTGATTGATATACTTTTCAGCATCAGCAATCTGATTTTTGACAGGCTCAATGAAATCAGTCCAGGCTGCTTGCTTTTCATTTTTTACAAATTCCTTTGCTTTTGATTCAATCTCTTGAAGAGTTTCTTCGTCTGCAATGGCATTTTGCAGTATAAACTCCCTCAGTTTACTAATGCAATCCCATTCTTTCTCCCATTCTAACCGATCAGCCGATTTGTATCGTTCGTGCGAGCCACTGGTAGAATGACCTTGAGGCTGGGTAACCTCTTGTATATGAAACAATGCCGGCGTGTGCGTATCTCTAACTTTTTTGATTCCTTGCTGAATCACAGCGCATAGACTGGCATAATCCCAACCTTTTACGGTATAAATATCTACGCCTCCTTCACCTTCGTTATACTGAAAACCAGCCAGTGCTTTGGAAATTGAATTTTTTGAAGTCTGATACCTTCTTGGCACTGAAATCCCATAACCATCATCATAAACAAAAACGGCCATTGGTACTTGTAAAACCCCGGCAGCATTAATTGATTCCCAAAAAGGTCCTTCACTGGTCGATGCATCACCAATGGTACAAAAAGCAACCTCATTACCTTTATTAGAGAAATTATTTTTGACATGTAAATCTTCTGAAGCTCGGTATAATTTAGAAGCAAAGGCTAAACCCAGACCGCGTACCATTTGGCCAGCTGTGGGCGATATATCTGCACTACTATTTTTAGTTTTTGTCATGTCAATATACTCACCGTTGGCCTTCACCCAACGTGTAGCATAGTGTCCATTCATTTGTCTACCCGCACTGGCAGGCTCTAATTCAAGATTGGGGTTGGCGTATAACTGAGCAAAAAACTTTCTGACATCGCTCATGCCGGTAGCGAACATAAACGTTTGATCACGATAATATCCAGATCGGATATCACCATTTTGAAAACTTTTAGCAATGGCAATTTGAGCCAATTCTTTACCATCACCAAAAATGCCAAATTTTGCCTTACCTGTCAGTACTTCTTTTCTGCCCAGCAAACTTGCCTCACGGCTTTCTAAAGCCATTTGATAATCTAATAAAACTTCTTCTCTAAATAGTTCAAACGATATTTTCCCGTCTTCCGATACTTGTTTTTCCTTTGCCATAGCTTCAGACAAAAATACAAAAAGACAATAATTAATAGCTCTTGGCGTTCCATGGATTTTTGATCTAATAAGGGTTAATAATGTGAGGGTTAACAATTAATTCAACGAGTAAGTGTTAATGACAATTTGATTAACCCTGACTTAACAGCAATCACATTTTTATTGGCGTCTTTATTTCTAAATTTGAAAGCAGAACAATTTTTATTTTAAAAAACAATTCATATGAAAAGAACAATTACCATTTTAGCAGCCTCTCTATTTTTCTTCCAAGCTGCAACAGCACAAAAGAAAAATGATAAATTAGACTCACAAGCCAATACTGTGGCGACAAGTGTAGCTACTCAAAAAGTTACAGAAGTTAGTGACGCGATCAAGTTTACGGCAGAAGAGCATGATTTTGGCACTGTAGCCGAAGGGCCTTCTGTGAGTTATGATTTTGAATTTAAAAACACTTCTAGCGAGCCAATTCAGTTAGAAAGTGTGCGAGCTTCTTGTGGTTGCACTACTCCTAACTGGAGCAAAGATCCTATCGCTCCTGGTGCAACATCGAAAATCACTGCCACGTATAGCACCCAAGGTCGTCCAGGTAACTTCCATAAGACAATTACAGTAGTTTCTTCTGCTGGTCAAAAAGTATTGACAATCAAAGGCAATGTGGAAAAAGCCCCTGCAGCATCAGTACCTGCGAACAATAGTTCGATGATTAAAAACTAGAAAATAACTATCCATACAGAATAAGAATGAAAAAAATAATAACACTACTCGCCTTAGCATTTTTGAGTTTCCAAGGTTTTGCTCAAAACAATAGTGATGATGCGCCTATTTTTAAATTTGAAGAGGACACTCACGATTTTGGAAATGTGAAAGAAGGGCCCGATGCCACTTACGATTTTAAATTTACGAATGTTGGTAAAACGCCTTTAATTATTCAAAACTGCTCAGCTTCTTGTGGCTGTACTACTCCTAAATGGAGCAAGGACCCCATTATGCCCGGTAAAACAGGCGTCATAACGGTGAAATATGCTACCAAAGGACGTGTTGGGAACATCAATAAAACAGTTTACATTCAATCAAACGCAAAAAGTTTGAAAGAGCGTTATGAACTGTATATTAAAGGCACTGTGATACCTGAAGACAAAGTAGGCACAGTAAAAATGAACCCCTCAGCGCAGTAAGCATTCTGTAAGAAATATATAAAGAGGCTGTCAGAAATGACAGCCTCTTTTGTTTTACTTTTGATATCCGCTGGTGAATACTGCCCTTTTCATATCGAAACGGATTGCACTCGGAAAGAAAAACTCTTTTTCTGCAACCATTGTGCGCGTTGCTATTGCGGCAATTGCGTTAAGTATTGCAGTCATGTTGATTGGAATATCCCTTATAAAAGGATTTCAAGAAGGTGTACAAGATAAATTTTATAATAGTTGGGGACACATACACATAACCCCTTATCTGGCCGACCCAAATCATTACTTGCAAGAAGAACAAGTAGCGTTTAATGATACTTTATTTCAAAAACTTAAATTGTATGAAAATGTTGCTGGTGTACAGCCTTTTGCTTTGCAATCTGTAATATTAAAAAGTAAACATGAAATGGAAGGTGTGGTGCTGAAAAGTCAATTTCAACATTATACATCAATATTACCATTAGTAGCAGGCAAGGCAATTCGCTTCAACGATAGCTCTTACTCGCAGGATATTATCATGTCGCAATCGCTGGCTAATCGTTTAGAAGTACATATTGGGGACCCTATCAGAATGTACTTTTTGCTACCTGGTCAAACCCGCCCCAAACCGAGAAAGGCGATATTGAGTGGGATATATCATTCAGGATTGCAAGAATATGACAACCAGATTGTGTATTGCGATCAAAAGTTATTAGAAAATATAAAAAATGACAGTCTGAACATGATTCAAGGCTATGAGATAATAGTAAAAGATAAAAAGTATATTCAACAAACAAAAGATAAAATATATCAAGATTTGATTGAGCCACCCTTGTATGCCTACACTTTAAAAGATCGTTTTGCAAATATTTTTTCTTGGCTTGGAATGATGAAAACAAATGAACAATTAATCATTACAATAATGATGATAGTCGCCATCATGAATATGATAAGCACAATGTTGATTTTAATTTTGGAACGAACGCAAATGATTGGAATTTTAAAAACATTGGGGATGAAAAACAACTCCATCAGCCACATCTTTTATTATTCAGGTCTACGCATTTTGGCAATTGGCATGTTGATTGGCAACATTATCGGCCTGCTCATTATCACATTGCAACGTCAGTTTGGTTTTATAAAAATGGATCCGGAGGTTTACTATGTTCGAATTGCTCCAGCCATCTACGCTTGGCCATCTTTTCTCTTTATTAACTTGCTGGTAGTCGTTGTTATGCTGTTTATTTTACTTGTGCCAACTTTACTTATCCGAAGAATAAATCCTGTAAAAGCTATACAGTTCCAATAAATGACAGCCAAGGAAGACTATATAAAATACTGTAATTGCGGAACATATATTCCCTTATTCCACCAGCCACGGTGGTTGAATGTTGTCACTAAAAAATGGTATGTACAAAAAATAGTTCACAAAGATATCGTGGCATTTATGCCCTATACCGTAGAAAAAAAATTTGGTTTTCATTTTGTTCGGAATCCTCATTTGTCACCTTACAATGGACCATTACTAACCACTGATTGTAGCGATATTGAGAAAGAGGCTATTTTATTGAA
>CAYPET010000021.1:0-35876 GCA_964409905.1 uncultured Chitinophagaceae bacterium | reverse complement strand
TCGAACCCGCGACCTCCGCCGTGACAGGGCGGCATTCTAACCAGCTGAACTACCGATCCTTTTCTTTGAATGGAACGCAAATATAATACGTTTCTTTAATTCACAAAGAGAATTTAATATTTCTCACAAGAATATTTATTTCTACATAAATCAGTATCAATATTGGTTACAAATACCGGCTGTACTTTGTTTTTATTGAGCAAAATTATAACTTGAATTCAAATCGTTAACTGACAGAAATACCTTTCAAATTTTATTTTATGTCGTTTTGTTATGAATACTTAACCGCCTAAGCCACTTTGTCTTTAATTTTTTTTTTGGAATTTTAGTTGATGAAAATATTGTATGAACTTAAATAATTTTACTGTCAAAGCTCAAGAAGTTGTAGCGGCTGCTCAACAACTTGCATATAATCGTAAACATCAATTTATTGATACCCTTCATCTGTTAAAAGCCATGCTCGATAACGAAAATGGCAGTACAATTTTTTTATTGAAGAAAAATGATGTGAACGTAGGCCATTTGCAAAATAAATTAAACGAAATGCTCGATAAAATGGGCACAATAAGTGGCGAACCGGCTCAAATGATTTCACAACCATTGAATTCAGTCGTTTTAAAGGCGGGATCGTTTTTAAAAGAGATGGGTGATGAATTTGTTTCGGTGGAACATTTATTAATTGGATTACTAGAAGGGAATGATCAGGTAGCTCAATTATTAAAAGATGTAGGACTGACTAAGAAAAATTTAATTGCCTCTGTAAAAGAGATTAGAAAAGGTGAAAATATCACGTCTCAAAGTGGCAGCGGTGAATTTCAGGCATTAAAAAAGTATGCTAAAAACTTAAACGATTTGGCAGCTTCTAACAAACTAGACCCTGTCATTGGTCGAGATGAAGAAATTAGACGAACCCTACATATATTATCCAGACGTTCAAAAAATAACCCAATATTAGTTGGTGAACCAGGTGTTGGTAAAACGGCCATTATTGAAGGATTAGCTCATCGGATTATCAATGGTGATGTTCCCGATAATCTTCGTAATAAGGTGATATACTCCTTGGATATGGGTCAATTGATTGCTGGTGCCAAGTATAAAGGTGAGTTTGAAGAACGTTTGAAAGGTGTCATTAAAGAGGTGACAGAAAGTGATGGGAATATCATTTTATTTATTGATGAAATACATGTACTCGTGGGTGCCGGTGGCGGAGGCGAAAGTGCAATGGATGCAGCAAACATTCTCAAACCAGCCCTTGCCAGAGGAGAACTGCGTGCAATTGGAGCCACAACCTTGGCTGAGTATCAGAAATATTTTGAAAAAGATAAAGCGCTAGAAAGACGGTTTCAGAAAATCATCATAGACGAACCAAGTGTAGAAGATGCTATTTCAATATTGCGTGGATTAAAAGAACGCTACGAAACGCATCATGCCGTGCGTATTAAAGATGAAGCTATCATTGCGGCGGTGGAATTGAGTAATCGGTACATATCGGATCGATTTTTACCGGATAAGGCCATTGATTTAATCGATGAGAGTGCTGCTAAATTGAAACTAGAGTTGCACTCAATGCCCGAAGAATTAGATGAATTGGAAAGGAAATTACGTCAATTGGAGATTGAGAGAGAAGCCATTAAAAGAGAAAATGATCAATCTAAATTAGAAGAGTTGGCTAAAGAAATAGCCAACGTCACAGAAGAACGTGATGCTATTAAAGTGCGTTGGGACGAAGAGAAAAAATCGGTGGACGCAGTACAAAATTTGAAAGCTGAAATAGAAGACCTTAAGCTGCAAGCCGAACAAGCCGAAAGAAGTGGTGACTACGGAAAGGTGGCCGAAATACGTTATGGGAAATTACAAGAAAAGCAAAAGGATCTGGAACACCTTACCGAACAATTAGACGAACATACCGACACGCATAAACGTTTGCTAAAAGAAGAGGTAGATGCAGAAGATATTGCCGAAAGTGTAGCACGCGCCACAGGTATTCCTGTGACAAGGATGTTGCAAAGTGAGCGTGAAAAACTATTGAAACTTGAAGACCATTTGCACGAGCGAGTCGTTGGTCAGGATGAAGCAATTGAAGCCGTATCAGATGCCATTCGCAGAAGCAGGGCAGGCTTGCAAGACCCCCGAAAACCAATTGGTTCATTCATATTTTTAGGATCAACGGGTGTAGGTAAAACAGAATTGGCCAAAGCCCTGGCTGAATATCTTTTTGATGACGAAGGCATGATGACCCGCATTGACATGAGTGAGTATCAAGAAAAACACTCGGTGAGTCGACTTGTGGGCGCACCTCCCGGTTATGTAGGTTATGATGAAGGCGGACAGTTGACTGAAGCAGTGCGTCGTAAGCCTTATAGTGTGGTCTTATTTGATGAAATTGAAAAAGCACACCCTGATGTATTCAATATATTATTACAAGTATTGGATGATGGCCGCCTGACTGATAACAAAGGTCGTGTGGTAAATTTCAAAAATACGATTATCATAATGACCAGTAATCTCGGTAGTCATATCATTCAAGATAATTTCGAGGGAGTAACTGAGGCGAACAAGGAAGAAGTGATTGACAAAACCAAAACGGAGGTTTTTGAGCTTTTGAAAAAGAGTATGCGTCCGGAATTTTTAAATAGAATAGATGAATTAATCCTATTTACACCTTTATTGCAGAAAGAGATTAAAGGGATAATAAAAATTCAGTTGCAACAATTAAGCGAGACCTTAAAAGAACAAGGTATTACAATGGAATTTAGTGATTATGCCTTGGACTTTCTGGCTAAAAATGGCTTTGATCCACAATTTGGAGCCCGTCCATTAAAACGACTTATTCAAAAAGAAATAATCAACGAGCTATCCAAAAGAATCATTGCCGGGGATATAGATAAATCTAAACCTGTAATTGTAGATGTGTTTGACGATTTAGTGGTGCTGCGGAATGAAGATAGCAAATCCAACTAGCACGGGTATAGGACTGCCACCGACAGAATGATTTCTTGGATTTAAATTGAGTTGGTTTGCATTGTATCCACTTTAAACCAACTATAACAAACCAAAATACTTTTAAACCGTATTTTTACCCAATATAAAAATTGACAATGAACGAATTTGAAAAATTTGCCGTAAAAGATCAAGGCATTAGTAGTACTACGCTTTATAACTACACTTCACACCTGAATAATATCACCAATCTTACACCCTACATTATTGAAGAAAGGCCTATGAATGTTGCCAGCATGGATGTTTTTTCACGACTGATGATGGACAGGATTATTTTTCTTGGTGAAGGAATCAATGATTATGTAGCCAATATCGTTACGGCGCAGTTACTGTTTTTAGAAAGCGTTGACAGGACACGAGATATTCAAATGTATCTCAATTCTCCCGGCGGCAGTGTTCACGCAGGCTTGGGGATATACGATACAATGCAAATAATCAACCCTGATGTTGCTACTATTTGCACCGGTATGGCAGCTAGTATGGGTGCAGTGCTCATGTGTGCAGGTGAAAAAGGTAAGCGAACGGCATTAAAGCATTCACGCATTATGATACATCAGCCCATGGGAGGGGCTCAAGGACAAGCAAGTGATATTGCAATTACTTACAAAGAAATTGAGAAACTGAAACGCGAATTGTATGAAATTATCGCAGAACATTCAGGTCAAAAATACTCGAAAGTAGAAAAAGATAGTGATCGCGATTATTGGATGACTGCCGAGGAAGCCAAAGAATATGGCATGATTGACGAAGTGTTGGTGAGAAAGAAAAAATAAAAAATGATGAAGTAAGTATTACTTCGTTGGTAGAGAATACAATGGAAGATAAGAATGATTTACAATGTTCGTTTTGCTTAAAAAAGCAGGATGAAGTGGAGATGATTGTAAGCGGTGCCAAGGCACACATTTGTGATGAATGCGTAGAGAACGCCTCCAAGATTATCAAGAAAGAATTGAACTTTTTCTTGGACAATGACGATGACATTCGCGAAGCAAAGGTTGCCCTGAAAACAGCCTTTGAGTATAAACCAAAAGATATAAAGGCTCATTTAGACCAATATATCATCGGGCAAGATGATGCGAAAAAGGTTATCAGTGTAGCAATTTATAACCACTACAAACGCTTGAATCAAGAAGTAAATGAAGATGAGGTTGAGATTGAGAAATCAAACATTATCATGGCGGGCGAAACCGGTACAGGAAAAACCCTCCTTGCCAAAACAGTAGCCAAGTTACTCAATGTGCCTTTTGCAATTGTTGATGCAACCGTGTTCACCCAAGCCGGGTATGTTGGTGAGGATGTAGAAAGTATATTATCTCGATTACTTCAGAATGCAGATTACGATGTAGAGCAGGCTGAGCGCGGCATTATATATATTGATGAAATTGATAAAATTGGTCGTAAAAGTGACAATCCCTCTATTACACGCGATGTAAGCGGCGAGGGGGTACAGCAGGCCATGTTGAAATTGCTGGAAGGAACAGATGTTTTGGTGCCACCACAAGGCGGGCGCAAACATCCCGAACAAAAAATGGTAAAAATCAATACACAAAATATACTCTTCATTTGTGGAGGTGCTTTTGAGGGTATTGAAAAAGTCATTGCCCGTAGGGTGCAAAGCGCCACAATTGGTTTTAAGAAAGGGACTGCCAGTGAATTAAAGGATGAAGAACTAATACAGCATGTCAATGCACAGGATTTGCGCTCATTCGGTTTGATACCCGAATTATTGGGTCGGCTACCTGTAGTGACATACCTATTGCCTTTAGATCGGGATGCCCTAAAACGTATTTTGACAGAGCCTAGGAATGCCTTGGTGAAACAGTACAAAAAGCTTTTGGAATACGAAAATGCAGAAGTAGAATTTACAGATGATGGTATCGATTATATCGTGCTAAAGGCAATTGACTTTAAACTTGGTGGTAGGGGGTTGCGCAGCATTTGTGAAGTTATCATGACTGATGCGATGTTTGATTTGCCTAGCCGAAAAGGAAAGAAAAAACTTATAATAGACGAAAAATACGCACGAGAACACATTGAAAAATCTAAGCTGGGATTTTTGAAAGTGGCCTAATTACCAATGTTGATTCGCATTGTTAACGTAAGATGAACTCGAAACAACATAATTATTTTATAAATTTGTACAAACATTTATAAACATAAACCCAATAAATATGGAAGCATTAATAAACAAAATAGTAGAAAAAACAGGCATAAGTGCCGAACAGGCAAAAGGAGCCGTTGAATCAGTTATGGAATTTGTAAAAAGCAAATTACCTGCTGGTATTGCCGATAAGGTAAGTGATATGTTTGACGGCAAAGAAAGCGAAAAAATTGAGTTTGGTGGGATCGTGGATTCCCTTGTAGGAATTTTGGGTGGTGCAAAAGAAAAAGCCGGAGATGTAGCACATAAAGCAGAGGATGCTTTTGAAAATGTAAAGGAAAAAGCAGGTGATTTGCTGGAAGACGCCGGTGAAACCATGGAAGATATTGGCGAGGCTGTTGAAGAAAAAGCCAAAGACGCTTTTGAAAAAATTAAAGGCATGTTTGGTAAGAAAAATTAGGACTTTATTCTTTAAAGAATTAGGCCCATTGTATTTAATACAATGGGCTTTTTGCATATTAATATTTCTTACTTTCGTTTTACATGTCACAATCTACTAAGGCAAGCAAGCTTCTACTACCCGTATTTGTCACTGTATTTATTGATATGTTAGGCGCAACTATTGTCTTGCCTGTGTTAGCACCTTTACTTACCGATTTTGCAAATGGCATAATACCGGTTGATGTTACTAATTTGAATCCACAGCAATTGGCCGGACTCAAACAAGAACGAAATGTCATCTATGGTTTATTAATAGCAATTTTTCCGTTAGCTCAATTCTTTGGTGCTCCTGTGTTGGGCACCTGGGCAGACAACGTAGGCAGAAAAAAAGTGCTGATGTTATCTTTAGTTGGGACGCTAATTGGTTATGTGCTTTTCAGCCTTGGCGTTCATTATTCTCTAATTCTGCTATTATTTTTATCACGAGCACTTGACGGTTTTACAGGTGGCAATATCTCCATTGCTTTTTCTGCTATTAGTGATGTGAGTAAACCAGCAGATAAAGCCAAAAACTTTGGGCTTGTCAGTATGGCCTTCGGCTTAGGATTTATTGTTGGTCCTTTTATGGGCGGCGTTTTATCTGACCCAAAAATCAGCCAATACTTTTCTTTCGAAACTCCATTTACCATATCTGCCATATTGTGTTTGGTAAACATTATGCTCGTGCGCAAATATTTTTTCGAAACATTAAAAGAGCCAACAGACAAACCGTTTAATGTATTACAAGGTTTTCAAAATATTACCAAAGCTTTTAAGACATCATCATTTAGGGTATTATTTATAGTCACCTTTTTGGGCATATTTGGTTTTAGTTTGTTCACCCAGTTTCTGCAGATTTTCTTTATTGAGAAATTTCACTATTCCGTTTCGGATATTGGTTTTTTCTTTGCGTTTGTAGGTATTTGGATTGCCTTTACCCAAGGCTTTTTATTAGGTAAAATACGAAAAAAAATCACAGAGAAAAGAATTGTCCAGTTCAGTATTCCTTTGCTTGGGGTAACCTTGTTGCTGTATATTTTTCCGGATCATTCATCAACCTTGTTCTTTTTTGCACCCTTTGTAGCAATTTTTCAGGGGTTATATAGACCAAATTTACAGGCCATAGTAGCGAACACAGCAACGGCCGACCAGCAAGGCGAGATATTAGGCATCAATCAATCTGTTCAATCGTTGGCCATGGCAATACCACCCGTATTGGCAGGTTTTGTAGTTTCATTTGATGTGCACTTACCCATCATATTTGCCAGCATATTTATACTAATGGCCTATTTTGTATATCAGTTTTTTTATATTAAAAAGGGATAATGACAATACAACTTGAGGAATACGATACCAAGCCACCACTCGATTTTGATGCAAAGAAGTCGGAAAGGTAAATAAAACAACTGCAAAAAAAACTCGCCTGCTGCGGCCCGGCTCATTTTTGCTGATGCAGTTCATACTTCTCTAAGTTCAAGTGGGGCAACCGGCATCGATTCTGGTAAAACTTCGGCATTTGAGTTTGGTGCTATTTAAGTGCACGCTATATGGCCAAACTTTCTAATAATATAGATTATCGCACTCGTTTAGACTTGTACACAAACTACCTAAATGAACCTGACCATGTAGACATACTATGGGATAACATTATAGCTTTTAAGTTCAGCAAGGCATTAGGGGGTAGTTTAGGCGTAACTATGGTTTACGACCATGACGTACCCGGGCAACTTCGAAGCGATGGAACGGCTAGTCCACTGGGATGGACACAATTGAAGCAATTACTTAATCTAGGTTTCCAATACAAGTTTTAATAGCTTGAAGACGTTGCCGAAAAGTCCGAAGGGAATCCCTCTTTCGGACTTTTTTTATTTCAAACCTTATTATCGTTTTTTTTCATAAAAGGTGTTGGTAAAATTCAACTTATGGAACTATCAGTGCTGTACCAATAAAAAATTCAAAAAAACGACTAACTGTTTACATTTATCCCGCACATTATCTTACCAAGAATGATATATTTGCGCCCGCATGAATTTGCAGTTCTTGCACAATTTATACTCTCAACATGTAGCCAATCAGTTTTTGGCTGATGAGATTGATTTGTCTAAACCCAAAATAGTAGAACTCAAAAATCTAACGGAGTCAGCCCGAGCCTTTTTGTTTAGCGCCTATTTTGCGCAACATGATGAAAACCATATTTTCATTTTGGACGATTATGAAGAGGCAGCCTATTTTCATAATGATATAGAGCAAATTACCAATGCATTGGATATTTGCTATTTCCCGGACAGTTTTAAACGCACAGGAGATTATACACAGCTCAATAATAGCCATGTAATGCTGCGTGCCGAAACATTATTGAAGTTGACAGCCGAAAACGGAGCACCAATTCGTAAAAAAGTGTTAGTAACCTATCCCGAGGCACTTTTTGAAAAAGTAGTCAATGCCAATGCTTTTGGAAGAAACATCCTATTATTAAAAAAAAATCAGCAGCTGGATCTAGATTTTCTCAGTGAGTTCTTGGTGGATTTGGGTTTTCAAAAGGAAGAATTTGTCTTCGAACCCGGACAGTTTTCCATACGCGGTGGCATAGTGGATATTTACTCTTTTGGGAATGAACACCCTTACAGAATTGAGTTGTTTGATACAGAGGTGGAGAGTATCAGAATTTTTGACCCGGCATCCCAGTTATCACTAAGACAGCTATTGCAAGTAAAAATTGTGCCTAATGTAGAACATGATTTTGAAAAGGAGGAGCGAATGCAATTGCTTGAATATCTGCCTCAAAACACTATAGTATGGGTAAATGATTTGGTGCATGTTTATGAAAAATTACAATCACAACTCGGAAAATACCAACTACAACAAGATACAGAGTCGCTATTGCTAAAACCGAACAACATCATAGATATTACTCTTTTCAAGCAATTGCTTGCAAATCGAACAATAATTGACTTTGGTGCCGGTAATGCTTCGCAGATTATAGAAACAAGTCCAGTAAAAACCTTCTTCTGCAATACAAAACCTCAACCTGCTTTCAACCGAAATTTTGATATACTGATTGATTATCTCAATCAAAAGTCAGCAGAGATGTTTAACATTTTTGTCTGTGCCGAAAATACAAAGCAAACGGCTCGCTTGCAGAGTATTTTCGAAGATCTGAATCAGCAAATCGTTTTTACCGCATTGCCGATATCGTTGAAGGGTGGCTTTGTAGATGAAGATATGCGGGTGGTATGCTTTACCGATCACCAGATTTTTCAGCGCTACCATAAATACAGCATAAAGCAGGCTTACTCTAAAGGAAAAGCGCTTACGCTGCGCACACTGAATGAACTCACACCCGGTGATTTTGTAACCCATATAGACCATGGTGTGGGTGTGTATAGCGGCCTGCAAAAAATTGATGTACAAGGTGTGACGCAAGAAGCTGTTCGCATTATTTATAAGGATAATGATGTGCTTTATGTAAACGTAAATTCATTACATAAAATTTCTAAGTTTACAGGCAAGGATGGCACACATCCAAAAGTGCATAAACTCGGCAGTGGGGTATGGGAAAAACTGAAAAGTAAAACCAAGAAAAAGGTAAAGGATATTGCGGCAGAATTAATAAAACTCTATGCCCAGCGAAAAGCAGTGCCGGGTTTTGCGCACCAGCCAGATACCTATTTGCAAAATGAACTAGAAGCATCATTTATTTTTGAAGATACTCCAGATCAAAGCAGTGCTACAGAAGATGTAAAAGCGGATATGGAGAAGGATGCTCCTATGGATAGGCTTGTTTGTGGAGATGTTGGTTTTGGCAAAACCGAAATTGCCATTCGGGCAGCATTTAAAACGGTTTGCGATTCAAAGCAAGCCGCCATATTGGTTCCAACAACAATATTGGCCTATCAACATTTTCAGAATTTTAAAGAGCGATTAAAAGACTTTCCTTGCACAGTAGATTATTTAAATAGGTTTAAAACCACAAAAGAAAAAAATGAAACTCTGAAACGGCTTGAGGAAGGAAAAATTGATATCATTATTGGCACTCATGCCTTGCTCAGTAAGGATGTGAAGTATAAAGATTTAGGTTTATTGGTGATTGACGAAGAGCAAAAGTTTGGTGTGGCCGCCAAAGAGAAAATACGCGGTATAAAGGCCAATTTAGATACGCTAACGCTTACCGCCACACCAATTCCGCGCACCCTGCAGTTTTCTTTAATGGGTGCCCGAGACTTGAGCATTATCAATACGCCACCGCCTAATCGGCAGCCCGTTGAAACAGAGGTTAGAGTATTTAACGAAGAACTCATTCGTGATGCAATATATTACGAGGTGGAGCGAAACGGGCAAGTATTTTTTATACATAACCGCGTAAAAGATTTGCCCGAAATGGTGACATTGCTGCGAAATTTATGTCCCGATGTTTCCTTTGGTTCAGCACATGGCCAATTAAAAGGGCACGAATTGGAAGAGGCGATACTTGACTTTGTGGAACATAAATTTGATGTATTGGTTTGCACCAACATTGTTGAGAGTGGAGTAGATATACCGAATGCCAATACGATAATTGTGAACAATGCCCATCATTTTGGCTTAAGTGATTTACATCAATTGAGGGGGCGTGTTGGACGAAGCAATAAAAAGGCATTTTGCTATCTCATTGCACCGCCTATGAGCACCTTGCCAAGTGAAAGTAAAAAACGACTACAAAGTTTGGAAATGTTTAGCGAATTGGGTAGCGGGTTTCAGATAGCCATGCGCGACCTCGATATTCGTGGGGCCGGCAATTTGCTGGGCGGAGAACAAAGTGGTTTTATTGCCGATATAGGTTTGGAGACCTTTCATAAGATATTGAACGAAGCTGTACGCGAGTTAAAACAAAAAGACTTAAAACATCTTTTTGAAAATACCGAGGAAGGTATTGATGATGATTATGTGAGTGATTGTACCGTAGATACAGACACTGAAATTTTAATACCAACAGATTATGTTGAGAGTATTCAGGAGCGGCTATTTCTATACAACAAACTTGATCGTATCGAAACCGAAAAAGATTTGCAGGATTTTGCAACTGAACTGGCTGATAGGTTTGGGCCAATTCCCCGAAGGGTGGAAGATTTATTTGTGGCATTACAATGCAGATGGATTGCTAAGCAATTAGGTTTTGAAAAGTTGATATTGAAAAAACGACAATTGCGGTTGTATTTCATCTCTGACCCAGAATCGCCGTATTTTGAGAGTGAAATTTTTAAACACATTATGTACTATATTCAAACCAAGACAAGTAAGGCACGCTTGAAAAATGTAGGTAAAAATTTTATGCTCATCATGGATCAAGTGAATGATTTGGGTGAAGTGCTATGGCACCTGCAAGGCATGAAACGTAGCAAAGAGACAGCATAAGGGATATTCTCCACAGCTGTGTATTATTGCTTGGCAGTGCTAACGGTTTGCCCCTTACTTTTACGTAAATACCTCAACGATGAACTTGGAAGAATTAATGCTTCACTCCGAAGCAATCATTTTTGCTGCTGACAGGCCCGTAAATCCGAAGGAGATAGCTGATATACTTAGGGACAGTATTGAATTGGAAGAAGAATACGTTGAGCGTATTCCGGATGCTCTGGACGCTATTGTAGATAAGTATAGTGCAGATTTTTATCCATTTGAAGTTAAAAAATCCGGCGGGGGATATCAGTTTTTAAGCAAGTCAAGTTTTCATCCCATAATAGCCAAACTTACTGGGAGTAAGTTTCGAAAACGTCTATCGGCTGCCGCAATGGAAACTTTGGCCATTATTGCGTTCAGACAGCCTACTACAAAAAGTGAAATTGAGTATATACGAGGCGTAAATTCAGACTATTCGGTTCAAAAGCTATTGGATTTAGAACTCATTGTTATTCTGGGAAGAAAGGAAGATGCAGTAGGCAAACCACTTTTGTATGGCCCTTCTGAGTCATTTTTAGATTATTTAGGTATTAATTCAATCGACGAACTCCCGCGATTAAATGAAATTCAACAGTTTGAAGAGATTATTCCTACCGATGCCTCTGAGGCTTTACCTCAAGAGGGTGAAAGTAAAATGGTGGTGAATGAGAACGGTGAAATAGACGAACTTCACTCATCGTCAGATGAAACAGATTCGCATGATGAACATCTTGATGATTCGGTAGATAATGCAGAAGATATAAGTCCAGAAAATTAATCCTGAGCCCCAAGCAAATCAGCAATAAATTTATTGACTCGATCTAGGTAAGCTGCGTTCAGCGAATAGTATATTTTCTTTCCTTTCCTTTCAGTGCGCAAAAAGTTTGCTCTACGCAGAATTGCCAAGTGTTGTGATGCCACAGATTGCTCAATCCGTAATTTTACGTAAATCTCTGTGACAGTCAACCTCGGACTTTCTTCCAGCAAACGAATAATACCTTGACGCAGTTTATGGTTGATTGCCCTAATTATGGCGGCTGTTTTTTTTATATCCAGATAATTAACCTTTGTATTAGCATTGATTTCGTTATCGCTGAATGAGTATATGTTATTCGTAAAGTGTTCTTCTGGCATGTGAGGTAGTTTCTGGTAAAATTAGTAAATAGTATATATATCCCAAAATGACATTGTGTTTTTTACACCTTATGGGATATTTATATGGACAGATAAGGGTTAAAATCGCTTTTTTGCAACATTAGCATGTACTTTTTTCAAGTAAAATGGCTCAGCTCGAAATACATCAGCTACATCATTTCGCAATAGTTTTTCATGCAGTTTTTGCGCAATAAAATCTTTTGAAACCTTAATATGATTGATTTTTCTATCGTTAAAAGTTAAATCATCGTGAGTCGAAATAAGCATACAGTCAGGATATTGTGCTAATTCTTGGGCAATTGTTTCAACAGTATAAACACTTGGTGGAAGAATTATTTGTTTTTGTATGCGCATGCTAAAGAAAAATTCTCCTTGACGGGCAACTTCTAGAAATGCAAGGCCAGTCACAAGAGGGTAGAGGTGTTGATAGTAATCTAAATGCAAGGATACTTTGTTGAATAGCAACAACGGAATGTTTAATGCATAACAGTAACCTTTAGCTGCCGCCAGTCCCACACGAAGTCCGGTGTATGATCCTGGTCCGTTAAGTACTGCAACGGCGCTGAGTTGTTTAATCCCCAACTTGTTTCTGGTTAATAAATCCGTTGTCAAATCATGAATTACCACACTGTGCGCTTGAGCTTCGGTATGAATCACCTCATCAACACATTTTAACTCAGAAAAGAGGGCTATTTCACAATGAGGTCCTGATGTATCAATATATAAATTCACGGTAGGTGGAAAACTATAATTTGGTAAAAATATTGCTTTATGTGTACTTTTAGTCTATGAGCAAGAAGATATTAGAAGTGCGCAATGCTCCGGCGCCTATTGGGCCTTATTCTCAAGCTGTTGAGGTAAATGGATTTCTTTATATTTCAGGGCAAATAGCTATTAACCCCGAAACGAATGAGGTAGTAATGGATGACATTAAAGCCGAGACAACCCAGGTTTTAAAAAACTTACAAGCTATTTTACTGAAGTATGAAATGGGCTTTAGTAATGTGGTGAAGACAAGTATTTTTTTGAGCAGCATGGATTTCTTTACAGAAGTGAATGAAGTGTATGAAACATGTTTTAAGGAGCATTTTCCGGCGCGTGAAACAGTTGCAGTTTCCGGCTTGCCAAAAAATGTACGTGTGGAAATCAGCATGATTGCCGCTCGATAAATAGTTTGATTTCAAAACAAAAAAGTAATATTATGGAACAACAAATTGACCATCTACATTTGGAGAATGAGCAAGGTAGTAATAAGCTGCCATCAATGTTGAATATATTGACCATTTTGACATTCATCGGTTCGGGTTTTGCTGCTATAGGCCTGTTTGGCAATATGGCGCAGAACTGTGAAAAGGCCTTGGAAAAGTTGGATGAAATGCCTGAAATGGGGGGCTTTATGGCTAAACTTATGGACTTTAGTTCAAGCCAGCTAGAAATATTTTGTGAGAATAAATCGTTGATTCTGGCGACAGGCTTTATAGGAGTTGCTTTGTGTATTTATGGGGCCTTGCAAATGCGCAGATTGAATAAGCAGGGCTTTTTAATTTATGCTATAGGTGAATTGTTATCGCCGATTGTCATGTTGATACTGACAGCTGGCAGTTCTTCGCTATTGGCTCTTAGTGGGTTTGTTGTGCCGGTTATTTTTATTTTGCTGTATGCTAGCCAGCGAAAATATTTAGTACATTAAGTCTTTGAGTTAATTCGGCCATAAAGCTCCGTTACACCAGTCTTTTCATTACATTGTAGACGACATCTGGTTTGCCCAGTGTGTAGTAATGAATTCCCGGCACCCCTTTTTCTATCAACTCTTTCGATTGCTGGTACAACCATTCTTCACCTACTCTTTGCTCGTCTGCTTTAGTTTTGGCATTCATTATGTTTATGGCAAGAGTTTCGGGCAAATCAACATGAAACACGGATGGAATCATACTCAATTGTCGTTTTGAACTTATTGGCTTAAGCCCTGGTATTATGGGTACGTTGATCCCTACTGATCGACATTGCTCAACAAATGCAAAGTATTTTGCGTTGTCAAAAAACATTTGTGTGGTGATGTATTCGGCCCCGGCAGCTACTTTTTCTTTTAAATACATCAGGTCCATCATGGGGTTTGCACTTTCAAAATGTTTTTCGGGGTAGCCAGCTACACCAATACAAAAGTTGGTTGCATCGGCATCATTGATATCATCCTCCAGGTAGTTACCCTTGTTTAAATCGACAATTTGTTTTACCAAATCAATAGCATAATTATGACCGTTGGGGTGTGGCCGAAAATACTTGTCACCTTTGGGCGGGTCGCCACGGAGTGCCAGTACATTATTAATGCCCAAAAAGTTTAAGTCGATGAGTGCATTTTCTGTTTCGTCTTTACTAAATCCTCCACAAATCAGGTGAGGTACTGCGTCGATTTTATAATGGTTCATAATGGCAGCGCAAATGCCTACTGTTCCGGGACGTTTGCGAATATCAATTTTATCAAAGGAGCCATCAGCTCTTTTTTTGAAAATCTGCTCACTACGGTGGTAAGTGACATTTATAAAGGCAGGATTGAATTCCATTAGTGGATCTAGAACTTCATAGATGGAGTTGATGCTTTTTCCCTTTGTTGGGGGGAGTATTTCAAATGAAATAAGCGGCTTGCCTTTTGCGTTTTCTATATGGTCTGTTACTTTCATGGATTAATCTTCGTCTTTAACTATTTGGTTAATTGGCACTCGGTTTTCTAATGATTTTGCAAGCGTCATGTCATCAGCATACTCTAATTCGCCGCCAAAAGCGATACCTCTGGATAGTGTGGTTAGGCTGACACTTTTATTTACCAATTTCGAAATGTAATAAGTAGTTGTGTCACCTTCCAAGGTAGGGTTTAGTGCAATAATAATTTCTTCAATGCCGTTTTCTTTAACACGTTGTATCAATTCATTTATACGCAATGCATCTGGACCAATGCCATCTAAAGGCGAGATGAGCCCACCCAAAACATGATACAGACCGTTGTATTGTTGTGTTGATTCAATGGCAATTACATCGCGGATAGATTCTACTACACAAATGGCAGTTCTGCGTCGAGATGGCTGTGTACATATTTCACAAAGCAATTCGTCGGACACATTAAAACATTCACGGCAGAATTTAATTTTTGTACGCATCTGCTGAATTTTACTCGTAAATTCTGTTACTCGTTGCTCATCTTGTTTTAATAAATGTAATACCATTCGTAAGGCTGATTTTTTACCAATACCGGGTAATGTGGCAAATGCTTGGACTGCATCCTCAATAAGTTTAGATGAAAAATTCATTTACGATACTAAGGGTTGTTACTGTTGGCGAAGATACCATCTTAATTTAGGCAAGAAATAAAGACATAGGGTTTACATCTAGTGCCGAAAAGCATACGCTGAATTTTTAAGGTATTCCGGCTTCGAGTACGTGTATGAATATCCACCAGCTCGCACACTGCAGCCAATTGTTTTGAGTTACTTAATGATTCAATTGTTTTAATAATATGCTCTATATCTCGATTGGGATAAGTAAAGGCTTTCTGGGTAAGATGTACCTTATGATTCATTATTTTCTGAATTTTTTCGGTTTGTAATAGTTCAAATTATTTCCACAACCACAACCTTTCTTAGCTGCACAACCGCTTAAAAATATGATACCAACGGCCATCGACATAATGATTAGCAAATTGAAGCTTCGATTGATATTCCTGCGCACAATATATATTTGTTGATAAAGGTATGATACAGTCTCCAAAAAAAATATTAATAGTACCGTTGGATTGGGGGCTTGGGCATGCTACGCGCTGTATCCCTATCATCCGAAAGTTGCTGGAAATAGGGGCGGAGGTGCATGTCGGCGGTACTCATACTACCAATAGAATCATACAACAGGAATTTGAAAATTTACAGTATCATGATTTTCCGAGTTATGGAATTTCCTATACGGAAAAGAAGCAGTTTTTTATTTTACACATGATGTTTCAAATGCCTGGCATGGCATTGAGAATCATTCAGGAAAAAAGAATAACCCGTAGACTTGTTGATCAGTATCAATTTGATATTATTATTTCGGATAATCGCTTTGGTGTGCAGGATTTTCGAAGTAAAAATATATTTATGTCACATCAATTGAATATTCAGATACCCGGTGCAAACCTTATTGCCGGTATTACCAATTGGTTGAATCGCTATTTTATTCACCGCTATCAATTATTGTTAATACCAGATTGGCCTACTCATTTTTTGAGCGGCAACTTATCCAAAAGTAAAAAATTGAATATTGCCAAACAGTTCTTGGGGCCACTATCCCGTTGGAGACTGGGTGCAAGTAGTAATATAGCAGTGGATGGCGTTTTGATCATTTTATCTGGACCAGAGCCGCAGCGTACTGCCTTGGAAAAACTGGTAGTCAGACAAGCTAAAGCATATCGAATTAATATCACGATAGTACGCGCTAAGCCAATGGAACCAAACATTCCGGAGGATGATTATGTTCGATATTTTAATCATCTGTCTTCTGAAGAGTTAAAACAGCTTGTTTTGAAGAGTGAGGTGGTGATATCGCGAGCAGGGTATTCATCCATTATGGATTTTGTTGCACTAAAAAAACATGCTATCCTAATACCAACACCTGGTCAAACAGAACAGGAATACTTGGCAAAACATTTGGGCTCAACCACTCTTTTTCATTTTTATGATCAGGAATTATTTGATTTGCAGATAGTAAAAAGCAAATATGAAAATGCAGTTTTTGGAAAATTCCCGGAGATAAGTGATGAATTACTCGAACTTGTTTTGAAGCAGTACTTTTAATGACTGGCCATCTCTTCAACAGTGGCATTAATACCCCTGTCGGTAAACGCATCGCATTTTAATTTTAATCTATGATATTCGCCGACTTGAACATCACATTTTCCATTGTAATGGATTATTAAAGAACATTGTTCAGCCTGCGTTTCGTCAAAATCACAAATATCAACAAGAGCTTTTATTACCCAGTCAAAAGTATTCACATCATCATTCCAAAGTATCAGGCTGTATCCTGTACTCGCTACTGCTAGAATATCTGTTTCTTGCTGAATTGATTCCTGTATAGCCATTAGTGCTGAATATTTTTCTTTTACATGCTCACTCTGCCTCCACCGGCATAGTAGCGGCTCCAATATTCTGAATTTAAGTCACTAATCATAACACCACGACTACTAGAAGCATGCACAAAATGATTGTTCTGTAAATAAACACCCACATGAGATATATGGTGAACTTTGATTTTAAAGAATACAAGGTCGCCTTCTTGAAGCTCATTGCGCTCAACTTTCGCAGCGGTGGTGTATTGGCTAGCCGCTGTGCGTTGCATCTCTATACCCGATATAGCATCCATTAGCTTCTGCACAAAAGAACTACAATCAATACCATGCTTAGTAGTGCCTCCATAAACATAACGGGTGCCATACCATTCGTCTATAAATTTGTACAAGGCTTCATTTGTTATAGACGCTGGGTGAGTATTCATTTTTTCAGCGTATTTTTTTTGAATCCAATTGTAATAGCTTACACCTTCCTCTGACGGTAATGTAATTTTTTTGGGTGCTGTAATGGTCTCATCCTTCAACGGAACACCATAATTAAATTGAACAGATTCTTTAAGAGCAGTGGTAACTTCTTTTTTATGAACCTTTTTAGTCTTTGATACTGGCTTATGATCAGGCACAGATTTTGCAGCAAAACAAGTTGTTAGCAGTAACACTGTTATTAATGTGGATCTGAATATCATAACGACGTAATTTAGGGTTACTCGCAAATATAATCAAACAAGCCCTAATTTTCATAGGCTAATTCGTCATTTTGACGTTAACAAAAGGTCTAAATTGCTGTTTTTTTATTTTTTTTAGAGAATGCCGCTTGTAAAATAGCGAAGCCAAGCGATGCCGAATGGATCTTATACCCATAATATTTTTTTCCACCTACGCCCAATAACTTTCAGTTATCAACTCTCCACTTTCCACTAAATTTGATAGTCCGATGAAATTTTCTCACCTACACAATCATACCCAATATTCACTGCTGGACGGAGCGAGTGATATCAGCAAATTATACGAAAAAGCCATAGCCGACGAACAGCCCGCCATTGCCATAACCGACCATGGCAATATGTTTGGGGTGTACAATTTTGTAATGGAAGCCCAAAAGCACAAAAATGCTGATGGTACCCCAAAAGTTAAGCCAATAGTAGGTTGTGAGTTTTATTTGGTAGACAATCGGCATCAAAAAGAATTTACCAGAGAAAAGCGAGATAAACGTTACCATCAGTTGTTATTGGCAAAAAATCCGCAGGGATATAAAAATTTGTTGAAGCTCTGCACGCTGGGCTATACCGAGGGTTTGTATTCAAAATATCCACGGATTGATAAAGAATTAATAGAAAAATACCACGAAGGTCTTATTGCCACTACTTGTTGCTTAGGCGCCAGTGTGCCGCAAGCCATTTTGCAACATGGCGAAGATGCAGGAGATGACGAGTTCAAATGGTGGTACAATATTTTCGGGGAAGACTTTTATGTAGAGTTTCAGCGGCATGGCATACCGGAACAAGATGTTGCCAACGCAGCGCTCATGAAATATGCCGAAAAGTACAACTGTAAAATGATTGCCAGCAATGATAATCACTATGTCGATAACGAGGATTACAATAGCCATGATATACTGCTCTGTATCAATACCGGCGAAAAACAAACTACACCTATTCAAAAAGATTATGACAATCCGGAGTTGAATAGTAAAGATTACCGATTTGGTTTTTTTAACGATCAGTTTTACATGAAAACTACCGCGGAGATGATAGAGACTTTTAAGGATATTCCGCAGGCAATAGACAATACCAACGAAATTGTTGACAAAGTAGAACTGGTATCGGTAACCAATGATTTGTTACTTCCAAATTACGAAATACCCGCAAGCTTCAAATCTCAAGATGACTATTTATCATTTTTGACATATGAGGGAGCAAAAAAACGATATACAATTTTAACGCCGGAAATTGAAGAGCGGCTACAATTTGAGTTGGGGGTTATAAAGAAGATGGGGTTTGCCGGATATTTCCTTATCGTAAGTGATATCATCCGTTGGAGTAAGCAGCATGATGTTTTTGTTGGCAGTGGAAGAGGTTCGGCAGCAGGGAGTGTTGTAGCCTATTGTATTGAAATTACCAATATCGATCCTATGAAATATGATTTGCTTTTCGAGCGTTTTCTTAATCCTGATAGAAAGTCTATGCCGGATATAGATACAGATTTTGATGATCACGGCAGAGGAAAAGTCATTCAATACATTGTAAATAAATATGGGCAAGATCAGGTAGCCCAAATAATTACACACAATTCTATGGCTGCAAAAATGAGCATAAAGGATGTTGGCCGTGTGATGGATTATGACCTTGGCCTAACAACGCAATTAAGTAATTTAGTGCCGAGTATCCCGGGCATTTCATTAAATAAAATATTGAAATATTCTGAAGAAGAAATCAAAACCAAGTTAGATCAAACGGAATGGCAAAACAATGTAAAACTGCTACAGAAAAAATATAAGCAACATGATATGGACGGCAAGGTATTGCGCGAGGCTGCCAAATTAGAGGGTACCATACGCAATACAGGCATACATGCCGCCGGGATATTAATAGGCCCCAAGCCGCTTGATGAGCTAATGCCAATGTGCCGTCAAAAAGATGTGGAACTTAATGTAACCCAATTTGATGGTAAAGTAGTTGAAAACGCCGGAGCAATCAAGGTAGATATTTTAGGGTTAACCAACCTGACCATACTCAAGCTGAGTATCGAATTTGTCAAAGAAAACCACGGTGTAGAAATCGATCTTGATACGATCCCCATGGATGATCCAAAAACGTTTAATCTTTATCAAAAGGCAGAAACACAGGGGACATTTCAGTTTGCCAGTGATGGGATGCGACAATATTTGAAGCAACTTAAACCCGATAAAATCGAAGATTTAATTGCTTTAAACGCTCTTTTTCGTCCAGGACCGATGGCATACATCCCCGATTATATCAAACGCAAACATGGCCTACAGGAGGTAACCTATGATTTGCCTGACATGGAAGAGATATTAAAAGAAACCTACGGGATTACGGTCTATCAAGAGCAGGTCATGCTATTGTCGCAGAAGTTGGCCAATTTTACCAGAGGGGAGGCTGACATACTTAGAAAGGCTATGGGTAAAAAGCAAAAAGCTGTGCTCGATGAACTGAAGGAAAAATTTATAGAAGGTTGTGATGATAATGGGCATCCAAAAAAAATAGCCGAAAAGATATGGTCAGATTGGGAAGCTTTTGCACAATATGCATTTAACAAAAGTCACTCTACCTGCTATGCTTATTTGGCTTATCAAACTGCCTTTTTCAAGGCGAATTATCCGGCAGAATACATGACAGCACTGTTGAACACAAAGGCCGGTAACATTGATGCAATGGCCATGTATATGGCTGAATGTAAGCGAATGGGCTTGCGTGTGCTGGGGCCTGATATCAACGAAAGTAAAAAGGAGTTTAGTGTAAATCAAGCTGGTGAGATTCGATTTGGCTTGTCATCACTAAAAAACGTGGGCGATGCCGCAGTAGATGAAATACTCAAAGACCGAAGAGAGAATGGTCCTTTTAAAGATATTTTTGATTTATCAGCCCGAGTAAAAAATAAGGGGCTAAACAAAAAAACAATAGAATCCTTAGCAGAAGGTGGAGCCTTTGATAGTTTTCAAGGGATGCATAGGGCCATGTACTTTGCACAGGGCGCCGGCAGCAAGCTTACGAACATGGATTTGATATTGAAATACGGAAGTGATTTTGTAGGCAGTAAGGAAATGCTTAGTAATAGCCTTTTTGGTGAAATGGGACTTCCAGACGTGCAGCCTCCTAAATTGGCCGATTGCGAAGAATGGACGCTTGCCGAGAAACTAAAACGTGAAAAAAATGTGCTCAGCTTTTATATTACGGCACATCCCTTGGATAACTATTTCCGCGAGTTAAGCCTTTACAACTTTAATCCCGTTGCCGACCTGGCCGCCTGTATTAGCCTTATGCAAAAGCAAGCAGAGGAAGGTGTAACTGAAGGGCCGGAAAAACTGAATTTTATTGTTGCAGGCTATTTAAGCGATGTAGAACATATTGAAGCCAGAACGGGCACGTTATTTTCTAAGTTTGTTCTTAATGATTATAACGGCTCGCAACAGTTACTTATGTTTAAAGAGCATTATTTGCGTCATAAACATTTTTTAGCCAATGATAATAAACTTATACTTGAGGTAAGCGTTACGCGCAGTACTCGAGTAAACGACAAAAGACCCTTTATTAGCATCGAAAAAATATCCTTGCTGGAAGATGTAATGAAACTTTATACAAAACGTCTGAATCTCTTCATACATCTGACAAAGTTGAATGATAATTTTATGGAAATAATAAATAAATACGCCGTTACGTCAGGCCCAACAGAACTTGGCATTCATATTGCAGATACAGATAGTGGTAAACATGTAAAGCTTGGGAATAAAAAAATACTAATGGATTCGGGCTTGTTACATGAAATTACTAATATTGAAGGATTGGATATTAAAATTGAATCAAATTAAATACATAATAAAAACAGAAAACACATTATGGCAAAAACATTTACAGACGCAAACTTCAAGGAAGAAGTATTAGACAACGAAAAATTATCCGTTGTAGACTTTTGGGCACCCTGGTGCGGCCCATGCTTAGCTATTGGCCCAACCATTGAAGCGCTTGCCCAGGAAAAGGAGGGTGAGGTAAACATTGGAAAATTAAACGTGGATGAAAACGGCGAAACGGCAATGTCATACGGCATTACAAGTATCCCGGCGATTTTATTTATTAAAAATGGAGAAGTGGTTGATAAATTGGTAGGTGCTGTGCCTCGCGGAGAGATTGTTAAACGTATAGATGCACATTCTTAATAGCATTTCATTTTGTATAAAAAAAACCTGGCTTCGAGGCCAGGTTTTTTTATATACCAAAGCGCATTTTCCAAACGCCTATTACGGCTTCCTTTACAATTCCTTTGCTCATTTTTGAGAGACCTTCAACGCGGTCAATAAAAGTTATTGGGATTTCTTTTATTCTGAATTTTTTACGCCAGGCACGATATTTCATTTCAATTTGAAAAGCATAGCCTACAAAGCGGATATTATCTAAATCAATAGTTCGAAGCACATTAGCGTTATAGCATACAAAGCCTGCTGTACAGTCTTTTACGGGCAGCCATAGAATAGCGCGTACATACAACGAGGCACCATAAGATATGAATATCCGATTAAAAGGCCAGTTGACCACCTTTCCGCCTTTTATATAACGCGAACCTACACTGACGTCAACATTATCTTCTAAACAAGCCGCCAGTAAGCGAGATAAATCTTCAGGATTGTGTGAAAAGTCAGCGTCCATTTCAAAAATGTAGTCATATTTTCTATCCAAACTCCATTTAAATCCAATAATATAGGCTGTTCCCAAACCTTGTTTGCCACTCCGTTCTACAATAAATAGTTCCTCCGGAAATTCAATTTGCAATTGTTTGACAATGCTTGCTGTACCATCTGGCGATCCATCGTCTACAATAAGAATATGAAAAGATTCAGGTAAGGAAAAAACCTTACGAATAATCTTTTCGATATTTTCTTTTTCATTGTAGGTTGGTATGATAACGATATTCTTCAAAACTGCAATCCAAAGGAATTTGTCAAAACTACACTTGTTTTAATTTATACTCCGTGTAAATTTTAGATAAAACATTTTTAGTATCCTGAGCAAAATCACTTCGCATAATCCAATCGAAATATTGTGGTTCTTTGTCAAACACTTTGGTGACCGCTACTTCTTTGTATTTACCAAAATTGAAAGTAGGGACACCGTTCACCAATTTTAATCTGCGTGCGTAATCTAGCAGATCGGGTCCGCCGGATACTGCACTCAGTTCTTCGGGTGTAGAGCCAATGTCGTCATAACGATCTACCTGCGCAAGTAAAATATCAAAAGTTGCAGCAGCATCAGCCAATGCAGAATGGGCATTTTCTAATTCTTTATCACAATAATATTTATAAGCCGCTGCTAATGTCCGCGGTTCTTTTTTCATGAAAATTTGTTGTGCATCAATTAAATTTCTGCTTTTCAAATCAATATCAATCCCTACTCGTAAAAATTCTTCTGTAAGCAAGGCAAAATCAAACCGAGTGGAGTTATAGCCGCATAAATCACAATGTTCAATAAATTGTTTGATTTCATTTGCAACTTCTCTAAAAGTTGGTTCCTGGGCAACGTCCGCATCCGAAATTCCATGAATCGCGGTAGCATTTTCAGGTATCGCCATTTCGGGGTTGATGCGCATGACTTTTGTTTGCTTATCACCATCAGGCATCACCTTAATGATAGCAATTTCTACAATACGATCTTTTGTAATACTGATACCGGTGGTTTCTAAATCACAACAAGCTATTGGACGTTGTAGTTTTAATTTCATGCCGCAAAAATGTAGGAAAACTTTTGTAATGACAACTTATAGGTTTGAGTATTTATTTTTTATTGAAAAAATAAGGAACAAACTAAAATGAGAACGATATAAAGATAAATTCATTTTACTCAGCGCTTGTGTTTAGCCAATCTAAAATTTCAGATTCGCTGAGGCTGAAATAAGTTGATGTTTTTATTATAGTGCTGTCATTAAGCCATTTAATAGTAGGTACTGCATTTCTATTGTTCAGTTTTTGAAAATCATCTGCATTGTCTAAAAAAATTAAAGGAATATTTGTTGCTCTACTTTCTTCCAAGAAACCTGCCAAGTGGTTGGGGTGACCAAACATGACGAATTGAAACGGAACTTCCGGGTGTCTTTTTTTTATGATACTCATGCGACGTGCTGCTTTTTTACAATACTTACAGCTCGGGCTTAGAAGGGCAATTATTTTCTTCTTATCGGCAATGTAGTTGTCATATTTTGTCAATAAATGCAAGGGCACTATTTCATCCTTTGTTTTTTCAGATTCGAAAATGATAATGCTAGCTGGAGGATATAGTGCAAAAGGTAAGATGAATGAACCCAAAAAGAAGGTGATGATTATGTACTTCATCCAGCCTAAGGTCAATTCAAAACTGAATTTGTATGCCAACCATAAAAGTATTAATATGATGATATTCTTGAATAAAGATGCGCTGGTACTAAGAGGGATAAGTTCGCCGTAACAGCCACAATTTGCCTCATTACCATAGGCAGTTAGCACGTAAACGAGGTAAATTGAAAAAATAATTAGTAAGAGGGTAGATAAGGGTATCGTAATTTTCTTAATGGCGAATTGCGAGAGGAATAAGATGCCCAAAAACAATTCAAGGCCAATAAATATCCTTGCTAACCATTCGGAAATGGTCCAGCTGAATGGAGTAGACTCTGCAATGGTCCAGCCAAATACTTCTATGGCGGGTAGTTTAGCATAAGCTGACAATAGAAAGTTAACTCCAAGTATTAAGTTTAGTAAGAGACCAATAATCGAATTTCTTCGGAAAGCTTTACTCATATGTCATGATAAGTTTACAAATATAGTTAAGGCAGAACAGCAGCTAACCAATTGGAGTATTATTAATTCATTTCCAATTGACGCAAAAAAACAAAGGCTCACTATTGTGAGCCTTTGTCAATATTAAAAATTAAAAAGAATTAATCCCATTTCTTAATTTCATTCAATTTAGCTTCTTGAGCATTTAATATCCATTTGCCATTGGTAGAATTCGTAGCAGGAGTACCTGGCGCACCAGTATTCATATTAACATATGCAACTACGTGAACTTTTGACATATCTTGGATTTTCATACCACTAAGATCAACACCTTTGAAAGATACTTTGGTGTATTTTTCACCAGAATTCAAGTCAACTGCATTGCCTTCATTGGCAGTTAAAACACCGCGGAATACGTGACCATGAGTCCAAGTGTTAGGATCAACAGTTACAGTAGAAGAATAGTTAGATTGTGCTCCTGGAGAAGATTGAGGTACTTTGTCTTCAGTAATTACCACTGAAAGTTTAGTTTCTCCGGTAACAGCTGAATTGTAGCCAACATAAACGTCAACATCTAATAATCCACCTGATTCTTTGGTTACCATTGCTAACCCACAAGATGGTGTCAATGCTAAGTCTGAATTAATCCAGCCCATCCATGAGCCACGACCACCTGCATCACGACGAGATACGTTACCGTTAGGGAAACCACCAACGCCAGTGAAACCTTTGTGCCAAGTGTTGTAAGCAGCTACTTCCATAGGGTCACCATCATGAATTGCAATACCTATTACTTTGCCTGGATTTGCAGCAATTGCATCTTCCATAATTTTAGCACCTTCAGGGCACCATCCGCACCATTCGCCAGTGTTTTCTTCCAACACAACTTTTTGAGTGAATGAAGCTGGAACGTCACCTACCGGAATACCAGGAGTTGGTTCAGGCTCTCCACCACCACCAGTGTTTCCACCAGGAACGTAGAAAGGATTTTGACCACCTTGGTTAGGTGCTTCTTTGGTACAAGACCCTAGCCCAATAATCATAGAGGCAACTAGGAACAAGGATAATACTTTTTTCATTTTGTTATAATATTTTGTTGGGCTAAGTTAACTGAATTTTCGTGAAACAACAAATTGTTTATTAATGTTTTGACATTGAAATGACATTAACTTATTCACAAATTATTGTGAATTCAGATATGTAATCTAAATTTCTTCTTCAGATGGATCAGTATTCAACTTTTTTTCTTCACGATCTCGAATCAATTCATGCTCAATTTTAGGCTCCAATTCACGATCCCGAACTATTTTTCTTTGCTGAAATCCTGCCAGTTTGGCCATCCTTTTTAGGTTATTTTCTGATAATGTAAAGGCTTTTGCTATCCATACATCGACTACTTCCATTAATTCTCGTTTGGATACTTTATTACAAATGTTTAATAACGGGTCAATGAGGTGCTTTCCCAATTCGCCGTTTTTTATCATACTTGACATATCACTAATACCGTGCTGGTCATCAGATACTTTATCAATGATGCCCAAGTCAAATATTTTAGTAGCAGTGAAGGTTTTATTACTGTTTATAATTTCATGTGCCTGCTTATAACCAACTCTTTTTGTTAATAAGCTATATGCACCCATGCCCGGGAATGTTCCGAAAATAACTTCAGGAAAAGAAAACTTTGCAGATTCCTCAGCCAAAATAAAATTACCGGATAAGGCACTCTCAAATCCTCCACCAAATGCGTTCCCTTGCACCACACAAGTGGAGAATACATCTAAGTCATATGAATTGTTGTAATTGTATACTAGATCTACACATTTATGCGCATAATCTTTCAAATCGTTGCGTTTGCCTTTTTGAATACATTCTACAAAATATTCAAGATCGCCTCCAAGATTCCAAACACCTTTGTTCAGAGAATATGCAACAACATATTTAATATTCTCTTTTTTATAAAGTAGATGATTAAATCCTTTACATAGGTCAGGTTGTCAAGAAATTTCATGGAATAGCATAGTTTATCTTGGAGGTCTACGCCAATCCACAATATTTTATACTCTTCGTCAATTTTGACACGTAGATTATTATTCATGAACATAATGCAATTAAAGTCCATGCTGAAATAGGGTATTTAACCTTATTTCATGCTTTTGTAACTTGTTGGTTTATACACAGGCTATTAATTATCAATGCATTAGAGTGGTGATAACATTATCCGGCAATTAAATCGCTTACAAAAAAAATAGCTCATTGAAAGAACTTACATTTGCGCTTTGTTTTTTGAAACATATCCAATGCAAGCCAAAAATCAGTTCAGCAGACGACAATTAAGGATAAAAATATTCCAGCTTTTGTACAGCCTTCAAGATGTTCAAACTATAAGCGCTAAAGATTTCCGAAAATTATTTCTTGCCAATATTAACAAAACTGAGTCCTCTTTTACAGCCTTGGCTTTGTTTATCGTGCGTCTTTTTGATTATACGCTGATTTACGCAAACAAAAAAGCTTCAAAATTTATTCGTACAGAGGCAGATAATGTGGATATCAGTCTTACTGAAATTGAATTTTTGGAGTTGCTTAAATCCAATCATTCCTTTACAACTGCGGTGAAGCATAATACTTTACAGCATTTATTTCCGGATGAGTTGCTCAAAAAAACATTCTCGAAACTGATTGAAACACCAGAGTATACGGCCTTTCATAATGATAAATTAAATGCTACTGCAATTGAAAATTTAATATTTCGAGCAGCAGAGTATACTATTGACAAAGACGAGCAAGCCTGCGAGTTTTTTGAAGAAAAGTTTATTCACTGGGAAGACGATATTGAAATTATTCAACGTTGGTTGCAACTGCTGGTTAAACAGCCCGATAAAATTATCTTTTACGACACCCTCACCACAGAAAAAATTGAATTTTCGGTTGCCTTGCTCAGTACATATTCTAAGAAATTCGATTATCTGAATGAGTTGATCGCACCCAAACTGAAAAATTGGGATGCCGACCGCGTTGCTGCAATCGACCTGATTTTATTACGTTTGGGTCTGGGAGAAATGCTTTTCTTCCTCGAAATACCGGTAAAAGTTACCATAAACGAATACATTGACATTGCTAAAATGTATAGTACACCACAAAGTGGACAATTCGTTAATGGTGTTTTGGATAACCTGAGAAAGTCTTTGGAGACACAGGGTGAATTAAGAAAACATTCGTAATAAAAATAAGATTGAATAAATATTTTTGCCTCATGAATCCAAAATATATACACTATCTTTTCGTCAACGTTCTATTGATGTTTGTTTTAGCCGCTTGTACACAAGGTGCGGAGAACACAGCCAGGAAAGCAAACGAAGAAATTGTGAATAATGCTTCTAGTTTATCTTCTGATTTAGTCAATAATCCAATAAGTGCCGACGCAACACCTATTAATGCTGATGCTGCCGGACGATTACAATTTACAGACACCGTGTATGATTTTGGAACCTTGTCAGAAGGCGAAATGATTGTACATGAATTTGAGTATAAAAATATTGGAGGTAAAGAATTGATTATTACCGAAGCCAAGGGCTCATGCGGGTGTACTGTGCCTGAATATGATAATAAACCAATACCGCCGGGCGGTACTGGTATCATGAAAGTAACATTTGACAGCAAAGGCAAGCCAGGCTATAATGAAAAAAACGTTCATATTACAACTAACGGATTCCCTCAAAAATATCGGCTCACTATCTTAGCGCAAGTGAACTAAACTTTTTTTTATAACAAACACAATTTACACAAATGACAAATTTATCGATTATCCTCATGGCAGGTGAGGGACAAGCACAAGGAGGAGGTATGATTAACATGGTTATCATGTTAGGCATGGTGGCAGTACTTTATTTTTTTATGATTCGACCTCAGGTAAAAAAAGCAAAACAGCAAAAAGATTTTGCCAATAGCAATAATGAGGGAGATGCTATCGTGACCATTTCGGGTTTACATGGCAAAATTGTGCGTGCCAATGATGATGGAACCATTCAGGTGGAGTTAGGAAAAAACAATATCGTAAAAATGGAGCGTTCGGCCATAAGCATGGAAATGACCAAAGCACTCCGTGAAAAAACAAATCAAAGCAACTAATCAGATTCTGTCGTGCTAAGAGTTGGTATCACTGGTGGAATCGGCACGGGAAAATCCACCGTGTGTAACATCTTTAAATGTTTACGTATTCCTACCTTCGATGCTGACCGTGAAGCAAAGAAATTATACGATACAAACAAACAGGTTAAGGAAAAAGTCCTTGAGCGATTTGGCAACAGCCTATATCAACAGGGTGTTTTCCAACCAAAGCAGCTCGCAGCTATCGTTTTTCAAGATACCAATGCGTTGCGCGATTTAAATGACATCATTCATCCTGTAGTCATTCAAGAAAGTGATCGATGGTTTGATGCTCAAACTAGTCCTTATGCTGTTAAGGAAGCAGCACTTTTAATAGAGAGTGGCGGGCATACTCATTTGGATAAAATTATACTGGTGCAAGCCCCGCTGGAAGAGCGCGTTCAGCGAATTATACTGCGAGATAATACCGATGCTGCTGCAGTGAAAAAACGAATAGACCAACAAATGCCGGAAGCAGAAAAAGTTGCCTTTGCCGATTTTATTATTCATAATGGCCAAGATGATTTTCTGATTGATCAAGTAATGGCAATTCATCAAAAAATATTAAGCTTATGCGAATAATTTTATTTTTATCAGGCATCTTCTTTTTGGGGGCTTGTGGCTCAAAAGATCCGGAAATACTACTTGGTAAGTGGTATAACGAAAACCATTGGTTTGAATTTCATAACGAAAAAGAGTATAGTGGTGGTGTAGGTCCCATTGTCAATCAGGATCATCAGGAATATGTATTAGAGCCCAAAGAAAATAAGTTGACATTTTATACCACCAATGAAAACGAAACTTATTATGTGCGCTATGAGTTTTTGGGCAACGATACACTCGCAATTAGCAATTTCATGAACAATACGACGAGTGCCGTAAAGTATGTCAGAAAGAATGATTAATAAAGAAGATACATATCGTCATAAAGGCTTACGCCAAAAACTAGTTGACAGCTTACGGGACAAAGGTATAGATGATGAAGCCGTGTTGGCAGCCATAAACGCCGTGCCACGGCATTATTTTCTTGATAGTGCCTTAGATAAAATAGCCTATCAGGACCGTGCTTTTGATATTCATTGTGGTCAAACAATTTCACAGCCTTATACGGTAGCTTTTCAAACTAGCTTATTGGAGATTAAAAAATTTGACAAAGTTTTGGAGGTGGGAACAGGAAGCGGTTATCAGGCAACCATATTAGCGGAGCTCGGAGCGCAGGTGTTCACTATAGAGCGTCAGGAAGGGCTATACAAGGAGTTTCAAAATAAATATCCTTTCAAAAAGCGCTACCCGATGATAAAATCATTTTTTGGTGATGGATACAAGGGGCTGCCTACCTATGCTCCTTTTGATAAAATCATTATTACAGCCGGTGCTCCATTTATACCTGAGGCTTTGTTGGCGCAATTAAAACCCAATGGTATTTTGGTAGCACCCATCGGGGCAGATAATGCACAGTTAATGACCCGCGTTGTAAAAGGGCCGAGAGGGGGGCTTAAAAAAGAAACCTTTGGCAATTTTATTTTTGTACCAATGTTGCCGAATACTCAAAAAGCCTAAGGAGCAATTTCGCTAAGCTCTAACCAGCGCAATTCTTTTTCTTCGAGTTCTTGTGTAATTGCTGTAAGGCGGGCTGATATTTTTTCTAATTCAGTAAAGGCCAGCTGACTATCACCAAGTTTATTTGTAAGGCTTGTTTTTTCTTCTTCTAACAAGGGTAAGGTTTTTTCAATTTCCTCAAACTCTCTTTTTTCTTTGTAGCTTAACTGTCGTTTTTCAGTAGGTGCTTGATATGTATTGGTTACAACTACTTCAGCTTCTTTTGTCTTTGTGTTATCTGCCGTTTTGTTATGTTGCTTTCGTTTTTTGTCTTCACGATATTCAGCATAATTGCCCGGAAAAATATTGATAACACCAGCGCCTTCAAAGACGAATAAATGTTGCACGAGTTTATCCATAAAATAGCGGTCGTGACTTACCAATATTAAACAGCCCGGGTAGTTTACAAGAAAGTCTTCTAATAGCTGCAATGTTTGTAAGTCCAAATCGTTGGTAGGCTCATCCAGCACCAAAAAGTTTGGATTCGTAAATAATATACTCAGCAATTGAAGTCTTCTTTTTTCGCCTCCGCTTAGTTTGCTGAGAAACGTATGTTGTTTTTCGGGAGGGAAAGCAAATCGCTCCAAGAACTGCGATGCGCTTACTTTGCTACCGTCAGCCAGCGGAAAATATTCCGCTCTGTCTTTTACAAACTCAATTACGCGCACATCTTTTTTCCATTGCAAGCCATTTTGATCAAAATGACCAAAGACAACGGTCTCGCCATGATTAATTTTACCACTATCAGCCTGAAGTTTGCCCAGGGCAATATTGATGAGCGTGCTTTTTCCGACACCATTTTTTCCAACAATGCCAATGCGCTCTCCTTTTTGAAATGTATAGTCAAACCCTTTGAGTAACATATTGTCACCGTAGGATTTATAGACTTTTTTCATTTCAAGAATTTTACCCCCCAGACGTTGCATTTTCACTTCTAATGTCAGTGTGCTTTCCGCTTTGCTCTTTTTTACTTTTTCCTCTATGTCATAAAAAGCGTCTTGCCGCGCCTTAGCTTTGGTGGCTCTGGCTTGAGGTTGTCGGCGCATCCATTCTAGTTCGCGCCGGTAAATATTATTATCTTTTGCCAGCTCGCTAGATGCCACCTCAATGCGATGTGCCTTATTCTCCAGATAGGTTTCGTAATTACCGGTGTGCTTAAAGGCTTTATTATCTTCTATTTCTATAAGCGTATTACAAACAGCATCGATAAAGTAACGATCGTGACTAACCAATAGAAGCGTGCTTTTTTGAGTGCTTAATTTTTGTTCCAACCATTCTATCATCTCAATATCCAAATGGTTGGTAGGTTCGTCTAAAATAAAAAGGGTAGCGCCCTCGTACAGTTGTGCTTCGAGTAGTGCCTGTGCCAGAGCCAGTCTTTTTTTCTGACCACCGCTCAGCGAAGCAATCTTAGTATCTAAGGGTGGCAGTTTTAGCTGACCGGTTATTTCTTTATAGGCACCTTCAAAATTCCACGCATTCTCCTCATTCATCTGACCAAGTAATTGCTGAAAAGCCGCCGTTTCAGCCTGGCCGGTATTTAGCGCATGTTCGTAGTCTTTGAGTAGCTTCACCGTTGGGTGTTGCATTTCAAAGAGTTGTTCCTCGATGGTATTGGCTGGGTCAAATTGGTTTTCTTGTTTTAGATAAACTACCTGGATATCCTTATGAATCCAAATATCACCACTGTCTTGCTTATCCAAACCTGCAAGTATATTAAGTAGTGATGTTTTACCCTGACCATTTCGGGCTATCAGCGCAATTTTGTCGCCCTGGCTAATATGAAAAGTGATATCGCTAAAAAGCTGATTGTCACCATATGACTTGGCTAAGTTTTCAATACTGGCTAGGTGCACGGGTTTATCTTGTTGGTTTAATTAATGGTGCCTGACCTTCGGGGGTTGCAATAATGTCAATGACATTTTCTTTTTGTTGCCAAAAACGCCCGTCCCAAAACAATCCGTCATAAGTACCATCAGGTACATAGGTGTTCTTTTTGTAGGCATCTCCTACACTCGACTCGCAGTGATCATAAACAATCATATCACGATCTTTATCATGATTCAGGCTAACCTTGGCATTTTTTTGATAATTCAAAATAAAGCGCATTTGGGTTTTACGTTGTTCATTCTCTTTTATCGAGAAAAGGGGGGCACCAAATATGGCTTTGCCGGATTTGTCAAAGCCAAATGCTTCAACAATTTTTTTATCACCATTTATCAAATTGCCGTTATATCCCATGAGAAAATAGGCCGTTTGGTTACCGATTTTCTTTTGCAGTATGTTGTAATAAACACAGCCGTACCAACGCATATCGTAAAATACAGAGTCTTCAGCTCCTCGAATGATTTGATCAGATACATCGAGCAGGGGCTGGTACGAGCCGTCATCAAAATGCAAGGCCCCATAATAGCGGACCTCTGCATTAGATCGGACTACCTCCCATGAATATATTTTAAATCTTTTATCATCAGACTGCAATACGGAAATTCGCTTGGCCAGGTTTTTGGGTTGATACTCGTAGCTGCCGGCTGTTTGCATGAAGTTTTTCATGCTTTTTATAAAGGCATAGCTACCATCAATTCGGGCGTCTTGTACAGGTGTGCTCAGCATGCTGTCGGCATAATAAACAAGGGTATCCTCCATTTTTTGCAACACAGACATTTTTGTTGGGTCGGTTTCGTGAATAACCCGAGTGCTATTGTATATCTGTGCGTATGAGTTTGCATGCCCATATATGATGAAAAAAAGTAAGAGATATAGAATTCTCATTCTCATAGAGCGTAAAAATACATTTTCACTGAACTATTTCATTTCATTGTTTGTTAAATGTCAAAAAAAACAAAAGGCGGCACGTATGCCGCCATTTACAGTATGAGATTTATGATATTACTTTTTGATAGAGCAACCGATGGCTTTCGTAACGGGTACTTTGGGGTCTTGCCCGGCCAGTAAATCATTCAAAGCGTTCTCCAGATATTTTTCGGTTACGGCATCGGCGTCTTTGGCGCTATTATCAATAGCACCAATGTATTTTACTATTAATTGGTCATCAATTTTTTTAAGTACATAAATATGTGGTGTTTTGGTGGCACCGTACTGTGGGTAAATTTGCTGACCTTCATCAAACAAGTAAGGAAAAGTGAAACCCTTTTCTTCAGCGCGTACAATCATATTGTCATATGAATCTTCCGCGTTTACTTCAGGGTTATTTGGGTTGATGGCAATAACAGGGTAGCCCTGAGGGCTGTATTTCTTATCCATTGCTATCAAACGATCTTCGTTGGCTACTGAAAAAGGACAATGATTGCAGGTAAAGCAAATGACAAACCCTTTTGCATCAGGAAAATCGCTCAAGGATACCATGTTGCCATCCACGTTCAAAAGAGAAAAATCGGTGGCCTTGTCACCAATTTTATAACCCGCCTGCGTTTCACCTTCAGGGGCTATTTTACCTTCACTGACTGAAGATGGCAGCGCTAGATGGCCGGCTTTAATTAAGTTGGGTTGTAGCGCACTTACTGCAAAAAATAAGGCTGCTGAATAGAAGAGTTGTTTTGTGATGTTCATAATTATTCTTTTTTGTTTTTAATGGTTAAATAAGCTTTTTCAAGTTCTTCATAAGTGAAACTTTTTTCGAAGAACGTATAGTCTTTTTTGGAGTAAATTATGGTGGCGGGTAAGGCACCGGACCAGCTGGAGTCAATGGCGTTTATGTATCGGTTCGCATCATTATCATCAAGCAATAATACTCGGGATAGTACCTTTCGTTTATTTAGGAACGGAACCAAACTTTTGTCCAATTTGTTGCTGAAGTCTAAACTCACAAGTGATATGTTTAGCTTGTCGTCTTGATAAGCTTGCTGTAGTTGGTCGAAATAGGGTAGCTCTGCAACACAAGGGGCGCACCAGGTTGCCCAGAAATTAATCATGTAAATGCTATCGTTCTTTTTTTCAAAAAGGGGTTTTAGGCCGTCGTAGTCGGTAACGATGATTTGTTTACCGGCGATGGATAATACTTTTTTGGGCACAATCTCGTTGTTTTGTTGCGCACACATTTCTTTCTGCGATCCAAGGAACAATGCTATAAACATTAAACCCGATACCACCAATGCTGTTGGTTTCTTCCGTCCGTTGGTTAGTAGGATAATATTTTTCAACCTTCTTAGGCTTAACACGTGCATGTCGTTGGGTTTCAATTAATTTTTTTTGATTTTTATCAGTACAAAGCTGTTCAAAAGTAAAGCTAAATTGTTGAGCATGGGGTTCATTTATAGTTGAAACAGTATATTTGACCGCAAAATGATATTATGAGTAAAGGTGCGATTTCACAGTTTATTGAGCACAATTATCGCCATTTTAACGCTGCTGCCTTGATGGATGCCGCCAAAGGCTACGAAGCGCATATGGATGCCGGCGGCAAAATGATGATTACCTTGGCCGGGGCCATGAGTACAGCCGAGTTGGGCATTTCATTAGCCGAAATGATTCGGCAGGATAAGGTGCAAATCATTTCTTGTACCGGTGCCAATCTGGAAGAGGATATAATGAATCTGGTGGCGCACTCGCATTATAAAAGAGTGCCCAACTACCGCGACCTGAGTCCGCAAGAAGAGTGGGATTTGCTCGAAAACCACTATAACCGTGTGACGGATACCTGCATACCCGAGGAGGAGGCCTTTCGGCGGCTGCAATCGCATATAGAAAAAATCTGGAAGGACGCCGAAGCGAAAGGTGAGCGTTATTTTCCGCACGAATACATGTACCAAATGTTGCTGAGTGGGGTGTTGGAGCAGTATTACGAAATTGACCCCAAAAACTCCTGGATGCTGGCTGCTGCCGAGAAAAACATTCCCATTGTATGCCCGGGTTGGGAGGACAGTACCATGGGCAATATTTTTGCCAGTTATGTGATAAAAAACGAGCTACAAGCCGGCACCATGAAAAGTGGTATAGAGTATATGGTATTTTTGGCCGACTGGTATCGTAAAAATTCCGAGAGCAAAGGCGTCGGTTTCTTCCAAATTGGTGGCGGCATTGCCGGCGACTTTCCGATTTGCGTCGTGCCCATGATGTATCAGGATTTAGAGTGGGAGGGGGTACCGTTTTGGAGCTATTTCTGTCAAATAAGCGATAGCACTACATCTTACGGTAGTTACAGTGGTGCTGTGCCCAACGAAAAAATCACCTGGGGCAAGCTGGATATTGATACCCCAAAGTTTATTGTGGAGAGTGATGCCACCATTGTGGCACCCTTAATTTTTGCATGGATATTGGGGCAATAAATTTTTCGTAAATATTAAAAGACGTTTATATTTGCAATCCGTTTAACGGAAAATTGTTCTTTAAAATACGCGAAAGTAGCTCAGCTGGTAGAGCACGACCTTGCCAAGGTCGGGGTCGCGAGTTCGAAT